>JAFWPB010000027.1 GCA_017545245.1 Clostridiales bacterium
CAATAAGGGGAAGAGTGTGTTTTTTGTTGCCACCAAGGAAGAAGCAATCGAAATGCTGACAAAGTAAATTCAAATTTGTCGGGCTGAAGTTGGCGTGTTCTATCAGGAATAAAGTTGACTAAGCCCGAGAGCAATCTCGGGCTTATATATGCCTTAATATTGGGATTGTCTTTTCTTCCACTGGATGTATTTAACTCGTAGGTGTTCCAGATCACTTTCAATAGATGAATCGAAGTAAATGTGGGCTTCTGAAAAGGCTTGCCTGATAATCTTGAGAGTTTCATTCTCAGGAATCTGACCTGGAATACTTACATAGGTGATGTTATTTAGTTCGCAGATGTATTTCTTAACTGAAAGAACCTTGCTGGAGCAGCATACATCGATCGCCAGACCAATATCAGGAACCAAGGCTGTTATAGGGATTCCTACCGGCTCTTCTGAGTCTGTTATTACTCTAAGTCCCTGTTGCCCTGCATAGTAAATGGTAGCCAGTTGTGGAAGAAGATACCAAAAGTCCTTGGCGAGCTTCTTGTTAACAAGTCTTTGTTCACGCAGTTCTTTTATCTTTTGAGCTATGCAAAAAGGACATATGCGTCCTTTGGCTCTAGCATTAACTACGGCCTGGTATTCATTTCCGCACTTGCTGCAATGCCACCAAACATTGGAGCGGTTCTTATATGTAATTGTCTCAGGAGATATCCCTTTATTCTTATCTGACCATTCAGATATCAGATCAGGGTGAGTCGTAGCAAGGTCGTTGAATCCTTTCCAGACTCGTTGACCCGCACAATAAGGGCAGCCGTGGCCTTCGGTCCTGTCAGCAACACGAGCTTTCCATTCATGTTCATTCTCACATATCCAAAGGACTTCTGCATTTGAGCGCGAAGACACCTCAGAAGGACTCTGCTTATTCTTAGGGGACCATGTCTTGGCAATCTCAGGAAAAAGCGTCTGAAGGTCGTTGTAGCCTTCTAAGACAGATCTATGCTCACAGTATGGGCATTTGCTTCCTTTTAGAGCTCTGTTTTTAATAGTAGCTTCCCATGAATGACCCTTCTCGCAGGTCCACCATACCTTCTTATGAGATCCGCTGGAGACATCTGAAGGAGAGAGTTCATTACTTGTTCCCCACTGGGGCACAAGTTCAGGGTGCTCTTCCGCCAGTGACTTTCGCTTCATATCGGAAGATCGTCGATACACATATAGTAGACGCCAATTCTCTTGATCTGATCCTCGACGCTGTATCTTTGCTTATCCACCCGGAACAGTTTTCTTCTGAGCTTGGCCAGAATTAGTGCTAGGGTGCCACCCCAAATAATAATCATATTCTTAACCTCCCATTCTCAAATTAAGAATACGGAGCCGGCCAGATAATTACCAATGTGCGATTGAAAGCTGAAAAATCGCCGAGTAAACG
This sequence comes from Clostridiales bacterium, assembly GCA_017545245.1. Classification (GTDB taxonomy): domain Bacteria; phylum Bacillota; class Clostridia; order Saccharofermentanales; family Saccharofermentanaceae; genus Scatonaster. The sequence goes on from JAFWPB010000027.1 coordinate 1,418, forward strand.
AGACTTGGTCTAACAAATCCTTACTATAGTTGACATAACCCATACAAAAGCTTACAAAAATATGTCACGAGGCTTATTTCCTCGTGACATATGGAAAAGTACTTTTTGCAAATGTGCGATTTTACAAGGGTTTGGGAGGATTGGCACCCAATTGGCATCCTTTTGGCATCCTAAGCGGCATCCTTCAAATCCGAAAACCCAATAAAATCAAGGGTTTCAAGACTTATTAGTCCTTCAAAGATTTCATGGTCGGGAACACAAACTAGAACACTTATGCAGTCGCTACTGGGTCAATATTGGGACAGTTGCCAATATATACTTGAGATGAGAGAAGATAGAAACTACATAGTTCAGTACAAAGGAGGGATATCATGCGCATTGAAAAAAGAAACGAAACATATAAAATCATCGTAAGTTGTGGTTACGAAAATGGTAAGCATATCAGACGACAAACCACCTTTGTCCCACCCAAAGGGCTTACTGCAAAGCAGGAGAAAAAAGCAGTACTTGAGTTCGCTGAACAGTATGAGCGCAAGATCAAGGGCGGCGCAAACATCCAATATACCAAGATGACTTTCAAGTCCTTCTGCTATGATCTTTACACGAAAAATCATCTGGAAACTCTGAAGCCCAAAACTGCAAGCGGATACCAGACCATAATGGAAAGCAGACTGATTCCATACTTTGGAGACATGCTCCTGCGAAATATCACGCCTCTTGACATTCGCTCTTGGCTGTCCAGCCTAGAAAGAAAAGACGGAAGTGAAAAGGATCTTTCCCGTAACAGTGCCGGAGTATGGTTCCGGACACTGTCAGCCATTCTTGGGAAAGCCTATGAGTGGGAACTAATAGATGAAAATCCGTGCAAGCGTGTTAAGACACCGGCTAAACCTCAATCTGAGGTTAATGCCTTGCAACTCGAAGATTTCAAGAGAATCATAGAGAAGCTTCCGAATTATGAAGACAATCGTGCACGTCTATTTGTCCGTCTAGTTCTCAACACGGGCATTCGCGAAGCAGAAGCCGCCGGTTTGGAATGGCGTGACATTGACTTTGACAATCAGCAGATTTCAATAAAGCGAACCTCTCAATACATCCCCGGCAAGGGAATGGTGGAAACGACACCCAAGAGCAAGACTTCGATTCGGACAATTCCTATTTCCGAAACTCTAGTTGCGGAATTACGAGAGTATAAGCTATGACAAGATGAACAAATTAAATCCATCGAGGATTTGTACGAAGGACAGAATGGTAACAGAACAAGGTTATTTACAACTTGGACCGGCGCTCCGATTTTCGACAGTACACTTCGCGGTTGGCTGAAAAAGTTTCTTGCGTGGTGTGATGTTCCAAAGGTAACCGTTCATGGACTTCGACACACATTTGCAAGTATTTTGATTACAGATGGTACAGATCCGAGGACAGCTGCCGCACTTTTAGGACACAGCTCACCAGCGCTTGTGATGAATATCTATGCTAATCCACAAGAAGTAGCAAAGAAGAAAGCCATGAACAGATTGGATCGACACTTCAACCCTGATCAGCAGTGACAAATTTGGGGGCTATTTGGGGGCTATCGTTGAAAAAAGTAATACAAACTTATACAAACATACGTTCGCCCGAAGTGCTACAACACGCTAAATTGCGCTATTTACAACCATGCTAATCCATGATAAGAAACACCCAAAAAGTGTTTTGTAATCAGCAGGTCGCGAGTTCGAGTCTCGCAATCGGCTCCAGAGAGAAAACCCCGATACCGCAATGGTTTCGGGGTTTCTTGTTTCTTTTGACAGCCAATCAAAAATGGTCGATTGGCGCTAAATGTCCCCGTGATGATTTTCAATGTTTCTGTTTTTCATCAGCCCCTAGACTCAAATGCTTTGTTATATATCTTTTCATACTTCTCAACATCAATTCCTGACTGAATCAAATCCTCACGGGTCTCAACCGTAAGAATGTCCATATTTTCACATCTAGGGATACTGTGAATATCATTTATAAGTTTGTCATACTGTTCCTTATTAGGAACAGCTATATACTTACCATCCAAAGTTTTTCCGATTTCAATTTGACCACAAGAAAATAACTTACTGCCATAAATGCAACTCATTCTGCTTACATTATACTGTGTCATTTGACGAAATATTATACTCTTCAGATCTTTCGGGGAAGTCTCTTGGATATAAGATTCTGTGGCATTCTTGAAACTTCGTTTATTCTTTGAACCACTTTGACAGCCAACAACAAAACAAATAAGAGCAAGCGCCATGCTGATCACTATACGTCTGTTTCGCTTTTTTCATAACACTACCTCCTCACACGTTGGTAATACCAGACATTTCGGAACTTTTCTATGACATTTCGACAACATTTCGGAACATTTCGGCAACATTTCGATTTGCATTTTGAAAACAATACGGCACGCCAAACCAATATTGGGACAGAGTCCGATTTACAATGTATGTAGCATAGCTGAAAAAGCGCCGTTAATCCTCTAAACAGAGAGAAACTGGAGTTGTCCGTCCTTAATCATCGGAATACCGGTCTCTTCAGGTGTTTCATTCTCGATAACAGAATTAGCATACTTATCGACGTACAGTTTCCCCTGATCTGCCCTGAGAATGTAGTCATACTTCATCCTGTCTTTTAATACATAACTCTTTTTTTGGATATAATCATTTACAATGTAATATGTCATCCAAAATGTTGATTAACATAGTGAGAGCTTTCAAACAAGAGGAGCATTATCTATGGAAGATGGAGCAATAGTTGATCTGTATCTGGATAGAGATGAAGAGGCGATCCACCAAACTACGCTGAAATACGGGCGTCTTCTTCGTGCTGTCTCATACAAGATCACGCAAGACCATAACGTCGCAGAAGAATGCGAGAACGATACGTATATGGAGGCTTGGAAGCGGATTCCTCCCAGCGAGCCCAGAACGTATCTTCCGTCTTTCCTCGCGAAAATCACTCGCGCAATCTCGATTAATTACTGTCTCCATTCGAAGCGCCAGAAACGCTTCGCTCATGTGGAAGAACTATCCACGGAACTCGAGCAATGTCTGGCATCAACAAATTCCGTGGAAAAAGAACTGGATGCTCAGGTGTTGATGGAAATGACGAACCGTTTCCTAAGAACACTGCCGGCTGAGAAAAGACAAATCTTCGTGCTCCGATACTTCTATTGCGAGGATTCGGAAACCATTGCCAGAAAATACGGATATTCCGTCAGCAAGGTGAATACCACAATGTTCCGAATCCGACAGGACCTACGTGCCTTTTTGAAACAGGAGGATGTACTATGAGCGGAGACGAATTTCTTAAGGCAATGTCCAATCTTGATGATGATTTTGTCATGGAGGTCATGCCTCAAACAGAGATAATAATAAGCGACGCAAAACGTCGTGTGAAGTGGCAGGTCGTTGCTATTGCGGCCGCTTGTCTGGCCATTGTGGGCGGCAGTGTCCTGGCAGCGAACTACTTTGCAGGAAAAGAAGAGAAAGAAGCGACGACTCCGGTCTCAAATCAGACTGCCGCAGAAATCGGTATAGAGGAAACAAACACTGAGTCTGCAAAGGTAACGGATGAGCTGAACACAGGCAAGGAAGAAACTGTCCAGGAGACAAAGGATCACATGAAGGATGCCAAGGCAAGCGAGTCAAACCTCGTGAGCGAGAAGATTAACAGAGAAAACTGCCTGTATGTTTCCAGCATAGGTGATCTGGCCAAGGTGTACAGTTCGACTGATGAACTGGAAAGGGATGCTGATCTGATCGTGGTGGGGAAAGTAATCCGTCAGAAGAACACTTTTGAGACGCATCTCGTATCCCAGTTCGCCTGGATCGAAATTGAGGAAGTGAGAACCGGAAGTGCCAACATCGGCGATACGATCCTGATCCAACAGATAGGTGGATATGCAACATACAAAGAATGGATCGAAAACACACAGTTTGAAGGAAAGCCAGGCGATGGAGATCCGACGATTGACGAAAATCAGATAACGGCATATGGTATTGACGGTTACTATCCCGTGGTAGAAGGAGACAGGGTTCTTCTTTACCTAAAAGAGACCGGGGATACATTTGAGCTGGAAAACAGCAAAATATACGTCCCGGTCGGCACATACTTCGGTGTATTCTACTGGTGCGAAGACCGAAACCAATTTGTATTTCCTCAGCCTTATTACTTCGGGAACGAAAAAAATGCAGGTCCATGGGAAGATCATCTGAAAGATGATCCGTTCATGACAGAATCATAAGAAGGAGATGAAACATAATGAGAAAAGCCGCATTTATTTTATCCATTGTTGTAATAAGTTGCCTGATTCTTTGTTCATGCTCCAAATCGAAAAAGAAGAAGGATTATGCCCCTGTTAATGAGGGAGTCGGAACGATGGACATTGCCTTATATGTGACCGGAGACACTCAGAAAGTCACTGTAGAATTTGAAAACCGCGATGATGAGACCTGGTGGCACTTCGGCGAGTACTATGAACTTGAGATCATGATAGACGGAGTCTGGTATTATGTTCCCGGCGAGGATTATTGCGTTCACGATTTGGCACATGTGCTTGCTCCGGGACAACGGGACTCATTAACATATAGTCTGACTCCATTCGGCAAGCTTGACTCTGGTGATTATAGAATCGCATGTGGAGGATTAGGCGATAAAACAAACAACTACTACGCATATTTCCACATCACGGACAAAAATGAATTTGTCGGTACAACACCTACGGAGTAATCTACATTACCCCCACATTACTGACTTCCGGTATAATTGTCCCGAATATACTTCTCCTGTTCCTGTAACGATGGTATCTCCGACTCATCGACCTGTCCAATCGCCTTTGCCGAGTATATCGTGCTGACCTGCCCAGGATAAGACGCCAGGAAGTACCCGTCAAATTCGATCTGCAAGATCGAACCCTGCACAAGATTCTTCCGAATCTCTTCATCAATATCCTCATCTGTTAGCATGATGCAGTTGTTGTAATCCGTCACACCGTCTTCCCGCTTACACACGTATATCACCGAAGCATTTGAGAACAGATATACCAGTTCCTGTGTATAGGACACATACATCTCTTCAATCTTATTCGTATCATCTGGGCGTGCTCCGACGACGATGTATTTATCTCCGCACTTCCATACAGCAGAAGCACCGTAACTTTTGCTTGTATCCGAATTGCCCCACGCATCGATGAGATCCTCATAATCAAAGTCGAAGTTTTTTATGCCATGCGGATCTGGATCGTTTCTATGTTCTTTCAGAAACTCCTCTCTCGTCGGAACCTTCGATTTCTTCTTACAAGCGGGAAAAGCACTTGCCACCGATACAATGAGAGCTATCGACAGTATCTTCACTACTATAGATTCTGTTGTCTTCTTCATATAGATCTCCTCCTTTATTCTACTCATCACCAACATCAACTTTTCCATCTTCGGTATTCCAAGTAAACCTATACCCATGAGTCGGATCTGCCTTGAAGTTCGAGAGTTGCTCACCGGTCAGATACCCGGTCACAGTAAACCCGTTATACACGTGGTATCCATACTGCCCATCCAGGACGTAGTATTCATTATCATAAACCTCTGGAAGCGGAATCATCTCAATACTATAACCTATCAAAAGAAGTCTCTCCATTTCCTTTTGAACATCTTCTTTGATTCGGTCTCCGAACAGTTCAATTAACCGCTTTCCACTCACACTATCGGGATACGCAGCCTGAATCTCTTCAAATCGTCTCTTCGCTTCAAGATATTCGTCCTGTGTCTCTTTCGTTTGTGTCTTCGACCAGTATTCTTCAATAAAGATCTCTTCCAGGCAAATTTCCCCGAGGTCATCCTGCTTCTCAATCGCCCACTGCTCTTCTTTCGTATACTGAGGCAAATAAATATCATATAACCAGTGTCCGAATTCCTGATTAAATAAAGCTATCATCGGGTCTTTGGCACAGGCTTCGTATTTCGCATCCTCGTCTGAACAATACTGGTCAACATACTCGAACCGGCAAACCATAATTGTCACCGCAAAATATTTGTCCCTATTCTCTGTTTCTTCAATCTCTTGCTTCAGTTGATGCGGCATCATGATCTCCCCGGCGGAAGCTCCTTCCATCTCATCCTGGCAATAGCCTGCTGATTCATCCGGTGCGAAAAGCACTTGTTCTTGGACAATAGCCGGACTCGTTACCGCTACTGTTGCTTCCGTACTAGTAACAAACGGAACAGTCTCTTCGAGACCGGATTCAGGGTTAGTGCTCTTCGTTTTCATAACAGTGCTTCTCACAAGAAAGAATACGCCGGCAACAGCAAGAAAAGCGGCCGCGATCCCGGCGTAGAACACCCATGTCACAGGTTTCCGCGACCTACGATATGTCGCCGCTTCTGCAATAAATGCATCATCTATATAAGCAAAGACCTCAAACAGACATTCCTTTTTCATAGTTCATATCCTTTCGCCCTAAGATAATCGCGAAGCTTCATCCGAAGTCGGCGGATGGATACTGAGACATTATTCTCACTCATGCCCAGCCGGGATGCGATAGTCTTTATACTGTCCGCATACCAGTAACGCAAGACGAGCATGACTCGTTTCTCTGCCGGAAGATCTGATAGAAAATCGTTGATTGCTTTTGCTAGCTCACGGCGAGAAAGTTCATCTTCCGGGTCTGGTGAATCTGAAGTGATCTCAACCATCTCGTTAAAAACCGCTTCAATATTCTTTCCACCACGCTTTTCCGCAGTCTTTCTCTTATATCTGTCCAATGCAAGATTACGAACGATTCGTCCGATAAAAGATGAGAATACCAACGGTTTTTGTGGAGGAATCGAATTCCACACTCTCGAATAGGTATCGTTCACACACTCCTCAGAGTCTTCGTTGTCATATAGGATGTTATAAGCAATCTTAAAACAGTACTTCCCGTACTTTTTCGATGTCTCTTCAATTGCGGTCTCTTTTCTGTCCCAATATAGGCGGATTATTCCTTCATCGTCCATCCGGATGACCTCCTTCACTTATATTGACGACATTTTGACGAGAATCTGACAACACGACAATGCTTTTTCATAGCTACTATATACAGGAACTCTTTCGAGTAGCGATTCGAACGAACAGAATATGCAAAGTCATAGTAACATGAGCATAGCAAAGTATCAAACCGCACCTCTCCTGCGTGTTTCATTTGGAGCGTGCAATATATCTATAGAAGTCAATTTAATACTGATTGGCTGGTCACCCTTTTTTTGTCGGAACGCTCTTCGAAATGGCTCTAAAAATGTTATTCTATTTCAGCAAATGGCTCTAAAATTGTTGACGCCATTCTTTCCAGGGCATATAATTATGCTCAGGAGGACTGAAAAATGGCCTATTTGCAAAGAAAAGTTGATCAATATCTGGAAAACTGGTTCAAAGACCCGGACAAGAAGCCTCTTATCATTAAAGGCGCACGACAAATCGGCAAGACAGAATCTATCAAATGCTTTGCTTCGAAGCATTACGACATTGTTGTCGAGATCAACTTTGTAGAGATGCCCAAATTCAAATCCATCCTGGCAGATGGTTATAGCACAGATGCGATCATCAAAAACATCACTCGTATAGATCCTTCCATTTCTCTCGTTCCAGGAAAAACTCTTCTTTTCTTTGACGAGATACAGAGCTATCCCGATATTGCTACTTCGTTGAAGTTCTTCTCAATCGATGGGCGTTTTGATGTAATTTGCAGCGGTTCGCTTCTTGGTATCAATTACAAGGAGATTGAGAGTATCAGTGTCGGATTCAAAACAGATTATGAGATGTACTCTATGGATTTTGAAGAATTCCTCTGGGCACGTGGTTATGATGATTCTTTAAAGACAGATATGCTGGATCACATGATTCAAGCAAAGCCTTTTAGCGAAGCTACTGAAAAGACTATATCCTCCCTATTTATCGACTATTGTATTCTCGGAGGTATGCCGGAAGTCGTATCCCGTTATTTCGCAACCAATACGTTCTCCAGCACCCTCGAATTACAGACGCAGATCATCAACGCTTATCGGGAAGATATAAGAAAGTATGCTGACGGAGTAGATCAGACCAGAATCACTCGTATCTTTGATGCCATTCCTGCCCAACTGGCCAAAGAGAACAAGAAATTTCAGATTTCAAAAGTTGCTACTGGTGCTCGGTTTCATGATTATGGCGGTTGCATTGACTGGCTGCAGGACGCCGGAATCGTAAAGAAGTGCTATTGTCTGAATTTCCCTGAGCTTCCCTTAAAGGGTAATTACGACGACACCAAATTCAAACTGTATCTGGCTGATACAGGAATTCTTATCGCCATGTTAGATGACGAAGCGCAGGACGATCTTCGTGCTAACAAAAATCTTGGCGTGTATAAGGGCGCCATTTATGAAAGCATCGTCGCAGAAGCGCTGTACAAGAGCGGCTATAATCTGTACTATTACAAACGAGACGACGGAACCCTTGAGGAAGACTTTTTCATACGAGATAAGGACAACTTAATCCCTGTCGAAGTAAAAGCCCGGACCGGTCGTGCACAGTCCATGAAGTCGCTTATCAAGAATGACAAATACCATGATATCGCGTGGGGAATAAAGCTGTCTTTCAACAACATAGGATTTGCGGACAACTTGTACACTTTTCCTTACTACTGCACCTTTCTTCTGAGAGATTGGCTGAGCAAACGCGGTTCAGATAACAACAAATAAAGTTCCTTTCGTTTTACGACGATTTTGAAAACACTGTTGGATTTGCGACGAGTATTATTTTAGTCTTATTCTTCATGTAATACTCCCTCAAAATAACGCTTATCTTCTCTTATATGTCTTGTTATAAACTATGGTCATAAAAACGATGCAGGCAAGGGCGATCGTCAGGATATAGAGGGTTGACCCCGCTCCTGTAAAAGTCGTCCCGAATGACTTGGCATTAAAACTGAACACCTCTCTGATCGAAGATATAAAAGCACCGTTATCCAGTCCTTTTATATCACTATTGATACTCTCTGTGACTCCTTTGAGAAGATCGTTTCGCAACATGGAAGTGATGTGGCTTGCAGGAAACAGATTGCATAAAGACATGACGCTGTCAGAAAACCGTGACAAGGGAATATATGCGCCGATAACAAATCCTGAAGCGGCCGACAGTATACCGAAAAGAGCAGAGCTGGTGGAAGAGGATCTTATAAGGAGCATAATGACCATAAAGAGCGCTGTCGAAGACAGTGATCCCAGGAGAATGGTCAAGTAACACGAGGCAATAGATATTGCCGGCATATGCATATCACCCATTATGTTGAGGATGATAAGACCTATTGTCATGATAAGACTTGTCATAAAAAAAGCGGATATTCCTGACGCCGTAAAGTAGGAGAGGATGATCTTCCATCTCTTTATTGGGGTGGAAAGAATATCGCTGTCAACGCCGGATTCCCTGTCTTTAACGATCGTCTGAAGACATGTGTAAGGTACAGTGATCGTGGCGGATCCGAGAATGCCTGAAAGCAGGATTCCGTTTACGAACATGTCTATGTGTTTTCCATCGACGATATTTTCAAGTCCATTCATCGTACCCGTCAAAGCATCTGTGAAAGTGCCCTTAAGGAACAGAAGATATAGGGCGAATACGATGATCGATGTCAAGAGCGAAAAGAATATCGCGAAGATGTCCTTATAAAATACGAGAAGATTTCTTCTGGTTAATCCAATAAAGTCTTTCATTTATGCAAGTTCCTTTCCTGTGAGGTTTAAGAATACGTCATCCATGGTTCCCTTGATGTATTCATAATCCCGGATATATTCTTTATGCTCGTATATAAAGTCTGTTAAGATCCTGTCTGTCTGAATATTGTAGTGATCCGCGTCATATGAGAAAACGTTGCTGATGGTCGAGATCAGTGTTTCTGCTTCAGCGTTCTCGGGTGTGTACCAGATCAGCCTGGAATGTGCGTACGAAGACTTCAGTTCAGCCGGTGTACCCTGTGAGACGATATGTCCTTTGTCCAGGATCACAACATTGTCGGCATCTCTTGTCTCTTCCATGTAGTGGGTGGTTAAGAAGATCGTCATTTTTTGTTCTTTTCTTAAGTAATTGATGTAGTCCCACACGAGTTTTCTGGACGTGGGATCCAGTCCCGTCGTCGGTTCATCAAGAAAGAGGATCTTCGGCTGGTTTATGAGCGCTCTCATGATGTCGACTCTTCTCCTCTGCCCTCCGGAGAGTTTATCATATCTCCGATTCCAGATTTCCCTCATCTCGAAACTTTCGGCAAAAGGCTCCAGTCTGTTTTGAATCTCTTTTTTTGAGAGTCCATAATAAGAACCTCTGGATATGAGATTGTCCTTAACGCTTAACCCCTTGTCTAATACAGAATTCTGGAAAACGATACCGTTGACTTTACGAATCCCGTCGTCCTCCTTACCCAGTTCATACCCCGCGACAAACGCCGTTCCTGAAGTTTTTTGCAGGATCGTTGTCAACATATTGATCGTTGTTGATTTTCCGGCTCCGTTCTCTCCCAGAAAAGCAAAAAGCTCTCCTTCTTCCACATCAAACGAGATTGAATCAACTGCGGTTTGTTCTTTGTACTTTTTGGTAAGATCTTTGACTTCGATGATTTTCATGCCGATTCCTCCTTTGCAAGGTCAATGTAACCTATCGGGAGGCATATGAAAACAGCCGCATTACCAAGTTGCGGGAAAGAGATACCAAGTTGCAGAAATCGGGTTATTCTTCGTCCCGTATGCCGTTCAAAGCTTTGTTGATCTTATTGTCATCACGCTTATAGATCCAGAGCGATACGGTCCACACAAAAGCATAGACCAGAAAGAAAATGACGGATACCATGATAAAACTGCTTAGTTTTGTGAACCATTTAAAGAACCATCCGAAAAGAACTATGATCAGATAGACACTCAGGCAGTGAATGATGATCTTTACTGTGAACTTATTCTTGAGGATATTTGTATCAATAAATAAAAGTATCGTCATGACAGAACAGATGGCTCCGGCAAGGATCACCGACAGGATATGGAACCAGGACAGCGAAAAAGCTGACAGGTCATCGCCTAAGAAAACACTGTATACAAGCCCTTCGATAAGGATGCCGACAAAGATAGAGAAGGAGATTATCGCGGTCTGTTCAAACCAAAGTTTCAATTTATTCATCCTATTCCCAGCCTCCTCTTGACTTCTTTTGCATATCCTCTTGAAATAACCACGACTTCATCATTTATGAGCGTCGCATCTATCCTGCCACTTATCTGGGACTTCACGTTACGCACCTTTCTGAGGTTTACGATCATGGATTTGGAACATCTTACGAAGTAGCCGCCGAGCAGAACTTCGAGTTCATAGAGTCTGTATTTTGTGTCATAGCAGCCCTGTCTGGTATAGACAAATGTCTTTTTATCTACGGATTCGATATAGTAGACATTGGAAGCTTTGAGGATATAGGTTTTCCCATCCTTGCTGACGGCAAAGCCCTTGGCATCACCTTCCAGCAGTTCGACTGCACCGGAGATCTCATCTGTGATCTCCACAGCCTTGATTACGGCCTCTTCCTGATCTTTGCTGTCTACTTTTTCGATATGGACACGCATAAAAAGCTCCGATCGTAATTTGTTCTACAAGGTCATAGTATCATGAGCATTCTGAAGAATCAAACTGTACCTCGCTTGCGTTTTTCATTCAGTCAACCACCTGAGTAATATTATCAGGCCGGACCGCATTGGATTTATCGAAGTCACTACAGTATTCCCTTGAATGGCTGATCTCGATGAAACATAGTTTTTCAAAATCGTATCCCCAGTGGGGAACAAGAAACCAACGATTCATAAGACCGGTATATTTCTCAACCTGCTTTCTGAAATATTCTTCCGGGAAGGCATGCTTCAGGTTCCTAAGGTATCTTTCAAAACCCGGCAGGCGGGCATCTTCTATTGCATCATAGTCATAATGTCTGTGTTCAATAAAGCCATGTCCCGCAAAATCTCTATACCAGCGCCAGGTTTTGGATTTATCCGCTTTGCCAACAAAGCCACAGATGACATTTAACTGCCACCATTTCAGATCTTCCTCGTCCTTCGCCTCATAGCGGACCGTGTCAGGATCGCCGCGCTCACCTTCCGACATCACTTTGAGGCCATCCAGATACAGCCCGGAAAACCAATCGATCGGTTCATCTTTACAATCTTCCGGCAAATGATCTCTTATCCATTTTTCGTCAAGTTCCATCAGATAGCCTCGTATAAATAAAAAGGGGCGAAAGTATATACCACTACTACTTTGTCAAGAAATGAGTTCTCAACCATTTTCGTCAACCGCTATATTGCTTTAATTGGAACCAGTTTGTTTTTCGCATCTAGAGGAATGATCGAAGAAGACATGCAAAGAACAGCCCCTTCCGCAATATCTTCCTGGAGAGAATCCAATACCGAGAAATTCTTCAGAGCATTCCTCCCCGGATCTGCATTCATTTTGATCTCTATGGGATATAACTTTCCGTTCTCTATTATCATCAGATCAATTTCTTTCCCATTATTGTCTCTGTAAAAAGTCAATCTGCTTCTTGCTTCAATTCCGTTATTTGCGTAGCTCTTATATATCTCGGAAATAACATAGTTCTCGAACATTGCCCCGGCCATCGCCGATAACTCTAGAGCTCTTGCGTTATTCCACATGCTTAAATAGCATGCGAGACCGGTATCCATGAAATACATCTTAGGTCTTTTTACGATTCGCTTTATGGTATTGCCAAAATACGGATGTAAAAGCACTACAATACCTGATGTTACAAGGATTGAAAGCCAGTTATCAGCTGTTTTCCGATCAATATCAACATCCTTGGCAAGATCTGCAAGATTTACTTCCTGACTTGTTCTTGCCGCTACGCAAGAAATGAACTTAATGAATTTGCTCTCATTTTTTATATTAATCAAATCTCGGATATCTCTCTCGATATATGTCTGCATATATGATCCATAGTAATCTTCATAAGATAATCCGGGATCACTTATGATCTGTGGCATTCCACCTCGCAGTATCTTATCGAAAATATCGGAGATAACATCGTCCGAAGTTAGATTCTTTATAGCAGAAGGATTAAAAGGAATACTGTCTCTACCTTCAATCTCAGCTCGAGACAAAGAATACATGGATAATATGCCGACTCTACCTGCTAAAGACTCACTAACGTTACTCATCATGTTAAACATTTGCGATCCGGTCAGATAATACTGCCCGTTTATTCTCTGTTCATCAACTTTAATCTTGATAAATGGCAATAACTCGGGAGCATACTGGATCTCGTCGATGATAACAGGCGCAGCGTACTGTTGCAGAAAAAGCTCAGGATCCGTTTTAGCAAGTTCCCTGATTCTCGGGTGATCAAGGGTTACATATTGGATATCAGACATATCTTCAGCAACCTTTTTTAAAAGTGTTGTCTTTCCGACTTGTCTTGCTCCGCAAACCAAAACAACAGGGAAATGTTCTGCCATCTCCTTTACTCTTATCTCAAGGCTTCTTTTTATATACATCCAACCACCTCTTATACAAATAGGGAGTGTCACTCCTTATTTGTATTATATTGGGTTATATGAATTTAATCAATAGGCGATTAAGCTTCTATGTCAACTTCTGATCTTTCGAAACATTCTCGCTCGTTTGCATTGCCGCAAAAGCAGCTATACCGATGGCCATAAGCACCCATGGCGCAGCTGCACTGGCAAATTCTTCCGGTCCTCCGCCAATGAATTTACATATTACGAATGCAACACCGAAAATCAATGCAATCACCGACGCCGCAATAATCACTCGTGTCTTTGACTGGGATACTTTAACATCATTCTTAACTTTTTCTGTCATTTGGGGATCTCCTTTTACCAATTCATCTAATGTGATATTGTAAAGGTCGCTCAATTCAATCAGACTCGCGATATCCGGAAGCGTTTTTCCGGTTTCCCAATTTGAGACAGAGACTCTTGATACATGGATCTTTTCTGCCACTTCTTCCTGGGTCATTCCGGAATTCTTTCTCGCTGCTTTTAGTCTTTCACAAATCTGCATCTTTCTGAGCTCCTTTATGTCTCGAATGTAATCCCAAACGATCAACGTGTCTATAAAATGCCTTTTTCAATCCCCATATCAGCGTGTAAAAGGTGCTTTACATCGCCTGATATCAATACTTTTGCTTATAATTCTTTCATCAGCAAGAAATCTGTTAATTTGTAGTGATATATCGTGCTGGTCGAATAATCAATATCATCATTCGTTATGATTATCTTTTTCACGGAGTTATCAATATTTGAAAATGCCGAGAATTCTCTCTCGTATGCTTTTTCTTCAGCAACACTATAAGCAACCTGAATCAGATATATCTTCCCATCTTTCTCTGCTCTGAAATCGATTTCTTTTCCTTTATTATCGTATACTGTTACTTCATACCCCATATAGAGAAGTTCATTTAGAACAACGTTTTCCAGATTATGAGTCAGATCGTATCTTGACCCGCTAACACGGATACTGTTCATAGAAACATCTTCGTTGTAAAGCTTATAGTAGTAATTTAGTTTGGCCTTTGCTTTAGGTGAGTATAGTGCCACATCGGATATGACATAGGCTTCTTTGAGATACTCCAGATATTTAATTACTGTCGGAACCGAGACTGAAATGTTTTTCCCTTTCATATAATCTGCAATAGACTTAGCACTGAAGACTCGAGCATTTGAGATAAGAATAAAGTCAACTATCCTCTCAAACTCTTCCTTCTTGCGGATCTTATATCTATTCTCTAAATCGTTATATACAATAGTATCATTCAGATCATTAAGGTACCTACGTTTCGCATTAATATCATCTTGTTCAAGAGCGGCAGGGAATCCTCCCCAAACAAGATAATCGGTAATGCTATACTTCTTTCCGGTCTGTGAAGCATATTCAAGAGCTTCTTTATATACAAAAGGTCTTACCCGAAAAGATATATAACGACCGGAAAGCTCTTTGGTAAACTCTTTTGATAGGAGTTTAGAGTTACTGCCTGATATAAAGACCGAGCAATTATACAGACGTAACGTGCGGCAAGCTTCGTTCCAACCCTTAACATTCTGGATCTCGTCAAGAAATAAGTATAGTTTTTCTTCGCCAATGTTCTCATTTACATAGTTAATAAGAGCATCGGCATCAGGAATCATGTTTCTAGTTGGCTTAAGATCAAAGTCCAGGAAGAGACACTTATTTCCTTCCGCCTTGATCTCATCCTGAACTTGATTCAAGATAACAGACTTCCCACATCTTCTAATACCGGTAATGATTTTCACCAGATCACTGTCGTAGAATGGCCGGATCTGCTTTAAGTAGTGTTCGCGTATAACCATATGAGCACCTCGAATAATACTTCTAATAGCATTCTACTTTAAGATTTTTCGCCGGTCAACAAAATCTTAAAGTAATAATTAAAGATATTCATATTTATCGTCGAATCTTAAAATATAGTTCGCTTATTCATGAAGCAGCCGGAGCACCGGTTCGATCATCGGAACATCCAGTGTCACCTTATACTTGAAAGGATCGATCATTAATCCGAGTTTTACGGGAGTATTGCCGCTGTTAGCCTGCGCCGCTGTCTCGAGGATCGGAAGGAACGAAGCTTTCATGATCATATATCCGACTCTTCCTGCCTTGTCGTAGTAATTCCGCATATCTTCTTCCGAAAGGAATAAAGGCATATACCCGGTCTTGTCCGGTCCCGGGATCGCAAAAAGCCTCATGCCGCCGTCTTTGTGATCGCCGACCGGTGTCGTGTAATATACTTCCACGCCTCGGAATGCTTTTAAGAAAGCTGTATCGTTCAGTTCTTTCTTCTCATGCTTTTCCAGAATTTCTTGCGCCTCGTCGTTTTTCTTCTTCATTCCATCAAATAGTCCCATGATATTCTTCCTTTCTCCAAAGGGCAGCCAATTCAATTATACACATACACACCGGGTCTGTCGTCCCAGCTATGAACAGTGAATGTGTCTGCCCAATAGGAATCTTCGCTGACTAATTGTAGCGAATGAAGTCCCTGCATATTCGGTTTGTCAGAGCAGCCTTCGATCCATACACATATGAAAGAGTAGCGGCTGCCCTCCTCATCATAGATGTCAGCCATGATCTGGTATTTGTATTTATATTCTGTTGCCCCGATGTTGTCTGAACGAGAGGAAGCACAACTCTTGTTCTTAACCTCTTTGATCTCAGGGAAGAATTTATAAAACTCTTCAAGTTCTCCGGTCAGATCTTTATTTTCCTCGAGAGCGTAATCAGAGAACAGTTTCTTCATTCTGTCGACATCTTTATCCTTGATACATTCAAGCATCTCATCCAACAACTGATTCTTTCCGAAAACTTCTGCACTGCCCTTATAATGTCTGGTCTTTATCTGTTCGCCTATTGAAAGATTGGGATCATATTTGCCGTTCAATAGTTTGGAACAACCCGTCAGGGCTGCTAAAATCAATACTATTATTACAATGATCAACTTGGGGACACGTTTTTTCATACTTATACTCCTCTAGCCAGCCGGTTCTGCAACGAGAATAATCGCTATTCCCAAGATTATCTTTTTCCGTAGTTTCATCACATATTATCCCTTTTTTCATTCTAAGGTTTACCCTTGTTTCAATCTCATTATACCACCCACGAAAATCACAAATGAGGAGCGAAGATAGGTATGATATAATGTTTTCGGCTCTTAGAGATGTAAAGAACACACTTTCATGTCAGAAGAGCCTTATATATGGTTTATTGCAGAGGAAGGAAAAAAATGCGGAAAATTATATCTATTGCACTGATGATCTGTGTCGGTATTTCGACACTTTTTTTGACGGCCTGCAACAGTCAGACCGATAGTTCATCGTCACAAGAAACGGAACCAACAAGCGTAAGCTCCAAGGAAACAGAAGCAGCTTCACAAACAACGGAGGGTTCTAAGAAAACTGAAGCAACTTCACAAACAACGGAGGGTTCCGAGGACTCCCGGCATCCCGTTTCTTCCATTGAGTTCCTGAGAAAATGGATCGACGATAACAATGAAACTGACAAGATTATGGAGCAGCAGGGGTATCATGCTGTAAAAAAGATCCTTTACATGTCATTTGTAAACGACGATGCGCCTTACAACCAGATTAAGGAATTAGCAGCCGAAGGCAGCAGTGTTCATGCTACCGTTGTAATGAGAGTAGAAGAAGCAGACAGCGACGAATCTGCCGTTTTTTCAATGTCAGCGGTTCTGCTGGCGAACGGGAAGCCGGTCAATTTCCGCTTGAATGAAAACAGCAGCCAGGATGGGATCCTGACCTTTTCTCTGAATTCCAATCAGGATAACATAATGTCCCTTAGTGCAGAAGATCTTCCAGAAGTCGCAGGAGAGAACAAACTGATATTAGTTGTTTTCGGCTACTGCAAGGATACGGATTTCTATCTGGATTCGCAGAGCATAACGGGCTCCTTCCAGTCCGCCACGAAAAATGACGGTGTTTCAATTGTCACTTGCCCGGAAAATGAAATTGACATCGAGACGATACAGGACGAAAAAGAACTGGTGAAGTATACCAGCAGGGATTTGTTATCCAAGGGAGAAATGATTGATTTCCAGTCGGATCATTATGGTAATTATCTGATGACATCATACAAGAATCCGACCTTGCATTATTACCTGGATAATGTGAGTATTCCGGGACAATATGATAACACTGATGGAATCATGTTCATGCTTGTTGACGGCGAAATGAAACCGGTATGGAATGGAAGCTGCTTTGGAGAAATCTCAATGCGGGATAGCGATATGCTCAAAGTGATCCAATTGGAGAGCGGCTTCCCGGCAGGTGAACAGCATCATGTATACTGGTATTATGTGGAGACGACGGGAGTTGAAGAGTGGCCGCTCAGCACGCACGAACGCATGAAGTTAAAAACCGAATGATGCTTCAACGACTGAACCGGAATCTTCGACAACCATACTTACACCAATCCGAGCTTACCCGCAACGAATACAAAGATGGCGCCGGCAAAGAGGATTGCCAAAATTATTAGCACTATATATATACAAACAGGTCTCACGCTTTCTTTGGCAAGTGCTTTTTGCTGTGCCATATACTTATCGTGCCCCTCTTTGCTTAACATGGAATATCATACATCGACATATTCGTTCTCTTTGTTCATGAAGTTAAACGTGGTAAGATAAAGACATGGTAATCAGGGGCATGGAGACATGGGGTAAATCTTATGAGTGATGATAATTTGAATCAGGATCAGGACCAGAACCAGGAGAACAGCCAGAACGAGAACATCTGGACAGAGGAACAGTTGCGTGTACTGGAAGCGGCCGGACTTCCGACCGAGGCCGAACCTGAGGAAGACAGAAAGCCGACCAGAGACGCGGTCGCCGCCGCTTTTCGCGAAGAATTAAAACACGCGAATGAACCGGGTGCCAAAGTGATGTCGGCAGACAGAGAACTCCGGTACTGCTTGGAACTGCAGCAGAAGCGCATCGCGAACAGAAGTCTCCGCTTCACGGACGAGATGGTCCCCGGCGCCTATTTCCAAGAAGGATTCAACAACGTCCGCTCCTGGCAGGACGGCCAGTATGAGACCTCGTGGTCGGTCGGTTTTGTCGAGCATACGAAGACCTTCGA
The DNA here is from genome assembly GCA_017545245.1 of Clostridiales bacterium. GTDB lineage: Bacteria > Bacillota > Clostridia > Saccharofermentanales > Saccharofermentanaceae > Scatonaster. The sequence goes on from JAFWPB010000027.1 coordinate 20,104, forward strand.
CCGTCCCAATATGAAACCCTATAAGAAAAAGGAGCCGCAGGCGATTTACGAAACTGTAGTCGATGTGCGAAGCGGTGAAGATGTCAGCGACGATACTTACTGCTGCCCGAACTGTGGCTCGGTCTCCACGATCCGGGAACTCCAGGAGGGATGCAGTCACTGCGGCACGGCGTTTAAGATGTCCGAACTGTATCCGAAGGTAACGAATTACTTTTTTACTTATGACACGCACGGGAAACGCGATCCGATCAAGAAGACCATCATTAAATACGGACTGTATTCTCTTCCCGTCATGATCCCTTTGATGGTAGGTGTCGCCTGGTACCAGCGCCATACGATGCCGGAGACCTATGGATCCTTCACCCCGATGATCTTGATCAGGTACGTTTTGGGCACGATCCTCATAAGCCCGCTCATCGGTTACTTCATGTGGATGTTTTCGATTTTTGCCGCCGCGGGGCGTCAGATCGGTACGGGAACAGGTCCGGCTCTCTCAGTAGGCAGATCAAGAAAAAAATTCGAAGCTAAAATGTCGAAGATCATGCCTGCTTACACCTTTGAGACCTTCTCTTCAAGAATTACTTCCCTGTTTAAGCTGATTGCTTTTTCCGATGACCGTGCCTCCCTCCCCTTCTACGAAGGCGGCGACATCGGATCAGAATTCGACAATGTGGTCGACTGTGCTTTTAGCGGATGGATGTCCTGTAACAAGATCAAACAGGAAGGCAAATATGTCTATGTCACAGGCAATCTGTTTGTTGATGTCACACGTGATCTGGGCGACCATATCAAGTCACAACGCGAAGTATACCGGATCAAGGCTGGGCGAAGAACTGATGTCCCGACTACTTCCAACTTTTCCATCGCGAAGATCCAGTGCAGAACATGCGGTGCCAGCTTCAATTCTTTTAAAACCAGAAACTGTCCATACTGCGGATCAGCAAGCGAACCGGCAAGTGATGACTGGGTGATCTACGAAGTCAAAAACGCCGGACAGACTTATATGCTCAAGCCATTGATCATTGTACTGGCGATCCTGGTCCTTATCATGCTCGGTGGGCTGTCCACCCTGGGAATAATTAAATAAGACAAGCTTTTTAAGCGAACTGTGATTCAAAAATCAGTTTATGATGCTCCCATGGAATACTAAAAACCGATTGTCAATATCTCCGTTACTCCATCTGTCACTTTCTCTCCTTGAGGATCGTCGCCACGCGGTTATTGATCGTGCTGACCACGGAGCGGATCTCTTTCTGGCCCATGAAGAATCCTTCTGCTTCTTCTTTTACGATGTCCATGATCGAGTCATCCCTGACGCAAACTTCATGTGTCCTCTCTAATTCCGCTTCAAAAGCACTTGTCTCATTTTCTGTCATCTCACACTTTTTGCAGAGTGCATCCACGCCGTTTCTGGATACGGGGATCCCGCCGAGATTCTCCGCGAAGTGTTTCTGGTTCTCTTCGTTAAAAAGCGTGCAGAGGAAGTCCCATGCCTCCTGCGCATAAGGCGTACTCTTTGAGATGGCTACCGTCATCCGGCTGTCAACTGCCATGCCGGAAACATCTCCAAAAGCATAGACTCTTCCGTGTCCATTACCAAGCGCAAGGCAGTCCTTATAAGCCTTTGGCGAAGAGATAATGTACGGGATCATCGCCACCATTTTCTCGTGAAGAAGCGTCTCCGGTGCTTTTGCCATCGCTTCTTCATACTCGATCTCGATCGGTTCTTCCACGTGGGATCCATACTTTTTGACTGCTTCAAGAAGTGCGATAAAAGAATCATTATTGAAGTCTGCCCGGCCGTTTTGCATATCCAGATACTGTCCTAAAATCTGCGGAAGCCATGTCTCCAGAAGATCGTCGTATTCCGCTGCAGGAAGAAGCAGAGTATTCTCCGGCAAAGAGGCGCGGATCGTATCAAAACCGGAAGCTGAAATGGATGCTGTATCCGGCAGGAATTCCTGGTTTCCCCAGAAGCCAAGGAGTTCCACATTTGTCGGAAGATGAAATGCTTTTCCGTTCTTTTCGTAGGCACGAAGGATCGTCCCATAGTATTCCGAATCCGAAAGTCCGGAATCTCCGCTTAGGTACGGCATCAGATCCAGAAGTACATCTTCTGTCTGAAAGGAGGGTGAGGTGGCGAAGTTCACGAGGATATCGGGACCGGTTCCGCCAAGAAGATCGAGATAGACCTGATCGGCGATCTTGGAGATGACTTTCTCGTAGGCGCCATAAGCACTTGCATAGGAAGAATAGTCGTGCACCTCGATCCGAACTTTCTTATCCGGAAGCAGGTTATATGCGACCACGGTTTCAACAAGATCTGCATCATTTTCACGTGCATCACCGAGCGTGAGCACCGTCTTTCCGGCATGCGGATTTTTCGTTTCCTTAGTTAGCGTGACAAGATGAACGTGCATGACCAGATGTCCATTCTCATCTGTTTCCTCGTTCACATACTTGATCAGCTGACACTTATTGCTACCGATCTGCGCGCCATCTCCGATCACGCCCACATAATTCAGATCGGTATCACTCCAGAGAAGGAATTCTTCCTCTTTTCCGCTATCGGTATTGATCTTATTTATTCCATTGGAGCTCATCCGGAAAAGACCTTGATCACCCGCACAGATATCCCCCATACTGACCGATCCGGAAAGCCGGATCCGATCTCCATTTTCTTTCAGCGTCTGATTATCCAGCCGGACGATGTAGTCATACGACGCTTCAGTATTCTTCTCATCATAGTGGCGGCCGGAAACAAAGATCTCCTCTCCCACTACTAAGACTTCTCCCGCAAACAACTCGGGAACATAGCTCGCCAGTTCTTTTCCCTCCGGATCGAAAAGCACTATCTTTTCGAAGTTCCAGCCGAGGCTTCTTCCATCCGAAAGGGAGCGGCAATAGAAAAGCTCCGAATGCTCACCTGCCCAGTGCATAGAAGCACGAGGATCCTCCTCTTCTTTTTCCACACCGAGGAAATTCCCGTTAAGGTCAAAGCAGGCAATGCCTTCATCGAAATAGCTGATCCACTCTTCCCAAATCGCCAGTTTCTCCTCTTCCGTGAAGTTATCGAGGTTCTGCGCGCATAGGTACTGCTTGTCATCCAGTTCTTTTGGAACCTTGTAGCTCGCATCGAATTTAAAGCGGATCTTCCCGTCCACGATCTCCGGTTTATTTACAAGAAACTGCTGCAGTTCTTTTCCCTCCTTACGAGGAATAATCAGCTCCACTTCCGATGCGGAATAATACGGGTCCGACTCCTTTACGACACGATACTCTTTCTTCTGTTTTTCTTTCGGCTTACGGCATCCCGCCATGGTCAGGACCATCGATATCGCGAGAAATGCCGACACCATTTTTTTCAATGGAAGATTTTGTTTTTTCATCATGTATCTTATCCTCTTTCCTGCACGATCGTCTTTGCCCGGTTCGATATCGTACTGCACACTTCGTCCAGGCTCCGCTGTCCTGCAAAGTACCCTGCCGCTTCTTCCATCACGATCGACATCACACTCGGATCGGAAGAAGAAATGAGCTGGATACTCTCCAAAATTTTCATGTACTCTGAGAGTGTTTCATCGGTAATTTCGAGAGGCTTCTCATCCGGATACCGCGGATCGGGAACATAGTTTTCGATACTTTTCCGGTTGAACTCCATCCATCTTTCGTTCTGGATTCTTAATGCCTCACGCGAAACAGGAATAAAACCGCAGTTTAGTGATTCCGTCATCATCTCCTGCTGTTCATGCGATACCATAAACCGCAGGAAATCCCATGCTTCATTCTGGTTTTTGGAAGATGCAGAAATCGCCATAGACACGTTTACTCTTGCCATCATAGATCTGCCAGGACAGCTGGAGATCCCGCAGAAAACGGCCTTTCCTCCAAACCTTTCCTTCGCTCTGGTGAAGGAGAAAAGATCCCCAAATGCTTCTGTTGTAAAGGCCAGCATGTTCTCTTGAAAAAGCTCTCCGCTGTCCGGTCTGGCGCTCCCTTCATCTTCCATCTCCATAGCAAGCTGTTCATGCGTCCTTGGTGAGCCATATTTCCCGACCAGTTCCAGAAGCTGCTTAAATTCCGGATCCTCAAAGTGCACCTGGCCCTTCTCATAATCAACAAACTCAGAAACAGGAAGCAGTGAAAGCAGATCGTTGTATGGGCTTTCCGTGAATACAGAGACATCTTCGGGTAGTTTTTCACAAGCGTCCAGAAATTCCTTATACGAATAAGAAGATGTATCTCCCAGAAGCTCACGGTTGGCGACCCAGCCATGCACGTAAAAAGTCAGAGGTAAGTGATAGAGTTTCCCACCCTGTTCCGAGGCCCGGAACAGGCTATCCAAATATTCACTCCTGTCCAGCCCGGAACCATCTGTGCTGTCGATAAAAGTGTTCAGGTCAACCAGCACTTTGTCAGTATTAAACTGAGAAAGCCACGACGCATTCATCAGAATATCCGGTCCGTCACCACTTAGCAGATCCATCGAGATCTTCTCCGCAATACGCTTCTCCATTTCCAATCCGGAAGATGCGGAAACACTGTTGAGAGAATAGTAATACAGCTCTACGCGGCTTGTTGAATCCGCATCCAGATTATACTGGTTGACATGTCTTTTGAAATTTACATCCTGTTCGAATACACCCACGCGAATGATCTTTTTTCCGGCATTAGGATTCTTCTCTGCCCGGACAGCCTGCAAAAGTTTCAGTTCCACTCTGGGATCGTCGTTTTCTTCTGATTCCGCATTTCCCGATTCTTCGATGAAATAGAATTCCTGATCCGAACTGACCTTCGTATCCAGGATCCGCGCGGAATCATAATCGGTATCATTCCAGCTGAACACCACCTGATTCTTAGAAGGATCCAGAAGATCGACCTTTGCGATCTCCCCCGCCGAAAGAAGATAGCTCCGGTCCTTTTCCCGCGACATGCGTGAAAAATCCCCGCACTTGATCTTATTGCCCTTCAGTTCACCTGTCTTCGGATCGATCTGCCGGATATAGGTATAGCTTTCATTCCAATCCTCCGGCGAATAGTGGTTACATCCGCCATAGTACTTTCCGTCCTGAATGAAGACCCGTCCCATGAACTCTTCCTGACTGCATGAACCGGTCAGCGAGCCATCCGGCGCAATCACGCGCAACTCACCCATATTGGCGATCATCAGGTTTCCATCCTGCAGGAAAAGCACTTCACTTTCTTCGTCTATTTCCGCAGGGATCTTTCTTTTTTCTCCGCGCGAACCGTCCTTATTAAGCTTTTGGATCGAATAGGAAAATTCCGATGAATCAAATGAAACCGCATAAAGTTCATGGCTGTTATCTTCGATGATCTTCTCGATCCGCTCCTTCGACTCCGCTTTGGAAGATAGATCCATAATCAGATTTCCCTCTTTATCAAAAAGCACTCTTCCGAAAACGCCTTCCGGCTCCCCTTCGGTTTCGTAGAAGAGCATGTAAGAAACAAAGACCTGATCTCCGACGAATCTGCACTCTCCTACATCGGCATAGACTACTTTCCTGTCCTTTTCAACAGGAATGGACAGCACCTTCTCCGTTATGTAGAAGTACGGATCAGACTCCGCAACGACCTCCTGCCTTTTTTTCGTGTTGACCGAAGATCCGCTCTGCTTTTCCGACGAAGTGCTTATATTACATCCCGACATAGTCAGAGCGACCGCTACAGCGAGAATAGCAGATATCACTTTTTTCATGATAGAATTCTTTTCTTCAATCAACATAACAGTTACCTTCTCTTTCTTTTTTTCTTGGCTCTTCACGAAATCCTTGGGAATGAGAGCCTTTTTTCTGTCATACAAGTTCCATGCCTCGTATCGAAGAAAAACGTAAGACGAAATACGCTTAGATGGAGATTCCGTCGTATGCCTAGATCTATCCTCTCTCCAGGACGATCGTCTTTGCGCGGTTCTGGATAATACGGCTCACCTCTTCCGCGCTTTTCTGTCCGGAAAAATAAGCCGCTGCCTCTTCTTTTATAATATTCCGAATAAACGGATCCGAGGAGATCTGGGAATTAACGCGTGCCATAAGATCCGAGAGGCCGTCCAACACCTTCTCTTTCTCGCTGAAGATCGCCCGCAACTTAATGTCTCCTTCTGAGTCGGCATTTCCTTCCAGGCGCGACTCATATTGATTCATCCGTGTCTTTATATGCTCAGAAAAAGCCTGACGCTGTACCGGGAATCCCCCGCCGGATCCGGCAATGGTTTTCTGTGTCTCGATAGAGAGAAGATACCGGATGAAATCCCACGCCTCTTCTTTACCAGATGAGGAGGCGCAGATGCCCGCCGACATGACCGCTTCCGCCGCGATCCCCGTCCCTTCTGTTACCGGATACCCGCTGAAAAGCACTTTCCCGTGAAGTGCGGTCATGTATTCTCCGTAATGGAAGAATGAATCGAAAGAATAGGGAACTACGGCAACCGTCTCCAGATCCAGATAGTCGATCGGATCCGTCCATGCACTCCCATTCTGACTTATGGATTCTTTAGGCGATCCATATGTCCTGCAAAACTGTAGAAGCTCACAGAACTCTTGGGAGTCAAACTTACAGGTATGACCGTCATCATTTACAAAGTTTTTCAAAGCTACCGGAAGGAGCATATCCAGAATATCTTCGTGGGAATATACCGGGAAAAGCGTCATATCCGTTGGAAGCGTCTCCGAGACGGAAAGCAGGTCATGAATGGAATACTCGTGCTTGTTTCCGAGTGCACTGTCATTGATAGCCAGACCGCTGATCTCGACGCAGATTGGGATCTGATAGAGTTTTCCATCGGTCTCAAATGCATGGAAAAGATTGTCGTAGTATTCACTTCTCGTGATCCCGGAAGATCCATCCAGGAATGGATTCATATCCGCCATCCGCGCTCCGCTGGAAAAGCGCGGGTATCCGGCACAGTTCACAAGAATATCCGGACCATTTCCGGACATGATCTCCATGTTGATCCGATCCAGAAGATCCTCCATCGTTTCTGTCGAACCATAGATTCCGAACAGACCGTTATAGTCTACGATCTGGATACGGGCCGTACTCTGCGGGTCGGTATTATACCGGATCATGATTTCATGAAATTCCGTTTTTCCTTCTTCCCCGGCCACCGCCGCAGTCAGGATCCTTTTCCCTGCGTGCGGATTCGTCTTCGCCCTCGTCAGATGCATCAGAGAATACTTCGGAACAGAAGAAACAATGTCTTCATGCGAAAAATCCTTCTTCACGAAAAGCACTTCGTCCGCAGATGGAACCTGGAAGACCGGATCCCGCATGATGCCGGGAACACAATCTGTTTCGTTCCAGGAAAGTACCAGGCTCTTCTTGTTTCCTTTCATGTCGAGTTTATAGATCCCGTTCACATCCGCGTGGTAACACGCATCTCCTGTCTGCGTAAAACTATACATCCACTTACTGTCGATCCGCATCTTCTCTCCAACCGTCTTTCCTTCAGAAAGATCGACCTTTAGTATCGAGTTCACCTCTTCCGTGAAATCATCATTCCACTCATAGGTGACCACGAACCATTCCCCGTCGATATGGATCATCGAGTGCTGTGCGTTCCCGACTGTCATATCCGTCAGAATCTCACCGGAAGGACTGAACCGGAGGATCCGTCCGTAGTCATGGGTAAGATACGATCCATCCTCCATTTCGGTAAAGAACGCATTGCTACTCATCCGGATTCCTTTAGGAAGATCCAGTGCTTTTGCCAGAGTTACGTCATCTAAGACTTTGTAAACGCACATAAACGCTTCGTTTTTACTCGAAGCATTCGCATCAGTCATGACCAGGATCTCTCCGTTTCTTCCATTCGCAACAGAGACCAGGCTTTCTCCTTCCGGAAGCGTAGCGCTACTGATGATTTCTCCATCCATATTGAAAGTCACGATCCGATTGCTGTCGCTTCCATCGGTATATCTCGAATAGAGTCCGGCGACAATCTTCCCTTCACCGATCGTCGTATGGAAAAGCTCATAATCTTTGATGTTTTTTCCCTCTTCCGGACGGATAGAAAGCGGGATCTCCCTGCATTCGAAATACGGGTCATCTTCTTTCACATACTGCCCGTCATTCAGAGCCACGATCTCTTCACGGATCGTTCCTTCCGAAGCACTTTCCGAAGGAAGAACGCTTTCCTTGCCTTTGTTTTTACAAGAAACCGAAGAGATCAGAATCAGTATCCCCAATCCTGCTCCCGCTATTCTCTGTGCTGTCTTTTTCATATTGGTTCTCGTCCTTTCATTCACTACATATGTAGTTTTCATAAGCAAAAAAAGATCGTTCTCGTGTATCAGCTATCCGAAGGTCTCACCACATATGGCTCACTTAAGAAAGTCTCTGCCACTTGTGTCATTTCCCCAGTTTCCATCTCACCCGTCCACAGGACACTCTCAGATACTGTCGGCTCATATTCCGAGGATTCGTAATATGTGGCGGATTCTTCATAATATGTTGTTTCTACTAATTCCGGTTCCTCTGTCCAGGTCGTTTCTTCTATTCCCGTTTCATCTGTCCAAGTCGTTTCCTCTATTCCCGTTTCATCTGTCCAGGTCGTTTCTTCTATTCCCGTCTCATCTGTCCAGGTCGTTTCTTCCACTTCCTGCTCTGACCATTCCGTATTCGAAACTTTCTCTTCGCTCGTCACGGTAAAATCTGACGAATTCATCTTTTCGGCGGAACCGGCATTTTCATTCTCGTTTTTTCCACCCAGCACAAATCCGGACACGACGGTCAGCATCCCCGCCAGGATCAGGACACCCACGAACTTTCTCGTCTTTCCCCGAAGTACCATGGAGAAACGGTGCTTGAGTCCGGATTTCGGCGAATAGAAACTCGTGGCCAGTACAGGTCTGACATCCAGCTTTCTTCGCAGCACCTGATCCGCGAGAGTATTGACGATTGATTCACAATAGACCTTCCGCATCGGCTCCGACTCGCCTTCCATGACGGCCATGTCGCAATAGTATTCGCACTCCTGCTCGAGGGATCTTGCGACAAGCACCATAAACGGATTAAACCAGTGTGCTGCGCGGCAGAAGATCAGGAGGAGTTTGATCCAGAGGTCCTGATGCCGGAAGTGCATCAGCTCGTGCTTGAGGATCAGACGGAGTTCGTGATAATTATATTTCCGGTTCGGCAGAAGGATCGTCGGTTTTCTAAGGCCAATCATCATCGGTGAAGAGATCATTTCCGAGAAGCGAAGTTCCACCGATTCGATCTGCATATCCTGCGCGACAAAATACAGGATGCCGTTATACCTTTCGTCCTTCGCAGAAAGCCGGAGGACAGTTCTTTTCCAGCGGAAAAAGCGGCTGAAAGATAAAAGAAGATACGTCACGACGCCAACAATATATATGCCCGTCAGAATGAGGAGCAGTGTATCCATGGATATGCCGGATCCAGAAACATTTTCGACGCGGACGTTCGCGCCAAAAGCAGCAGGAATTTCCGCTGTGTTTTTCGGGACCGCAAAAAGAACTCTGCCGAAGTTTAACCGTACAGGAATCAGAAAACCAACAAGCACGATCAGCCAGGAGTAATATCGGATCTTCGGAGACTGAAGACCTTTCAGGACGCGGAGGACCAGCATCAGCAGCAATGCCACCAATGTCATGTTCAGGGAATTCAGAATGATCGTCTGAAAGAATCCGCCCATGTTCTACCTCACTGTGCATCGAGCCATTTTTTCAAGTCCGAGATCTCCTCTTCCGAGAGATCTCCGCCATTGCAAAGTGACTTTACCAATCCTGTGACACGCGCTCCGCTGAAACGCTGGCGGAGGCTATTCGCTTCGACCTGCATATACTCTTCTTCCGTCACGGCCGGCGTGTAGTATCTCTCTTTTCCGTTCTTCTCCGACCGAAGGAAGCCCTTCTTCTCAAGGCGCACGAGCATAGTCATTACGGTCTGCTGTTTCCAGTCCTTGTCCGGAAGCGCAACACGAAGTTTCTCTGTAAGTACCGGAGACGTCACCGCATCCTCGCACCTCCAGATCGCTCTCATGATTTCAAATTCCGCATCCGGAAGTTTTTTGATTCCTTTTCCGCTCATACGACTCTGCCCGTTTCTTTTTTACATTAAACACATTTGTAGTTTATCTAGATAATAGCATCGATTTTTTGCCCTGTCAATCGGGTAGCAGGTTGCCTTTTCCGATCAGCCCTTTCACGAAGAAACCGGCTTTGTTATACTTGAGAAAATACCTGTTGACTCTCACATTATGGTAGGGTTTAAAGTAGTATCGAGCTCAAGAAAACTTACATCCATGGAGGTAGAAAAACATGCTGAAAATAGGAGATTTTTCAAAGTTATCCAGAGTAAGCATCAGGATGCTTCGCCACTACGACGATATCGGACTTCTGAAGCCGGCTGAGATCGACGACTTCACCGGATACCGTTACTACCGTGAAGACCAGTTGTTCATCGTTGCAAGGATTACCGCGTTGAAGGATATGGGCTTTGCCCTCGCTGATATCGTGCGCATTCTTGAGATCTATGACGATAATGAAAAACTAGATAGTTTCCTCACTGCCAGGCAGCAGGAACTCACCGAGCAGGAGTTAGAAACGAAGCAGAAACTGATGCTTCTGGATTCGGCCCGAAAGAGGCTGAGAAAGGAGCAAAAAATGAATTTTGATGTAACCGTAAAAACAATCCCTGAGAGATACGCTGCCACCGTGCACATGATCGTTCCCCATTATCAGGATGAGGGTATGGCGTGGGGTATGATGAGCGAATGCAAAGAACCGCTCATTCCAGCGGATCCTTGCTTAGCTGTTGCAGAATTTCTCGACGATGAGTACAAGGAAGAAAATGTGGAGATCGTCGTATCCATGACGGTAAAAGGAACGTATCAGGATACAGAGCACGTCAAGTTCAAAACACTTCCTGCGGTCAAAGTTGCAAGCTGCATCATCAAAGGTGCATATGAGCAGATGGGAGACGCATGTGCAACCGTCGTTTCCTGGATCAAAGAAAACGGCTACAAGATGAACGGACCGATGTTTAACATCTATCACGTGAGTCCGGCGCAGACGCCGAATCCGGATGAATACGTAACGGAAGTCTGCTTCCCTGTGGAGTGATCAAATCTTATCGGTTATCGACACGTTCCGGATACATATCGTGGTTCGCCATGCGGTCAAAGGCAACTTTCTCCCATGGCGTTCCCGGTCTTCCGTAATTGCAATACGGATCGATCGAGATGCCGCCGCGTGGCAGGAACTTTCCCCACACTTCGATATACTTTGGATCCATCAACTTGATGAGATCCTTCATGATCAGATTCACGCAATCCTCATGGAAGTCACCGTGATTTCTATACGAGAAAAGGTACAGTTTCAGAGATTTACTTTCCACCATTTTTACATCAGGAACATACGAGATCGTGATCGTCGCAAAGTCCGGCTGACCTGTGATCGGACAAAGGCTCGTGAATTCCGGGCAGTTGAACTTCACGAAATAATCGTTATCCTGATGTTTATTTTCGAATGTTTCAAGAACGCTTGGATCGTAATCGAATGCATACTTCGTGCCGTTACTTCCGAGAAGCGTAAGATCTTCTTTCTCTCTCATAAGATCACCCCTTGATCACGTTATACTTGATATCGTAGTCGAACGTATCGATGCCTTCCTTCTTCTTGATCCATTTTACAACAGCATAAGTAAGCGGTGTGAAAAGAACTTCATATCCGACTTTGAATAGATACTGGTAGAGGATCATCTTCAGAACTACACTGTTCTCCATCGTTCCCCAGAACGAAATCGTAATAAAGATCACGGAGTCAAATCCTTCTCCAACCACTGTGGAAAGGATCGTTCTCATCCAGAGCTTTTTGCCCTTGGTAACGACCTTCAGTTTGGAAAGGATCATGGAGTTGGAAAACTCGCCGAAAAGATAACCGGCAAAAGAAGCGATTGCGACACGCGGAGTCGTTCCCAGTACCGTCTCATAAGAACTCTGTCCTTCCCAAAATCCAGGGTGCGGTAAAGCGATAACGGCAGGATGGCACAAACGAACTGCCGGCGCTTTATAAAGCGCGCATTAAGAATATCATCTTTATATCAATTGTCAAGTTCCTCGACTACGATAAACAAAAAACCTCGCAACAAAAGTTACGAGGTTTCCTGATTTACTGAATATGGTATAGATTAGAAAAGCTCTACTGCCTTACCTTCTGCATCGAAGATCTTCTTCTCGTTAGCAACTACATAAACAACGCCACCGAGCTTTGCAGCCTTCTTCTCGATATCCTTGTAAGCGATCTGCTGACCATCAAACTCGAAAACGATCTTCTCAAGCTTCTTAGCAGCAGCCTTCTTAGCCGGAGCCTTCTTAGCAGCTGGCTTCTTAGCAGCAGCCTTCTTTGCAGGAGCAGCTTTCTTAGCAGCCGGAGCAGCCTTCTTAGCCGGAGCAGCTTTCTTAGCAGCTGGCTTCTTAGCAGCAGCCTTCTTAGCCGGAGCCTTCTTTGCAGCTACCTTCTTAACTTCTTCTTTCTTTGCTTCAGCAACAACTGGCTTAACCTCTGCAACAGCCTCTACTTTAGCAACTTCCTTTTTCTCATTTGCCTTAACCATATCTCATGTCCTCCATTAATGTTATTGATAATATAATCAAGCAACCTATTGTGTCACATCTATTCGATGTAAAAACATTATAACATATTAGAGAAAATAGTAACTATGTACAATCTGCCGATTATTCAATATTGTTTTATCTCATTTGTAACATATTTTGAACTAGAAATACACGTTATTATTCACGAACCACTCTTTCCAGTTCAGAAGATGTCAGCACGGAAATCTTAGGATCGTAGATTTTCCGCATGGCATAAAGGTAGATCACACCGACATAATAATCTGCGATCCGCTCCGTATCACCCTTAACAAACACACCCTTTTTCTGGCCCTGTGAGATGATCTGTCTGATCGTTAAAATAAATGGATCCTGCTCATCTTTTTCACCATGCATCCGCTTATAAAATGCAAGATAAAAATATGCACAGTACAGATCATTTTCAGAAAGATTCTTTACTATAAAATCAGATACATAACGAAGCTTTCTGATCGGTGGCAGATCGCCGGAGTTAATCTTCTCTAACTCTTCTGTTCCGATATTATTCATAGCTGCTTTCTGCACTTCTGAAAACAGTTCTTCTTTTGAATCAAAATAACTGTAGATCGATCCTTGTGCAATCCCGATCGTTTTTGCAAGATCTCCGATCTTTGTTCCTTCTAATCCGTTCTTTGCAAAATACATAATGGAATGATCCAGGATCTTCTTCTTTGACTCCTCACGGATCTTCTCACATTGCTCTCTTGATTTCGGCATTTCCTACTCCCCCTCACCTTATTCTGAAGTTCAGTTATTCGTTACCATATCATTTTGGGAACCACCGCAATCGTCAGCAACCGCAGCGTTCTTTCTTTGACTGAATGATTGTTCATTTTCAGAATAACACTCTGTTCCCAGAAAGGCAAGAGCAACAAAGATCGCCAAGAAGAGGACACATTTCTTGACGATCTTTGCTATAGTGAAATTAGACATCTACAAGATAAATGCCTATGGAGATTTTCGAAAAATCATGTCTCTTCTCGATGGATCGGATTCTTGCCCGGAGCATCTTTCCTGCATCCATCAAGCGTGCAAAAATGATGTTATCTTTCTCGGGAACATAACCAATCTTGACTCTCTTTTCTGTCATGATCCGGATCGCGTTCGAATCAAATTTATTCTGTTCTCTTTCAAGAAAAAGCATCTCTCCTTCTTGTAACGTATCTAACACTTCCGGTGAATCCAGATGTGTCGTTCCGGCAACAAAAGAATCAAAAAGATGGATCTCTTTGATCAATGGTTGAAGGACACTTCCCAGTTCATCCTGAGCCACGATTCTCTTCAATTCATTTTTCTCGATTTTACTCAATCCGCTATCCATGTTATCGTCACATCTCCTTCCGATATAAATGTGTGAAGGATCGCTTCCAGTTCTTCCCGATAATGTTGATAATTATCCGACTCTTCTTTCAGACTCTTATGCTTCTCTTCAACCAGTTCATCATTCATTAGAAGCACACTGTATTGATACGGATCCGTGTTCAGGATCTCATTGATTTCTTCTCTCACTTTCAGTATTTTTCCAGGAAGATCTTCGATCTCAAAATCTTCCTCGTCTCCATGACCAAGCTCTTCAAGTCGATGCATGACCAGCACTTCGATCTCATCAAGAGTAACTGCATCATTCATGTGATAGGCTTCCTTCGCACGGTTCCAAAGATCCATCAATTCTGCATCTTCTATCGTAAAAGGATGAAGGTCTGGATGGAGCCTCTTTGCGATCCTTCTGTATTTCTTCTTTGCTTCCAAAGCCATATGTCGAGGCGAACAGCCGGCGTTCTTCGCGTCGGTTACCGCACCCATGAGTGCTTGAAGTTTCTCATAATACTCCTTCATTTCCAAAGAGAGATATTCATCCATCTTTATCATGTCGATCACTCGTCCGTGATTCCTTGCCGTCTGACAGAAATGAATTTTCTTTTTCAGCTCGATGCATCTAACTTTCTCTTCAAAAAGTTGGTACATCTCCTCACCAAATTCACGAAGATAATCGTCTTCGTAAATCAGCGCTTCCTTCCGAAGCTGATCTCGTCTCGCAAGAAGTTCAATATAATGATCCCGCATACTGTTGTCATTTATGTTAAAAACTTCATCCATCTATTCCACCTCAAATCCGTAAAGCATGCCGTTGATCTTCGTGAGCGGTATTCCCTTGATCATTGCTTTCGACATGAAATCCGATACATTTCTGTACCAGTTTTCTCCGAACTGGATCACGCATTCATCCGCTTCCATCTGTGCCTTGATCGAGTACTCGTTCTGCTCATAATAGAAGATCACTTCACAGGGTTTCTTCAGCACATAGTACAGATCGAAGAAATCGAAATCCATCGGATCAAATTCAATCAATACATAAAGATCATTCACAAGCCAGTTCATGATATTCAGATTTCCGAAAAACGCATTGTACGAGATCCGCTGTGCAAGGAAATCTTTCGCACCAAGATAAAGATCGATCGCTTCTTTCTTCTTACCCTGCTTGACCCGGATCTTCGCAAGACGGGTAAAGATCTCCGGAACCGGCGCGCCAAGATTCGTCACATGCTTTACCTTCGGATACAACGATTCAATGATCGCTTCGTACTTCGATTCATCTTTCTCCACGTAATATCCGTTCTTATACATATCCGCGATCTTATAAGAAGCAACGATGTTTCCCTTCTTCATGCACTTAGAAAAGTATTCAAAAGCTTTCTTATAATCCTTCTCACCTGTTCGTCCGTAATACCAGATATATCCCAGACACTCCCACGCCACATCATAATCATATGCTGCTGCCATCTCATAGTATTTGAGTGCCAGATCAAAATTCCGAAGCTCATAATAATATCCGCCGAGCTCCATCATATCCGATGGTCTCTTCTCCTCTTCAATCAAAAATCCCAGCGCCTCGGTATACACAAACTGGTCATCCTCGGACGGATTTGCCTTTCTGTAGAAACGCTCCACTATTTTTCTCGCCTGAATCTTATCCATTATCATGTCCTCCGTCGTAAACTCGTATATCTGACTCAAACTAAAAAGTTCAGTGTTAGTTTTTCACTCTAGGTTTATCGTTGACCCAATTATCTCTCAGATATTGTCCCAAAAAGCGGTCTGCATCGAGACTTTTTGAACCGTACTATTTGAAAAGCAGTGCTTTTGAAGCATTTGAAAACATAGTAAAGAAAACTCTTTAGCAAATCTTTACCATCTTTTGACGATGTATTTAACCTTTCCTATTAAGATGAAAACATCAACAACAAAGATGACACGCGGGCGCGTCTCACGTGCTAATAGGAGAATACAACATGGAAAACAGCCGACTCATGAAATTCATTTTTGCACTTTTTACTGCATGTCTGGTCGTTTCCGCCGCCGCTTTTAATATCGAACGGATCTTGATCTCAAGTATCTTTTTCGTCGGCGCGCTGATCTGCGCTTTTATCATGGTTTTCTCATACAAGAGAGTCGACGTGCAGAAGCATACCAAGAAATAACCCCCCTAAATTCATAATACTCCCTGACTTATGGCCCGGCTACCCACCGGGTCATTTGTTTTCCGGAAACGAGATTCCGGTCATGATATTTGCATCCGCCAATATAAATACTCATTCGTAATTGCAACCTGGACAGATTTATCCATGAGCCTTGCAGACATACAATATATCCAATGAAAGGATTGGTAATTGAAATGATGAGATGCCCGAATTGTGGTGCCGTTTTGATCTACAATAATGAAAAGAGAATCTATGTATGTGAGTACTGTGGTTACAACGAAGTTGTACTTGAAAAAATCGTTTATCAGCCAGTCGTACAGGCTCCGAAATATAACTACAATCTTCTGATCTCCAACAGAGCGACCGCACCGATTGCGAAGATCCGTTTTACGATTGCCGACTCGAACATTTCAAGAGCACTCGACAAGAATGAAACCACAGCCTTTCTTCTGGCTCCGGGTCCGCACAGAGTTTCTTTCCGCTGTGGAAAGTACAACAGAACTTTTGTCATCGTTGCGCTTGATAATGCAGATCCGGTAAAGATCCTCTACAACGGTGGCGGAACCAATTTTGAGATCATTCAGCCGTATGCCGGTGAAGAGTACAAAGATCTGAAGGATGGTATGTTTCCAGCCGAAACAAGCGTGCTTTCGATCATTTCCTTCGCACTCACCTTCACGTTTCTCTTCTCACTTTGGGGCGTGATCCTGGGCCTGGCGGACATGAGCAATGCTTCCAGAAACGGAGTGAAGAACAGCAGCCTGTCTGCCGCCTCTGTCGCTATCGGAAGTGTTTTCACAATGATGGGTTGGATAATCTATACTGTCGTTTCAAGATAAAGATCATACGACCAGTAATGTACAAGTGCTTTTCGAGGATATGTGGGACTAAACAAGTTCGGAAGGGATTGATGGTCCCATCGTTTTGCACGTCGAATGGGACCAGATCGAGCGGTAATGTTGGAAGAGTCCCACAGATTTCCTTGCTCGGTGGGACCTGATCGTACAGTATGTATGAAATAATCCCACTGTTTTGCTTGTTCGGTGGGACTAGATTTGGTAACGTAGGCTGTGTGGTCCCATCTTTCCGTCTTACGGATGGGATCAAATTGATTGAATGAGCCGGCATGGTCCCATTCGTGGCTTATATTAGTGGGATCATATTGAGCAAACGAAGCAGCATGGTCCCAGTTTGGCTCTTGTCTGATGGGACTATATCATCCACAGCTACTGGTTTAGTCCCACTTTGCGCACTAAAGTGTAAAAAGCTAAAAGCTCCTGGCTTTCAAACCAGGAGCTTTTTCAATCAATCTGTTCGTCCTTATTGTCCTGCGTATGGTGTTCCGCAGTCTGGGCAGAATCTGGAAGTGATTGGATTCTTTCCACAATTCGGGCATGCCCACGGTGCAACGGACAAGGAAGCTGGAGCAGCTGGAGCCGGAACACTCGCCGGGTCACCAGCCGGAGCAGCTGGTGCGCCAGGGACCGTTGGAGCGGTTGCTGCTGCCGCCGCTGTGACAGCAGCCATAGCTGCGGCCTGATCTGCCGGAGTTGCCGGCGCGGCGGCGGGATTTCCTGCAGCCGGAGCAGTTCCTGTATTTCCGGAGATCACATTTCCGAAGCCCTGGCCAACCTGGGCAGACTGACCCATGATCGGATTAAGCGCATCTTTTGTCATATTGATCACGCCGCCCATGGCACCAAGTGCAACACCAAGTCCGGCAACTTCTCCGATACCACCTGCAGCACCCGATCCGGATCCGCCGGTAATACCATTCTGCATGGCTTCCATACCGACTTTTCTCGCGGTCTCGTCCTGATAGGAGTAGCCCTTCATCTTCATCTCGTTTGCTTCTGCCTCAGCCTGCATCTGGTATGCCGCTGCCTGTGCTTTTGCCTTGATGAGAAGAGCGTCTGCTTCTCCCTGGGCACTGACCATCTTTAACTGCGCTTCTGTCTGCGCTTCGACGATCTTTCTGCCCTGTGCCGCTTCTGCCTCAGCACGTCTCACTTCTTCTTCACGTACTTTCAAAGTACGGTCAGCGAACTGCTGTTTCAGACGCATGAAATTCGGATCGTCATCCGGAGTCATAACTGTCGTTACGTAGAATTCCGGCATGATCAGGCCGTACTCGTCCAGATCCTCATTGATCACGTTCTTGAGGTGCTCAGACAAAACATCGAGATAGGCATCGATCTCAAGGATATTGATGTTCTGCTCCTTGATCACGCGGGCCATTTGAGACTTCACGCGGTTAATGACCAGTGCTCTGAATTTACTCGTTCCATAGGAGAGTCCCTCTCCTGCAATTTGTTCCTGGAGAAGTCCTTCTGTCGTACCGACGATCTTTACGATCAGCTTTTTGGAATCGTTGACGCGGATGTTAAAGTTACCGCTTGCACCGATCTCCACATGCAGACCGGAAGCAGGATCGAAGAGACGAACCTTGCTGTCGGTACCCCAGCGGATACCCATAAGGGTCGCCATATTGATGAAGTATACCTCGGCATGGAAAACGTTCTCGCCACCGGTACCCAGCTTCATCAGATCACGAAGAAGCGGAATGTTGTACGTCGACAACGTATGTCTGCCCGCCGTGAAAAGGTCAAGTGCTTTTCCGTCCTTAAGGAAAAGCGCTTCCTGCGATTCATGGACGATCAGCTGTGAGCCAAAAGTAAAGTCCTCTTTGGGGTGCTTATGCGCAATGACCTCACTACTACCTTCGTACTTGATTACACTAATTAATTCCATTTGGTTTCTCCTTTCCTACCATGACTCCTATAAAAACTACTACCGCTATTGGTGCACCTATGGCAATGGTTGCCGCAGATTTAATGTCCATATGCATGCCGTATGCGAGGATCAGGAATATGATCAAAGGAACGGCACAAAGGAATGAAAGTATTTCGACCACCACCGCCAGATTCCGCTCCAGGTAGACAGCGTATGCCAGTCCTGCCGAGAGCACGAGGAATATCGGTATTAAGCCGAGGATCGGGACGCCGACCTTCTCTTTCAGGAATATGCAGAGGATCGCAGGAAGGACCATGCTGATGGCGATCGCCAGAGGGATACGCTTCTTGCGCTCAATGACCAGCTGCGCCTGACACTGCTCGATCAGTTCATTGGAATCGAGGAAACCCGGAATGGTCTTAAAATCTTCCATGGCTCTCTTATATGCTTTTCTATCAAAATTATCTTTCGCCTTCGCGTAGGTCTTGACCTTCTCGCACCGTTCCTGGCCTTCTTTGCAGGCGCGCATGAGATCGGATCCGATTGCATCGGTATATAGGACACACTCCGAAGAAGCCGTCTGATACATGAGCTTAGCCTGCATGGCTGTCGTTGCATCCGGCTTGCCATCCAGAAGTTCTTTTGCCTTATTGATTTTTTCGATCGTACGCGTGTATTTGCTGTAATTCGGAATAAGAGATTCCAGTGACCATCTGTTTCCACAGTTGGCACATACACAGGCACCTGCGAGATAATCATTTACGAGATCACCGCCACAGATCTTACACTTTAACGAAACAGGTGTCGCCATTGCTTCCGCCAATTTCTTATTACCCTCCAAACCGTCATGTGCCCGAAAGCCACACTCCCAGATGGGTCGCCCCTCGGGAGATCCTTATTCAGTATAGTGAATCCGAGGGCAAATTTCAATTGATGGTTGTGTACATAGGGGAAGGCATAGAGTTTTCAAATGTTATAATAGTTACATCTAATGTGCGCAATTGGGGGTGTTAGCGGTGAAGATCAAAACCTGTCAGATGGACTATGACGATGTGATGAAGCTTCCGCGCCCTGCGCATAAGAAACCCTGCAAGCCGAGCCGCGTCCTTGGTCTGGTCATGCGTGCCGCTTCGATCCCGGACCTGATGGCGGTGAAGTTTAAGTATACGAAGAAGGATATGGATAAGGCGGGAAAAGGACCTTACCTCGTTCTCATGAACCACTCCAGTTTCCTAGACCTCGAGATTGCATCGCGGATCCTTTTTCCGAAGAGATATAACATCGTGTGCACGTCCGACGGTTTTGTCGGAAAAGAGGGGCTGATGCGGCATCTCGGGTGCATCCCGACGCAGAAATTCGTGTCCGATATTACGCTGATCACGGACATCAAACACGCGATTCTCAATAACAAAACTTCTGTCCTGATGTATCCCGAAGCGAGCTATTCTTTCGACGGAACGGCCACACCTCTGCCGCGGCGGATGGGCGTGCTTTTCAAGGCGCTGCGCGTGCCTGTGCTCATGATCACCACCTACGGTTCTTTTGCCAGGGACCCGCTTTACAACTGCCTTCAGAAACGCAAGGTCAACGTCACGGCCGAGTTGTCCTGTCTTCTCTCCGCCGACGAGGTCATGTCCCGGAGCATTGAAGAAATCGACGGGATCCTCGACGACGCTTTTTCCTTCGATTATTTTGCCTGGCAGCGCGAAAAGAACTTACGCATCGCCGAGCCTTTTCGCGCCGATGGACTGCACCGCATTCTCTATAAATGCACGTCGTGTCTCTCCGAGGGACAGATGGAGGGCAAAGGTACAAAACTCACCTGCCATGCCTGCGGCAAGGTGTGGGAGCTCGATGAACTCGGCCAGCTGAAGGACTGCTCTTCCGACGAATCTCCGGTTGGCAGCGCCTCGGAATCAGGTCCTTCGTTCACGCATATTCCTGACTGGTACAAGTGGGAAAGATCCTGCGTCAAGAAAGAGATCGAAGACGGTTCGTACGCACTGGATACCGAAGTGGATATCGGCATCATCGTCGATTTCAAATCGCTTTACATGGTCGGCTCCGGCACGCTCCATCACGACGCGGACGGATTCGTCCTCGACGGTTGCGACGGCCGGCTCCACTACACCCAGTCGCCGAAAGAGAATTACAGTCTCTACTCCGACTATTACTGGTACGAGATCGGCGACGTCATCTGCATCGGCAAAAAGGACTGCCTCTACTACTGTTTCCCCAAAAAGAAAGACGTAGCCGCCAAAACAAGGATCGCCGCGGAAGAGCTTTTCAAGAAAGTGCGCGCAAAAAGAAACACCCAGACAAACTGACCGAAACACCACACCTGTCCGCGTAGTATAAAAACCAAGTATTTCTTCGGATAAACCGTTATAATCAGATTGATAAAAACGTTAAGTGAGGCTGTATGAAAGTAGTAGATTTTGCAACCACCACAAATCAGGAATACTGGCTGAAAGAGATTGAAAAGAGTGACTGGCGTGCGGCGCCTTATCTTTGCAGTGTCATCCGTGATAATAAGCTAAAAGAACTGTACGGGGAAACGACGCGTGTCCTGCTTCTCGTTGAGGATGACCGCCTGGTTTCGTTCTGCACCTATGCCGAGCAGGATGAGATCCCCGATCCTTCCCTTACTCCGTGGGTCGGCTTTGTCTATACGTTTCCGGAGTTCCGTGGAAAGAAGCGCATGGGCAAACTTCTGGAGCACGTTTACTCTCTCGCCAAAAAGGACGGACACAAGACGATCTATATCTCTACGGAGGAAGTCGATCTATACGAGAAATATGGTTTCACTTTCTGGAAGACCATGAAAAATAACTGGGACGAAGAGACCCGTGTATACCGCATGGAAATCGTGGATATGGACTATGGTGACATCATCGGGAAAGAAGTTTCCGGCACCATCGACCGTCCCCTCGGGTCTTCCCATCCGCATCACCCGGATCTGGTCTATCTCATCAACTACGGCTACGTCGACGGCGTATTTGCTGACGATGGCGACGAACAGGATGTCTATGTTTTCGGTACTGACAAACCCATTCAAACCTACAAAGGAAAAGTTGTCGCCGTGATCCACCGTCTCAACGACTGCGAAGACAAATGGATCGTAAGTTTAGACGGAACACCCCTCGATCGCGACATGATCCTTCAAGCCACAGAATTCCAGGAGCAGTACTTCATGGGAGAACTGTACTTGTGATCCTATTTTCGCCAGGCTGTGCTTTTACTCGCGGTCTCCGTCTAATGCAAAAGCACTTGCCTTGAGTTGCTTTCTTTCAAACTGCAGGAACCGTAGCAATCGAGCCAAGCCCGCCATGCGCGGGATTATACAGATCCATGGAAAGACGTCAAGTCCAAGCCGCTTCGCGGTGCCAGGCAGACTTGACGTCTTTTATCATGGCTCTGCTCCTTATAACCAAGCGGGCTTCATTTAATGGGCGTGTGACCTGGCAAGTCAGGAGCGGTGCGTGCTTTCCGATTTTGAAAGATCCGACTTGACCGCGAACAAAGGCGAGGTTCAAGCAGGACAGCCGGGCTCAAGTGCTTTTCGAGCAGTATGATAGGCAGATAAGTCGTAAACGTCGAAATTACAGAAAACGACTTACAAATCGCGCCATTTGGGAATTCTTTTTTTGAGAAAGTAAGTCGGAAATCGGCAATTTTCATTTTCCGACTTAAAATCACTGAAAAACAGGTCAAAAAAGCAGTCGGAAAGTGGCTTTTTCCAATTTCCGACTTACGAGGCGTCAAAATAGTAAGTCGTTTTTCGTGAATATTGGTTTTCCGACTTAAAAAGCAGTCGG
>JAFWPB010000028.1 GCA_017545245.1 Clostridiales bacterium
AACGGAATTGAGCCGATCACCAAAATATAAGTAGCCTGAATTAGATCAGGTAGAGGCATCAGGCTAGTGCCATTAAAGTGCTGGTATGGTATTCTTTTATCAGCGGTTTATAAATCTCAACTACAGAGTTGAAAATAGCCAATAACTTCTTTAGATTATGGCAAAAAGAAAAAGAACTATTATTGGGCAAAAGAATGAGGCACCCCATTTCGAGATGGTTTAATTAATCATTTATGGCAATTTTGGGTCAATGTTGGGTCAAAAGGCAAAAAGAATCCCCGAAAACCTTGAAGAATCAAGGCTCTCGGGGATTTTGGTATTATTCCCACTCAATTGTTCCTGTCGCTATGTCGATCATAGATATGATGATCGATCTGTACGAATATAAACTTGGCGATGGTTGGAAGACGGACGATGGCTTCCTCTTCCTTCTGAAAAATGTCGACTACTATGGTGGCGATATTGTTGCCCCATCCGTGCGTTCTGAGTCACAGGCGCTTTTTACCGGAACGAAGGAGTGGAACAGTGATTTTGTGGCGGAAATGACGAAGGATATTCCGGAAAAGCCGGTTCCGGATTGGAATGCGGTGCCGTATATGAAGGACGGCAAGATCCGAATGGGATGTTCGGCCGACATGACCGATCCTGTGACCGGAGAAGCGTTTTATGGAACCATTTCCTGGGTGCCGAATCTGAAGACGGGAACCCGCGAGGCGTATTACATCACGGATTACCGCGACGCGGCGGAAAAATATTTCAGGTGAGATCTGGTACGCAGTGGGCGAAAGCGCTGATAGTTTTGTTGTGCGACTGAGGTTATACGATTTAATGGTATAATGAAGATGTTGAATACGGGGGGAAAAAGAAATCATTTGAGGAGAGCAAGCTATGGCGATTTTATGCAATACCTGCGGTACACCACTGGTCTTCGATCCTTTTTCACAGAAAGATGTATGCAACACATGTAATTCGAAGTGGCATCCGGAAGAAGTCCGGACAACGCTTTGTAAGGAGTGTGGCACCCCTCTGGTCTATGATCCTCTGAAAAAACACGCATTCTGCAAGAAGTGTAATACGGCCTGGTCTCCGGAAGAAGTGAATGATCCGTACAGAAACCGTTTGGAAAAAGTACGCGCCATGCCTGCGGATTCGGAGATGGAAGATGTGATCGACGAGTTCATCGACTGCTATGTCTATGTGTGTGATTCCTGTGGTGCGCACGTCATGATCAACAGCACGGAGGCATCGACCACCTGCCTGTACTGCGGAAGCCCAAGTGTTGTTTTCGAGCGTATTGCCAAGGAAAAAGCCCCGGAGTTCATTATCCCGTTTTCTGTTACAAAAGAAATGGCCGTGGATCTGGTCAAGACACGGCTGGGAAAGGGACTCTTTATTCCTAAAGCAATCAAAAATCTAAAGCCGGACATGGTAAGAGGCATCTATGTTCCGTACTGGATCTGTGACGGTATGCATATGGAATCGGCCATCATCCGTGGAATAACAACCAATACGGATTCGGGCGAGGAGGAAAGGAATAAAGACGCCAGGGTCGAGTACTTCGGCAGAAGCGGAATCCTGAAATTCAAGAATCTTACGCAGGACGGTTCGCTTATGCTGGCGGATGAAAGTACTGTACAGCTGGAGCCCTTCGATCTTTCGAAACTTCGTATCTTTAATGAGGGATACCTTCTGGGTTTCTATTCCGATGTGTCAGATGTGAAGAAACACGATCTGGTCAAGGCGGTGAATAAACGTGCGGAGATATTTTTCGAGGAAGATGCTATACGGCTGATCCGCGGATCCAATCTTCATGTCGAGCGGAAGTATTCGAGAACACTGGTAAACGAAGATGTACGCTACTGCATGTTCCCGGTGTGGTTCGTATCCTTCGAGTATAAGGGGAAGCATCACACGATACTGATTAACGGGGACACAGGAAAAGTTGTAGGCGGTATCCCGTGGAATAAAGCGGCATTTGATCTCCTGGTTGCGGGCATAGGTCTTGGGCTGACAGCGCTTTTCGGATGGATATTTTATCACATTATAGACAGCTGGCTTTTCAATGACGGTCATATTATAGCGCTCATTCTGGCCGGAGCGCTGGGACTCTTTTATGCCGGTATCGCGAGAATAAAAAAGATGAAGAAGAACCTGGGCCTGACTCAATCTGCAGTGACGTTCAATTTCATGAAGAAGAGACAGGGGGGAGACGAATGAATTACTTAACACTTCTGGTCAGTATAGTTCTAGGTGGCTTTATAGGCTTCGGAATCGCTTTGTTCATCGGCTCCGTAATCCTGAATAAGTCCAACAATATTGGCGATGACGATCGGAGCCACTTCGACCCGGACGGATATATTCCTGGTTTTTCCAAGGATGGGATAACGCAGTTATCTTCCGGATTGGAACAGTATATGAACCGCTCGATGAGTCTTCTTCAGGAAAATCAGGAGTTTCATGAATACAAGACACACGCCATGAGCGACGATTTGAGCGCGAAGGTGGAGAAGTATATACCGGATGAGGAACAGTAACGTTTTCTGACGGCAATCGCGGTTACACGATCTCGGTCTCCACGATCCTGGAGTATTCACGAAGGGCGTAGGTGCCGTCGTGGGCTTCGCCTTTTACAGGACGGGACATATTGCCTGCGGTGGTGATCCGGATCACTCCGATATAAGCGAGGGTCTCCTCGATCTGTGTTCTTTTTTCATGGTTTGAGGTCAGGATCGAAGCGGTCTGAAGATAATTCTTATGTTTCTTCAAAGAGAATAGATCGGACATAGGGAGCCGCTTGATCCAGACATTTCGGAACATATAAGAAAGCTTCAGTTCAGGATCGTCGGTGACTATGATGCTGACGCCGTTGCCGGTCAGGATCTCGTTGCCGGTGGAGTGACTTTCCAGTTTTTCGTTATACAGGTTGATGGCATTCTTTGCCCGCATCCCGTAGTCGACAGGGCGGGAGTCAGAGGCGGCCTGCTCGAAGAGCTTAAGGAATCGTCTGGCAAAAGCACTCTGTTTTTCGCGGCAGTTATTCCCACTCAATCGTGCCTGTCGGCAGGAAATATAGTTTACTATCGCTACGCTGACAGCCTGAATTCAATTTTATTCCTGTATGATTCAAGTAGACTTCTGATTCCGGTTCATTGTATACTGGCAGCAGAGAAGGGATTAGATCAACAGGGAAAAAAGGAGTGCATATGATCTTTGTTCTTATCAGCGTGATTCTTACCATATTTGGAATATGTCTTGCGATCTGCGCATCGCTTCTAAAAAAGTCCAATGACCATGGCGAGACGAGTGACGATTGTCCGAGCATCCGTCATATGAACATCGTCTCCTCTGAGAGAAGAAGATAGGAGACGGTCAGATGGCTAGGAATTGTCCGAGTTGCGGTGCTGCTTTGGAATACGATCCGGGAAGTGATACTCTCGTCTGTGAGGTGTGCGGAAATCTTTATGAGCCGGCTTCTTTTGAAGATGAGGAAGAAGTCACGGAAGAGAACACTCCTTCGAAAAAACTATCCTACAAAGACTATAAGAAAGTCCATTACGGAGGGGCGTATTTCGACAGTTTTATTTTTAAGTGCAGCCAGTGCGGCGGTGAGGTGATCGTTGCCGAATCGGAGATATCCACGAAGTGTGTTTACTGCGGTTCTACAGCCGTGGCTTTCAGCCGTATCTCCAAGACGAAAAAACCGGACTATATTGTCCCTTTCATGATCACCAAAGAACAGACGATCGAGGAATTTAAGAAGCACATGACGAAAGGTTTCTTCGTGCCGCGTGCTTTTCGGAAACTGGATCCGGATTGTGTCCGGGGGATATATCTTCCTGCGGATCTTTACTCCGGAACATGGAAAGATGTCCAGACCAGGAAAGGCGGTTCAGAGGTGCCGGATATTACTATGATCGGCGAGTGCGAGATCGAGGATCATCCGGCTATTTCCTGCTCGATTATTCCGCGCGAGACGGCAGAGCTTCTGGAACCTTTCTATCTTTCTTCCAAAGAGGAGTTTAATACATCCTATCTTATGGGGTTTTATTCGAACGCCGCAAATGTCGAAGAAACGGTGACCGAGTATGCCGCGGAGAAGCGGATCCAGAAGAAATTTAACGAGAGGCTATGGGAGGCTTTCGGCGAGGATTATGTTTCCAAACTGGATAAAGCCCTTAAGGCAGCTCATATCAACATCCGTCTTTCGGAAGAGATTACGAGCTGCGCGCAGATCCAACTTGAGAAAACGTCCTATGCACTTCTTCCGGTATGGTTCATCACGGTCCGCTATGAGAACCAGCCGCACACATTCCTGGTGAACGGACAGACCGGCGAAGTTGTCGGGATGCCGCCGATAAACAAGAAACTTTTTGTGGGATTGTTTGTCTCACTATTTGCAGTAATCACTGCGATGGTCACTGTCCTCTTTTTCGCGGGCGGAGCGCTTGACTACATGTTTGACTTCGATGTCCTTGCCGGAGGTAAAGAGGGAGATCTGCAGACCTTTATAGGGGTGCTCCTTTTCCTCATAGGCATCCCTCTGATCTCGCTCGGTGTCGGTTTCGGGAAACTGATCCAGGTCACGAACCGGCATTCTCTGACCACAAAACCGCAGGTATATAAGTTCGCCCAGGACAGACAGGGCGATAAAAAATGACCGGGCCTATAAGCAGACCCGGTCACCCGTCTTCTGAAAAAGAAGATATTATCTTTCCTTCACGACGATGTTCGCGCGGTTCTGAATGATCTTGCAGACATCGTCAACCGTTCTCTGTCCGGCGAAGGATCCGGCAGTTATTCCCACTCAATCGTTCCCGTCGATTATCTTTCTTTTCCCCTACGCAGATTTTTCAGTAGTAGTTTCTGTTGTTGTTATTCTGCCGGAACCATCGTCCGGGAAATTGTCCGAGTATTCCCGGTGCTCCCAGATATCTGCACCCGAATTCATTCTTAGTCGGGTACGAAGCGCAGCAATAGTCGATCTGGGTTCGAGGATCCATTCAAATGCATTATCGGTATCTCTGTCACAATTGGCACCTTTTACTCTGATCTGACCATCTTGATAGAAAGAGTTTTCAAACCAGACATACCAGTATAAGATCTTATTCTCAGAAGGAGTCGTATTCTCATCAACATAGTCGATCTTGTATACGATTATAGCCTTGTTCTGGTTATTATCGGGATCATAGAACACACCCATTCCGGTGTATTCGGCAGATACAAACCGGGTCTTATCAGGAAAAGACTTCTTGAAGTTATCCAGAAAAGGCGCGATACCTTTTTTCGTACCTTCTATCATGCCATCTGTTATTTCATCTACATTTCTGATCAGATCGTGATTTTCGAATTCGGACGGGTCTTTACCATCAAAGGGGAGGAAAAGATTTTTGTCGATCGTATTCGATCGCACAGCATAATAAAGACTCAGATCCCGAGAGATCATCTCCGCATCCAGGAACCCGCCTTCTAAGTACCAGTTATCAAAGAAGAGGTAGGAGGGCACGCCCATATGACCCATAGCTCTAAATTTGTCTCCGGCAGGAGATAGATCAAATCCAACCGAATAGAAGAACTGCCGCTTAAGAGATTCTTCGCCTGTGTTATCGGTAACTTGTACCTGATAGACTCTCTCGATAAATGAGTCGACACTTTCCCCAGCACGGACGGCCTCCAAATACACCATACCTACATAATGAAACGCGTCAATACTGATCTTGTCTGCTTGATCCGGATTAGTATCTTTCAAATTCTTCAGGAAAAACTGCTCAGCATTCGAGTCCATATCCGTGGTCACCTGTTCACTCAACTCTTCAGGTGAATGGAAGAACTCAGCTTTTCCTTCTCCTTCTTCGGCTTTGGTCTTGCTCTTAAACAATACGCCGGTCAAGACGAGGACCGTGACTGTAACGATTCCGGCCAGAAGTATGGTAGCAGCAGAGAATAGAATGACAAACTTACGCTTTTTCCGTGATCCGGATGAAGCTTTTGCATCCGTTTCTGTGTCTGTGTCAGTATCTGTCGGCGCAGGAACATCGAACGCCGGAGTGATCGCTACGGAAGCCGGGGTAAGAATAGGTTGCGGTGTAGCTTCCTGGGCTTTTTGTAAATTATCGAGGGTGTCGTTATTGTCCATGGATGTATTTTCCAAACCTTCTTTTATAAATTAATTTTACTATCTATTCTTATGAAAAAATGACGGATCTGTAATAAAGTATCCCACTTTCAAGAATATACAAGTGATTCTGGTATCGTTCCCACTCAATTGTTCCTGTCGATCTATCAGGTCGGTAAGGATGCGCTTTTTAACATCGGTGACGCCGTCGGCCGCGACGAATTCCACGGCATCATCCGCGAATATGTCCAGCGTCATGCCTTTACCAATGCGGATCAGAGCGACTTCTTCGAAGTGCTGTATGAACTTGCCGGCACCGACAACGAGCAGCTGAATAAGATCATGTCCGTCTACTTTGATGAGAACGGACAGCCGCAGAAGGCATCGTGATCCTGCGACTTCGAATCGCAAAACGATTCGCGAAATAGCCGCGGGTAAGTTGCAGAATTGCGCATTTTCGTATCCTCCTATGAGCGTTACCATGTAAAAGCACTGAGGCACGTGCTTTTGGTTAGAAGGTTGGCGCGTGCACAGGAAGGAGAGGGAATATGAAGAAAAAGATTTTAGCGATCATGCTTACCGTGGCGAGTGTTCTTTCCATGACAGCCTGCTCGGGCAAGGGCTCCGACGAGACCACCAAGAAGGCCGGTAACGACACAAAGACCACCACCGTCGCTGCTTCGGACAAGGACAGCAAGGACGGCAAGGATTCGAAGGAAACCGAAAAGGAGACCAAGGCGACCGACGATCAGTCCGGCAAAAAGGATTCCGAAGACCCGAAGAATGCACCCATCTGGGAATATACGGATAAAGGCGATTTCGAAGCGCTTCTACCGAAGGTAGAGACCTCGAAGGTCACTGCGAAGGACGGCGAGGAGCTGACGGTAGCGACCACCTCCATCTGCGCTCCGAAGGACGAGGCGATCAAGAAAGTAAAGGAAAGCACACTGGTTAAGTCGCTCGGTGCTCTTGTAGATTTCTATACGGAAAGCGGTACGGCGAACGAGAGCCTCGACAACCAGTGGTCCTATGAGTATGCCGATGGAGTGCTCTGCGCGAAGCAGAAGGACAACAATGCGGCGGAGCTCATCACGCTGAATCCTTTCAGACTCGAGTACGATTACGATACAAAAACATTCACCAACGAGCGCTGCGTGAAGCTGGAGTTCTACGTGCCGGACATTTCCGATGCGGGCACACAGGCGGAGATCCAGGATCTGGCGAAGGCGGTTTTCGGCGATGAGATCGCAGACATCCTTCTCTTTGCGAAGGAGCCGGATGCGGATAAATATGCGAAAAACCCGAACTCCCTGAGCGTGACCGTGGCTAAGGACGGCCTGAAGT
Organism: Clostridiales bacterium; assembly: GCA_017545245.1. Classification (GTDB taxonomy): domain Bacteria; phylum Bacillota; class Clostridia; order Saccharofermentanales; family Saccharofermentanaceae; genus Scatonaster. The sequence continues at coordinate 7,457 of JAFWPB010000028.1, forward strand.
ATCACTTCTATCGTGTCTACTCGGATGCAGGAAGCCTCGGCACGAAGATGATGTTCTGGATGGAGCTCACAAGAGAGAAGAAGGGCGGTCATCCGTACGATGGCGGCTACGAGGCGAAGGTTTCTTCCTTCAAGTATCTCCCGAACGAGGTCTTTGCCGGCAACATCGGTAAAGAGGATTTCATCGATGTAAGAAGCTTCGGCGATCAGTTCTATGCGAACCAGGATTTCGGCGACAACGTGCTTCTCACCATGGAAGACAATGAATACTCGATTGCTTCGTATGTATGCGAAGACGGCCGCGAGTACTACACCGCCGAATTCAAGAAGTACGAGCCGAGCGATCTGCACATCCAGTACACTGTCGGCCTGAAGGACGGCGAAGTGGACAAGAACACAGGCTTCACCATCAAGGCAGTATCCACACGTCTCCACGGCAAACTCAAGGATGACCGCGATGCCCTTCTGGATCAGGTCAAGCATATGTTCAAAGCACTGACCGGTGAAGATCTGGCTTTCCAGATGAGCGACTGCAGAGAAGGCTCTGAAGGTTCTCTCGGATACAGCGGCAGAACGAAGATCACTTTCAGCGGTAAGGACTACGAAACCGCCAAGGTGGAATTCTCCATTAAGGAAAGTAACGTTTCCGGCAACATCGGTATTCTGGATCTGAGCTCGAAATAACCGATTCAGAAGCGTGTAGCGCGCCAGATTGATTCCGGCGTCGGACGGCACGGCGCCACGTAAGTGGCAACTAACTATATGCAATCATCGGTCTTCGATGGTTATACTCTTTGAAACAGAAGTGAGGCTGTCTCTAACATGAGACAGCCTCCTTTTGTCTGACATTATCAATCATCCCTTCGATCCGTCATGCTATAATGATCCGGAAGGACATCCGTGTCCGCGAAAAATGACTTTTCAATTACTCCCACTTGATCGTGCCCGTCGATAAGTTTAATGAAAGCCGGGTGCATGTTGGATGGAGGCTTATTCCAGTATTTTTTGTTCTTCCAGACGGATGAGACGGAGCAGTTCTTCTGTGCGTTCTGTGATTTCTTCGGGTGTGATATTGGGCCGGACTTGCGGGAACTTGAAGACCTCTTCAGTTTCAGCCTGGTCGTCCGCTTCGGAAACTCTCTGTCTTCGGATCTCTCCAGCGACTGCCATGGCACGGATTTCTTCCCGTTCCTCTTTGTAGCGGTCATCGGCGCCAAACTGGGAATCGTAATACGAGAAGGGAATGTTCTCCAGAGCTTTCATTCTATCTGCCAGTGTCGTATATGCCCCATTTTGAGCAGATTTCAGCTGTGCCACCCGCTCCGCGTTAAGCGAGTCTTCTTCGTCAAGCTTTGCCAACGGAGAGAGTTGCGGTCCTTTATGGGGACTACATGTTTTCATACGAAGTTCCCGAAGGCTTACACCGTTTTGGATCAGGCATAAAGCAAAGTATTCTCTTACGTAAAAGGAAAAATCTTCGGCTCCCGGTTTTCTTTGGGAGATCTGATCCCAGTCCGGACGGAAATGCAGTTTCTGAATGGCCATGGGACTATTCGAGACTTTCAGCAGGAGTTCTTCTGTGCTTTGAACCTGATATCCGCAGATGATGCTCAGAAGGAGAAAAACGGAAGTAGATTTGTCACTGCGCCACATTTTATTCATCCTGTCGAGTGCGTCTTTAAACTGACCGCTACCCATAAGGACGCGCACGTCAGAAATCGTGTTTTTCCCGGAAGTGGAGAGCACATAGGTTCTAGGTCTGGCGACATTTGAAACAGGTTTCTTTTCGGGAGCGGTGGATTCTTTGAATGCGTTTGGAAAAGCACTGGCCGGCTGTTTTACCGGTTTTGATTCCGCCTTAACAGGTTCTGCCGCAGGCACTGATGAAGGTGCTGTGGCTGATGCTATTGGCCGGCTGCTTCCGCAGACAGAACAAATCAGAGTTCCCGTAAAATCATCAAGATGCATGGTGCCACCGCAAGCGGTACAGATCTCATCCGGCATAAACTTTTGCCCTCCTGTTCCGTAAAGGTTCATATAGAAGCCTCCTCCCATTCGTAACAATTGAATACTTTAAGGATGATACTATTGTATTTTTTTGCCGGATTTGGGTCAATGTTTGGTCAATAAACGAAAAGAACCCCGAATGCTTCAGAAGAAACTTCTGGGGTGTATGTTAGCTGAGTTTAGTATCAAAGGGGAAGAAGATCACTTTCGAGCATCCTTCCGCACAAGCGCAGCGCGGAGGACTCGGATGCGAGAAAACTTGATCTTCTGACTTATTCCCACTCAATCGTGCCTGTCGTTCGTGATCAGAAGAGAAGATCTGACCTAACAAATGCACCGCATGCTATAATGAAAATAGTGCTTTTGAAAAAGCAAATTTTTCGGAAACGGCGGTGAGAATATGCAGTATCGTACTTTGGGGAAAACCGGATTAAAAGTAAGTGAGATTGGCTTTGGCGGCGAGTGGCTGGAGCGCCATGACGAAGAGCATTCCGTCGGGCTTCTGAAGTATGCTCATAGCAAGGGAATTAACATCGTAGACTGCTGGATGGCTGATCCGAAGTCGAGAGATATCATCGGAAAAGCCATGGCCGGATGCCGGGATTCCTGGTACGTGCAGGGGCATATCGGCTCCACGTATCAGAACGGGCAGTATGTCAGGACCCGGGATATGAAGTATGTTATCCCGGCTTTCGAAGATCTTCTCCTTCGCCTTCAGACCGACTATATCGACCTGGGCATGATCCACTATATCGACTCCGTCGAGGAGTGGAATACTGTCATGAACGGGGAATTCATCAAGTATGTGAAAGAACTTCACGAGAAAGGCACGATCCGTCATATCGGACTAAGTACCCATAACCCGGTGATCGGAAAACTGGCGGTGGAAAGCGGCTTTATTGAGATGATCCTCTTCAGTATCAACCCGGCTTTCGATATGCGTCCGGCTACCGAGGACCTGGAGTCTATGTTCGGCGGCTACGAGAACCAGGAATGGTCCGGCATCGATCCGGAGCGTGCCCGCTTCTATCAGATGTGCGAAGAGAATAATGTGGGACTTACGGTCATGAAAGGATTCTTCGGAGGCGCCCTTCTGGACAAGGAAAGATCGCCGTTTGATGTGGCTTTCACACCGGTGCAGCTGATCCACTACGCCCTGACCCGTCCGGGTGCCTGCTCGATCCTTTGCGGGTACGATACCACGGAGCAGATCGATGCGGCGGTTGCCTATGAGACGGCTTCCGAAGATGAGAAGGACTATGCGTCCGTCATCGCCAATGCCCCGATGCATTCCTATAACGGAACATGCACATACTGCGGACACTGTAAGCCCTGTCCCATGGATATCGATATCGCTATGGTCAATAAGTTCTACGATCTGGCAATGACACAGGAGAAAGTACCGGAGAGTGTTGCGGAACACTATAAGGCACTTGGTCACACGGCATCGGAATGTATCGGGTGCCAAAGCTGCGAGAGCCGCTGTCCCTTCGGCGTGGAGATCTCTTCCCGTATGACGAAGACGGCGGAACTGTTCGGGATCTGACCGGCTCTTATCTGAGATCTCGATACATCAGGATCTCGTCGTGATATGTTCCGTCATCGAAACGAAGTGCATTATGACGGCGTCCGGACTCGATGAATCCGCACTTCTTATAAAGCTCCTGTGCCTGTTCGTTTTCAGCAACGACTTCCAGATCGACCTGCGTCCAGCCGATTTCCTTGGCAAGTTCACACATGTAGTTGATCATGGCTGTCCCGATCCCGAGACCCCAGTATTCCTTATAAAGCGCGATAGCGAGGGAACAGCGGTGCCGAATCTTTCTCTTGTCACCGATGCCGAAGACCGCGCCGTTACCGGCGACTTTGCCATCTACGATCGGGACCATCATGATCTGGTACGGATCTTCCAGTAGTCTTCCGAGGATATCGACCTCTCCTTCGAGGGTGTAGTTTACTTCGTCCGGATACCGAAGAAGAAACTCAGTTTCGCCTGCAGTAGCCTTCAGATATTCGAGCATCGGCTCAGCCAGATCCGGTCCGTTCGGTCGCAGGATACACTTTCTTCCATCCTTTAATGTGATTCTTCTTTCCGGAAAATGCATATCCTTCCACCTCGTTTCTGTCTTTTCTCACATTCTATCGGGACGGGCGAAAACCGACAAGTAGTCCGTTAGTATACGGATCTTACTTTTGAAGAAATAAACCGGCCTGGTTGAAGCATGGAGGAGCCTTCGAATACGCTAATGTTTGCTATTATTGACGATAAAATATATAATGTCTATAATAGAAAACATTAAGAACACTTTTAGGGGCCGAAATATGAAGAAAGCAGCGTATAATATTCTTCCTGATACAGAAGAAATACTGGCTAAGATGGGAGAGCAGATCAAGCTGGCAAGACTGAGAAGAAATCTTTCTGCTGAGCTTGTAGCGGAACGTGCGGGAATCAGCAGATCATCGTTGTGGAAAGTGGAGCGTGGCAACCCGGCAGTTGCGATGGGAATCTATGCTGCGGTACTTCATGCATTGAATAACATGGATAAAGACCTTCTTCTTGTCGCTCAGGATGACGAGATGGGGCGGCAGATACAAGATCTTGAATTGCTGGTTGGAAAGAGAACACGAAGGAGTAGAAACTAATGGCGAATCCTGAAAGATGCGTGTATGTTTATGACAGTTTTAGCGATGAAAAGCCGAGTCTTTTGGGGCGGCTTTATGTTAACACGTCGCGTGGAGGAGAAACATATTCTTTTGAGTTCGAAAGAGAATGGCTTAGAAAGAGCGGGTTAGCGAAGAAAATCGACCCGAATCTTATGCCTTCAGTTGGAAGACAGTTCTCTGAGGATAGGAAACTTTTCGGTTTTTTGGCGGATGCTGCACCGGATCGTTGGGGAAGAACCTTGATGAATAGAAGAGAACGTATATTGGCGGAGAAGGAAGGGAGAAAGCCAAGAAAACTATATGAGAGTGATTATCTTCTCGGAGTCTTTGACGAAACCAGGATGGGCGGTATACGACTCAAAGAAGATCCGGATAGTGCTTTTGTATCGGATGATAAAGATATGTCGGCGCCACCATGGTCAACACTTCGCACACTGGAAGCTGCGTCCCGAAATTATGAGAAAAATGAAAGCGGAGCGGTAGAGAAGTGGCTGAATCAGTTGATTAAACCTGGTTCGTCACTTGGTGGAGCAAGACCCAAGGCAACTGTTGTGGATACGAATAATGAATTCTGGATTGCGAAGTTTCCTTCGAAACATGATGAAAACGACACTGGAGCGTGGGAGATGGTCGCACACGATCTTGCAGAAATGTGCGGGTTAAATGTTCCTGCTGCAAAACTGGAGTGTTTCTCAAAACTTGGCAGCACATATCTTGTGAAAAGATTTGACCGGGACGGACAGAGGAGGATCCATTTTTCCTCTGCTATGACCATGCTCGGTAAGCAGGATGGTGCATCTGCTGCAGATGGGACAAGCTATTTGGATATTGCTTCGTTTATAAAATCGAACGGCGTCCGGCCAAAAGAAGATCTTCATGAATTGTGGCGAAGGATCGTATTCAATATGTGCATTTCCAATACTGATGATCACTTGCGGAATCATGCTTTTCTTTTGACGAAGAAGGGATGGGTTCTTTCACCGCTGTTTGATGTGAATCCGATTCCTTATGGCGATGAATTAGCGCTGAATGTCGATGAACTGGATAACCGGATATCGATAGAATTGGCAGTACAAACTGCATACCGTTTTGGCATTAGTGAGCAGAACGCGAATCTGTTAGCAAAGGAGATATGTGGAATCGTAAGGGATAACTGGAAAAAACTGGCTACTCAATACGGTTTATCGCGCGGAAAGATTGAACATATGTGCCCGGCCTTTCAGGTCACTGAACGATAAGGCTATAGAGAGTATATGAATGTAGACCGCACTATACTAAAAGCGTCTGTTACACTACGAATAACAGATTAGGATATCCTTTCCAAGCATATCCTAATCCGTTCTGGTCTTAGTTCTTTGATGCAGTCAAGGAGGCAGAAATAGTGGATACCGAAAGTGAAACCGAAGACGTTCTGCGATTCTTTTCAAGAACAGATGGAAATTGCAGAGAAACTTTATGGTGAGAACCTTCACTTTTCGTTCGGATATAACGAGGTGAACACCATCGTGGAAGAAGCCGGTATCTACCCGGAAGAGATCAGGCGCAGAGTGATCGATGTAGTGATGGAGATGCGAAGAAGATACAGTTTCCTCTTTACCGAATGAAAGCAAAAGAGAGCTCCCGAAGGAACTCACTTTTTCGGTTACTGATTATTCCACGTAGGAGTGAATCTTTTTCGACGCGCCCCACAAGTAATTGAAAAGCATTTTTAGAGGCGCCTCCGCACAAGCGTAGCGCGGAGGACCAGCGCCGAAAAAATGACTTTTCAATTACTCCCACTCTATCGTTCCTGTCGCTTTTTGATGCTTCATCCCGTGTGCTTGTTCTGGGCAGTTTCCCGTCTGTCAAATCGAGGGAATCGCAGTTCTTCTACGGGCATCCGCAGAACCGTTTTTGGAAAGTTCTCGCAGAAGTTTTCGGAGAAGAGGTTCCGAAAACGATCCCTAAAAAGCGTGAGTTTCTTCTTAGGAATCATGTCGCGGTATGGGACGTGATCCACTCCTGTGATATTGTCGGATCCTCCGATGCAAGCATAAGGAATGTTGTTCCGAATGACATCGGAAAGATCCTTTCTCAGGCAAATATCGAAGCCATCTACGTGAACGGAAAAACGGCGGCAGGCTACTACAAGAAGTACCTGGAAAAACAGGTAGGGAGAGAAGCGATCCTCCTTCCCTCCACAAGCCCGGCCAATGCAGCATGGAATTTAGACCGGCTGGTAGAGGCGTGGAGCATTCTTCACATACACTAACGTTCACTATTATTGACGATACACAAAATAAGAGTAGTTTCATATCACTCATCTCCAAATACGCCGACAAAATCAGTTGGGAAAATAATGTATGGTATCCCCTCTTTCAATCCGCTTTTATAGGTATTGATAGGAGACTTGTTACCATTTTTGTATCAGATGGTCAGTGAGTCTTTGAATTGGTGTCATCCGATATCACCTTCCTGTCTTCAGTGGAGGATAGATCTTTAGGTGGAATGATTACCAATACTCTGAATAGATCATCAGTAACTGCTACCTCGAAGGTACCACTTGCTTTATCGACAATTCGTTTCATGATAGATATACCAAGACCATGGTATGGTTCATACTTGTTATTAAGAAAAGACGAACGTTGCATCTTGGGTGGAATGCCTAAAAGTGGGTTCTCACATATAATTGTTAGTCCAGCCGGAGAGTATGTGAATTGTAAGTAGACATATCTGTCTCCGTCACGGTGTTTTCTCTCATTTAGAGCTTCTATAGCATTATCAATCATGTTGGAAATCAATGAACACAATTCAAAATCTGATATACTCATTCCACCTGTGTAATGTAGATTAGTTCCACGTAGCTCAATTCTGTTTGCCCGGAGTTTATTCAGTTTTACTGCTAGTACAGAATCCAAAGTCTGGTTTCCAGAACTGTAAAGAGGTAATACTTGTGATTCCAGATCCTTTAGATATTCAGGCTCCTTTGGAAGTTTTCCGTTATTAACCATCTCCTGTATATCATGGACATATGAACGCATATCATGACGCAATTGTAGCATCGAACCATACACTTGCTGAAGATCCTCGGTCTGGCTGTATGCTTCCTTCAACATCTCATCCTGTAATTGAAGAACCTGTTTCTCTTTTTCATGTTTCTCCAAAAGCCGGTAATTGATCAGTGTAATGATTGCAATTGCAATGGAGATGAGGCTCCCGGCAAATAACCAAACAAGAGGTATTTCATATCGGTTTTTTAACTTGAAATATATATCAACCTGAAAAGAGCATAAGAGAACTTCAAACAATAGTAGATATAGAGGTTTTACGGAATGAGATTTTTCTGGAAAACAGCGAGTGGTAATCCACAGCCCTAACCAAATGAAGGTGTTTGAGGAGACGGTAAAAAGAATTCGTATGCTTCCTGTTGAAAGAAGTTTCTCAGTGTCAGCACCAGTCACAATACTGAAGAATTCGTAATAGATACCGATGATTCCCATTGATATAATAATCAGAATCGAGCACCAAAACATTTTTTGCAAAATACTTCCATTAAAAAAGAATAGCGCATACAAAATAACAAAAATGAATATCCAGGTATCCCATTCTGGCAATGGAAAAAACAGATACAACGAAAGAGCAGTCGCTGTTAGAAGAGAACAAGCCAACGATGAAAGGTGTTCGGGCTTCTTTTTTGGAAGCATCTTTGTGATAAACCAAGTGAATAACGCTCCCTGATAAATATTCAGTATTATTTCATAAACTGTCCAAAACATATCAATAAGCCTTTTTAAAGTGATCTATCATTCGATTGGTCAATTCTGTTCGGTATTTACTGCTGACAGGTATTTCGATGTCATTATGGAGAATAACCATGTGGCTGCTGTATTTTGTTACATAATTTAAGTTAACTATGAAACTCCGGTGACATTGATAAAAATCTGTGGATAGTTTCTCATCAACAAGGCTGGAAAATTTGGTGCCGGAAAGACTTATCTCTCTGACAAATCCATCTGTCAGAAATAGTTTGGCCCGATGATCTGTCGTTAACGATTCCAGATATAGAATCTGATCGCTATCGATAATCATCCGCTGGCGATTGCTCTGAAAGATAAATGCATGATTCTTTACTAATCTTGATCGTGAGTATACTTCATCTAGAACAGAAGCAATCTTTTGTTTATTTAGCGGTTTCAACATATATCGAAAAGCCGATATCTCAAAAGCACTCTCAAAGTATTCTTTACTGTTAGTTGTGAATATGATGAAAGCCTTTCGATTTTGCTGGTGAATTCTTTCTGCTAAACGGAACCCGGAACTAGGATCATCATCCGTCATAATATCGAGAAAAAACACATCATATGAATCTATATCCGGTATAGAGAATAGTAGTGAGTGCGTATCGAGATAGGAGTGAATAATTACATCGGAATAGTTATGATGCGACTTCCAAGAGTGAACTGTCTGAGTCAGTTCGTCCAGTTCTTTTTTATTGTCATCAAAAACTACGATCTTCATTCTGTCACTTCAGTTAAGAAAAGCTAATTTTGCCCACAAATACACAATATAAATATACCATGACCATTTGATGCATGCTATCTCATTCTTGCATTTTTGAGGGGGGCTCTTGCATGTTCGAACATTTTCTTAAAGATTTGTGATACAAATGTATATATCTGGGGCTCTGGAGATTTTTGGGAAAAGTGATCTTATGAGTATTCGTAATGGAACTTGGATGAATAACAAGCGGTCAGGCGGAGTAATCTGCCTGATCGTTATGCTCATTTTTGGTTGCTTTTCAATTACTTCTGCTTGTTTGTTAGTAAGAAGTGAAAAGAAGACCGAGATGGAAGACGCACTTTCATTGGAAGGTGATTATGATGTCATTGCCTATGAAGCCCCAATCGGATTTGAGGATCAGTTTTCTGGGGTGGAATGGCTGGATGATATCGGTCTTTATTATGAGATGGGAACCGTTACAAATTCAGACGAAAGAGCTTCCTTTAGATCAGTCTCGTTCAAGGATGAGTTATCTGAAAAAATGTATCATCTTCCATGTATCCGTGGTGCGTATCCGAAAAACGAAAATGAGATTGCGGTGGATGTATCTGTTGCCAGTACGTATGGTATACCGCCATATCCAGGTGAAACAATATCATTAAAGTCGTTCGATACCGATGGGGAATATATTGGGGAAAAGGAATACGTGATTTCCGGGGTCTTCAGACTTTCAAATAATGCTGTTTATAAGGGATGGTACAGATCCTCCTTATCTGGAGTGCGTGATTATTCGATGCCGGGAGTTTTCTTTTATCCTTCTGATTCAGCTATAAGGAGATGCACTAAAGAGACGGTATTTTTTCGGGCAGATTCTGCATCGCTCGAAGTGTCTGTTCCTGAAATACGCAGGGCAAAGGGCGCACCAGTGTTAGGTGTCGAATATAATGAAAGACGCAGTAATGTTTATGAGCGGTTTGTTGGCCTGGACAATTCATTTGATGGCAAATCATTGGAAGAGCGATATGAAGCAATTAAGGATGGTATGTTTAAGAAAGACTTCTATTCAGCAATCGTTTTTCCCATCATTTCTATAATGGTTATGGTCACGGAAGTAATCGCAATATATATGCTTACGAAGAATATTCTCGCGGACCGAAAAGAGCACTATGGCATACTGAGAAGTATTGGTATGTCCTCTAAAAGGATCATCGGCAATATTCTGGCAGAAATATTAGGGCTCGGTATTTTTGGGGCGGTGATTGGAATTGCGCTTGGGTATATTTCTCATTTAGCCATAATCCGTCTAATTAATAGTTTATGGAATCTTCGGTTGTTCGATGGAATTCATGTCGAAGGGATGATCAAGGAAATAACGTATGATCCGATAACTTCAGCTATTATTGTCTGCGTATGTTCTTTAGTCGTATCGTTATTTATTCCACTGTATAGGCTATATAAAATGTACCCGACAGAATTATTGGCAACATCCGACAGCATGTTTGTCAAAAAGAAGAAAAAAGCCACGAAAAAAACATCGAAACTGACGAAAAACTGGCTAACTCTTCTTAACAAACGTATTGATCTTCATGATATGAGTACTATGCTGGTGATGATGATTGTGATATCTTCTGCACTTTTCGGCTATGTGTTTTTTCGGGCATTTTCCGAACAGGCTACGTTGGATGAGAAACTCTTTATTCGGAGCATGGGCATGGAAGGGGACGGATATGTCGTTACCCGCTCCTCTTATTTGAAAAATCAATTAGGGAATAATGTCTTTAATCGGCATGATGCGGGAATCATCCCATCTTTTCCAGAACTGATTGAGAACAACGAGAACGTTGAGAGAGTCTGGGCCGTGATAATGAATGAATCAAGCAGACTTGCTTTCGATGAAGAACCGGATGCAGGCATGAAACAACTTTTGGGAAATCGTAGCCTGAACCGCCGTGTTGCCGAAGATCCATATAAAAATGAAGAAACAATAGCGGAACCAACTATTTTCACGCATATGGGATATGACACTCCTGTATATATGTACGAGCTACCAAGTGTCGGACTCACAGAAAAAGAGATGAGCGGACTTAGCAATGAACTTTTGGCAGGAAGTATAGATATTGATAAGATAAAACGAGGAGAAGAAGTTGTATTGGCGGTGCCAGAGAATCTTAAGGATCTGTGTCTCCAGTACTTTCCGGTCGGGTCATCCTTGATTTTTGATGGGATATTACTAACGGAAGAAGAAGAAAAAATAGACAATAATCAGATACTTGATGAGAAGTGGATCGTTTATGACAGGTATATCGAAACCGATGAAGGAATAGCCCATGTCGGATACACGTCTTTTGGTGCGCGGTGTGGTGTGGAGACAAGAGTCGGAGCAATCGTGGTCCTTCAAGACGAGAAAGAGATCTTCGAGTATCTCACCGAGGGATCTGAATGGGTGCAGCATCTTTATCATACTGCCGATTCAGAGGAGAATGGTGCTGAGCCGACATACGGAATGAGTGTCCTCTGTCTTCCGGATTCTTTTGAAGCATGGGGACTTCCAGAAAGAAATTTCACATCTGTAAAGGCAGAAATGAAGAAAGGTTATGATGTATTTGGATTTGATGAATTCTGGTACAAGTCTTTAGCTGGATCAGTAGATGTACAGACTAGTTCGACGTATGAATATACGGAGATGATTGCGATTAAGTCGGATCGGATTATGACGATTTTCACGATGTTGTTATCTGTTCTTATTGTTCTTGGAACAGTATCCGTTATTACGGGACTATACACCAAGACCAGAAGCAACGCTTTCCGATTTCAGACGCTTCGTCGTGTCGGTCTTTCTGTCCGCCAAGCAAGTTTAATGATCTATACGCAGAATATGTTTTATCCCTTGCTTGCAACAGTTGTCGCAATCATTCCGGTCTGCGCGGGACAACAGTATCTAAATGCTTTTCAAGCGAAAATAAAATCAGGGAAAATCAATTTGCAATCTTCTCCATGGTATATCAGAATCCCTGCTTCAGCAAATCTGTTTTCCTATAACTTTATTCCAGCACTGATATGCTGTATGATTCTGGGCTTCATTCTGATATTCATTGGTACGCTTCCACAGATATTGTACCTTCGAAAAATGAAAATGATTGAGACGAGGGAGGAATAGTGATGAGTGTAAAGACAGTGGATCTCCATAAGGATTATAAGGTCGGAGACAATACAATCCATGCTGTAAACGGAGTGAATCTTGAGATAAAGGATGGAGATTTCGTTGCTATTATGGGAGCATCTGGTTCTGGTAAGACAACGCTTCTGCATCTCCTCGGTGGACTCGACAGAGTTACCTCAGGTCAGGTTATTGTAAATGAGAGTGATTTATCGAAGATGAAAGATACTGCACTTTCAAGATTCCGCTGCTGTGAAATTGGTTTTGTGTTTCAGAAGTTCAATCTCATAAATGAGATGACAGTTATGGAGAATATAGTTACTCCGGTTCTGATATCCAAAAGAAAAGTAAACGAGGAGTACATAAAGGAACTGACAGAGATTCTGGGCCTTTCAGATCGACTTGATCACACACCACTTCAGCTTTCCGGAGGACAGCAGCAACGAGTAGCTATAGCAAGAGCGTTGGCCAACGATCCTGCACTAATCCTTTGTGATGAACCAACAGGAAACTTGGATAAGAAGAACAGTGAAGAGGTTATTGCGCTTCTTGATAAGGTTCATGAAAAATACGGAAAAACAATTATCATGGTTACGCACGATCCAGCAATCGCTGAACATGCTGATGTCTTATATCGGATGGAAGATGGGAAGATAGAATCATCTAAATCAGTGAACCAGGCAAGTTCAACATGATATACTGGAAGCATCTGTTACACTACGAATAACAGATTAGGATATCCTTTCCAAGCATATCCTAATCCGTTCTGGTCTTAGTTCTTTGATGCAGTCAAGGAGGCAGAAATAGATGAAAAAGTTAATACTTCGAGGAATAGCTGCTTGTTTATGCATGACAATTCTGTTGCCGCTTGCAGGTTGTAATAAGAAGAAAAAGGAACCGAGGAAGCGCGTCGTGCAAGAGACGGATCCATATTTCAGTTGTGAAGATATCCTGCTCGATTTTGAATCTCCTGAAGGAAAAGTAGTGGAACGCAGAGCTATCGGACAAATAAAAATATTCTCAAATTGTATCGTAGTTGAAACTTTGGAAACGTATGTCATGCCTGTAGAGTTTAAAAAGCAATGGAGTGAATATAGAGAAAACTGGTTGAAGTATTCCGAAGAAGAACGGAAGAAAATGGATGAAGAATATGAGAGTTATCGGCGGGGAGGCCTGACGGTATTTGGCCTGGATGGAAAGATGAAGGGTTTCAGCTATATTCCTTCAGGTAAAGAATTAGTAGGATTAGTTGAAGATCCTTCCGGAAAATCGAAGGCTTTGTTGTCTTCATACAATGGAAATGGTTACAATAGCACGATGGTTCTCTATGACATATCACCTGAAGGAAGACTGATCGAGAGCATCACTCTTGATAGGGATGAGCACAATCTGGTAACGGACATGCTTTTTATGGAGAATGGAAATTTTCTATGTAACGACGTGTCTACTCTTCTTTTGTTCAGCCCTGAAGGGAAGCTTCTTAATGAGGAACCGATTTTTAACTCAATTTCCAGAATCTTCCAGATTGAAGGAAAATACTATGCTTATGTTTCGATCAATGACGTGTACGATCCATCCAATCCGCCGATTGCATACATGTATGAAATTGATCCGGTTACAGGGAAAAAAGTCGGGGACAAAATTGATGTGACCGGTAGAATAAATGGTGATAAGCTGATACAAGGAAGCGACGCTGTATATGCAACGGTTGGAAATGGGATTCAAAAATATAATCTGCTTTCAAGCGAGGATCCGCAGATGATCCTTTCCTGGAGTGATACAGATAACCGGTATCGCGAAACATACTGGGAACCGCAGATTCGCCTGGCGTCAGATAACGATATCTACATGGCCTGTCACTCGCATGATGGTATAGCACTGAATTTTGAAAACATCTCAGAAGATGTTCATCTTCTTCACATGCATCGTGAGGAGAAGAATCCGCATGCCGGAAAGAATATCCTTTATCTGGCATTTATCGGAGATTTGAGAAGAGATTTTGCCAATACACTTACGGCCTATAATCTTGATCCGGCAAAGAAGACAAGGATAGTAGTTCAGGATTATTCTGGAGAAAGCAGCCTATACACAGGTATGTATCAGCTGGTGGTGTCCAGTACGGAAGAACAATCCCTGATTGCGGATCAGGTATATCTGGAGATTTTGGCCGGTGACGGACCGGATATACTTATGAATTTCGGGTCTTTCTCCCAATTTAATACGGAACGTGCCTTGGTGGATCTAAATACCTTGATCGACGGAAGTGATCCTCTGGATCGAAGTCTGTTCTTTGACAATATCTTCCGTTCGTATGAAAGAAATGGAAAACTTTATCAGCTGCCTCTCAATTTTTCCGTGACCGGCATGGTTGCAAATACGGAATATGTGGGTGAAAGGACTGGTTGGACATACGATGAGTTTGAGGAGATCAGCCGATCGCTGCCTGAAAACATCAGTATCTTGGGTAAGGTTTCCCAAAGTGATCTTATGGAGACCCTTCTAAACGGGACGACCAGTCACTTCTTGGATTATGACAACCGTAAAGTCGTATTCGATGATCCGGAATTCGCGAAGATCCTGGATCTGGTGAAGAACCATGGACTTCCGATGACATCAGGAGAATTACAGAAGAGCTATCTTGAAAGTGAGAATGAGACAGGGAACAATATGCATCCTCAAGTACAGTTTGAAGCAGGCATGATCGTTGCATTAAGTCAGTCCATCCATTCACTTAATGATTTCGGACACATGCGTACTTTGTGTGACGGGAAAGTGTGCTTTGTTGGCAATCCCAGTGTAGATGGAAGAGGTGCAATGGCGGAGAAGTCTACGTCACTTGCTATTTCCCAGACATCTCCGCTTAAAAGCGAGGCATGGGACATCATCCGGTATTTCCTTGAATATGAACCGCAATTATATTGCGGAAGATATTACTCCAGATTCCCGGTCAATCGCAAGGCTTTTGATATGGAGATGGAACTGTCGTTGAAAGAAAACCGGCTCGGATGGGAAGATCCGGATAAAGAATCGTATATGATATATGAATCTGCACATCTGAGTGAAGATGATGTAACAGAACTCAAGAAAGTGATCGGGAATATCCATGATTCCTGCTCATCTGATCCATCTGCAATGATGATCATCCAGGAAGAGGCACCTGGCTATTTTACCGGTGACAGGACTCTTGATGATGTGGTTAAAAACATTCAGAAACGAAGTAAGGCAGTCGTTCAGGAGCGCGGGTGACACAGGTATAGTATCATGCTTGAATTCCAAAAGTAACGCAATCGGCATTTTGAATATACGTATTACAAAATGAAAGAGCAATTTGTTGGTAATACGTATTATACGCGCTACAATAAGGGAGGATGTATCGTAAAACAAATGCTGGCTAAGAGAGGCGAACAGATCAAGCCGGCAAGACTGAGAAGAAATCCATACTTGCCAAATTTCAACCAAACTTGCCAAAAACGCAATATACTATATCTATATACTTAGAAAAATGCTAATCTGTTACACTACGACTCGTATCCTGCCACAAGAATAAAACGAGCCGAAACAGCGTGTCGTGCAGGAGCGCGTCTAACAGCTCGAGGAGAAAGATATGTTACTGATAGCGCTATGTGATGACAACAGTTCTTTTCTGGAATATGAAAGTGCAGTAATACAGCGTTATTTGACAGAGAAAGATATCGCTTGCCAATGTGATTCATTTCTTTCCGGGGAAGAACTCTTATCCAAAGGAATTCTGATCAGAAACTATGATCTGTTCATTCTGGATTATGGTATGAATGGACTTACGGGGTTTGAAACAGCACGCAAAATCTATGAAGTATTCCCAGATGCGAAGATAGCCTTTGCCACGAATCATTATGATTTTACTCGAGAAGGATACAAGTATAATGCTGTAAGATATCTTGTGAAGCAAGAGAAGACCTTTGATTCAGAATTGAAGGAGTGCATGGATCTGATCCTCAAAAAGGATCCGAAGAAGACGATCGTTTTGGAACTAAGAGACGGGAAAAAGACGTTAAATGTTGATGATATCGTTTACATAGGTAGCGAAAAGCACTATATCCGGTATTTTATAAAAGACAGGGATTCCGAATACTTTATGCGCAGAAGCAGTCTCGATGATATTCAAAAAGAACTGCCCCAATACTTCACCAGAATTCACCAAAGGTATATTGTAAATATGCAATACGCTTCAAGCATACAGCGGTATAAATTAACAATGAAAATGGAGAGCGGGGAAACCAAGGCATTTCCGATTGCCAGAAACAGATACGATGATGTTGAAGGAAAGTATTGCTTGACCAGAGGGGATATCTGATGATCTATACCGTTATAAATTCAGTAGTCTACGTTATTTTGGCGCAACTGTTTTACTCGGCATTTCTCGAGCGCAAAGAGTTTTCTTCACTGGTTACTGGAGGAACAACAGCGCTATGGGCATTATTTGTAATCGCCGTTTCTGTTGTTTTTGAAGAAGCTCTTATAATTCGGCTCGTTTTGGCGATTGCACTGAATCTGTTGTTCAGTTTGATCCTATATAAGAAAGACAACTTAATGAAATCAATCGCTTTAACAGTTCTTCTTTATGGAACAGTTTTATCGTGTGAGCTTATGGTTGTTGCGATTCATAAGTATCTTGATCCGGAATTGCGGATCGAAAAACTGATGGACAGTGATATCTCGGTATATATGGGAACAGTCAGTCAGTTTGTTCAGATCATCGTTATCTTAATAATCCGCCGTGTTTTTTGTAAGGTAAGAACTGCAAGGATTGACTCAAAATTGTGGGTGATATACATAATTTTCCCGTTATACTCAATCAGTCTCATGGTTCTATTGGGATATAGTTTTGATGGGCCGATCAATATTGTGCAGGCAAATATATTTACATACATAGCCAGCTCTCTCCTTTTGATCAATCTGTTTGTTTTCTGGTTCATCCGGCAGGAATCGAACCGAAGCCTCAAATCGCAGAAAAATGAGTTGGAGAATGCTCATACGGAAGGTCTTAAACAATTATATGAACAGATTACGAAAGAAAGAGATATTCTGGGAAAAAGAGAGCATGAGTTTAAGAATACTATTACTGCACTGCACGGACTTCTGGAAGAGAAACAATACGACAAGATGAAGGAGATCCTTGAGGGTCAGAAGACGGAATGGATAAACAATTCTAATGTGTTTGAAACAGGCAATAAGTTGGTAAACTCGATTCTTAACACAAAGTATGCTGAGGCAAGAGAAAAAGGAATCACGTTCAGATTCGTCATAAACAACTTATCTACGTTGCAAATAGAGAGTAGAGATTGCATCGTTATTCTTTCTAACTTACTTAACAACGCTATTGAGGCAGCAGAAGCTTGTTTTGAAGGAAACAGGATCATATCTGTTAAAGCTGTAATAGAGGGTGGCCAGTTTGTTTTTGCCTGCCGGAATTCTTGTGCAGATGATCCTGAAATGAATATGGAGAGTCAAAAGAAAGATGTTGTTTCCCATGGATACGGGATTGAAAATATTAAAGAAGCTGTAAGCCGAAACAAGGGTAGCTGCACATTTAAAAAGGAAGCCCATGAGTTTATTGCTATTGTCATTATTCCCCAATAGCTATTCTTGCCAAATTTCAACAGAACTTGCCAAAAACGGAATATACTATTTTTTCATGCTAAGAAAAATGCTAATCTGATAAACTACAAGTAGCAGATTAGGATATCCTGCATACAGTTCTCGGCGAAATCAAGGAGTCGGTATTAAATGAAAGAGGTTACACGCCGTATAATGTCAGGTCTTATATGCGTGACGATGTTAGTGGAAGCATCACTGATGACGTCCTGCAATAGCGCGTCTGACGAAGGATCTTCTGAAAGCAGTACCTTAGTATTTGAAGTGGCGGATAGTACTGTTGATACGGGAGAACTATCCAATACTCCTGAAACGTATGTAAATCCTATAGCCGGAACGGAATTGGCAAAGTATTGTACAGATAATTTTGTCATTCTGGATAACAGTTTTGGAGTAGCAAATGTATATGAAATCGAAGTGGATATTCCACTCCATTTAACGCGTGAATGGAATAATGAACATGTGAGAATGGAATCGAGCATGAGTTTTATGGAGAGCCAAAACTGGTCGTACGAATATGATTTATTCTGGGTCCAAAGATGGTTTTTCGGGATGCCTTTCAACACTTTTTTGCGGGCGGAGGACTATGAGGATACGCCATACCCTAAAGATGTTGATTTGATTACATATAAACCACCCGAGGATACTTTTTCCAATACAATAGCTAGTATGCATGTTACAACGATCGGAAACATTCAAAACTGGGTGGAGCTCCCATTTCGTACAGGCATGGGAAAGAATACATTGAACAATCGCGTTCTGGTTTTTGATTTGGACGGAAGTACATTTCCGCGCGAAGCAAGTCTTGCTCCCGGTGAACCTCCGTATTTCCCGGAAGAGTATGACACGCTGCATTACATTAGTCTTGCTGACAGGTACATAGATAATATTCCTGTGTACGGAACGATGTATAACATTTCCATGCCTGATGGTGTTTATGATTACGAAGATCTTCTGACTACTGCAAAAGGCTCAAATCTGGTTACCACTTCTACGGGCCATTATCAGTGTGGGGATACGGTTGTACAGATGGTGAGAACGGGTGATTTCACTATAAAATCAATTGTAAAGTCAAATCTGCCGATTAACCCTGTTTCCGAATGCATGGATGGAATTAAGGAGGCTGTGGAGTATTTCTATTTACCGCCGACATATCGTACGATTGATCAGATGAAGTTTTATTGTGCGGAACTTACCTATCTTCCGCTCACCAACTACGATCTTTCGACATATGACTATACAGATGAGAGAACCTTCCTGATACCGGTATGGCAGCTTTACTTTGAGGTTGGTCAATACTATCCTTATTACTGCATCACAGTCGATGCTACTACGGGGAAATGCTTGTATTCCAAAGAGTATTCAACTGTTGATCAAAGACTGGAGAAGCCGGATCCGGAAATGAAAGGCTAATGCAGGAAATACCGAGGAGAAAACATGATCAAGAGAATCTTTCAATTCGTGCTGATAATAATATTTGGAATAGCTGTTTATGGCTGTTCCGGAAAAACTCCTGTCGATCAAACCGTCCCTGGTTCTGATGAGACGGGAACGGTAAAAGTGGAAAGCATGTCTGAAAGCACTGAGCCCAAATCCGAAATGACGGTTTTCCAATTGTTCCCGTCTAAATACAAGGTACAGGACTTTCTCGATAAACTGACTGAACTGCCGGAATTTTACGAAGATGATGAGTGTTACAATGTAACACCTGAAGAGATATATACGAAGTATGGGTTTCTGGTTTTTAAGTTTGATAAGTCATGTGCCGGCTACTTAATGGTAGGGGATGTAATCTATCCCATACAATGGTGGTTTGGAGGATTCGGACTTACTTCCCTGGCTATTGCAGACATGAATAATGATGGTCAGATAGAGCTTTACTATATTGCATCGTGGGGTTCTGGAATCCATCGTTCGCAAGTAGGATACTTTGATTTTGCAACCAAGAAGATGGTAGCGTTCGTTTTCGAGAATTATGATAACGATATGATGTTTAGTATTGAGGACGACAAGCTTATTCTTTATAATGCTACGATTTCAAGTACGTCGTTTGTAGATATCAAAACAGAAAAAACAAATGCGGTAGGAGAAATCGCTTTTGAGAAAGAACAAATCGTCTTAATTGAGTATAGTGAAAACACCGCTTCTGGGAAGATGGAATCATCATCCATATCAGCGAACGAGACAAGTTCAACATGATATACTGGAAGCATCTGTTACACTACGAGTAACAGATTAGGATATCCTTTCCAAGCATATCCTAATCCGTTCTGGTCTTTGTTCTTTGATGAAGTCGAGGAGGCAGAAATAGATGAAAAAGTTAATACTTCGTGTAATATCTTCTTGTATGTGCATGGCGATGATCCTTCCGCTTGCCTCCTGTAACAAGAAGAAAAAGGAGCCGAGAAAGCGTGTCGTGCAAGAAACAGATCCATACTATAGTTGTGAAGAGATGCGGCTTGATCTTCAGATTGAGGGAATAAGCGGAAGAGAACTGAAAGGCCGCGGAATTCGGATGGCGAAGGTATTCCGTGACAGTGTCCTTGTGAATGTATCAGAGTCGTATGTCATTCCCGAGGATTTTCAGAAGGAATGGGACGAATATAGAGATAACTGGTTGAAGTATTCCGAAGAAGAACGGCAGAAACTGGAGGAAGAATATAGAAGCTATCGTCGGGAAGGTCTGGCAGTATTCAATCTGGATGGAACAATGAAGGGATTTACCGATATACCTTCTAATTCTGAGATCTGTTTGATGTTGGAGGATCCTGCCGGTACACCCAAGGTGCTGATCTCTACGGAAGGTTCAAGTGAGTATACTTCCGTGATCTATGAGATTTCTCCGACCGGAGAATTAGTTAATGGCGTTACGCTCGAATTTGACAGAGGCTTAAGCGATATGATCATTCTGGAGAACGGAAATGTCCTTTGCTGCGACAATTCTTCAGTTTTCCTGTTTGATGCGGAAGGAAAACTTCTGAATGAGGAATCGATTCTTCTTCCGGTAAAACGATTATTCCGAATTGAGGGAAAGTATTATGCTTATACTGAAGTTAAGGGAGACGTGTATGACGAAACGGCTTTGCCGACATTGTCTATGTTTGAGATCGATCCTGTGTCCGGAAAAAAGATTGGGGAGAAACGGGATGTAACAAGCAAGGTGCACTTTACTAAGTTGGAACAGGGAAAAGATAGTGTATATTCGGTGCAGGGAGATGGAATCAAAGAATATGATCTTCTTACCGGAAAAGAACCTCAAATAAAGCTATCATGGTATGATACGGACTGCAATTATTATCATACGGGAATTGGTATTTGGAATCCAAATATGTATATGACCTCGGAGAACGATTTGTATTTTGTTCATGAGATGGATGAAAGGTTTTCTCCTGACAACTGGTCATCTCCCTCTTTTGTGGTACTTCAACACTTTCATCGTGAGGAGAAAAATCCACATGTGGGAAAGAACATCATTTATCTGGCTTATCTCTATAGTGTGAAAAATGATATGACACAAGACTTTATAGACTATCTGAACCTTTATAATCTTGATCCGCAAAAGAAGGCGAGGATCGTTATGATGGATTATTCCACAGATAGCAGCCTTTATACCTCAGCTTATTCAAAACTGATTTCTTCGACTGACGAGCAATCTATTCTTGCAGATCAGGTCTATCTGGATCTGTTAGCCGGGGACGGACCGGATATCCTTGTGAATTTTGGATCGTTTTCCCAATTTAACACGGAACGGGCATTGGTAGACCTGAATACCTTGATCGATGGAAATTCACCACTGGATCGGTCCGCTCTTTTTGACAATATTCTCCGGGCCTATGAAATAGACGGAAAATTATATCAGATTCCACAGACCTTCGAGGTGACCGGAATGGTGGCAAACAGAAAATATGTGGAGGGAAGGACCGGTTGGACCTACGAAGAATTCAGGGAAATCAGCCAGTCCCTTCCCAAAGATGTGAGCATTATAGGCAAAGTATCAAGAAATGACCTGTTAAAGATACTGATGGACGGGTCAACCAGCCACTTTCTGGATTATAACGGGCAGAAAGTTAATTTCGATGACCCGGAATTCCGTGAGATCCTGGATTTTGTGAAAGAATTCGGCGTATCGAAAACAAGTGGAGAGATCATGAAAGAAATGAATGAAGATGAAACAGTCGTGCATGATGAAACAAAATTCCAAGAAGGCATGATCGTGGCAAGAAACGAATCCTTTGACAGGTTGGAAAAGTTCGGAAATATCGGCACATGGTGTGACGGTAATGCGCAATTCATCGGAAGTCCGAGTAGGGATGGTTCAAGCGGAATGGCTTATAATGCAAAGACTTTTGCTATCGCCCGGTCATGCCCATTCGTAGATGAAGCATGGAGTTTTCTCAAAGGCCTTTTTGACGAGGATATACAACTTAGCAACGCAAAATTGAAATCCAAATTCCCGGTTAACCGAAAAGCCTTCGATGCATTGATGAAGATGGATGTTGAAGAAAACCAGCAAGATTGGGAAAAAGCAAAGACGGATAAGGGTTTAGCTATATGGTTGATGTATGACTCTGCACATCTGGGACAAGAACAGGTGACTGAACTTAAGAAAGTGATTGAGAACATCCATGACTCCTGCTCATCTGATCCTTCTGCATTGATGATCATCCAGGAAGAGGCACCCGGATATTTTAATGGGGACAGAACTCTGGATGATGTGGTCAATAATATCCAAAAACGGTGCAAGGCAGTCGTACAGGAACGTGGCTGACAGGCATGGGAGGAGAAAATAAAGAGCGTATGAAAACGAGTAGAACAACGAAAAGATGATACAGGTTACTGTTGAAAGAAATCATAAACAACATTATAGTTATTTACGTTATGACCGGCGAACCCAGTCTTAAATGGTAAGATGATGAGATATTTGTGAGATGGATCGATATAACATTGGAAGGATCTGTAGCTTTGCGTCTCGTCGCTGCCCGACTCATTCCCATAAATGATAAGACTAATTGAATCGTCATAAGAAAGGACAAGATCAACACCATTGTCTTTTCTCCACTTTTCAAAGCAGTCGCTTCTGACAATCTCAAAACTACTGTCCTGAAATCTTCCTACAGCGCTAACATCATTAATCGAAGTAATGTATTCCAAGTGATTCTCAGCATATTCTTTCAGTTCACCATCTGTTGTTTTTTCTACCTGCGTAGTTTCAAAAAAGATGTAATCCTTCATGCCCAGATAATCGAATGTATATACGTCTATAAGTGTCCATACATCCAAGTGGTCATCCTGAAAACAAAGAGTTTCATCATACAGATACTCATAAGTGATTCCAAGTTCTTTAATGATCGTATCTAGGGAAATGCCTTGCGGATAACTGTCCTCCTGGATGTGATGGTACTTTCTGAGGTAATTACTATCAACGACAGTGATCTTCCTGCTAACAGGTATATCCATTTTCTGCATTGTTAATTCATTAGCCAGTCTAACGATCGTACCCCAGTTTTCCGGAAGAGCACCATAAACCGTTTTTTTTACAGGATGCGTCGTGCCGTCCGGATCTCTGTATTCCATATCGATCTTTAAAGCAAAAGGTCCATCCGCCTCAGTAGTACCATCCGGTATAGCTTCGACCTCTTTAATGAAATCCATCGCACTTTGACTATTGAGCAGAGAATAATCATAATTCTCATCCACCATGAAGGATACCCTACTCCTATATTTATACCAATACTGTACGGTATCTATATAGAAGCAGTAATGCTGTCTCGTATTTACTTTATAGTGCCCGATCGCAGGCACAAAATTGAGCCTTGTGATTCCCGTTTGGGGTTCATTCTGGGATTCATCAGACTTCGAACTTCGGCTATTATCGCTACTTCCAATGCCACAACCTATAAGGCAATACAACACCGCGCTGATCATTAGAACAGCTATAAATCTTAAGAAAGATGTCCTTTTCATAATTTCCTCGACTTCTTCAGGCACAATAAAATAGGAAGCAGCATTTGTCCATCTTATCCTCCGACGAATAAACCTATACAAATATTATACCAGTCTAACTATATAAAAAGATGCAAAAAGATCGGCCAAGTTTATCCTCAGCCGATGGATATTTAATCCTCTTTTTATTTTACAGTGCGGCGAATGCCGAGTAGATCAGGGTCATGTCGTGTTCGCTGTCGAGGAACTCATGATCGTGAGAGGTGCCCACGTGGACGCATTCACCTGCGATATAGCCGAAAGGACGGTTCATCGGGAGCTTTTCCCAGGTGCCTTCTGAAAGAGGCGTTGTCGAAAAACTGCAGAAGTCTTCCGTCTTTCTGACATAGAGGGAATCCTTATAGTTGGTGTGCACATACAGCTGTTCTCCGTCAAAAAGGAGGATATTGAGCTTTCCGCAGGCGGCAAGCTTCACAAGGGCTTTGTCGATCACATCGAAACGCTCGGATGCCGAAAGCGGCTCTCCTTTCTTATCGGTTGCGCGGTTGATCAGGCTGATGAGATAAAGAAGCACGGCCTCACTGTCCGTAGAACCCTCCAGAGCCTCTGAAAAAGGGGAGATGAGATCTGTCTCGAAGATCGTTCCGTTGTGGATGAGCGTCCAGCTTCTGCCGTTCTTATCGTCCCAGACAAATGGATGGCAGTTCGAGTAGTTCATGAAGCCGATCGTCGCGCGGCGCACGTGCGCGAGAAGATCCGACGCCGTAATATCCCAGGCCAGGCGGTTATGGAGATAGACACTGTCCAGTGCCTTTTTCGGTTCTTTTTCCAAAGAAACGGAATTGCCGCGGAAGACCGCAAGACCCCATCCGTCCGGGTTCTTCTCACTGTGGGTAAAGAACTCGTTTAGGACCGTATTCACTTTTATCGGTTTACGGGCACTGAGCCCGAATAATTCACACATGCTTATATTTCACCAAACTTATCGATATAGTATTCAAGAGATCTGCCCTGGGACTGCCCCTCGACGATCTCTCTTGCCGGACTTTGTACTTCCTTTGCGCGGCGGTAAAGCGGCTCGAGGAAAACGGCTTCGTCTCTGCCTCTTCGATCCAGACCTTCCTTGGCGATATCTATGAGGTCGGTAAGGATCACGGAAAGTTCTTCCTTGCTGATGAAATCCGGCAGATCTTTTTTTACAAACATACGGCGAAGTTCACCGACGGTATAAGCCTGCCTGTAGATCTGGTGCAGATCGTCAAGGTAAACTGCGAGTGTGCCGAGGTTCTTCTTTAGACCTGCGTGGAATGCCTGCGACGTCAATATCTCGCCGACGGGCTGCTCGCAGACACTTCGAAGTTCCAGCGTGCCACGGTGCGTGAGATCTACAAACTTAAAGGAACGAAGATAGTCCAGGTCGCCGATCTCGGGAGTAAAGGTATATTTTTCATAGACTTTGCCGTTATAGAACTCACCCTGGATCAGATCCGAAGCGAAGTACAGATCCAGAGGCGTCGGCGCGAAGTTGATGTAGTGGCCGTCCCTTTCGAGGCAGTAAAGGCTCATCGAACGGATATAGCTGACCAGCTCGTCGACCGATTCGATCTCTTTGTCAAAGACATCCACGTTATGCGGATTGAGCCCGTGAAGGCTCTCTCTCCAGAGATGGTCTCTCACGCACAGATACTCGCCCATCGGAGAATTTGAAAAGAGAAGGGCTTTTAGAGGCTCGAGCTTATTAAACGTATTAATGGCCTCGATCAGTTCGTTTTTGGAAACGTCCACATGCGTCTGCGAAGCGCACGACAGAAGCCCGAAGTTCGGGATGTCATGGAAATGCTTGAGATCTCTGTATTTTCCGTAGGATTTGAGATGATGCAGAAGCATGCGGTAGCGGCCGTTCGGGACCGGGACGTTTTTGTTAAACTCGTGGTACGGGTTAATGCCCATGCCGGTGATGACGTGGTTATTCTTCTTTAGAAAATCACTTGTGAAGGAATAGTATTTCTTAAAGCGGTCGTAGATGACGTGAAGGTCCGATTCTTTTCCGAAAGAAAACTCGACGGTATTGTAGCTGCAGTCAAAAGAGAGGATGTCGCCGGTCCTTCTGTCTTTGGCGGAACTGATGTTACCGTCGTCATCGTAATTTTCGGATTCGAAGGGAAATTCGTGGATAAAGGCATCCGTCAGTTCGTGGATCACTTTAAAATCGACGGGCTTTTTCTCTTTGTTCAAAATCGGCAGCTCGAACTCCACACCGATAAAATCGCCGGCGGGACGCTCGGTCGGTGCGATGTACTTATGTCGTATTGCGTTTTCCGTCAGCCTGCTTTGCATAGAAAACTCCCGGTCGTATAGTAATTAAAAATACTATATCTGTAGGGGACCCCGAAAACAAATACCAATGTTTTATTGATTGTTATAAGCATGGGTTATATAGCAGGAAGTGCCTGATCTGAGGAGTTTTGGGGACTTAACATATTTAAACCTATTGACTTAGTAGGTTTTTATATTAGAATAGTGTATTGTATTTTATAAAGCACGCAGTGCAGAGGGTCAGGATTCCGATGTGATTCAGCGAGATCGGGCCTTCGATCGGATCGGGTAGGCAGGAAGGATAAGGGGACATGCTGAATCAGTTTTCCAGGACACAATTACTTTATGGCGCGGAGAATATGAGTAAGTTCAGATCTTCCCGTGTAGCAGTCTTCGGAATCGGAGGCGTGGGCGGCTATGTCGTAGAGGCCCTGGCCCGAAGCGGGGTCGGCGCTCTGGATCTGATCGACGATGACAAGGTGTGCCTTACCAATCTCAACCGTCAGCTTCTGGCGACCAGAAAGACAGTCGGAAAATATAAAGTAGATATGGCGCAGGAGCGCGTCCATGAGATTAACCCGGACTGTGAGGTCAGGGTATATAAGACATTTTTCCTTCCGGAGACGCAGGATCAGTTCGACTTTACTGAATACGACTATGTGGTCGATGCGATCGACACCGTTACCGGAAAACTCGCCATTATCGAAAAAGCCAAAGAAGCAGGCGTCCCGGTGATTTCTTCCATGGGTGCAGGAAATAAAGTAAACGCGTCGCTTTTCGAGGTGGCGGATATTTACGAAACGTCCATCTGTCCTTTGGCCAAAGTCATGCGCCGCGAGTGCAGAAAAAGAGGTATCGACTCTCTTAAGGTCGTCTATTCCAAAGAAGTCCCGATCCGGCCTTTAGAAGATATGTCGATCAGCTGCAGACAGCATTGCATATGCCCCCCGGGAACCGTCAGAAAATGCACGGAGCGAAGAGACATCCCCGGATCCACCGCATTCGTTCCTTCGGTCGTCGGACTGATCATTGCGGGCGAAGTCATTAACGACCTGGCAGGAATCTAATTTCTTAAATCAGTAATACGATCACTAGGGCGGATGAATACCTAAGTAAGTATTCCTAAAGCATTCTTAAACATTTCTTTGCCTTCCTTAGACGATGCCTTTACCTTTCAGATGTACCCGTCACGGAACCGACAGCACGAACCCGCTATCTGCAGATGCGGATCTCCATACCTGATAACCGGTCGCACCGGTCACAGCATTCCATGAAACCTTGACGCTTACAGCCGACTCAGATGTGGCCTTAAACGGCACGCACTGAACGCTTATCGTGATCCCGGATGCGATTCGGGAAACGTTCTTCCGGAAACTGCACGATGCGGTGGAAGAAGCCGGCGGAAAGGTCGTCTTTAACGACACGCACAGACTCTATCTGACGAAGAAACCATCGCTCCCCGAGAGTGCGCCACAATAAAAGTACAAAGAGGAAACCGCGAAATATCGGATCAATCAAATTGCGCCTGTGCTTTTTCTGCGGTCAGTTTTCTTTTCTCCAATGTCTTCTCAAAAAGCACTTGTGCCGTTTGCGGGAAGTTCTCGTAAACGACTTTTGTGCCTTCCTCTGTGATACCGCCGGGTGTAGCGACCCGAGTGACGACATCTTCAAATGACATATCTTTTTTCAGCATGAGTTCGCCGGTGGCGATCATGGTCTGAAGGACCATCCGCACCACCTGGTCATGCGGAATATCGGTGTGTTCTTCCGAAGTTTTTACGATCACATCGAAGATCGACGCGATGAATCCGGGCATGCAACTGACAAGCTCGGAACCCATTCCAAGTTCTTGCTCAGGGAGTTCGATGACATTTCCCATGCAGGTGAGAAGTCGTTTGAGATTTCCTTTATCTTCTGTGGAAACCAGATCGTTGTAACAAACCAGTGTTTGCGAACGGTCCACTTCGGCTGTTACGCTCGGGATCACTTTGGCGATCCTGTACGCACGTGGCAAACACTTCTGCAGATTTTGAAATGTGACACTACCGTTTAGGGATACCAGAAGAGCATCATCTTTGATAAAATCGCGGATCTCTTCCAGCACACCTTTCAGATCGAATGGACGGAGACATAGGAACAAGATATCCGCGGAAGAAGCAAGCTCGACATTACTGTTTAAGATCGTTGCCCATTTCTTCGCATCGCGTAGCTTTTCCGGCGAACGGCTGGATAGAAGAAGAGAATCCTTGTCCAGAAGACCGGAAACGGCAAATTTCTCCGCCAACATCTTTCCCATACTTCCAAATCCGATGAGCCCGACTTTCATGAATCCGTACCTCCTTGTTTCAGAAGCGGAGATGCGAATGTTTCCGCTTCATATACCTGTTCCCGACATGCACTAATAATATCAAATCATCTTGGATCAATGAAAGATACCGGTCGTATAGATCAGCGTTGAAAGAAATCATAAACAACATTATAGTTATTTACGTTATGACCGGCGAACCCAGTCTCAAATGGTAAGATGATGAGATATTTGTGAGATGGATCGATATAACATTGGAAGGATCTGTAGCTTTGCGTCTCGTCGCTGCCCGACTCATTCCCATAAATGATCATCCCTTTAATGATGAATGCAAACGAATTGCCGCATCGCTGTTTTTGGAGTTTCTGAATAGAAACGGCTGTTTGTTCAAGAATGGTGAAAAAACGATAAGTGATGGAACTCTGGTTGCGATTACACTCATGATAGCGGAATCTGATTCGTCAGATAAGGAGATCATGATCACACTGGTCATGAATCTGATGAATATCAGATAACAGACAAAAAGACCGGCCAAGGTTATCCTCAGCCGATCTTTCTTCAGTCATATGAAATACTGACTCCCGCGCAGAAGTGAAGTTTTTCGAAGACTCCCCACAGGAGGAGCGTATCATTTTACCGGCGCATTTCGCACAAGCGAAGCGCGGAGTACCGCGCCGGTAAAATGCATCCGCGACGATCATTCCCACTCAATCGTTCCTGTCGGCTTCGGTGTGAGGTCGTAAAGTACGCGGTTGACGCCTGGTACTTCGTTGATGATTCGATCTACGATCTTATGCAGGAGTGCATACGGGATCTCTTCAATCGTGGCGGTCATGGCGTCACGTGTGTTGACGGCGCGGATGACTACGAAGTTTTCAAAAGCTCTGACGTTGTTCTTTACGCCTACGGACTTGTAATCCGGAACGAGTGTGAAGTACTGCCATACTTTTCCTTCAAGCCCGGCGTTGGCGAATTCTTCACGAAGGATCGCATCGGATTCACGAACCATCTCGAGACGGTCTTTCGTGATCGCACCGGTGCAGCGTACGCCGAGACCCGGACCCGGGAACGGCTGACGGTAAACCATGTTGTTCGGAAGACCCAAAGCTTCACCAACTACGCGAACTTCATCTTTGTAGAGGAACTTAAGTGGCTCAACGAGACCTTCGAAATGAATATCTTCCGGGAGACCGCCTACGTTGTGGTGTGCTTTAACAGGACCACTCTCGAGGATATCCGGATAGATGGTACCCTGTGCCAGGAAATCCACGTCCGGAAGCTTTCTGGCTTCTTCTTCAAATACGCGGATGAACTCTTCGCCGATGATCTTTCTCTTTCTCTCCGGCTCTTCGACGCCCTCGAGTTTAGAAAGGAAACGCTCGGATGCATCTACATATACGAGAGTCGCATCCATCTGGTTTCTGAAAACTTCGATAACCTGTTCCGGCTCGCCTTTGCGGAGAAGTCCGTGATTAACGTGAACGTTGATCAGGTTCTTGCCGATTGCCTTGATGAGAAGAGCGGCTACAACTGATGAGTCAACTCCACCGGACAAAGCCAGAAGGACTTTCTTATCGCCGACCTGTGCTTTTACAGCGGCAACCTGTTCCTCGATAAAAGCATCAGCCAGTGCGCGGGTAGTGATTCTTTCCATTTCCTCGGGACGTTTGTTTTCCATAAGCGGTACTCCTTTGTATCGTAATAATGAATACATCCATCTTAACGCAAAAGCACTGCCGATGGCAACGAAAAAACGTAAGGGGAGAGGACTTCGGAGAAGGATAAGAAGAAAATGCCGGGGGGCAAGTGCTTTTTGTTCATGGAAAATTCGCTTTTATGTCGTAATCCCTTGCGAAATCAAAATTGTTTCTCTGCTATAATGTTCATAATCACGTTTCGGGGGAAATTGTCGACGTATGTTGGAATTAAACGAGAACATTAAAGAAACTCTTCGTGCTAGAGAAATGACGCAGAAGCAATTGGCTTCCTACCTGGGTATGTCGGAGTGTTCTTTGTCACGTTATCTGAAGGGAACGAGAATGCCACGCCCGGAGGATGCGCAGAAGATCGCCAATTTCCTGGGCCTTTACCCGAAAGAATGGTTTTCCAGAGAGGCTTCGGAATCGGAAGAACAATCCTCTGAATCGGCATCTCTTCTGAAACCGTCGCGTCAGGCGTGGGAGAAACTCCGCACGTGGCCGGAGGCGATCGAGGCTCTTGCTACCACACATACGATCTCCGTACAGGATATTTGTCAGATCCTTCATGCTCCGAGAAGCTGGGTAAACCGGTTTGTGCTTCCGCATGTCGATAAGATCTACCTTCCTGACGGCAAGCGTGCCGGAAAAGAGATAAACACAAACTGGAAAGAAGTCGCGGCGATCCAGCTTGGAAAGGATATGCAGGACTCTACCTGGTGTAACAAGGAAGATTTCGATAACCTCATCATGGGAAGCATCCTTTCCGTAACCAAGCAGACCAAGCTGATCCCGGCTGAACTTCTGGTTCAGGATAAGAAGGCGTACGCGGAAGAATATAATTCCTACACGGAGAAGATGGAGGAACTGGTTGGGCACCTCAAGCAGTATCCGGATTCACCCATCGAGAAATATGCAGAACTGGCCAATCTCAGAAAGCTCCAGAAGCAGTGTTACCGTCGTCAGCTTTCGAATGAGGGACGCCAGATTCTGAGAAGTAATATGCCATCAGCGGCGACACCGGACAAGACGAAGAGTATTCCGGTAAGACTGCCTTCCGTGCCGATCGAGAAGTGGATCGCGCCAGAAGATATGAAAGACTTTGCCGAGCTTGAGGAGACAGGACACAAGTACTTCTTTAAGAACGGATATGTCCGTATCCTTCTGTCGTTTGTCGAGTCGAACGGAAATGCAGTGAAGAAGATGTTCTACGTGGCTGACGCAGAGACGCTCTACCATAAATATGTGGAAGAATATGTCCTCATCAGTGAGGAAGTCTGGCAGATGTACGCGATCCGCCTCATGTCCCGACGCTAAATGAGATTGGCAAGTGCTTTTCGTGTATAATAGTAGGGAAATCTAAGAAGGGAAGACCAGCCTTTTGGAATCCTACAGTGTCCTCATGTCTGTGTATGCGAAAGAGAAGAGCCTGTTTCTGAAACAGGCTGTTTCAAGTATGCTGGATCAGAAGATGGCGCCGGAGGAGGTTGTGCTGGTGTGCGACGGGCCTCTTAACGAGGAGTTGGATCAGGTGATATCCGGTTTTGAAGCGGAGCATCCTGATCTTTTTCATGTCGTAAGACTTCCACAAAACCGTGGCCTGGCGGCAGCTCTGAACGAAGGGCTGAAGGTGTGCCGGTGTCCTTGGATCGCGCGTATGGACAGTGATGATATTGCGCTTCCTGACCGTATGACAAAGCAGTTCGCCTGTGTACAGAAGACGGGGGCGGAGCTTCTTTCCGGAACGGTCGCGGAGTTTGCGACAGAACAGCTGGGACAGGATGAGACGGTCACAGAGGAGAAGATGCAGGCTTTATTGAAGTCGGAGGACCTGTCATTGCGGAGCCTTCCGACCGATGATGCGTCGATCCGGAAGTTTTCCAGAAAGAGAAATCCCATGAATCATCCGGCGGTTCTCATGAAGAAAGAAGTCGTGGAGAAGGCAGGGGGATACAGTACGGCATATCCGTATTTTGAGGATTACGACCTGTGGCTGCGGATCTTGAAGACAGGGACGAAAGCGGCGAATGTCGGGGAACCGGTTCTTTTGATGCGGGCGGACGAGGGCCTTTATGAGCGTCGTGGCGGCAAAGAGTATTCCCGCTACATGAAGACGTTCCGAAAGCGTATGTGGAAAGAGAAAGACTGCAGCTTTACGGAATATATATCGCAGGTATGGATCCGGAAACTTGTGGCAGCGGCGCCGTCCGGGATAAGAAAAAAGTTTTACGGGAAGGTACTCCGGAAATGAAGATCGTGATCGATGCAAGAACACTGGGAACGAAGCCGAGCGGCATAGGGATCTATGCCTATAATTTCCTGTGCGGTCTTCTGGACAAATACGATGTTACGCTGGTGACGGATCTGGCCACCAGTTCAGAGATGATGAGCCTGAAAGAAAAGGGCGTCAAGATCATCGAATATGGAAAAGAGATCTATAGGAGCACAGGAGTCTTTTCGTATTTCCGCTTTGTAAGACAGGTGCTTCGGGATGTGCAGCCGGAGCTTTTCTGGGAGCCGAATATTCTGGTTCCGATCGCGCTTTCCGGATTCCATGGAAAAACGGTGATCACGATCCACGATATGTTCCCGGTTACGATGCCACAGTATTTTGGCAAAAAATACAGCGCCTATTTCAAGTTCATGTTGAAAAGGACTTTGAAACATACGGATCTGATTTTATATAACTCCTTCGAGACGAAGAAAGAGACTGAGCAGTTCTTCCCGACGGCGAAAAGCGTCGAGAGCCACGTGCTTTACATCATTGTGCCGAGAGCCGCATATCAAGGAGAGATCCAGGATGGAGAGTATTTCCTTTATGTGGGAAATATGGAAAAAAGAAAAGGCGTGGATATCCTGGTCGATGCTTTTGGAAAGTATGTGGAGAAGGGCGGAAAGAAAAAACTGGTTCTTGCCGGAAAAAAGAGAGAAGACGATGTCGATGCGAAGATATCGGAACTCGTCTCCAGATATCCGGAACAGGTGACGTATAAAGGATATGTTACCGACGAAGAGAAAAATGCGCTCTATGCAGGCGCGGCGGTAGTGCTTTTCCAGTCGAGGGCGGAAGGATTCGGTCTTTGCGTGATCGAAGCCATGCAGTATCAGAAGAAAGTACTGGCGAGTGATCTTTCGATCTTCCAGGAGATCGTGGGCGATGCGGTTTCATATTTCCCGTTATCGGGAGGCGCGGAGGCGTTAAGTTCAGCAATGCTTCAGGAATTGCCGGATCCGGATCTCGAAAAATATAAAAATGTCATGGAGAAGTATTCCCCGGAAACCCTTATTCCCAGACTTCTTGAGGTTTTTGACGATGTGGGGAAGAAAAAATCCTGAAAATTTTTCTAGAAATCTGTAACGTCAGATCAGTTCAATTGTTTAACCATCAGAAAGCGAGGTAAGATATGTGAGCGGAATCAACGACATGGAAGCGGTCTATAAGCGATATGCACTTCCGCTCAAGAAGTACATCATCACGCTGTGCCATGATGACTTCCTTGCAGATGACCTGGTCGCTGAAACATTCTATCGGGCCATCACACATTCAGACTCCTGGCAGGGAGGCAACATTTATACCTGGCTTTGCACCATAGCGAAGAATCTGTTTTTCAATCACGTAAAGAAGAAAGAACAACAGAATGTTTCGCTCGATGATGAGGAAAACCCATTCGAGGTACCGTCGAAAGAGGATCCAACGGCGGCGATCGAAAGGGAAGAAACAAGGACATATCTTCTAAAGAAGATGCAGGATCTGACGCCGACAGAACGAGAAGTGATCTACCTTCGAACCTACGCAGACCTGTCATTCAAAGAGATCGGAGATGTGCTTGGAAAAACAGAAAACTGGGCGCGTGTGACTTTTTTCAGAAGTAAAGAGAAGCTCCGCCGCAATATGGAAAGGATGGAATAAAAATGGATAACAACTTTTCTTGCAATGTAATACAAGACCTTCTGCCTTCTTACGTCGACGGGATCTGCTCGGAGGAAACGGCTGGGATCGTGAAGGCGCACCTTGCGACCTGCGAATCGTGCAGAAGATCTTTTGAAGCGATGAAACAGGACGACAACACATCGGAAAATACTTCCGCTGCTGCTCCAAAAGCACCCTCGACTGCGGTGAGCGGGACGGCGAAGGTTCGCCCATCCAATCCCTCCTCGACCTCTGGCGTAAAGATCGATGAGAAAGCGATCATGCAGAAGGTTAACCGTAAGATGCACAAGAATATGTTGACCAATGCCATCCTCGGCATCGTGGTCGGGGCGCTTATACTCACACTGGCATTCTTTGCCATCAAGCCCAATAAGACGATCAAATCTTCTGACTACATCGTCTCGTATCAGAACATGGACCTGCAGGAACTGATCAATAATTCTTCCCGCACCTATTTCGATTTCCACCTGATCCCGGAAAACAGCGTGCTTGTTTTTGAAGAGGGCAAGAGCCTTGATGATTGCGAGTTCATCGTAGTTACGATCCCGGGTTACCTGGATGCGAAACTGGCAGTAGATAAGGATTATGTATGTGAAGGTCAGGAAATCTGCGTGGTAACGATCTCTTCTGATTATGCGATCACCAGTTTCGATGACTCGGTCAAGGCGAATGACGGAGGAAACGTCCTCGTTCTGAGCAACGTGAAAACTCCGATCTTTGGAGAGAAAACGCAGGGTGGTACGAACCGTGTGTCCATGATCGAACTCTGCCATATTGACGAGGTAGAGAAAAAGTAAAATCAGCAAGGTCCGGAAAGTCCGCCCCGACTTTCTTCCTTATAAGTCGAATTGAAGGCAAGGCACGGAAGTGGCAGAAACCGCTTGGGTGCCTTGCTTCTTTTATTTGCATACTGCTATAATGCTAGAGGAAAAGTTCTTCTTGAAAAGGGGCGTAGTAGTGGAAAAGAAGATCAGAAATCACCAGGAGGCAGCATTCCAGACGGCAGGTGCCAACACTCTGTATCGTGAATCCTTCATAAAGAGGGTCCTTCCGAAGCATATGCTGATTCCGCTTATCATCCTGATCATCGGAAATTTCTCCACCTATTACGGACCACACTATATTAACGTGCTGCTCGGACGTTCCTATGTGAACATGACCAGTCATCTGGATGAGAAGATCACGGTCCTTCCGGCTTTCACGATTATTTATGTCCTGGCTTTCCCATTCTGGTATCTGACCACATATTTCTACCTTCGCAAAGATGGCGAACACGCTTTCCGTTTTTCGCTTTCCAATCTCTGTGCGAAGCTGGCCTGTGCGGCAATTTTTATCCTGATCCCGTCCACACTGGTACGTCCGACATTGGAAGGTTCCGGCATTGGCGTGCATCTTCTCAGCTTTATCTACAGAAGCGACGCGCCGACGAACCTTTTCCCGTCGATCCACTGCCTGGAGAGCTGGTTCTGCTTCCGATGCTTATCGGATGAACGGAGCGTTCCGCTTTTCATCAAGCTCTTCTCGCTGCTTTTCGCTGTATTGATCTGCATGTCGACGGTTTTTACGAAGCAGCATGTGCTTATGGACATCCCTGCGGGGATCCTTCTGGCGGAGATCTTCTGGCGCCTGAACAGCCTCCATCTAATCCGCCGTTTTAACCGAAAACTCGGGCAGATGTTCCTGTAAATCCTACTTGCCATAAGAATAGGGGAAAAGTATAATTATTCTTTGGTATGATACATATTCCATTATTATTACATATGCAGGAGAGGGACAGGCTATGAAGACTTTTGTAAAGAAAGTGGCCGTGGTACTTGCGAGCGCCATTATGCTCGGATCTTTGACAGGCTGTGATTCCAACAAGTGGAAAGAAGAAGCGGCCAGTGCTTTGCCAGCTGCTTTTGACGATGCATCGATCGGTACATTTTACGCACAAGGCGAGGTGTTTACATACCCGCTGAAAGTGAAAGATATGTTGGATGGGGGCTATAAATATCCAAAAGATATCAAAGATATAGACGACGAGACACTGGACTATAACTGGTCTACCGGTGCGCTCGAACTGGGTTCCAAATCGAATTCCAAGAAGGTCGTGGAGATCAAGGCGATCAATATCGACAAAGAGACACTGAATCTCAAGGAATGCTGGATCGAGAAGCTTTCCATGAACAAGAATTCCGGAAACATCATGCTTCCGGGAGGAATCACGATCGGTCAGGAATTCTCCAGCAAAGAAGAGTTCGAACAGGCAATCCCGAAGGCTTTCCTTGCGAAAGCACCGACTGAGGATGACAGCATCTTCAATTACAAGGCTTCCTTCGTATCGAAAGAGAAGTATGTCTGCACGATGAACCTGCAGCTTAAAGAATCAGGCACAAGTAAGTTCTCTCTGTACCAGATCATCTTTGAAAGCGAGTACTATTTTGAATCCGGATATTTCCTCGATTCCGAAGTAAAAGCAATCATGAACAAAGATTTCGAAGAATATTCGAAGCTCTTCGATGACGATCCGGAAGCATTCGCCAAGGACTGGAGAGAAACTTCACTGAGAAATGTCCTTTATCTCTATGGCTTCACACCGGACAAGCTGACAGATGAGCAGTATGCGAAAATGGATGCGTACTTCTCAACGATCATGAAGGACGTGAAGTGGGAATTCACGGATAATGGAGAAGATATCAGCGTGACCTTCAGCTATCCGGACATCATTGATACAGTCCTCGAGGACGCTTTCAATGCGGCTCTGGAGAGCTACACGAAGACGGATGTCACAGTTGATGATATGAAGGTCGATCAGGATCTGATCAATGCTTTCATCGATAACATCTGCAATAGTGATAAAGAAATCACATTGAAGACAGACGGTAAGTTGACTTTCAAGAAGATCGAAGGCGAGACCATCTCTTCTGACGACTTCTCCGACCTGACGATCTCGATGTTCGGCCTTTATGAGCCGATCCTGTCGATCCGCGAAGACGACACTACCTCCACCACTACGGAGTCCTGATCACTTAACAAGAACAAAAGAAGAGGCGTCCCGAAGTTAAATCACATTCGGGGCGCCTTTTATTATGCTTTTTCAAAAGAACTGCTGCCTGAGCTTTGCGGGAAATCAGAGGCTGATCTTGATCACGTTCCAGGAGAGCGGCTTGACGTGCGTCTCGAAAAGTCCGTTACAGAACTGCGCGTCAGAAACGACTTTAGGAGTAAAGATTGCGTCGTTGCCCGGTTCGCTCTTCAGGGAAAGATCCTCGCTGGCAATCTCGGTGTGTTCATAGGAGACCGGAGTCTGCTCCGATCCATCCTCGGGATGCTGCACGAAAGCACGAAGGTCGATCGTTGCCGGGTAAGTTTCTGATTCGTGACGGTTGATCACGAAGACTGTCAGCACACTGCCGGCTTCATTCCAAGCGCAGGCGCTGTCTATGTAGGAGATACCGTCTTTTCCGGTATATTGGGAAGTATCGTCGATGGCGTATCCCGGAAGATCGAATGTCTCGGAATCGACTTTTACCTGCATGGAAGTGCCGCGCGCCAGAGTCAGAAGCTGCATGAAGCAGTAGTGCGATGCTGTCTTCCAGACGGTATCGTGGTTCGAAGCGCAGAGTGCGGAAAGACCACCGGTCATGCAGCCGATCTTTACACGGTCAGCATGGCGAAGGAGAGCAAGCTGGATCGATGCCATGGAAAGCATATGCTCCATATCTCCTCCCGGGAATTTGAAATCAGGCATATTATCCGGATCATGAAGGACATACTTTCTATCCGGGTTCACGCGATAGTGGACACGGGCCATATTGTAACGTCCCCAGCCGGGATTGAGTGGCTGGTTCTCACGGATCATCGCGCCGAATTCATCAAACGAGAGCATCATCTTTTTCGGTGAACGGTGCTTCGAAGCCACATAATCGAACATGGCGACTTCAGTGTTGATGTAATCCTCGTAGTAGACGGAACCACCGAGAAGGGCGAGCATGTCTCCCGGAGGCGCACTGTGATAGTGGTGTACGGAAACATAGTCTACGACATCGTAGCACTGGTCGAGTACTTTTTCATCCCACTCCGGGAAATGCTCCATAAAAGGAGCGGAAGAGCCGCACACGGCCGTCTTGATCTTCGGGTCGATCCACTTCATGGCTTTCGAAAGTTCGTGGCAGTGGATACCATATCCGGCCGGATCTTTCTCCCAGGATCCGAGCTGCCAGTGTCCATCCATCTCGTTTCCGAGATACCAGGTATCTACACCATAGGGCTTCTCATGACCATTCTTGATACGCAGGTCCGACCAGTACGTGCCGCCCTCATGGTTTGTATATTCAACACAGTCCATCGCGTCCTGCATCGTGCCGGTACCGAAGTTCACCGTATAAAGCGGTGCAGTACCTACTTTTTCTGCCCACTGGAGATATTCGTCATGACCGACCTCATTGGTGATGTACTGATACCAGGCCGGGTCGAGATGGACCTTGCGC
Source organism: Clostridiales bacterium (assembly GCA_017545245.1). Classification (GTDB taxonomy): domain Bacteria; phylum Bacillota; class Clostridia; order Saccharofermentanales; family Saccharofermentanaceae; genus Scatonaster. The sequence continues at coordinate 46,061 of JAFWPB010000028.1, forward strand.
TGGTCTTTCGGTCCGATGGAATCCTTCCACTGCCAGGCAGATACATAGTTTCCGCCCGGAAGACGCACAGCTGGAAGACCGGTTGCCGCCAGAGCCTTGATGAAATCCTGACGGAAGCCTTGTTCATCTGCAGTCGGATGTTTCGGATTATACATGGTTCCGTTGACCATGGTTCCGATTGGTTCTAGAAAAGCACTGAACAACCGTGGAGAAATCTCTCCGATCCGAAAGTCCGGGTGAATGGTGATCCTTGCGCGTCTGCCCATAGTGAAATCCTCCTTTTATGCTTATGCTTTTGCTGTTTCTGTTTCGTTATCTCCGGTTGAGATTTTCTTGATCCACTTCCTTCCCCGGAGTCGGAGTACACACCAGATCGTCTTGGCGATCTGGTCAGACTTCAGGCAGAAGTAGATCCAGAAAGGTGAAAAGTGCAAAACGAAACCGGCCAGAAGTCCAAGCGGGATGGCCAGTACCCAAAGGAAAATGTTATCTGCCAGCATCAGCATGGTCGTGTCACCGCCGCCGCGGAGCACGCCTTTGGTCATGATGCTGTTCGTTGCCTGGAAAACAATGATCAGACTGATCGCGTTCAGAAGCTGATATGCGATCGAGACTGCCTCAGGTGTGGTTTCCTTACCATAGGAGGCAATAACAGGTGTCTTTGTAAAGAAGATGAAGAGTGCCGAAAGAAATCCCAGTCCGAGTCCCAGACCCAGGAAGAGCCAGCCCTGTTCTTCCGCTTTGTCCCGCTTTCCATGTCCCAAGGTCTGACCGGTGATGATCGCACCTGCCTGGCAGACCCCCTGGATAATGACGGTACTGAGCTGCTGGGTAACCGTCGTAATGGAATTTGCCGCAACAAAATCACCGCCCAGGTGACCGATTACCATCGTTACGGTGTTACTTCCCAATGCCAGGATGGCGTCACTGACAAGGACCGGAATGCAGACACGTACATATTCGTGAAGCAGGGAACGTGTTTTCATGAAGAAGTGATGGATCCGGTAACCGATCCTCTTATCGTAGATGACGAGGTAAAGAAGATCTGCCATAGCCTCGCAGACGCGGGCAATGAAAGTAGCGATCGCAGCACCGGCAATGCCCATTTTCGGTGCACCGAAATGACCGAAGATGAGAATGTAGTTTCCGCAGAGATTGACTACGAGTGCACCAAGCGAAACATAAAGAGGGAAACGGGATTGTCCTACACTTCGCAGCACAATGGCTGTAACGAGGGAAATACCGAGGAAGAAGAATGTCAGCGTAGAATAGATGAGATAGGTAGAACCCAGATCGATCAGCGCGGCCTCACTTGTGTAGGACCGCATGATAAGACGCGGTATCGTACAGGCGCCGATCGCGAATATCGTTGCAAAGGCAAGCATCAGACGAAACATCAACGTGATGGTCTGCTTCAGTGCTTTTTCCGCCTGCTCCACTTCGGTATTGGCTTTCTTCATGCCATAGTAGCGGGAAACCAGGACGGATGCGCCCATACCCAGTCCCATGCAGAAGATCTGGAAAAACATGACGTAGGCGTTGGCCAGAGAAGCGGCCGAAAAAGTATCCATCGAATAATGGCTGAGCATAATATTGTCGAGCATACCGACGAGCACCGTGACCAAGGTCTGAAGTGCAATCGGAAATCCTAAAACAAAAACGCTTTTATAGAAAGCTTCGTCTTTCTTAAACAGTTTCATGAAATACTTTCTTGCCAATACTTAAATTAACCCTAAACACCCAATACAGAAAGATATTCTATCACAGACAAACTGCGCAGAATACCCGATAAAATATAGAAAATCAGTAGTGGTAATTCTTTCTCTTTTTGACAAGCAGGAAAATCGTGACAATCAGGGCTAAGATCTCTGCGGTAAGGCTTGCTGCCCAGACGCCATTGAGATCGAAGAACATAGGCAGGATGATGATGGCAAGAACCTCAAAAAGCAAGGTTCGAAGAAAAGAGATAAAAGCCGAAATCTTACTGTTGTGGAGCGCGGTGAAAAACGCGGAAGTGAAGACGGCCAGTCCCATGACCATATAAGATTTACTGTGCAGCGCAAATCCCTCTTCCGTCATTTTCAGAAGTGCTTCGTCATGTCCGAAGAATAATTTGGCAAAAGGACCTTCGATGCAGAGTGCGATGCCATAGAGCACAAATCCCATCACAACGACAAAGATCGCGCTCCGGCGGAATGTCTCGTGCAGTTCATTATAGGCTTTTTCTTCGTACTGGAAACTGAATATCGGTGCGGAACCGACGGCAAATCCCAAAAAGACTGCGCCGAATAAGAATCCTACGTTCATGAGTACGCCATACGCAGCGACACCGTTCATGCCGGCGAGCTGCATGAGTTTGTAGTTATACATGACACTGGCCAGAGGATGGAAGATCTCGCTGACAAACTCTGAAGCACCGTTCCAGCAGACAGGGCCGAGAATATGCTTGATAAAGCGGGGACGTACGAAGTGGATATCGATATTTTTACTTAATGCGATATAAAAGAACGGCGCAATACCGCCGACATACTGGGAAACCGCGGTAGCAAAGGCGGCACCGGAGACGCCCTGGTCAAGAAGTCCGACAAAAACAAAGTCCAGCACGAGGTTCAGTGCGGCGGAGGTGAGAGTGATCATGAGACCGACCTTCGGGTGCTCGGCAGCAGTCAGAAAACTCTGGAAAACATTCTGCAGAATGTAAAGCGGCACACAGGCGATCAGGATACGTCCGTATTTCAGGCAGATCGGGAGCATCTCGGAATCGGCACCCATGATCTTCGCGATCGGCTCGAGAAGAAAATCACCGAGTGCGGCCAGGATCAGGGAACCGATGATAGAAACGAAAGTCAGGAACGAAAAGTACTGGCTGGCTTTTTCTTTCTCATTTCGTGCCAGAGCCTGGGCGATCACGGCACTTCCGCCACCGCCGATCATGTAGGCAATTGCTCCGATCAGAAGTGGAAGCGGAGTGATGAGTGTGACTGCGGCAAAAGCTTCTTTACCGACGTAGTTATTGATATAGAGACCGTCGACCACACCATACATGGATGTGAAAAGCATCATCAGGATCGTAGGAATAACGAAACGGAATAAACGTCCGTATGTGAAATGGTCTGATAAATGAATACGCTTGCTAGTAATGCCGTGGCTCATAAACCCCATGTCCCCGTTGACAGATAATTGTTCCGGAATACTTCGGATAGGATGTCTTTCTTCGGAAAAACACCCCGATATTCTAGATAAGTGTACAAAAAACAACAGTAGAATACAAGAAAGACAATTGCTAAAATGGAAACATATCGGGGGGTATCAGCAATGAAGAGTAGAGTTTTCAGAATAATCATATTATCCATAGTGACGGCATTGGCGTTCTCTTGCTTTTCTGCATGCCGCAAGAGAAATACGACGCGCAGTTCCAAAGAGCAAGAAGTGACTGCGTCTGAAGATATAGAGGAAGGATTGGAAAAGGTGAAGGAACCCGCCAAGGAGACGGAGCCTCGGGAGATGCCGACTCTGGAGAGACCGACAGACACACCCACTCCTGTTCCGACGGACACGCCGACTCCGACCCCAACGAATACGCCTACGCCGACGAATACACCTACACCATCGCCTTCGCCAACTCCTTCTCCGACCCCGACGCCGGTGACATACAAGCTTCAGCTGGACATCTCCTATGCGAAAAATATCATCCTGGCGAAGTACTCGATCAGTCTCTATGTTGATGGCAATAAGATTGCCATGATCGAACACGGCAAAGATTACCTTCAGGAGGTGACACTCACCCCTGGCGAACACGAGATCCGTCTGGAGAAGTGGGGCGATGATTCGGTATCCAACACGATTAACGTTACCGTGAAGCGGGACAGCACCCTGATATGTGAGATCAAGTCACACCTGAATGAGATCGAGATCGTAAATATCAGGACCGTGGATTCATTAAATGAAACCGATGCGACCATGCCGGATGTGACCGAACTTCGTCTCGATAAGGCAATCGACAAACTGGAAGAAGCCGGATTTACGAATATTTCGACACGCTCGGAAGGAACGATCATCATCAAGAGCAACTGGGTCGTGACTGAGCAGAATATTCAGGCCGGAAGCAAAGTGAACCGGACAAGTGAAGTCATCCTGACCTGCGTCAAGGACGCGTGATATGAGAAAAGAAAACATCGAGAAGCTATGATCAGAAAAGAAGATCCGGTACTTTCGTTCCGGATCTTCGAGGGTTTATGGAAAAAAGAGGTTTGAGGTGTTATTTACAAGAAGCTTTCTATCTTGCAATTTCATTATGAAACTCGAACCTTAAATGAACCTTAAAGATAGTATTTTGTTTTTTTAGTAGATGGTGCATAATTACACTGATAATAATATAGACAGCTTATGTATGCGGTAAAAGGAGAAGAAACGTATGAAGAAAAGTAAACTAACAAGTGCTTTGGCAGTATTGATGGCACTGGGAATGGCACTTTCTGCCTGCTCGAAGAGTTCGAAGGAGTCAACCAGAACCAATCATAAGGCGGATTCCACGAAGGAAGAAACAGAAGAAACTGACGAAGAAGAGACAAAGAAAACGAAGAAGACGAAGGCGACTACGGAAGAAACGACCGAAGAGCCAACGACAGAGGCGACTACAGAAGAAACGACAACAGAGGAGACCACGACGGAGGAGACAACCACAGAGGCTACCACAAAAGAAATCACGACTGCAGAAACCACTATGCCTGCAGATGATAATGCTTCTTTCTATGAGACTGTACGCATCCGTTGTGCGGTTACGAATGAATGGAAACACGCTGCCGGTAATGATGGCGTGACACATTATTTTTATATCGACCAGTCATCTGCTTCCCAGTTCATGATGGTCACCGGTATGAAGGACGCACTTCAGCCTGCTCTTGCAGCAGACCTGACTGCATCGGATTTTGAGGGATTTGAAGCATCCGTTCTGGAAGGATTCTTCTCTACCGCATCGTTTACAAGTCATACGATCACCAGTGATGAGAGATATGAAACAGACGATTTCTGGATCGCAAGCATCGAATATGATGGCGTATACGAAGGCATCAATGCATCCGGTGACGAAGTAAAAACATACATGGACATCCATCTTGATAGAAAGACCGGTGACGTGTACATGATCGTCCTGATGACCCTGAAGAGCAACAGCGCGGATGTACAGGAAGGCATCGTGGCCAAGTACAGACAGACAGTAGACAGCATTACGAAAATCTCTTGATCCTTTGGTTCTGAGAGCATAAGAGATTCAGAACTCCTGATACTCTGCAGACAAGATGAATCACAAGTGCTTTTGTGATAGAATGTTCACGGTATTTTTTGCAGGGGGGAGAGTATTTGCGGGTGAGAGAAATCTGGAATTATCTCAAGGATTTCAACTTCGCTTCGGTCGTGGTACGGCTGATTCTGGCCATGATATCAGGCGCCCTGATTGGGTATGGACGTGAGAAGAAAGAGCGTAATGCGGGCCTTCGTACGTATATGCTGATCAGCATCGGTGCCGCACTCACCATTCTGATTTCCTTTTATGAGAATGAGATGCTCGTCGGAGCATGGGCTTCCGTGGTCGAGATAGTCGGTATGAAGTTTGATGCATCGAGATTCGCGGCGCAGGTACTTGCCGGCATCGGTTTCCTGGCTGCTGGAACGATCGTGGCTTCTGCGCACCAGCAGGTGAGCGGACTGACATCGGCGATCGGACTTTTTGCAGCAGCGGTCTTGGGCATTGCTTCCGGTGCCGCTTTCTTCGAGTGTGTGATCCCGGCTATCGTGATCATCATATTCTCCATGGAAGTCCTGCAACCTTTGGAAGTGCTTTATAAGCGGCGTCTGCGCAATATCACGATCACGGTCAAGTACATCAATCCTACCGATCTGGACATGATCAAGAAAACGATCGAGGAACAGGGCGCGCAGCTTTTCGAGATTGACCCGGAAGAGGTCGATGAAGACAATTATCCTTCCGCGATCTTCTCCATGAAAATGAGTAAGGAAAAGTCTTCGCACTCGGAGATGCTGTCTTCGATTGCGGAGTTGCCGTGCGTGCTTTCGTTGCACGAACTGATTTCGTGACGGGGGTGCGGTATGCTGAGTATTTTTGATGGAATAAGAGATATAACACTTTTGAGTACGATGATCCGTCTCCTGATGGCTGTGCTTCTGGGAGGATTGATCGGACTTGAGCGTTCGTATAAGAACCGTCCGGCTGGCTTCAGAACGCACATACTGGTCTGCCTCGGTGCGACGATCGCGTCGATGACGGGCATCTACCTTTACCTGAATCTGCATCTCCCGACAGATATTTCGAGACTTGGCGGACAGGTCGTTTCCGGACTCGGTTTCATCGGCGGAGGTACGATCATTGTCATTAACAACCATAAGATTAAGGGCCTTACCACTGCGGCAGGACTTTGGGCCTGCGGTATCATCGGACTTGCCGTCGGCGCCGGTTTTTACGAGGGGGCGATTCTGGGAACGGGACTGGTCCTTATTGCGGAAACGCTGTTTTCCTACCTGGGAAGCAAGATCACACACAACGAAGCTTTCAGGATGCTCCTGGAGTATAACGAGAAAAATGCACTGAATGATGTAATGCGTTATTGCAAGAACAACAGAATGGCAATCAGTAACCTGGAAGTTACAAGTACGCGTAATGCAGCAATTTCGGTATATTCGGTGGTTCTGACCGTACGTCCTCGAGTCAAGATCGATAAGAAGAAAGTGATCTCTTATATCAATGAGATCGACGGTATCATTTCCGTGTCGGAACTGAACTGATATTCCGGCTCCGGACCGGGCTTTTTGGAAGGAGCCTTCCATATATGTAAAAATGTAAGGTGTCGCAATGGTGAGGGGAATCACGTTGCGACACCTCTTTTTCGCTTTTCTGAAAATGTATGGTGTATAATAAGCGTATTGAAAGACAAGGGAGAATAGGGAAAATGAAAAAGAGACTGATCAGTTCCATCTTGATCTGCACGATGGTCATGGGGATGACGGCTTGTAAAATGCCGAAAAAGCATGTGGAGACAACGCCTTCCGATATGCCGACCATGACTACGGTACCAGAAGATATATATGTGACCGATCCGGAAGAAACACTGCCGGATTATCCATGCGTCAACCCTGCTTTCGCAGGACTTTCCGCAGAGGAGATATGTGCCCAGCTGACACTGGAGCAGAAGGCGTCGCAGATGATCCAGGGTACTGTCTACAGCATGCCGGAAGAGGACATGAGAGACAATTGCTACGGATCTGTTCTTTCGTATTATCAATCCCAATGGCCGTCAAAGACGGTGGAACAGTGGGCATCGCTTACGAGAAGGTACCAGGAGGCGGCGCTGCTTTCCGATACGAGGATCCCATATATCTATGGAAACGACTTCCTGCACGGCATCAACTGTGCATCCGGAAGCGTCATTTTCCCGCATAACATCAACCTGGGTGCGGCAGATGATGAGGCTTTGACCTTTGAAATGGGCGTGATCACGGGAAGCGAGATGATCCACACCGGCATGCTCTGGAATTTCTCTCCTTGCGTCGCAGCGGCACAGGATCCCCGCTGGGGAAGAACCTACGAATCCTATTCGAATGATGAAGATGTCGTCAAGCGACTGGCAGTGACTTATGTAAACGGCCTTCTTTCGCAAAACGTAGTCGTCTGCCCGAAGCACTTCCTGGGCGATGGATATACCAAGTATGGTACCGGTGAAGAGAGTGACGGTACAGTCCGTCTGATCGACCGTGGTGATGCGGAGATGACGGATGAGCAGATCAACAAGAGCCTTGATACCTACAAGGCATTGGTGGATGCCGGTGCGCAGACGATCATGATTTCCCATTCCTCTGTAAACGGTGTGAAAATGCACGAGAATGAGTTGATCATCTCCAAGATTAAAGAGGACTACGGTTTCCAGGGCGTTATCCTTTCTGACTGGGAATCGATCCATAACTGCTCAGGTGATTCTTTGAGAGAGAACGTGGCACTTGCATGCAATGCCGGTATTGACATGTTTATGGAAGATTCAAGGTATGCAGAGGTCAGACAGTGCATCATCGACTGTGTCTGGGAGGGAAGTATCTCCATGGAACGCATTGACGATGCTGTAACACGTATTCTCCGCATGAAAATCAATGCCGGACTTTTCGACGATCCTTTTGGAGATGCACGCGAAGCTTCGTACGAATGGAATTCGGATCATGCGCACGAAGTCGCCCGTGAACTTGCGGCGAAGTCGATGGTTCCGCTGAAACTCCCGGAAGAAGGAGCGTTGAAACTGGAAAGCGGAAAGAAAGTCTTCGTATGTGGTCCGGCGGCGGAAGATACCGGCGCCCTTTGCGGCGGATGGACGTATATCTGGCAGGGAAAGAGTGACTACTCACTTGACGGCGAGCATTGGTGTACTGAAGGTCCGTCGATCCTGGATGCGCTCAAAGCAGGACAGGCAGAAGGTGGTTATGAGATCATTACGGATTCCACAAAAGCTGAAGAATGCGATTTTGTTATCCTCTGTGTGGGCGAAAAACCGTACGCAGAGTGGGGCGGCGATACGGAAGATCTTCTTCTCACAGGTGACCTTGGTCTTACTGGCAATGAGAAGGCAATCGAACTTGCGAAGTCTTGCGAGAAGCCGATCCTGACCCTGATCGTGGCAGGTCGCAACGTCATCATCGATGAATATGTGAACGACTGGGACGAAGTGATCATGTGCTATCTGCCTGGTTCTGAAGGCGGAAATGCGGTACTGGATATTCTGACAGGAAAAGTCGAGTTTAACGGCCGTCTTCCGATGCCGTACTATTCTTCGACACAGCAGATCGGTTCTGAGACAGGCGAATGCTGGCTGCCGGCCGGATATTCCGCAGCCGTTGCTCAGGCAAACGAGGCACTCACGACGGAGACCGGCGAAACAACTGCATCCGAGACGACTTCGGAGGCATGACAAGGTTACTGACGTATGGAAGATGAGAGCGAAAAATACGGTAGTTGTAAGAAGTGCGGGGCATTGTTCTATGCACCGTACTTGGTATGCCCGTTCTGCGATACTCCTGTCGAAGATTTTGAAAAAGGATTGGAGCTGAAGCGTGAAGCTGTCCAGGACCGGCTGAAGCAGCAGCTTGCCGAACAGCGCAGGCTTACCGATTCAAACCGGAAGCTGATGCAGATGTCGATGGACGAGATCCATAAACAGGATGCCAGACAGGCAAAGCATGTCGGCTTATTCCTTCTGATCCTGATTGCAGTCATTGCGGCCATCGTATTACTGGTCATCTATCTCTGAATCTCTGAACCTTTATGGTTTCAGGGGAATAAAAAGCAACAAAAAGGGGTGTCTCTTTGTGATTTGCATCACATTTGGGACACCCCTTATTGATTCAAAACTTAAGGATCAGGAGTCTTTTCCGTCGCGGATCACGTTTCTCTTGATCTTACCGCTGATGGTCTTCGGAAGCTCTGTTACAAACTCGACGACACGTGGGTACTTGTACGGTGCGGTATTGGTCTTTACGTATTCCTGGATCTCTTTCTTGAGTTCCTCGGTCGGTTCCGCGCGGCCCGGTACGAGTACGATCGTGGCCTTAACGACCATGCCACGGACACCCTGCGGGTCAGGAGTGCCGGTTACGGCACACTCGAGTACGTATGGGAGTTCCATGATGACGCTCTCGATCTCGAATGGTCCGATACGGTAACCGGAAGACTTAATAACGTCGTCGACACGACCGACATACCAGATGTATCCATCTTCATCCATCCAGGCGGTATCACCGGTATGGAAGTAGCCGTCATGCCAGGATTCTTTGGTCTTTTCTTCGTTTTGGTAGTAACCGAGGTACAGTCCGCAAGGAACGACATCCACGGTACGGATGCAGATCTCGCCGGTGGTACCCGGAGGACAGTCATTGCCGTCTTCGTCGAGGATATGTACGTCGTACGGAGTCACGGCCTTACCCATGGAGCCGAGACGGATCGCAGATCCGACAAGGTTACCGATAACGAGGGAAGTCTCGGTCTGACCAAAGCCTTCCATCAGGCGGATACCGGTTGCTCTCATGAACTGGTTGAATACCTCAGGGTTCAGTGCCTCACCGGCAACGGTAGCGTACTTCAGGGAAGTCAGATCGTAGTTGGACAGATCTTCTTTGACCAGGAAGCGGTACATGGTCGGCGGTGCACAGAATGTGGTTACGTTATACTTGTGGAACATCGGCAGGATCTCATTGGCATGGAACTTGTCGAAGTCGAAGGTGAAGGTCGGCGCTTCGCAGAGCCACTGACCATAGAGTTTACCCCAGAGGGATTTACCCCAGCCGGTATCGGAGATGGTGAAGTGCAGGCCGTTTGGGTCAACATTGTGCCAGTACTTCGCGGTCGCAAAGTGTCCCAGAGAATACTTGTGGGAGTGGGCCGCGATCTTCGGATAACCGGTAGTACCGGATGTGAAGAACATGACCATCGTGTCATTGCCCTGTGTAGCATTGGCCGGACGCTCGAATACGTCATTTGCAGACGGCATCTCGTAGTTGAAGTTATGCCACTTGCTGCTCATGTCCGGAAGCGGCAGGAAACCACCCTGATCGAGAAGTACAGCATCTTTCTTAAGACCTGCTTCGTCTACGGAAGAAACCTTTCCCTCGAGGACTTTTAAGAGGTTTGCACCACTTTCGTCATCGGCACCGTTTGCCATGATAAGCTTGATATCCAGACCCGCCTTGTCAGCTGCTTTTTGTGCTTCCAGAGCGGTATCGCCGTTACCGGTGATGACGATAGCGGAAACACCGGCAGCCTTATAACGGTAGTCGAAGTCATGTTCCTTCAGAAGGTTAGTGGCCGGGATCGCGATCGCGCCGATCTTATGCAGAGCGAGGATCGAGAACCAGAACTGGTAGTGACGCTTCAGGACGAGCATAACGCGGTCGCCGTGCTTGATGCCGAGGCTCTGGAAATAGTTTGCGGTCATTGCCGTGTACTTCTTCATTTCCGCGAAAGTGAAGCGGTGGTCGGTTACACCGTCTTTTGCCACCCACATCATGGAAGTCTTGTTCGGGTCCTTTTCGGCCATCGCGTCAACGAGGTCGAATGCGAAGTTGAACTTGTCTGCATCCGGTGTGTAGGAGATCGATGTCAGCTTATTGTCGGCATCAAGTACATCGTTTACGTACTTTCTATATACCGGGTTCTGTACGCCGGCCAGATCGAAGTTGGTCTTGTTATCCTGGACGTAAGAAGTCTGGACAGTCTTCTCGTAGGTTGCACCCTGCGTCCACTTTTCCGGATTCAGGACGATCGCGTAGAATGTGCAGTCTTCGCCGCCGAGGGCATATTCGTTATGTGGTGTTCTACTGTCGAAGAAGATGGAGTCACCCGGATACAGGATCTCGGAGTGGTCACGGAGCATGACTTTCAGACAGCCCTTGGTGACGATGTTCAGCTCCTGGCCGGAGTGGGTAACAAGCTTGTACGGCGGGTTCAAAGCCTCTTCAGAATACGGGATGGTGACCTCAAAAGGTTCACACAGCTTGTTTCTGAAAAGGTGACCGAGACGCATGTATTTGTAACCGGCACGGCGGGTGATCGGAAGACCCTCGCCCTTTCTTGTTACAGCATATTCACGAAGTGCAGGTGTCGTACCTTCCATCAGTTCGGAGATCTCGACTCCGCAGAGATTTGCGACTTTGTATACGAAGGTGAAGCTGAAGTCTTCCTGACCTTCTTCGTACTTGATGTATTCTTCCTCGGTGACCTCGACCTTCTCGGCCATGTCCTTTGTGGAGAGACCCATGTCCAGACGCAGTGCTTTGATACGGCTGGCAACTTCAGAGATCTTCTGCTCGAGGAGACCGCTCTGTTCGCCGTTCTTCAGTAATGTTTCGTTCTTTTCTAGTTCGCTCATTTTTAATTCCTCCATAAGCTCCCTATCAGCTGCGTCTTTCTTTCACTTTTTGAGGCAATAAAAAACGCCCCAACGTCCACCTTCGGACATTGAGACGGCTATTTACCGCGGTACCACTCAATTTGCGAAATACTTTCGCCACTTAATAGGTTCTATCAAACCCTTTGCCTTAACGCGGCTCTCACGTGTACAGTCTACTCAAGATTGCTCTTATTCGGTGTACCAGCTCGGAAGCGATAGTCATCTGGATCATCCCGGATACCGGCTTTCAGCAGTATGTCGGCTCTCTGTGAGGCGAAATGGTCACGACCTTCTTCGTCATCGCTTTTACTCTACGCCGATAATAATCCCGCAGAATACTCTTGTCAACACTTTTTTCTGCAATCGCGGAAAAGATTCTTTTTTCTTATCGAAAAGAACTTACCCGGTTCTTGCCTGATTCTTGCCTATATAAGTAAGAGTTTTTTGTATCTTTCCATATTTAACTATAGTACGAGTGGTTTGGATGGTGTATAATCTTTAGAAGGGTTAATGTGTTTCGGAGATATCCTTTAAAAGGTGCATTGGGAGGACATATGAAATTTCTAAAGAGAATGATGATTGCAATCTTGACCGTAGCTACTTTGCTCAGCGTTTGCAGTTGTGCGAATAATCCCTTCAAGAAAAAAGAAAAATCTTACGAAGAATATAAGAATGAAGTGGTTGACCTGAGCATGAGACTGGCTCAGAAACTGATCGCGGGCGATTACGATACCGTAGCGGCATTTATTCCTGAAGACGCAAAGTCAAAGCAGATCGAACAGATCATCAGAGGAGTAAGCCCGGAATTGAAAGAAGTCGTCAACATTACGATGGGTGACGTGAGTGTTCTGCCCGGCAGTTATTCTTCCGACATTCATTTCAAGACAACGATCATTTTCAAAAAATCAACATATACGTTTACTTTTGTCATGAAGCTGGATAGAAATGGTGAGAGCTGGCAGATCATAAACATGACACCTCTTGCTTCTGACATCCGTACACTGAATCAAGCCTATCTGGATGGTAAAGTAAAAGATGAAGAATGACATGATCACGGTCGATGAGCTGCAGGGAATGCTGCGGCTTGACACGGCCAACACAACTTATGTTATGGAAATTTCAAATGGCCTATACTTAGGCCATTTGTATTATGGGGCGCGGCTTCCTTCGGGTGACCTCTCATTCCGCTCGGCATTTAACACGCCAATGTCGGAGGAGACACGCAAGAAGGAATTTGTCATCTACATGGACGGCATGGATTTCGAGTATCCGGGCTGGGGCATGGGAGATAGCCGCGAGGGCGCAATCAAGGTCAAGGACGCTGGCGGAGTAACACGTACGAACCTCCTTTACCGGGGATATCGCATTTCTATGTCCAAAGCACTTGTGCCTGGTCTTCCTGCGACGTTTGGTGATGCACCCGGTGAAGGGGAAGTGCCGACGCTGGAAGTGGACCTCGAAGATCCCGACACAGGGTTGTTTGTAACCCTGTTCTACAGTGCTTTTTGGGAAGAAGACGTCATCGCAAGACGCGTGGAAGTGAAAAACAAAGGCTCACAGGATCTGGTGCTTGAGCGAGTGCTTTCGGCGGCGATGGATATGCCGGCAAAAGACCGGCAGGGAAGAGACTTTGAACTTCTTACCTACTGCGGAACGTGGGCGAGAGAGTTTACGCGTGACGTGCGTCCGATCGGACTCGGAAAGACCGGTGTATCTTCGATCATCGGTAAGACGAATAACCGCATGCAGCCGTTCCTGGGTTTGATGTCGCCGGGTACGACGCAGGAAACGGGCGAGATCTACGGATGGAATTTCCTTTATTCCGGAAACTTCGCTTCGTTTGTCGAGAAGAATTCTTTTGGAGGGATCCGCGTGTCTGTCGGTATCCATCCGGAGGAGTTTTCGTGGACGCTTGAACCGGGCCAGGTTTTCTATAGCCCGGAGGTCGTGATGACGTATTCGGATAGTGGCCTTGGGCAAATGTCCCGCAATTTCCATGATCTATACAGAAACCATCTGATCCGTGGGGCGTGGAAGGACAGGAAGCGTCCGATCCTCATCAATAACTGGGAGGCGACATACTTCGATTTTGATACCGACAAGCTTCTTGCGATCGCGAAGACCGCGAAGGAGTGCGGAATCGAGATGCTCGTCATGGACGACGGCTGGTTTGGAAAGAGAAATGATCCGGACAGCAGTCTCGGTGACTGGTGGGTCAACGAGGAGAAACTGCAGGGTGGCCTGACCCGGCTTGGAAGTGAACTAGAAGCGATGGGCATGAAGTTTGGTATCTGGTTTGAGCCGGAGATGGTTTCGCCGGATTCGGAGCTGTATCGCGCGCACCCGGACTGGGCGATCGCGGTGCCGGGCAGAGAACCGTCGCGTTCGAGGAACCAGCTGGTGCTCGATGTATCGCGTGAAGACGTGCGGGATTATATTTTTACCAGTATGTGCAAGGTATTACACAGCGCGAAGATCGCGTATGTGAAGTGGGATATGAACCGTCATCTGACAGATGTGTATAGTGCATTGCTTCCTTCTGAAAGACAAGGCGAGATGATGCACAGATATGTTCTGGGTGTGTACGATCTTCAGGAGAGACTCCTAAAGGAGTTCCCGGAACTTTTGCTGGAGAACTGCAGCAGCGGCGGCGCGCGTTTCGACCCGGGTATGCTGTACTTTAGTCCGCAGATCTGGACGTCCGATGATACGGATGCGTATGAGAGGATACGGATCCAGGAAGGCGCAGCGGCGCTGTATCCGCTGTCGTCTCTGGGTGCGCATGTGTCGATCTGCCCGAACCACGTGACCGGGCGGAATGTGCCTTTCATGACGCGGGGGCACGTGGCGCTGGCCGGAACGTTCGGGTATGAGCTGGATATTACGCAGCTTTCTGATGAGGAGAAGGGCATGATCCGTCAGCAGACGGCGCTCTTCCACAAGTTCAATGACCTTGTCAGAAACGGGGACTATTACCGTATGGCGTCGTTCCAGGAGACGGGCTTCTATGATTGTTATGGCGTCGTTTCGAGGGATAAGTCGGAGATGCTCCTGACATTTATCCATGTGATGAATCAGCCGTGCAAGCCGAACAGATGGATCTGTATTTCCGGCTTGGATCCGGAGAAGAAGTACCGTGTGGAAGAAGTCGGTATGGAGAAAGAAGAGAGTCCTGATGCTGACGGCAAAGCACCTGTGGTCTGTGAGACGTACGGTGCGATGCTTCAGAATGCGGGTCTGATCGTGCCGTGCCGGTATGGTGATTTCCAGTCTGTGCTGTATCACATCACGGAAGTGCGTGAGGATTCTTGAGTATCCTGGAGGAGTAAATCAGTGATCGAAACGGAGATTTTCCATCTGCTGGAAGGCGCGGAGCAGGCGCGCGGGACGGCGGTCATTATTGATGTGTTCCGTGCTTTTTCGGTGGAGTGTTATCTGTATGCGATGGGGGCGCGGCTGGTCCGGCCGGTGGGGTCAGTGGAGGACGCCTGCGCGCTTCGTGATCGGATCCCGGGTTCGGTGCTGGTGGGTGAGCGCGGGGGCGTCCGGTGTGAGGGCTTTGACTTTGGCAATTCACCTTCGCAGCTGCGCCGTGAAGCGGTTGAAGGCCGTGTAGTGATCCACACCACCAGTGCAGGTACACAGGGTATCGTGAATGCCTGCGGGGCAGATGAGATCCTGACAGGAAGCTTTGTCAACGCACGTGCGATCGCGCAGTATATTCTGTCCCGTGAAGAGCAAGCAGATCCTTCTGAAAAGAGGACCGTCTCGCTGGTTGCCATGGGCCTTTCCGCCAAGAAAAGGACTGAAGAAGATGAACTCTGCGCAGAATATTTAAAAGTGCTTTTGAATCGGAAAGAAATGCCGGATCTGGAAGAGCGGCTCACTGCCCTTCGGGAAACAAGCGGAAGGAAATTCTTCGATCCGGCGCTTCAGGAAGTTTTCCCATGTGAAGATTTTGACATGTGCATCAAGCACGATATTTTCCCATTCGTACTTCGTATCGGACGTGATGACATGGGACTGGTATCTCATCTCGTAAAGGTATAAAAAACATCCTGTGAAGCCTAGTCCGCTCGAACCATTTTCCACAGGATGTGATGCAGTATTTGCTATTCGTTTTTTTGACTGTAAGTTAGGATCAGCCGGTCGTGCCAGTATGGTTTGCAGCTTCTATTTCTTCTGCCACAGTGACCTCGACCTCTTCTTCCTGGCCCTGACGATAAACTGTGAAGGTGATCTTGCCGCCTACACCGGCTGATTCGATGGCATCTTTCAGATCCGTTGTATCGGTTACCGCTTTACCATTGATCTTCGTAATGATATCGCCCTCTTTCATTCCGGCCTTGGCAGCAGGACCATCGGCGATGACTTCTTCAATGGAGATACCATCCGGCAGGCCATAACGCTTCATGCTCTGGGTGACCATCTGGCAATAGACGCCGATGAAGGGTTTCTTGTCGCATCCTTTTTCGATGATGTTATCGATGATGTCACGGACGCTGTTGATCGGGATGGCAAAGCCGATGTTCTCGATCGATGCTTCTGTTGGACTTCCGCTGCTCGAATACTTTGCATTCGTAATACCAATGACCTCACCATATAGATTGAAAAGAGGACCACCGGAGTTACCGGCATTGATTGCGCAGTCTGTCTGGATAAGATTCATCTTTGCCTTTTCAATCGTGATCGAGCGGTTCAAAGCACTGACGTATCCGGCTGTGAGGGAGAAGGTGAGTTCGCCCAGCGGATTACCGATTGCGATGACATCGTCACCGACATTGAGATGGTCGGAGTCGCCAAGGATTACCGGAGTAAGTCCTTTTGCATCGATCTTCAGAACAGCCAGATCGTTGTCAGCATCGTAGCCGATGAACGTGGCATCATAAGTGTTTCCATCGTAGGTTGCGACCTGGATCTTGGATGAGTTTTCAACAACATGATAATTCGTCACGATGTAACCGTCTTCCGTGAGGATAAATCCTGAACCGGCCGCTGCAGCAGTGGTCTTATATCCATAGTAGTTGTAATCGATCGATGTCGTGATACCGACTGTCGAATTCACGTTTCCTGCATAGATCTCTGCCGGAGTATGTTTCTCGCTTGTGTCAACATAGTCCGTATTCAGAGCGGTATAGTCGCGCTTCCCCTCAAGAACAGAAGATGAACCGCCGGATGAAGAGGAGGTTTCGGAACTGGCGGCATTATCCTTGCGGACGGCTTTCTTGGCGGCGTCGACGGCTTCTTCCTGGATCTTATCCATGGAGTACTTCGCATAAAGTGTCACTGCGCCTGCTCCGGCTGCACCGCCGATCAGGCAGAATGCTACAGCTACCGCTGCGATTTTCGCTGCTCCTCCGTGGGATTTTTCTTTCT
This sequence comes from Clostridiales bacterium, assembly GCA_017545245.1. Lineage (GTDB taxonomy): Bacteria > Bacillota > Clostridia > Saccharofermentanales > Saccharofermentanaceae > Scatonaster. The sequence continues at coordinate 63,373 of JAFWPB010000028.1, forward strand.
TCTGTTTCTTTGGCTTTGCTACTACAGAAGGAACACTTGCATTTTGTACTTGTGTCTGAAACTGTGGTGTCATAGTTGGAACGAGCTGAGGAACCACTTGAGGTGTAAGCTGCGGAACAACCTGTGGCTGTGGAACTGCCATGGTTGGCGCCGGAGTCGGCTGGGTTTGTGGCATCGGTGCGAGTACCGGCTGTGGCTGGATTTGAGGTTGAACCTGCGGCTGGACTTGCGGCTGGACCAGATTGGAACCTGGGCGCATCGGTGCAGCAGGCACCTGAGGTGTATATTGTGGCAGTGGTATAGTCGGTATCTGCGGCTGATGAGCCTGACCAGCTGTTCTTGTATCATTCGGCGTATTGCCATTAAGGTTACTTCCTTGATAATTGTTCATCGACATTGTATCGTCTCCTTTCGTAAGGTGAACTCTTATTCACTTGTAAGTATACTCTATCGCGTCAACCTTAAAATTACTTTAAAGTTATTTATGACTGAAAACTTGCTGATTCAATTGGTGGGATAAATGATAGAATAGTATAAGATGTTAAGCGGAGGAAATAACGGTGAGACTTAGCGAACTTCTTGTTTTTGATGATATCGTTATCCAGTGCCATGACAACCCGGACGCAGATGCTTTGGCCTCGGGATATGCACTGTATTTATTCTTTAAAAGAGCTGGCAAAGAGCCATATTTTATGTATCGTGGATTCAATAAGATCGGAAAGAGCAATCTTATGATCATGCTCTCCGAGATGGAGATCCCGGTTCATTACGAGCCGGATTTTGACCGCGTTCCGGAACTTCTGATTACCGTTGACTGCCAGTATGGCCAGCGGAATGTCACGAAGACGGAGGCGAAGAATGTTGCGATCATCGACCACCATCAGGTGACGGTCGAATTGCCGAAACTGTCAGAAGTACGGAGTAACATCGGCAGTTGCGCAACGGTAGTCTGGGATCTCATGCGTGAGGAAGGCTTCCCGATCAACGCAGACAAGGTTCTCATGACCGCGTTGTATTATGGTCTTTACTCAGATACAAACAAGCTTTCCGAGATGGCGCATCCGCTTGATCGCGATATGTCGGACTCCCTTATGTTTAACGAAGCCTTGATCAAACAAATGAGCAATTCCAACATCTCGCTGGGCGAACTCTTGATCACCGGAAGAGCTTTTCTCTCAAATGAATATATAGATAAGGACAGGTGCATGGTCGTCGAGGCGGAGGCCTGTGATCCCTGCATTCTTGGCGTAATCAGCGACTTTGTTCTCGAGACGGACAAGGTCGATGTGTGTGTTGCCTTCTATTCCAGTCCTTTGGAAGTGAAATTCTCAGTCCGGAGCTGTTCGAAAGAAGTGCATGCCAATGAACTGGCTGCTTTCCTGGCAGAGGGCCTTGGCGGCGGCGGTGGACATCTGTATAAAGCAGGTGGTACGATCCGTCCGGAAAAGCTTTCTGAACCGGCAAAGGATGTCATCATGAAACGCCTTCACGAGTACTACGAAGCGTATACGATCATGTATGCAAAAGATACCGTGCTCGACCGTACTGGCATGAAACTGTATGAAAAGGTGCCGCAGCAGGTTGGTGTTGTCCGGCTGCGCGATATTTTCCCGGAATTTACCAGAGTCGATATACGTACACTTGAAGGAGATATCAGTACGCAGGTCGAATCGGATACGTTCCTCATGATCGGTATCGAGGGAGAGGTATATCCAATCAAAGAAGAGAAACTCAGAAGAAGTTACGAGGTCTCCGACAAACCGTATGAGCATACATTTGAGTATGCGCCTTCCGTGAAGAATGCCGTGACCGGGGATCGTTTCGAAGTCTGCAAATTTGCAAAAGCTGCAGTCGGAAAGGGCGGAGCACGTATCTGGGCAAAACCTTTGACCAATTACGTCAAGCTCTTTACTGCATGGGATGAAGAGAAGTACTATGCAGGAGTTCCTGGTGACTATATTGCCTGCAGAGAAGACGATGAGCATGATATTTACATCATCCGCTCGACGCTTTTCGACCAGTTGTATTTTGAAGTGAAATAAGCGCATAGGTACTTCCATGTACCCATGCGCTTTACTGCCGTCACAGCACGGATCCTGCTACAGAAGGAAGCAGGATGTGCCGAGGCTTTATAGACCATATGTTGATTTTTGGGCTTCCGAGAGCTGTGCTTCGCCACAGAGTTCGGAAGCTTTTTCAACGAGATCCGAGACACTGTAGTGCGGGAAATAGCCGATCTTTGATTCGCTACGGGTCTGATAGGAGACTGCATAGAAGCGGTCTTTGGATGGATAGTATCCGAGGCAGTTCGGGATTGCCGCAATTTCATACCAGCTTTCCGTGTCTATGATCGAAAGAGTGGAACTTACTTTGAGATAGAGTTCCGATCCGTCATCTGAGAAGAGATAACTCTTGTTGGAGCTTGCGCTGTTACCGATAGATATGTTTGTAATACCGAGAAGCTCGCCATTTTGCGGGTTATACCGATATAGTGTACCATCATCAAAAACAGCCAGAAGGATGTCCTGCTTCTTTACGCGGGCAAACCTTACATCCACACACATTTTACCACTGGCAGAAATCTCAATCGGATCGCCTTTCTTACCGAAAATCATAATGGTGCTTGTGTCTGTCACAGCCCAAAGATCTCCGGAACAATCAGCGGAAGAAGCAAGTTTCCAGGATTCCGGAAAATCAAGATCCAGAAGCTCTTCGGATTCCAGATCATAGTAATAGTCCTCCTCCGTTGCCGAGATGATTACAAGATTGTTCTCCGGCATATACTTCAGAGCGCTGGCGTTCCAAAGATTTCCCATTTCCAGTTCATCCAGATCGTATGTTACTTTCTTGTCTTTGACCAGATCATAAATGCCCAATTGGTAGTCTTTGTCATTTTCTATCAGATATGCATATTTCCCATCTTTTATGAGGCTTTTACGGTTCATACTGATGTATTTTCCGTTCAGTTCGATAGTATCCTCTAACTTGCCATCCTCTCCATCATAGATCATAAGTGTGGTTCCTCTTGCAGAGCTTGTGGCGGCAATATAGATTTTTCCGTCTGAAATTCCAATGATACTAAAGTAGAACGAGTCACCATTGGCCATGATATCTTCTTTCAGGGAATTCGAGGCAAGCAGTTTGTTTGTCTTTGCGTCGATGATATTCAAGACATGGGAAAGGTCTGATTCTATTGAAATAATGGCCAGAATATCTTCGTTAATCATACTTTCTTCAATTGTCCCCCAAATAGTGTCTTTACTAAGAGGAGTAAAGTCGTCATCATATACGCCCGAATTGTAGTAGATGATGTCACTGGAGTAGAAATCATTGGAATAGTAGCCCTTCATATAGCGATCACCATTGGAATCGATACCATAACAGATAGTAGCGTCACAGATGGAATCACTGAATACATTAAGAATGCTGATGGTATCCTTGCCAAAGTTCGACAGCGGAATTCCGTAATTTCCTCCGGAAGTAATAAACACTAATTCGCCATTTTTGTCATTGTCGCTGCAGTCCACGAGTGAATCTTCCGCATCATAAAGATGTAACATTCCGCCGGTCTTTATATCGAAGATCCCGCAGGTATTTCCACGGTAAAAGGCAATCGCATTACTGGCGTTAAGCGGAACAAATCCGCTGCCTACAGTTCTTCCTCTTGATACATAAGCACTTGTCCATAGGATCGGGATCGTTTCTGTTTTCACATCCGTGATGTCGAGACAAAGAATATTCATATCGATCGTTTGGAGAATAGTCAGTCCGAGAGTGGTGTAATTTATCGTATCCTGGCCTTCCGGGATAGAGGAAACCAGGAAATGTTTCTCGTCGTACCAGCCTATGTTACTAAACATTGCCGATTCGTAATCATTGACCTTTACTTCAGATGTTTCCAGATCAATGTAACCATAGTATGTGTTTTTGATAGAATCTGTGGCTAAGAAAGCCATCGCTTTGCCATCCGGGGAAAGTGCACACTTGTTGACAGTAATGGTTGAATGATCCATGGATGACGGGAGTTTGATCTTATATTCCGCGATCAGTTCTCCGGTTTTGACATCCAGTTTCACAATAGTATTATTGTAATTCGTGGCAAACACAAAAGAGTCGTTGAAGCTTATCTTGTTCAAACTAGTGAAGATGTTCATGGGCAGCGAATACTCCCAAAGCTCATCTCCTGTTTCTGCATCGATTGACACAATACTGTTCGTGTTTTGCACGAGTAATGTCTCGTCATCGTAGAAGGCAAAGTCATAAATTACTTTATTTGGATGTTCGATTTCATAAAGAAGCGTAAACTTCTTTGCATCCCAGACATAGAAATTGCCGATCACATCGTATGCGGCCAGGTAGGAACCTTCTTGAGAGACAGCGAATTGCTTGACCTCGCCGGGAAGGGAATAGGTGTAGACCGGATTGATCGTATATCCGTCCAGTGCCGTGTAGGCCAACGTGGCATCTGTCAGTGCGCGGACGGCTTCTGCAGTAACAGGACGGTCACTGTTCTCACCCGGAAGTGCCGCCATCGCGACAAGCATGGCTTCTGTCCTGTGTTTGCTCTTCATTAAGGTTTGAGACTCATGCGCCAGATAGAGAGACTGGTTTCTCATAGCCTGCTGATAGTTCTCACGGATCTTCATACTGCTTCGGAACATATAAGCGCCAAAGGCCAGCATGATCGCGAAGATAAGTGTGAAAGCAAGAAGCATTCTCCGGATACGATATGCACGGCGACGGTTCATGAGCTCATCATAAGAACAGCCGATGATCGGTGCAGCAAGTCGTGGCAGCTCTTCCTTATCCGCCTGCCGTCTCGGAAGACGGTAATCGCAGGAAAGAGGTTCAAGCGGTACCCGCACGGTATGCTCGACCCCGTTCATGTCTAAATATTTTCTTTCTTCAGAAAGAAGCTCTTCCGGAATTACTTCGTAAGGATCACCCTCAGCAAGAACAGTGAGGACATGATCTCGTGAATGATGCTGCAGGAAATACTGGATCTCACGTTTGACCCACTGGGACTCCTTTGTCGAGTTCGAGCAGATAACGATAAGAAAATCCGCATCTTCGAGAGCCGCAGAAATCGTTTCAGACAGGTTGCTTGTGATCGGGAGTTCTTCCTTGTCCCGGAAGACTCTATGGATCCGCTTCATGCCGGTCTTCTTCTTGATCTTATCCGGGATGGTGAACCTTTCAAGGGAATGTTGTACATGCTCGGCAATCGCGGAATCAAGCGGCGCGTGCCGATAAGAAATAAAAGCATTATAATGATCGATCATATTATCCTCTTTTGTGTCACATGGTCTGTGGGTATGCGTGTTTACAGTATAGAACACCGACAAGTGCTTTTCAAATCGTAAATGTCAGAAAAACTACCTCTAAGGTCCTCGTTTCCGCGAGAATTCTGATGCGGCATCCCCTTGCCGGCTCCAGAAGCGGCTGTTCTATGTTTTGTTCTATGCGAAACGTTCTTTTATAGAACAAAACATAGAACATCTTCTTTTACCAGCGATGTTCTATAAGTGTTCTATGTAAGGTGTGCTTTTTTAGAACAAAACATAGAACACATTTGATAAGTTGCAAAAAGGACTGCCTCAGAATACTGAGGCAGTCCCCTGTGCAATCTGGTTTTGCAAAACGACTCAGATGATGTCGTTGTGGTGATCCTGCAGGGACTTGACCGGGAAGTTCGGGTTGGCCTTATAAGCCTTGATACCCTCGGCGCTTGCCTTCGCTGCAGCCATAGTTGTGATATACGGAACTCTGTGGCGGATCGCTTCCTTACGGATGTAGCTGTCGTTATGAACAGAGGTCTTTCCGGCAGGTGTGTTGATGATCAGCTGGATCTCACCATTTGTGATCTTATCTGTGATATTCGGACGGCCCTCGTAGAGCTTGTTGACACGCTCAGCAGGAATGCCGGCGGCAACGATCATCTCGTAGGACTTACCGGTTGCCAGGATGTGGAAACCAAGCTCATCAAATGCCTTCGCGATGTCAACGAGTTCGTCCTTATCGCGGTCGCATACGGAAAGAAGTACGTTACCCTCAGAAGGCAGCTTCGTCTGGGTAGCTTCCTGTGCCTTGAAGTATGCTTCGCCGAAATCCTCGGAAATACCGAGGACCTCACCGGTGGAACGCATCTCCGGTCCGAGGACAGGGTCAACTTCCTGGAACATGTTGAACGGGAAGACGGCTTCCTTAACACCATAGTGCTTGATGATACGATCCTTGAGCTCCGGTACCGGGGACGGCTTGCCGGTGATCTCGGATGTCATGATCTCAGTTGCAACCTTGACCATGTTGATCGCGCAGACCTTGGAAACGAGCGGTACAGTACGGGAAGCACGCGGGTTGGCTTCGAGAACATAGACAACATCATCTTCGATCGCGTACTGCATGTTCATAAGACCACGAACGTTCATCTCGATAGCGATCTTCTTGGTGTAATCCTTGATGGTTGCGATCTGCTTTTCAGAAAGGTTCTTGGAAGGCAGGATGCAGGCAGAGTCACCGGAGTGTACGCCGGCAAGCTCGATGTGCTCCATGACTGCAGGTACGAAGCAGTGCTCGCCGTCAGAGATGGCATCTGCTTCACACTCAGTTGCGTGATGCAGGAAACGGTCGATGAGGATCGGACGATCCGGTGTTACACCAACGGCAGCGTTCATGTAGACACGCATCATCTCGTCGTCATGTACGACTTCCATTCCACGTCCACCGAGAACGTAGGAAGGACGAACCATGACCGGATAACCGATCTTGTTTGCAATCTCGAGAGCATCGTCTACTGTAACAGCCATACCTGCTTCCGGCATCGGGATGCCGAGACGGTCCATCATGGCACGGAAGTGATCTCTATCCTCTGCAAGGTCGATAGTCTCTGGTGTTGTACCAAGAATGTTTACGCCGTTCTTCTTGAGGTCAGCAGCGAGGTTCAGAGGTGTCTGGCCACCGAACTGAGCGATGACGCCGATCGGCTTTTCTTTCTCATGGATGGAGAGAACATCTTCCAGAGTGAGAGGCTCGAAGTAGAGCTTGTCGGAAGTGTCGTAGTCAGTCGAAACTGTCTCCGGATTGCAGTTAACGATGATGGATTCGAAGCCCATCTTCTTGAGAGCAAGAGCCGCATGTACGCAGCAATAGTCGAACTCGATACCCTGGCCGATACGGTTCGGGCCGCCACCGAGGATCATGATCTTCGGCTTATCGGAAGAAGGACTCTTGTCTTCGGAAAGGTGATATGTCGAATAGTAGTAGGCTGCATCCTGTGTACCACTTACGTGTACGCCTTCCCAGGCTTCGCGGATATTGTAGCCGTAACGTGCGTTGCGGATGTCTTCTTCCGGAACCTCGAGGAGTTTGCTGAGGTAACGGTCGGAGAAACCATCGAGCTTAGCCTGACGGAGAACGTCCTCAGACGGAACCGCACCCTTGATCTTAAGCAGGGATTCTTCTTCCTGGACGAGCTCGAGCATCTGCTCCAGGAACCAGTGCTTGATCTTTGTCAGATTGTAAAGCTCTTCCACCGTCGCACCTTTTCTCAATGCTTCGTAGAGGATGAACTGTCTGTCGGAAGTCGGGTAAGCGAGCTTCTGCATCAGCTCTTCCTTGGAAAGGTCGTGATAATTCTTGGCATAACCTAAACCGTAGCGGCCGGTCTCGAGGCTTCGGATCGCCTTCTGGAAGGCTTCCTTATACGTCTTACCGATGGACATGACTTCACCGACGGCACGCATCTGTGTACCGAGCTTGTCGGATGCGCCCTTGAACTTTTCGAAAGCCCAACGTGCAAACTTAATAACGACATAGTCTCCATCCGGAACATACTTATCGAGTGTGCCGTACTTGCCGCACGGAATCTCGTCAAGAGTCAGGCCACAAGCGAGCATTGCGGAAACGAGAGCGATCGGGAAACCTGTTGCCTTCGAAGCGAGAGCGGAGGAACGGGATGTTCTCGGGTTGATCTCGATAACAACGATACGGCCGGATACCGGATCGTGTGCGAACTGGCAGTTGCAGCCGCCGATGACTTCGATCGCGCGGACGATCTTGTAGGAATATTCCTGGAGCTTGTCCTGTACATCCTGGGAGATGGTCAGCATCGGAGCAGAGCAGAAGGAGTCACCGGTGTGGACACCGATCGGGTCGATGTTCTCGATGAAGCAGACGGTGATGACATTGTCATTGGAGTCACGAACAACTTCGAGCTCGAGCTCTTCCCAGCCTGCGATACATTCTTCAACGAGGACCTGTCCGACGAGGCTGGCCTGAAGACCACGCTCGCAGACTACCTTCAATTCGTCTACATTATAAACAAGGCCGCCACCGGCACCGCCCATTGTATAGGCTGGTCGGAGAACGACCGGGTATTTCAATTCTTCAGCGATCTTCACTGCTTCGTCAACCGAGTAAGCAACTCTGGATCTTGGCATCTCGATACCAAGGCTGGTCATGGTGTTTTTGAACTCGATTCTGTCTTCACCACGCTCGATGGCATCAACCTGGACACCGATGACCTTTACGCCGTATTTCTCGAGGACACCCGCTTCGGAGAGTTCGGAGCAAAGATTCAGGCCGGACTGTCCGCCAAGGTTCGGAAGGAGTGCATCCGGACGCTCTTTTTCGATGATCTGGGTAAGTCTTGCCAGATTCAGTGGTTCAATGTAGGTGATGTCTGCTACATCCGGGTCTGTCATGATCGTAGCCGGGTTGCTGTTTACGAGCACGATCTGGTAGCCGAGCTTCTTCAGTGCTTTGCAAGCCTGCGTACCGGAGTAGTCAAACTCACAAGCCTGACCGATGATGATCGGACCGGAACCGATGATCAGGATCTTGTTGATGTCGTCTTTCTTTGGCATGGTCTCTTCCTCGCTTTACATATTAGTCACTATTAAACCTAATAGGCCTTTTTCGCTGGAAATATAATAACAGAAAAATAGTGAATGTGATACCCAAATATACAAGATCATAAAGAAAGCTTTTTATGAAAAAGCACAGGATTTGAAAATGCATGAAAAAATCTTAAAAACGGCGTTGACTTTTAACTTTGAGGCGTTCATAATTTCAGTAGGTATTCCTTGAAAGAGGGTACTGTTTGTGCGGCGTTTTCCCCGTAAAATCAGGGGTTGCGGCGCTGCTCCGATTCCAGAAAATGAGGAGGTGACGAAGGTGGATAGTTGTGATGGCAGTTATCGAAGGCGTGGCTGTTTTGAGAAAAATGATTCAGATGAGAATCACATACGAACGCTTCTTCGTCACGTGCATATTGATTGAAATCTGACCTGCCGGAGCTTCTGGCAGAGAAAGAACGGGAAATGCCCGGAGCGGAGATAAACCTTCGATTTTGATTTGAACCTTTTTTCACATAACGCTTCCCTTTTTTGCCGGCATCATAATGCCGAAATCAAGCAAAAGGAGGCGGTTTTCGCATGGAAAACGAGAACAGAACAAGAAGTGTGATCGTCGAGATCGTCAAGCTCATCCGTGGTAATAAGACGGCAAAAGAACTTCGCGAGGCACTCGAGGATTACCATGACAGTGACATCGCGGACGCGATCGAGCTGATCACCAAAGAAGAAAGACAGAAAGTGTACCGGATCCTCGGCGCCGAGAAGGTGTCCGATATTTTCGCCTACCTCGAAGATCCGGAAGAATTCATCGCAGAACTCGATATCGAGAAAGCGGCCCGAATCCTCGAAAACATGGACGCCGACGATGCTGTTGACGTACTCGAAGAAGTCGATGAGGAGACGCAGAAGAAGATCATCTCCTTGATGGACGATGAGAGCTCCCGTGATATCCAGCTCATCCAGTCCTACGAGGAAGATGAGATCGGTTCCAAGATGACCACAAACTTTGTCAACATCAGTAACCGTCTGACGATCAAGCAGGCGATGAAAGAACTTATCCGTCAGGCGGATGAAAACGACAATATTTCCACGATCTACGTGACGGACAGAGAGAATAAGTTCTACGGGGTGATCGACCTCAAGGACCTGATCAAGGCGCGCGCGGAAGTTCCGCTGGAAGACCTGATCATTACTTCCTACCCGTACGTGCTCGACCACGAAAAGATCGATGAATCCATCGAGAAGATCAAGGACTACGCCGAGGACTCTATCCCGGTATTAAATGAAGCAGGTAATGTCTTAGGTGTTATCACATCACAGGACATCATCGAGGTCGTAGACGATGAGCTCGGTGAAGACTACGCCCGACTCGCTGGTTTGACCGCAGAGGAGGATCTGAAAGAGACACTGGCACAGAGCATGAAGAAGCGCCTGCCATGGCTGGTGACGCTTCTTATACTGGGTCTTCTGGTCTCTACCGTAGTAGGCCTTTTTGAGTCAGTCGTTGCCGAACTGGCAATCGTGGTGTGTTTCCAAAGCCTGATCCTGGACATGGCCGGAAACGTCGGTACACAGTCACTCGCTGTAACGATCCGTGTCCTGATGGACGAGCAGCTGAAGACGACCGAGAAGATCAAGTTCGCCCTGAAAGAGATGCGCGTCGGCTTTTTCAACGGACTGCTCCTGGGTGCCCTGGCATTCCTTGGAATCGGCTTGTATGTGACCTTTTTCAAGCACTATCCGACAAGCTTTTCCTTCGCGGTCGCAGCGTGTGTCGGTGGTTCCTTGTGGCTGGCCATGATCGTATCCAGTCTTGTCGGAACGCTCGTCCCGATGTTCTTCCACAAGATCAAAGTGGACCCTGCGGTTGCATCCGGACCTCTTATCACGACCGTCAACGACCTCGTCGCTGTCGTGACTTACTATGGCTGTGCGTGGATCTTCCTCATCAAGCTCTTTCACGCGGTAAAGTAGGCCGTTTCTTTTCAAGCAGACAAAAGATCTGAAAGGTGTGGTGAAAACTGCACCTTTTCGTTTTTTGCCATTTTGGACGAATATGGTACTATTGAAAAAGGGTCTGGGGGATGGATAGATAGTAAAGCCCGAAAACAGGAGACATTTTGCTATGAAATCATTTCATAAGCCAGTGGCAGTTGTGTTGGCATATATGGTGGCAACGGCGCTTTTTGGCTGTGCATGCACAAGAAAAGACATAGAGATTACTACTGTTCCGACTACCCGGGCAACTACGGCAGCCGCGCCTCAGGAAACAACGACGGAGCCGTCAGAAGCATCGGAAAGCACATCCGAAGAGACTTCGGAAAGCACAGTCCAATCGGAAGAACTGAAGTCTTCGGAAAGACCGGAACAGGTATATTCCCGGTTGAGCAAGGAGACCATCACGGAGCTGGAAACGTCCGACAGTTACGGCGAGATCTATGCTTTTTCCAACAGAAAAGAACTCGGCTGCAGCGGTTTCTTCGACAGAAGCGGCCGGATCATCGTAGACCCTGTGTTTACTCCGATTTCCTATCTCGCGGACGGAGGTTATGTTGTATGCGGAAAAGAAGGAAAAGTCGGTTATCTTTCCCACGATGGTGCCATCTATACCGGATTGAAATACGATGACTTCTGTATCGACCGGATAACCGGAGAGCTTCTGTTCCTGAAGAAGACAGAGACCGGATTTCTCTGCTATACGATCGACATGGAGACCGGAAAACAGGACGTGGAGAGAGGCATTGAAGTCGACTGTGAATCGCTTGGTACAAACGTTACTTTGGACAACATCCGGCTCGAAAGCATGTATCGGGAATATGCCGAATTCTATCTGGAAACATCGAACAAGTACTTCCTTGTTGACGGCCTGACAGGAAAAAACGTTGCATTTCCATCTGAAAATGCAGTGTGGCAGGGCAGCTTTTTCTTATGCAGGACCAATGACGATAAGTACCAGTTCTTCAACATAAATGGAGAAGAACTCCTGCAAGAGAAAGAGTACACGCTGGTGGACTCGAATATTGACTATTATCTTTGTGCAGGAAAGGACGGCATTGATCTTTATAACGCCAATCTGAAACTTGTGGCATCCATGGCGTCGCCGGATAAAAAAGTGGAGGAGATCTACTTCAGACATGACTACGTCTTCCTGTTCCTGGAGGATTCCATAGAGCTTTATGACCTCAATCTTTCGAAAGTGAATTCTATTCCAAAAGAACTGGACGGCTTCTACTATCCGTCCGTGAGCATGATCGTACAAAATGCCACAGAGACTGAAATATCTATGGCTCCTGTACTGGAGTACCATGGCAAAGAAAACACGACGCTCATCAACCTGAAGAGTGAAAATAAGATTGAGCTGAATGGATACTGTCTCGCATTCGTTTCAGAGACAAATCTGATAGTGGAAGAAGCAGGAAGAAAATGGAAACTGATGCGTGCTTCTGACTTCGAGGTCCTGATGGAAGGCGAAGGTGACTATTATATCAATGCTGACCGAGCAAACGGAAATCTCTATCTCGTATCATCTGAGGGAGAGAAGAAAGAAACCGAAAGCGGCGCACGTCAAGGAACGAGCAAGGCAATCGATCTTTATTCCATGAAAGATGAAAAACTTGTATTAGATGACTTTACAGAAGCAGGATGCGACGACCTAAGGCTTATGGATATCCGTGACGGATACTTCTATTTCCGCCCAGTCAGCCAGGGCGAGACCGGGACGCTTCTTTCGGATAATTCAGGAAACATAGTATTCCGCTACTATCCGGATCCGGCTTCCGATGATTAATGGGTTAAAGCGATAACTAAAGAGGCGTCTCAAAAGTGATTTGCATCACCTTAAAAACGCCTCTTTCCATTAGTGTGGAATAGTGAAGTTGTGGCCAACTTGCATTATTTCTTGATCGTGACAGTTACATCTCTTTCGATCTTTATAGAACCAAAGACGGTATCGTATACGATATTGTCGTTGCCATCGTTCTTGGATTTCTTATCCAGGCTTACTGCATACTTTTTCTTAGCCTGTGTGAAGGATTCATATGTGGAGCTTCCGCTTCTGAGTTGTTCGAGTTCACTCTTGCTGAACTTATAGCTCTTTTCCTTCAGGAAATCGACCCACTGATCCAAAGACGCATTCTGCATGTTTTCACCATCGACAAGAACGGAAACGCCTTCGTCCTGGAATCCAGGAGTATATTGAATTCTGTAGAGACCGCAGTTGGCGATCGTTGATGTGGATCCTCCAAAGTTGCCGAATGTAACTTCTACGCCGGAACATTTGGCATTTTTTCCTGTTGAATCCGGAACACCGATGAAGAAAGAATTGTTGTAGATCTCTTTGGCTTTGATTTCCGTTGTCATGACATTTCTGACTTTGCCATTCACATCGCAAAGTACCAGTCCTTTGTCCAGGATATCCTGACCGGTCGTTGTGGTGGTGATCTTGTTGTTCTCTACGGCGATGGAATGAACAGATGCGAAAAGAAAATTAGTTGCCAGATAATAACCGCCAAATGCGAGTGCGGCGAGAATAATGATGACACTGAAGATGTTGGAACCTTTATTCTTCTTTTTCTTTGTTGGTGCGGCGGACATAACATTTGGAATACCTTGATCACTGTTGCTTGACATAAATAACCCTCCTTGTACTGCGTAAATGCAGCGTCTTTACAGTGTGTCCCGTTCCTTTTCAAAACGGCTTATATGCTTGAAATTGTAACATATCAAAAATGTTTGCAAAATAGCGACAAAGGAAATATGGCATCGTTTTTCCCTGCTCTGGGAGAAGAATAGAAGACAAGTTTTCCTTTTTCTGAGAAAAACCGGTCCGAAGATCCGGAGAAACAGAACACATGACCATCCGTTTTTTCTATCGGAAATAGCTACTTGACAAATGCATGCATGCAGAGTAATCTAACGTCAATTGAATACGAAAAGCGATGACGAAGAGAAGTAACCTGTTTTATCGCTTACAGCGAGTAAGGGTGGGTGGAAGCCTTACAGAGTGAATACAGGTGAATAACACTTCCGAGCTGCAAAATGAAATGCCGAAGGAGGCGATCAACAAACCCTTGGGCAGAGTAGTGGAAGCCGAGAGCCACGCGTCAGGTGGCAGGGTTTGTTTGAACCCGTTGAGGAGGCTACGAAGAGTAGCAATTCAGGTGGTACCGCGATTGAATGATCGTCCTGAAGCAGAAGAGCTTCGGGGCGTTTTTGTTTTCCCGTTTTTCTTCAGCAAAAGAACTATCGGCCGCAAAAGAGCGCGAAGAGTGCGGAGGAGGATCCCGCAGGGCGCTGAGAAAAAGGAGGAAAAGATGGACATTATTGATGTAAGAGAAATCTTCAGAAACAGAGAACAGTATCTCGACAAAGAAGTGACAGTCGGTGGCTGGGTCAGATCGATCCGTGACTCAAAGACATTCGGATTTATCGTACTGCACGACGGTACTTTCTTCGAGCCGATCCAGGTGGTATACCACGATGCGCTCCCGAATTTCGAGGCGATCTGCAAGACCAACGTTGGTGCAGCCCTGATCGTGAAGGGTACACTTGTTGCGACTCCGGAGGCCAAGCAACCTTTTGAGATCCAGGCTACCGAAGTTATTCTGGAAGGTGATTCCACACCGGATTATCCGCTTCAGAAGAAACGTCACAGTATCGAGTATTTGAGAACGATCACACACCTTCGTCCGAGAACGAACCTGTTCCAGGCTGTGTTCAGAGTAAGAAGCCTCTGCGCATACGCGATCCACAAGTTCTTCCAGGAGAGAGATTTTGTTTATGTACATACTCCGTTGATCACGGGTTCCGACTGTGAGGGTGCCGGTGAGATGTTCCAGGTCACGACACTGGATCTGAACAACATTCCAAGAACAGAAGATGGCAAGATCGACTACAGCAAAGACTTCTTCAACAAGCCGACCAACCTTACGGTAAGCGGCCAGCTGAACGGCGAAACTTTTGCCATGGCATTTAAGAACATCTATACTTTCGGACCGACATTCCGCGCTGAGAACAGTAACACAACACGTCATGCTGCCGAGTTCTGGATGATCGAGCCGGAGATCGCTTTTGCTGACTTGAAAGATGACATGCTCCTTGCCGAGTCCATGATCAAGTACATCATCAACTACGTTCTGGAGAACGCACCGGAAGAGATGAAGTTCTTCAACGAGTTCGTAGATAAGGGACTGATCGAGAGACTCCAGCATGTAGCAAGTTCTGACTTCGGCCACGTAACTTATACTGAGGCGATCGACATCCTTGAGAAGGTCAATGACAAGTTTGAGTACAAGGTTTACTGGGGCTGCGATCTGCAGACTGAGCATGAGAGATATCTCACGGAAGAAGTCTTCAAGAGACCGGTTTTCGTTACGGATTATCCGAAGGAGATCAAGGCTTTCTACATGAAGCTTAACGAAGATGGCAAAACCGTCGCTGCAATGGACTGCCTCGTTCCGGGCATCGGCGAGATCATCGGTGGTTCCCAGCGTGAGGACGATTATGAGAAACTCAGCACACGTATCACGGAGCTGGGCATGAAGCCGGAAGATTACGGTTTCTACATGGATCTTCGTAAGTTCGGTACTGCAAGACACGCCGGTTTCGGTCTTGGCTTCGAGCGCTGCGTCATGTACATGACCGGTGTTTCCAACATCCGTGACGTCATCCCGTTCCCGAGAACAGTAAATAACTGCGAACTGTAAGAACAACAAGCCACCTCATGCGGCAGGCACATACCCTCGGGGAAAGTGCTTTTGAATAAGAAATTACAAGAATAAAGGAGTGTTGAAAATGGGTACGATTATTATTCCGGACGGGTACAAGAGCCCGCAAACGATTCGTGAGACAGAAGTCGCCATCAAGGAAGTGAAAGACTATTTCGAGCGTGCGCTCGCAGATGCACTGAACCTGACACGTGTGTCGGCGCCGCTTTTTGTAAAGCCGGAGTCGGGACTCAATGACAACCTCAACGGCGTAGAGCGTCCGGTTGCTTTTGGTATCAAAGAGCAGGGCGAGAAGAAAGTCGAGATCGTTCACTCTCTTGCGAAGTGGAAGAGAATGGCGCTCAGTAAGTACGGCTTCAACCCGGGCGAGGGCCTCTATACGGATATGACGGCGATCCGTCGTGATGAAGAGACAGACAACCTGCATTCCATCTATGTGGATCAGTGGGACTGGGAGAAGATCATCACGAAAGAGCAGAGAAATGTTGAGACGCTAAAAGAAACGGTGTTCCGTATTTACATGGCCATTAAGCAAACAGAATATTATATCTGCGGTAAGTATCACTTTATGGATCCTTTCCTGCCAAACGAGATCCATTTCATCACGACACAGGAACTCGAGGATATGTATCCGGATAAGACGCCAAAAGAAAGAGAGAACCTCATCACGAAAGAATATGGCGCGGTGTTCCTCATGCAGATCGGTGGTGCACTGAAATCCGGAAAGCCGCATGATGGACGTGCTCCGGACTACGACGACTGGTCCTTGAACGGCGATATCCTTGTTTACTATCCTGTTCTCGGTGGCTCTCTGGAACTTTCTTCCATGGGTATCCGTGTGGATGAAGAAGCTATGGCAAAACAACTGAAGATCGCCGGTTGCGAAGAGCGTGCAGAGCTTCCTTTCCAGAAGGGCGTTCTTGATTGCACACTGCCTTACACCATCGGTGGTGGTATCGGTCAGTCCCGTATCTGCATGTTCTTCCTGCAGCGTGCACACATCGGTGAAGTCCAGTCCTCGATCTGGCCGGACGACGTTGTGGAAGAAGCAGCGGCACATGGTGTGAATCTTCTTTAACAAATTACAATCGCCAACGGTTTCTCGGCACTAGGTCCTCGAAACGTTGGCGATCGTTTTTGTTGAAACATATCAGAGAAGCGCCGGCTTATTGAGACGCATTTCAGCAGATGCGAAGCATCGAGGACTATGCGGCGAAATAAGACCGGCGCTTCCGGTTAGTCATCCATAGGCTGCATCGGGTAATACATGAACAGGATCTTTCCGTCCGGGGAGAGCATAGTGGTAGATGTGGTATAGGGGTACTCGTGGTTCGAGCGGAGTTTGGTATGCACGATCGGGTTTCCGTTAGCATAATAGAAGAGTTGAGTATGGTCTTTCAGCGGGTGAACGAAATTTTCAATAAGGGTGTCTCCTGTTTCCGGATCCAGAGTTGTCAGAAAGGTTTCTTCGTAATCGGAGACAGATACATAGTACTTTTTCGCAATAAAATCATAGACGACCTCGGCGCGTCCTTTTCCTTCTGTAAGAACGTGACCATCTTTACGGTCGATCAGTTTCCACTCGCCGGGATTCTCTTCACCGATATTGCTCTGGAGAATGATCCTGTTATCGAAAACGGCACTGATATATGCGTTCCATTCTCCATCGAATTCCAGCTGTTCGCCGGTGAGCAGATCAAGAATGATGCTTTTCCCATTCTCCGACGTCATTACGACCGGCCCCGAATCAACCGTTTTGAAGTAATAGTATTCTCGATCTTCGTCGATAAATTCATAATATAGAGAAGGGTCGCGCTTTGTTTCGTGGACCAGATTGAAATCCGTATCGTACACCAGGTAACTGTCACTTTTGGTAGCGATGAAATAGTGATTCTGATAGAGGAAGAGCCAGGTAATGGAACCATCCTTGTTATCTAGAGAACAGTGGAGTTTTCTGTCTTTGTCCAGTATATCCCAGCCGTCATCGCGGTACATCATCATGCAATGCTCATCATCGAGGTAGAGGTCGTTGCATTCTCTATAGTTTCCATTCTCAAAAAGCACTTCTCCGTTGCCACGCATATAGGTGTAAGGATTATTGTCAGAAGAATAATCACAGAGTATCAAAAACTGATCTCTGTACTCGATGCGTCCATCATCTGACACTTCCGGAAGAGAAAGGTTCAAACCGGTCTCTCCGTCGATAAGAAAAACAACGTTATCATATTCCCTATCGCAGAAGACCAGGTAACGGTTTTCCAGGATCTTCCCCAGGCAGATGTTGTTGAGATCCACATCTGTGGAATCTATACTGTTGCGATCGATCTTCAAAGACCGCAGGTTCTTCTCTTTTCCGGTCGCGTAGTCCAGATTGAAGTATTCGACACCTTCTTGGGTGTAGCGGATGCAGCAATATTCCCCGCCGATATAAATGTATTCATTAAATGACAGGCTTGTATATACCGATCCATCTAAGGAGATATACCCCATTTTCTGCAGATCCGGATCAGCCAATACCGGCTTTCTGTTCTGCTCCTTCGAAAACTGAGTTACAAAATATCCGTTATCGGTTATCCTGAGATAATCAAAGACAGTATCGCAGATGATCCTTCCGCTGACATCGAAAAAACCAACGGTGGATAGGTCTGAGTACGAGTAGATACTTGCTCCGAAATAGGGGATCACCGCGCCATAGTCATTACCCGGGATGAAGTCTTCGATGTACTCTTCGGAAAGACGCGTGAAGACCGGATCTGCGGAAGTGCCTGGTGTATAGGCATCCCAGTTAACTTTGACGCCGGAAGAACTGTCTGAATCGGAAGAGATGGTGGTGGGCTCGGTTGTTTCGGAGGACTCCGCCGACGTTTCAGACTCCGAAGAGGTTGCTTCAGTGGTTGTTTCAACAGTCGTTTCGGAAGTTGTCGTTTCCGGTTCGGATGTGGTCTCCTGTGCACTTTCTGATTCCGACTGCGATGTAAAGCTCTTTCTGCAACCGGCTGCGCCGAAAAGAGAGATCGTCACGGTCAGCGCTAAAAATGCAGCGAAAACTGTCTTGTGCTTTTTCATAATTCTACTTCCTTTCGAGGATTATGTATCAGGGGATATCCGGTTCGTCGTCCTCCATCCAGTAATAGTCAAAATAGTGTTCTTCGTTATTCCGGAAGATGTTCCACAGGAAAAGCACTTGTCCGTCTTTGCTGATCAGCAGACTGTTTTCTCCGTTGGTGAAGTAGACGGCCTGATCGGAAATGTCCTCGACGTTGACGCACAGGTCAAGGTATTCTTTTGCAACAGGGGTAGTAAAGTAGCTTTCTCCGGTTTTCGGATCGACGATATCCACGAAATCATTGCGCCAGTTTTCTTCGGACCATCTGGATAATATCATATACTTCTTCGGATCTTCTTCATCTCCTCGGAAATAATAGTCATTCACTCCCGTGAATTCCTTGATCACGTGATGATCGGAAGGATCAAGAAGCTGAATACTTTCTTCGTTTTTGATCACGTAATCGTCATCGCTATATTGCGGTCCGGTATCGGACGGATCGTTCATTTTTGCCTCGCTGATCAAGTGAAGGTCTTTATCGAATATATAGGATTTTTCCACATATCCTTCCGGTACGGATACATCCGGATTAAAACTATGCAGGTAGATCCTGGAATCACTGGCATAGACATTAGGATCCGTGCAAGATCCGATATACTGGTCGCCTTTTTTTAATGACCCTATCCATTTCCCCTCAAGATCCACGAGATCCCAGCGATCTTTTGTACCGAACAAGATCCGGTCAGAAGAAAGCTTGAAAAACTCGTGATACTGCTCCTGCCAGAGTTCTCTGCCATCGAAATCAGAGAGTGTGTAAGTTGCAGAAGATTCTTTGTTAGCATAATCATAGTTATCGCTTCGTTCTTCCTTGAGAAGCGCGCCATCGAAAATGAACTGGTTATCTGAAGTCGGGATTTCTTTTCCGGTTTTCCCATCAAAAAGCACACTTGCATTTTCGTCATACGGATTATCCGAGTCGATCCAATAGTTGGGCATGAATACGAGATACCGGTCATGGATCAGTTCGGCGAATCCCATATCATCCGGGACCTTGTTATAATCGAACTTCAGTTCGAAGGAGGTTCCTGTTGCACCGGTCTTCGTGTCGTACGGTGTGAAAAGCACTCCATCCTGCGTATAATTCATGAAGAAGAACTTGCCCTCTTCAAAGCAGAGGTCATCGTACTGAAGACCGGAATAGACCGATCCGTCGTCAGAGATGAAGCCGACTTTCTGAAAGACCAGGTGCGCTTTCTTGGCATCAATGCTATCGGTATCCAGATGTTTGAGCACGAGGTGGCCTATATATTCATCCGTCTTCGGATCAGAAAGGTGCCAGGCTTCATTGAAAATCGGTGCACAGATCACCCGGCCGGAAGCATCGGCACATCCGATTGCGGTGAGAGTACCGCCAGAGTATGCCCGATTGCTCCATCCGTCGTAGAAATAGATCTTGCCATAGTCAGAAGATGTTTTGAAATCATACGATGGTTTTCCATCTAACCAATTCACGATCGGGTCGGGATATTTTTTTACGGATGGATCATATGTATCCCAGTGCACCTTGACGCCTGAAGATGAATCTTCAATCGGAGTGGTTGTTGTTTCTGATGGTTCAGATGTGGCCGTGCTGCTTTCTCCTGTCGTTTCCGTTGAGGTCTCTTGCTCCGTGGTTGTGACAGAAGTGCTCTCGGAAGAAGTGCTTTCGGAAAGCGATGAGGTCACAGAGAGACTGCTTTCGTCGGACTTGTGGCTCTGGCATCCGCTCGCGGAGAAAAGAGAGAACAAGACAGTACTTGCCAGCAAAAATGAGAGAGATTTTCTAAACTTTTTCATGGGACAAATTGTCACCTCATTTCGTTGTTTTCAGATAAGTTCCGAAGTGGTCTTACACATCATCTTCTCGAATTAATGCCCTATACTTAAAAAGCACTTGGCCATCGGGCCCGGCTAAACATGTGCTGGTGAGTTCGCGGACGAGGTAGGAATCATACCATCCGTCCATGTCAGGCTCTGAGGCAAATTCATATTCCGGTGAGTAGACCATGTAGCTGAGACAACCGTTCACGATCTTCATGGGAACGATCGTGACATGATCGGGATTTTCTTTTTCCCAGAGGACTGTTCCTTCTTCCGCATCAATGAGCCGGGTATGGTGAATCGGGTTGGTGTCCTGATGGAGAAGATATGCTTTTCCGGTGACCGGATCGGTTAGTATATTTATAAGACCGTTACTTTCGTAAATCACGTGCATATCTTTGGCATCGAGAACGAGGTAAAGACCGTCGATCGGATTTCCTTCATCATCCCAGTTGTCTTGTCTGCATACGATGAAACCGGACTCATCCTGGTAGATCAGATTATACGTATCGGAAACCTGATAATCAGCTTTGGTCTTAATGTTATAAAGGAGACCCTGCCCTTGAGAAGAACAGTAGATTATGGGATCAAGACCGGATTGCGGTACTCCGACAACGATGCCGGGTTCGCCGGGATAATAACGTTCGGATCTAGGATCGGTATTCATTCCCTTCTGAAGAATAAACCGTGGCGTGTCACTGTTTTCAAATGTCTTTATTGTCTTGAAATCTTCGTTCATGACGATGGCATTTCCATCTTTTTTTCCAACCAGATATCCCTCATAGCCGGAAACATCGGTCCACTTATGTTCAGTATTATCCAGTGTGGCAGCGACACGGCCGTTTCCGTCGATCAGGTCATAGCCATCTTCACGGACCATGAGCATCTTGTCCGGTGTGTATGGAATAAAATCACTGTATTCTGTATCGAGGAGTTTGTTGCCTTTGAAACTGTAGATCCTCCAGATATCGTTTTCATAATCGGAACGCTCATCCCGGAAAAGCATTGCGTCTCCGAAAGGACGGCCCCGAAACGAATACCCGGAAGTCAGAAAATCCAGTTCAGGTACGGTTCCATCGAGCTTGCGGAAACGGACCGGGTCCATATATCCGTCATAGCTATAGGAGAAGAAAATATCGTCCGAGACGATTTTGTAATATCCCCAAGGACTCGGAATATAGTCCATGTCAAAAGTTGTGACGATCTCTCTTGTTGTGCAACGATAGACGAGTATTTCCACACCCTTTTCCTTGAGTGTAAACAGATATATGTTCTCGTCTTTCGGATCCATGGCAAGATAACAGCATCCGTCGTAGATCAGACCGGTATAACTTGCGCCGTCATGGGAAAGGATCCCGTACTTGTTAGTGTATTCGGAACGGTTATATTCACTGCTTCCCCATTCAGCGCTGCTTCCCGATTCTTCGGAATCGCTATCGTTATACTTTATTACCAGATAATCCCCACCCGGAAGCATAAAGTAGTCGTCGAATATCGGGTCACAGATAAGGACTCCTTTTTCACTGAAAAAACCGACAGGATTGGATCCTCCGTAGCCCGAGTCGATTCCGCTCAGAACCTGCATATGCTGCGTGTAATACGGGTAGATCTCTCCGTAATTGTCAGAGGGAACAAAATCAGTCATCGGCGTTCCGGGAAGACGGGTAAAAATGTCTGCATCCGCGCTCGACGGTTCATAATTGTCCCAGTTGACCTTGACGCCGATAGAAGAAGCGGCGGAAGTGCTTTTGGAGTCGTCTTCTGTTTCAGAAGTTTCAGTTGTACCGGAAACGGACGGATCAGATGAAGTGGCCGGGACAGAATCAGAAGAGGACGAGGACGTGCGCTTCGATGAGACAGTCGTGCAGGAAGAAAGCAATAGCGCTCCGGCAAGCAAGATGGGGATTAAGCTGGTTCTTTTCATAGGGGACTCCTTTTAATCATCGAATGCTAATGGATAATACATGAAAACTACTTTCCCGTCACGATCGATCAGGTAGGTATCTTGTTCTTTGCTTGTACAACGGAAGGAACCGTTATACACCTCAGCGATATAGGAGACGCCGGATGGGAATGGATCTTCTCCGTTGAACAAGAATTCTCCGGAGGAGAAGTCGAAGATTTTTCGGGAATCATTCTCATAATCGGTGATGATCATATAAGAATGGCCTTCAATATCACTAAGCGTCCAGATATCGGATGCAGGGCGGTCACTTTGATAGATGATGGATCCGTCTTTCGTATCAATGATCTTGAAGTCATACTTGAACTTATAGTCGAAGTCACCGAGCATGATCTGTTCTCCGTTTTCAACCAGTATATAGGACGTGTTCTCAATGACGGAACATTCCGGATAGCTCCCGATTTCCGTTTTTTCTCCGGTCAGAATATTGATGATGAAAGTGGCGCCGTCAAAACTGACGGAGTCAGAATTGTCGGAGTCAGAATTGACAACATCGGGACGGATGAAGTAGTTGGTCTTGAAATCTGCGTCTAAATAATTGGTGGCATAGATAAGAAAATAGTCTTCTGTTTTTACTTCCGGAATCGAGCGGATAAGATTGCAGTCCATATCGTAGATTTTCAGGCCATCCTTGGCAGTGAGAAGAATATAGTCGTCAACAAACCTGACGTTCGCTGCCGGAATGATACCGTCTGTCGCAATTGAGGCTTGGGCCTTTCCATCTTTGATAAGAACGAGCTTGTCCTTTAATGGAATGAGAATACGCTGATTGGAAATCCGGATCATCTCATTGGATTCGAAAAGGAGCTCTCCGGTGATCGAGTAAAGATATGCCCTGGAATTACTTTCGTTTTCCCAGTCATAAATGCTGTAAAGCAGGGTATTCCCAATGAGATAGGGATAATACACGTAGTCTTCTTTAACCGCAGGGATATCGATTTCTTTCCCGGTCTCTCCATCAAAGATGCAAAGTACTTCTCCTTGCTCTCCAACAGAGACAAAATACCGGTCGTCCACAATTCGCGCGCCCTCAAAATAGAAATAAAAATCATCATCCTTGAGGAGGTCGTCGAGCCTCAGGCTTTTCTCTTCCGACATCTTTCTGGAAGTCATATCGAGGCTGACATAGGAAACACCGGAGGAGGTGAGCTTTATCAGATACAGGTTATCTCCTCGATAAAAGCAACTGTCATAATTTGTTCCGGTGTAAAAGGATCCGTCAGAGGAGAGATATCCCATGACCCGCTTGTCTGTTTCTCCGGACGTGGAGGGAACAGCTTTATAGACGGTATAGCCACCTGTTGTCCGATAGCAGTCGGAGAAGACACCGTCGCAGACCAATCGGCCCTTGGCATCGATGAATCCATATCTTACCGCGATCTCGTCATCATACATGTATTCGCTTTCCCCATGGGCGGCACAAAATGGCATGACATGACCATAGTCGGAAGAAGTGATAAAGTCCTCGACCGGTTCTTCGCGAAGCCGCGTAACGATGGGATCACTATGCTCTGCTTTCTCATACGAATCCCAGTTGACTTTGACTTTGGTTGGGGTCCCGCCATCCGGCGCGGATGACGTTTCGGATGAAGTTTCGGATGGCTCGGTCGTTTCTGTGCTGGTTTCTTCGGTAGTCGTTGTAGTAGTGGACACGCTCTCTGTTTCTGATGGGGAAATAGACGTGGTTTCGGTTATTTCTGACGATGTCTCAGAAGTTTGAGTCCCGGAAGAGAGCTCAGACGTCTTTTCCAACTCGGAATTCTTTGCACAGGATGTAAGTGCGGTGGAAAATGCAAGTACTAAAGCGATAGAAATAATACACTTTTTCATATGGGCTCCTTCCGGAATTTGGTACCTCGGCGGATCCGGTGGCCGGGTCCGGCCGTGTCTCTTCTTATCTCATTTCAGAATAACACGACCGGATTGCATAATGACCTGATTATTTTACCGGAACATAACCTTCCATCTCGGCCAGCTTCTGTCCGTCTTCTCCAAGCACCCAGTTAAAGAGGATGCGCTCCGGGCTGTCTTCTTTTGCTTCCTTGTTGATAACAACATAGTAGGATGTGCGGAAAGGATATTCGCCCTTCTGGATCGATTCTTTTGCCGGCATGACATCGTCGACTTTGATGATCTTCAGACCATCTGCCATCTTCATCTGTGTAGCGTAATAGTAAGGCGTATAACCGATTGCATCTGCGGAATTATCGAAGGACTTTACTGCTTCGATGAGGCCGCCCATATCACCGACAACCATTTCTGTCGGAGCTTCCATCATGGTCAGATCTTTCATGACATATTTTTCCATCATGACCTGGGAACCGGCTTCCTTATTTCTCTGGATCGGCATGATCTTCCGGTCTTCGCCGCCGACTTCTTTCCAGTTGGTGATCTCGCCGGTGTAGATCTTCTGGATCTGCTCTGTGGTCAGTGACTCGACCGGGTTAGACTGATTGACAACGAAGACGAGGGCTTCGGAGGCGAAAGGTTCCATCTCATATTCGAACTTTTCTTGTTTCATCATGTCGAAGATCGAATCGGCCGGCTGTGCGCAGATAAGAAGATTGGCTTCCCCGCTGATCAGGTAGCGGAAGGATTCCGTCGTCTTATGGAATGTCAGCATCGAATCCGCTTCGTCTCTGGAAATGCCGAGAAGTACGGAAGTGATCGCCGTGGCCATCGGCTTGGTGGATGTCGATCCGTCAATGACCGGATAATTTGCTTTCGTAAACTCGAAGAGATCGTTCTTGGTTTCTGCTGTAGTGGTGGTCGCTTCTGTAGTAGCTTCGGTCGTTGCTTCTGTAGTGGCTTCCGTTGTCGTAGTTGCCTCTGTTGTAGTCGTCGCCTCGGTTGTGGTGGCTTCTGTCGTTGTGGTGGCCACCGTTGTGGTTTCTTTTGTCGTTTCCTTGGAATTACATCCTGTTACGGCAAAAAGAGAAATTGCTGTTGTTACGGCAATACATGCTGCAAGTGATCTTCTGAACTTTTTCATAATAATAACCTCTTCTTTCTCGTGCCCGAAGGCCTTTTTTGAGCATATTTAATTCAGCCCCGGCGACGTTGCAGGAGCGCGAATCCAAAGTATAAGTGATGTAAATCAATATTGGAAAAACAGTATGATCTTTCTTCTCATCGTCAAGACCTCCCATGCCACATTTGGCCGAAGCCATTAACCCCCGTTAACTGTCTTCAGTATAATTCGGAGAAGAACGGTTGTGGTGACGGATTTGTCATGAACAAGTGATTTTTTTGAATTTCAAAGGAAATTTTTCCGCTGTGTTGAAAACTGTTGGAAAACCAGTGGTTTTTTGCCTGGGGGCAAGTGCTTTTGGATAAGAATGAAGAGAAAGTTTCAGTTCTGGAAAAGAACCAGTATGCGCAAAAGGACATTCACGGCGAGCTGAGCGAGAAAATAGAATTCGAGATAACTTACTGCCAGCATATTGAATGTGGCGTTGTCAGACAGTGCCAGATCCTGTTTGAGCGAAACGAAATGGGCGATTCCCATGACTACAAAAGCGACGAAGATCAGGGTAAATGCGCCGCGGGAGCCGAGGAGCACGGAAATGAAGATCATTATGTCGGCAAAGCAAAGATAGATCGAGGACATGGATACCGTGTCCAGTGCTCGGAGAAACGTCAGTTTCCGGTTCACGAGCCGTGAGGTAAGTGTGAAACATCCGGCCAGGATCAGGACGCAGACCCAGAGGATCACAGTAAATACCAGTAAGGAAAAAAACGGGTGCTTGGCGATCAGGTCTGTTCTTCCGAAGACCAGGGAGATCAGCATGCCGAGAAACGGTGAGTCGGTATGGGAGGTGAATACCACCATGGATGAGGTCAGGAGTGCAAAGAGACTGTTGACGATGATCATCTTCAGAACAGGTACGACCTGGGGACGATTCTGTATCGTCGTGACCGGATGCCATACATATGCCAGAATCGGTCGGAGAAGTTTGGAAAACGATGGGAAGATCGAGCGTGCTTTTGTGATGAAAGCGGAGAATGTGAAACGCTGTCCACCGGTGGACTGGTTCCAGACCTGCTTGGTCTTCGGTTCTTTCTTTCCCTTTGCTTTCTGATTTGGTTGTTCTTCGTGCTTTCCTTGATTCGGGTTTGTGCCGGTGGCGGCCGATGCAGATGAAGCTGCTGCTGAAGATGCGTCCGCCTCGGGCACATGATTTGCTGTACCACGACAATTGCAGCGTTCTCCAGCTGCCAGTTCACGTCCGCAATAAAAACAGGTCTTCGCCATACTCTTTTTTCGGTCCTTCCGGTCGATAAATCAAAATGGTTTGCTATGCGCTAGTTAGCACTTTATGTATAATACGAGATATATGTTATCAATTTATGTCAAAGCTGAGTTATTTTTGACAAAATTACGTGGTGAATTTAGGTTTTTGGTTGAATGAGCGGAGAAAACAAGGAAAAAACGAATACGCTCCGAAAGGAAAATGATAAACAAAGCACCCCGGACTATGGGTGTGTTCCGAGTACTTTCTGGTACAGGTTTTTCGGTTCAAGTATCGTCCTCAATGCCTGCAGGCTGATCTTCGGGATCAAGATCCGTACCGATAAGGAAGTCCGTGATATGCCGGGACCGATGGTTGTTGTAGGAAATCATCCTTCGTATATCGA
Source organism: Clostridiales bacterium (assembly GCA_017545245.1). Lineage (GTDB taxonomy): Bacteria > Bacillota > Clostridia > Saccharofermentanales > Saccharofermentanaceae > Scatonaster. The sequence goes on from JAFWPB010000028.1 coordinate 90,460, forward strand.
TCCGATCATCATGGGTACATTGTTATATGGCCGCAGGATCAATTTCGTAGCCGGGGAATTCCTGTTCCGCAAGAAAATCTTCGGGCCAATCATCACGAAGGGTGGATGTATTCCGAAAACCCAGTACAGAAATGATATCCGGGCCGTCAAGGCTATGATGCGCGTCATGAAAAGGGGCGGCACGCTGGGTATTTTCCCAGAGGCGACGCGTCTTATCGATGGTTCATCGATCCGTTTTGACAGTGCACTGGCAAGTCTTGTGAAAAAGAGCGAGGCCGCGCTGGTGTTCATGCGGTCCCATGGCGCATATCTGAATATGCCACGCTGGGGCCAAAGTGCTTTTCGCCGAGGACGCATCACGGCAGAAATCGCAAAAGTGATCCCGTCTGACCAAATCAGGGAAATGAGCGTCGAGGAGATCCATCAGGCGATGCTCGACACGTTGAAGTTCAATGAATATGACTATTTTAAGGAGCATAAGCAGGTCTTCCATTCGCGAAAACCGGCGGCCGGAGTTGAGAACATTGCCAACATCTGCCCACGCTGCGAGGGGATCAATACGACTTTTGTTCCGAAAGACAGGAGAAAGAAGAATCTTCTGGTCTGCCGTTCCTGCGGGAACAAAGTGCTCCTGAACGACCGTGGATTCTTCGAACCCTGTGGAGCCGAGGATAAGTGCTTCCCGGACCTTCACGAGTGGAACTTGTGGGAGAAGAAGATCTATGCGGATATGATCGAGAAACCGGATTTCTGTCTGACAGAGAAAGTGGAGCTTCACAAGGAATGCGGCGAGCACGATTATGCCAAGGTTGGCGAAGGACTCCTTACGATCCGCGATGGGATCATCACCTACGAAGGAACGGAATGCGAGCCTTCCGAAGGATTGATCTGCCGGAAAGGAAAAGTGATCCGTGAACACAGAAACCGCGATCTTTCAAAGGTAGGAAAGCAGGTTACCAAGACTTTCCCGATCAAGAACATGAAGGGCATTCTTCTTGATTTCGGCCTCTTTATGGAAATATATGGATCCGACAGTACGGTGAACCGCATCGTTCCCGAAAATACCCAGCGGATCTATGAGATCTATTCCATCTTCTGCGCGTACAGGGAGAAGTTCCGGGAGTAAAGCGGCGCTTATGGGACAGGGCAGGAAGCAAGTGCTTTTCGAGAAGAAGTGGGACTAGATGGGCTCAAAAGAGATAGATGGTCCCATCGTTTTGCACGTCGTATGGGACTAGATCGGTCGGTAATGCTAAGGTAGTCCCACGGATTTCCTTGTTCGGTGGGACCAGATCGAACAGGCTGCCGGTTTTAGTCCCACCGTTTACTCATTTTAGTGGGACTACATTGGTCAAACAAGGCGGAAAGGTCCCACGCGGTGCTTATTTTAGTAGGACCATATTGACCAAACTGAGCGGAAAGGTCCCATTTGGGCCGCATATTAGTGGGATTAAATTGGTCACGCTGAAGGATATAGTCCCAATTCACTCAGATATTCCAAAAACTTTTCTACGTTTTCATCCGAGTATTCGATTTCCGAGGAGTACATGCGGGCAAGTTCGATCTGATCATCTAATGTGAAATCATTGTTTGCGGCAAAGTGACATGCCCCGAGATACCCGATTATTTTTGTGCTCGTCATTGCGAAAAGCACTCGTGTCCGGAGGTCTTCTTCGTCAGGGGTCTGTTCGTCTGCGCCATCGGCTTCGATAGCCCCGGAGAGATGACGGTAGAGAAAATACCAAAGAAGATTTTCATATTCGACTTCGCGGCCTTGCTTCTGCATGAAAGCGTAGAATGCCGACGTATCAATATTTTGAGCGTTTTCGAGAAGCGAGATTTCTTCGTCCCAGGAAGGATCCAGACGCTCCAGACTTCGGAGAAAGTGTCCCCACTTGACCGGGTCGAAGCGGAGCGGAACGGATCCGCAGAATTCTAGGATATCGTGCACACGCATCTCCAGGTTCCGGGTCCGGTCCTGAAGGAGAGAGAAGATCTGTGATCTTTGGGATAGAAATACTTTTTCGGCGGTGGTCAGGTAACCATCACTGTTCTCATATGAAGCCAGGTAACCGTCAGGGTGGAGTGTTTCATCTGTGATCGATTCATCTGGTTGGGAGGCCGTATCTTCCGGCGTTCCGACGTGTTCGGAATTCTCAGTCAAATCGACGATTTCGATTGGCGCACGTTGTGTCAGAAGAATCCGTCCTGCTTCCTCGCAGCAAAGACCAAGCCCGACCTCTTCGCGGTCGGTGTAGAAGTTCCGGAATCGAGGATGTTCGCGGCAGATGTCACAGAGCGAATCCTCGCCAAGTCCCAGGATCAACTCGCACAAGTTCTTTTCATTTAGAAAAGGACAACGCTCATTCTCACCGAGAATGAAGTGCGCACTATGAAATTCTTCAGAGATGCACTGCTTCAGTTTTTCACCCAGTGGGCCTTGTACGTTGCGATAACGTTCGAGCGAAACTTCATCGACATCAATCTCCCAGCCGATGCAGCAGCTGTGCCTGCACCGGTCCGCAATGCACTGGAATTCCCGCATGAATCGGGGTCCATAAGTTTTGTCTTCGAATGAAATCATAGTGCTCCTCCGAGAAAAATGTAGCGCTTCTTCAGAAGAAATGCAACACATCCTGGTTTTGTCTCGTCTAATATTTTGAAAGCCGATTTGCGTGAATGGAAAAATTGAAAAGAAGAAGGAGACATTTAACATGAAAACCAGAAAGGCTGCGGCGCTTATCCTTGCCGCCATGATGCTGACATCCTGCGGAAAAAAGGCCAGCACAAGCGGAACTTCAAATGAAAACAGACAGGCTTCGACAAGTGCTTCGGAGCAGAGAGTAAAAGACCCGGATCTTCTAGGTAATCCGGATACACGGAATGCGACAAAGCGAGGCCTGATGACCTCTCTTGATGAGAAGAATCCGCTTATAAAAGAAATCTATTCCTGCTACTGTATGAAGGGCATGGGCATGATGTATACGGAGATCGTTGCCGGCACGCAGCTGACGGTGGAAGCAGAGATCCGCGATGAGAGCGCTCACGAGAGTAATGAGATCACGCTGATGGTGTTCCCCTATAATTCCGAGTATGCCTGGAACAAGGAAGAGGCGATCGTCAGCATGAAGGGTGCGCCTTGCAACCCGATCGTCGGCGAAAACTACGAGACGATCCACGTGTTCTGGATCCAGGGCGATCTTCCGACAACAATGAAGGCCGGCAAGTATTCCTTTGTTTTTGTCCGTAATGACGGCAAGGTCGACTCTGTCATGGACCTGGATGTGATCGATGAGGACGATGCAAAAGAACCGTTGACGGTCGATAAGCCGGTCATTTATCTGTATCCGGAAGAAGAGACGGAAGTTTCCGTACAGATTGAACTGCAGGGCGAGCTTGCCTGCACATATCCGAAATATGATCCGGACTTCGGATGGAAGGTGACGGCAAACCCGGACGGCAAGATCAAGAATCATGCAGACGGAAGAAACTACGATTACCTTTTCTGGGAAGGAAAGACGGATTTTGAACTGGATAAATTTGAAAACGCAGTCTGCGTGGCCGGCGAAGATACGGCGCGCTTCCTCGAGGAATACCTGACAGCATGCGGCCTGAACGACAGTGAGATCGATGATTTCGTTTCTTTCTGGCTTCCGAAGATGGAAAAGAACCCGTACAACATGATTGCGTTCCCGATTTCGGACTACGAAGAGATGGCCAAGCTCAATGTTTATCCTCAGCCGGACACCGAGATCCGTGTGTTTATGGTCTTCCGCGCTCTGGACGAAGCGGCGGATCTTCCTTCCGGGGACGAAATGGTCATGCCGCAGGGCGTAGTGAGAGAGGGCTTCACATTGGTAGAGTGGGGCGGAACAGAAGTGTAATCTCATTCATTCATGCTTCCTTAAATAGAAGGGACGTCTGGAAAGTGGATCGTTTACGAAAACACGGAAAGACGTCCCTTTCTTTTATTGAAACCCAATAATATTCTTTGTATAATAGTATGGCTTGAACAACAAGTAATTTTTCGAAGGAGTGTGAACATTATGGCAATGGTTCAGAAAAAGAATGTCGAAGACTTGAACGTTTCCGGCAAAAGAGTAATCGTTCGTGTGGACTTCAACGTACCGCTCGACAAGAAAACAGGTGAAATTACAGACGATAAGAGAATCAAGGGTGCTCTCCCGACGATCAAGTATCTCGTAGATAATAATGCAAAGGTGATCCTGGTATCTCACCTGGGTCGTCCGAAGAATGGACCGGAGGACGCATTCTCCATGAGACCGGCAGCAGAGCGTCTTGCTGAGCTCATCGGCAAGCCGGTAACACTCGCAAAAGATGTCATTGGTGAAGATGCAAAGGCAAAGGCTGCTGCACTCAAGGAAGGCGAGATCCTCATGCTTGAGAATGTCCGTTTCCACAAAGAAGAAACAAAGAATGACCCGAAGTTTGCCGCTGAACTTGCTTCCATGGCTGACCTTTATGTCAACGATGCATTCGGTACAGCTCACCGTGCTCACGCTTCTACTGCAGGCCTTGCAAACTTCCTGCCTTCCGCTTCCGGTTACCTGATCGAAAAAGAGATCAAGTTCATCGGCGGTGCTCTGGCTAACCCGGCTCGTCCGTTCGTAGCTATCCTCGGCGGCGCGAAAGTTTCCGATAAGATCGGTGTAATCGAGAACCTCATCGACAAGGCTGATACGATCATCATCGGTGGTGGTATGGCTTACACATTCGCAGTTGCCCAGGGCGGTACGATCGGTGATTCCCTCTTCGAAGAAGATAAGGTCGAGCTCGCTAAGGAACTTCTCGCAAAGGCTGAGGCAAAGGGCGTTAAGCTCCTGACACCTATCGATACAGTTGTTGCAGATGCTTTTGACGCAAACGCAAACTCCCAGATCGTTCCGACAAGAGAGATTCCGGAAGGCTGGATGGGTCTGGATATCGGACCGAAGACAATCGAACTGTTCTCCAATGAGATCAAGACAGCTAAGACGATCATCTGGAATGGTCCTGCCGGCGTATTCGAATTTGAAAAGTTCGCAGTTGGTACGAAGGCTCTGGCTCAGGCTATCGCTGAGTCCGAAGCAATCTCCATCATCGGTGGCGGTGACTCCGCTGCTGCTATCGAGAAGCTCGGCTATGCTGACAAAGTTACACACATCTCCACAGGTGGTGGTGCTTCCCTCGAGTTCATCGAAGGTAAGGTACTCCCGGGTATTGATTGCCTGAACGATAAGGAAATCGGCAGAACATTTGCTGCTGGTAACTGGAAGATGAACTGCGGTATCCCGGCAGATGCTGTTAAGCTCATTGAAGAACTCAAGCCGCTCGTTAAGGACGCTACAGCAAAGATTGCTCTCGGTGTTCCGGCTACAGCTCTCGCTGCTGCTGTTGAGGCTACAGCTTACACAAACATCAAGATTGCTGCCCAGAACTGCCACTTCGAAGAGAAGGGTGCTTTCACAGGAGAGATCTCCCCGCTCTGGCTCGCAAAGATGGGCGTTACATACTGCATCATCGGTCACTCCGAGCGTCGTGAATACAACGCTGAGACAGACGAGACAGTTAACAAGAAGGCTCTGGCTCTTCTGAAGTACGGCGTGAAGCCGATCATCTGCTGCGGTGAGTCCCTGGCTCAGCGTGAAGCAGGCGAGACATTTGACTGGATCAAGGGTCAGATCGTTGCTGCATTCAAGGATATCCCGGCTGACAAGCTCTGCCAGATCACGATCGCTTACGAGCCGATCTGGGCTATCGGAACAGGCAAGACAGCGACCGACGAGCAGGCTGAGGAAGTTTGCAAGTTCATCCGTGGCATCATCGCTGAGCTCTACTGCGAGAAGTGCGCTGAGGCTATCACCATCCAGTATGGTGGATCCTGCAACGCTGGTAACGCAGCTGGTCTCTTTGCCCAGGCTGACATCAACGGCGGTCTCGTCGGCGGTGCTTCCCTGAAGGCTCAGGACTTCTCCGTGATCTGCAACGCAGCTAAGTAATCCTCTGCGGCCCAGCCGCTGATTGTGATAAGAAAACAAATAACGGCACATCGATGGATTTCGGTGTGCCGCTTTTTTCTGCGAAAAGGGGCGGTGCATGGTCTGGAAAAAGATTGTGAAACCCCTTGTTTTCTTGCGCCTTTTATGGCTGAAACGAATTGAGTTTTCGCTTGGTGGTGCTATAATTGAAATGTATTAAAAACTTTCGATTTAGAGAGGTGGGGATGAATATGAAAAAGGTTTTCACGGGCTTCTTAGCGGCCGCGTCCTTGATTGCTTGTCTTGGAATGGCGGTCATGGCGAAAGAACCGGATGGCTCTACAGCAGGGGAGAATGTTGCTCCGCCAGTTGCTACAGAAGATGTATCAGATGACGTTTTCTTACCTGAAGCGACCAAGACGATCAAAGTGAATACTGATATTAAAGATCACTTTGCGGATGGACAAGGAAGTGCAGGTTTTTTCTATCGTTTTACGCTCGATGCCCCAGGAAAAGTGCAGGTGGTTTTCAAACACGATAGAATGGACAGCGATCCTATTTACTGGAGAATCAGTCTTTTGAACGATGAAGGAAACTATATTACTTCAGGAGATAAAGCGGTATTTGATGTCAGAGGACAGCAGATGACATCGTACCTTCCGTCTATTGGCCTTCCTAAAGGTACCTATGGGATTTTGATAACATATGGAACTCATGGTACTGATCAGGAATACACACTCCGTGTGAACTATACGAAGTCTTCTGTCTGGGAGACGGAGAATAATGATTCAGCGGGCAAAGCAGATCCAATCAGTGTAAACAAGAAATACTATGGTACAGTCTTAGTCAAGGGTGATCTTGATTACTACAAGTTCACTATAGCTGATCCTGGAAAAGTACAGGTTCATTTTAATCATGATAATGTCGGTGATTGGTACGATTGCTGGAAGATGACATTCATTAAAGCAGATGGTCAGTCGAATGCTTTTGATAAGGATGCCTGGGAGACATTCACCGGAGATAATGAAGGTGGATATGCACCGTCAACCGGTCTGAAGGCGGGAACCTATTATCTTTTGATTACATCGGGTAGAGGTACAAATGGCTGTAACTATAGTTTTACAATCAATTACACAAAATCTACCATATGGGAAGCGGAAGCAAACAGTTCCAGGGAAACAGCCCGTACTATTGCGACAAACCAGAAATACTATGGTTCCATATACGCAGAAAATGATGTGGATTGGTATAAGTTCACAGTTCCTGTTCAGAACGACGTGACCATAAACTTTACCCATCCTGAGAATAAAGTCTATGGCGCACGCTGGAATTGGGAACTTTATAAAGAGGGTGTTGCAGATAGGATCACCGGAGGCGGAATAAACGGAGATTCACAGTTCCAACATGTGGAAAAATCCCTAAAAGGCACTTACTATCTGAAAATTTCGTCTGCAAGCATGGAAAAAGGAATAACCAATGGTACGTATGTACTCGAAATCAAAGATGTTCCGACTACGCCAACTTCTGTAAAAGCGGCGACTGCTTCAATAACATCGGTCAAGGTTTCCTGGGCAAAGGTGAATACAGCTACAGGATATGAAGTCTGGAGATCAGAAACTGCAAATGGTACATTCAAGAAAGTTGGTACGACAACTGCTCTTTCTTACACGAATGGTTCTTTGACAACAGGCAAGAAGTATTACTACAAGGTTCGTGCTTACAAGACAGCGAACAGCAAAACAGGATATAGTGATTTTAGTTCTGTAGTTAGTGCTACGGCGACCTTGCCGGTACCTTCTTCTGTAATGGCCAAGGTGGCATCTCCGGTTTCCGTGAATATCACCTGGACACCTGGTGCGGGAACAGATTTTATACAGGTATGGCGTGCATCGAAAGCGAATGCGGAGCAGAAGGATTATGTTCTCATCGGAACATACAAGGCATCAGCTAAGTCTTCTGTATCGAAATTCCTGACTCCGAACAACACTTATTATTACAAACTGAGAGGATACAAGAAGCTAAGTAATGGAAAGACAATCTACTCCGGTTACAGCAAAATTGCCAGCGCGAAGCCTTCTGTCACCGTGGGTGTTCCGACAGGCCTGACAGTAACGGGAACGACTCCAGAAACGATCAGCCTCACATGGAATAAGATCAGCGGCTCCAACATTATGTATGAGGTGTGGAGAATGGATGTAAAGGGCCATACTCCTGGTGTCTGCATCGGCCGATATGACACTAATTCCTGCACGAGTAAAAAGCTGACCCCCGGAAAGACCTACTACTACCGTGTAAGAGCGTATTACTATTTCAAAGATGCAAACGGTGATACGCACCGTGTATACGGCAACTACACATCAATTAAAGAGGCGACTACACCGAAGGCAGTTGGCTGATGAAGAACTCTGAAAAGCAGAGAAAAACATGACGTTTGCAAGTGCTTTTTGAGTAGAAACATCTTGTGATAAGAAAAACGAATAACGGCACATCGATGAATTTCGGTGTGCCGCTATTTTATAAGTGTTTGGCTATTGCGATGCAAAATCGGCGTTGCTATACTGAAACTATAATTGTGTATATCTGTATGGGGAGGTTTTGCGTATGAAAAAGATAGCGTCTGTGCTTCTGGCAACGGTTTTTGTGGCCTTGAGCATGGGAATGACGGCATTCGCGGATGAAACACAAGAAACAACAGTCGCTCCTGTGGAAACGACACTCCAGACCGAGACAACAACCGAGGGAGATGAAAATGAGGGTGTTGCTCCGGAGTCAGTTGAAGATGAGGACGTGAATGCGGAAAGTGATGAGATCACGATAGCGTTAAATACTGAGGTTTTCGGTGCGATTACGAAGACTTCTGAAGAAGACTGGTACAAGTTCACTTTGCCCGCTGACGGAAAAGTGGAATTTGTGTTTAATCATCCGTATTTTGCCGATTCATCATCGTATTGGAAGATGGCCTTGTATCGAACAGACGAACTCAAAGGTATCTATTCAAATAAGACGAAAAATGGTGATGTTTGGGCGTTTGCCGGTACTGAAAAAACAACGAAATTCACGATGGGTCTCGCGGCCGGAACATATCACATAAAGGTGTATCGCGGATACTTTTGGAATGATTCGGATTATTCATTCCAGGTAAACTTTACACAGTCGAAAGCATGGGAAAAAGAATATAACAGAACTGCGGATACCGCAACGGTTATATCTAAGAACATGACCTATTACGGAAATGTTTGTCAAAGCGACGATGAAGACTGGTTTAAGTTTACTGTGGAAGAAAACGGAGAAGTGGAATTTGTCTTTACCCATCCGTATTTTTCTAATAGTTCCTCTTACTGGAAAATGGCTTTGTATCGCACAAATGAAATAAAGGGTATCTACACAAACAAAACAAGTGGGGGAGATGTATGGGAGTTTAAAGGTACCGAAAAGGAAACAAAGTTCACGATGGGCCTTGCTGCCGGTACGTATTATGCAAAAGTGTACAAAGGCTATTATGCCGATACATCAACGTATTCACTTCGCTTGAATTACACGAAATCAAGCGTTTGGGAAAAAGAGTATAATGGGAACGCCGTAAATGCTAACACGATTTCCACGAACACGACCTATTACGGAAATATCTGCCATAATGATGATGAAGACTGGTATAAGTTTTCTGTTCCTGCAGATGGAAAGGTAGAATTCGTATTTACTCACCCATATATTGAAAGCAGCAATTCATATTGGAAGATGGCTATGTACCGTACGGATGAATTGCAGGGTATCTATACAAATCAAACAAGTGGTGGCGATCATTGGCAAATTAAGGGTTCTAACAAAGAAACAAAGTTCTCGATGGGACTTAAATCCGGTACATATTACATCAGGGTATTCAAAGGCTATTCTTCATCCGCTTCAACGTATACACTTCGCCTGAACTATACAAAGTCTACAGTATGGGAGAAAGAATACAATGGAGACTTTGGAAGTGCAAGAACGATTGCAATGAATACTTCCTATTATGGAAGCATCTGTCAAAGTGACGACGTGGATTATTATAAGTTTACTGTTTCGGGTGCGACAGATGGAAAGATCACCTTTACACACCCACTTAATAATAATAATACAACGGCTTTCTGGTATCTTACAATTTATAAGTCTGATGGTAATACACAAACAGAATATGCAAAGAAGATTGAAATAAGAGGCAATGAGAATCTGGAGAAGAAACTCTTCCTGGACAAGGGGACGTACTATCTGAGAATAACTAAAGGTTATTCCACAGATCAATCCACCTACAAATTCATGATTTCGGATCCGCCGCTGGCGCCGTCTTCTGTAAAAGCAACGTCACAGTCGCTTTCGAGTATTAAGGTCACATGGAATGCAGTAGATGGAGCGAATGGTTATCAGATCTGGAGATCAGAATCGGCTGATGGAGAATTCAAGAATATTGCATCTCTTACTGACATCAGCAAAGTGAACGGTTCTTTGACCCCGGGAAATACATACTACTACAAAGTACGTGCATACAAGACAAAGGGAAGCGAGAAGATCTATGGAGACTTCAGCAGTGTCGTAAGTGCGAAGGCAACTTTGCAGGCTCCGTCTAGTGTATCGGCGAAAGTAAGTTCACCGACGACAGTCGATATTAAGTGGTCGGCTTCTTCTGAGACAGAGTTTGTCCAGGTTTGGAGAACTGATAAGGCAAATGCGGCGCAGAGCGATTATGTGCTTCTTGGCACATACAAGGCAACGGACAAAGCTTCTGTGTCGCGGTTCCTGTTCCCGAACAAGACTTACTATTACAAGCTCAGAGGATATACACACTATAAAGATGGAAAGACGTATTATTCCAGTTACAGTAAGGTAGTCAGTGCAAAACCTTCAGTTACGATCGGAACGCCGACAGGCCTGAAGGTCACCGGCACGACGAAGGATTCTGTGAGCCTCGTATGGGATAAGGTCAGTGGATCGAACATCATGTACGAAGTATGGCGACTGGAATCCCGTACGAATACACCGGGGGTCTGCCTTGGCCGTTACAGTGACCCAAGCAAGGTCAGCACAAACCTCACGGCCGGAAAGACCTACTATTATCGAGTAAGAGCTTATTACTATTACTATGACGGAGACGGCGTAGTTCACAGAGTATATGGTGATTACAGTTCAATCGTAGCGGGTACAACGAAGAAGTGATTCGGAGCTGATCACAATTCAGTAACTAAGAGGGACTGTCTCAATGAGGCAGTCCTCGTTATGTAAGCAGACTTTGAGACGCGCATAAGTCGGAAAATAGGATTTGGCCGTTTGCGACTTACATTTTCGAGGTCACATAAGTCGGAAAATGGAAAAAGCCGCTTTCCGACTTACATTTTGTCCTGTTTTTCAGTGCTTTTAAGTCGGAAATGGTGAAATGCCGGATTCCGACTTACTTTGTCAAAAAAAGAATTGCCAAATGGCGCAAATTATAAGTCGTATATGTCAATTTGGAGATTTACGACTTATCTGCCCTGCTTGAAAAGAACTGGAGAAAGATTTTGCAACAGAATGGGGATCTGATTCGTCTAATAATCAGAAGTGACGAATCGGGAATTTATAAAAAAACGATTTCTAATATAATGCAAAAGAACTTACATATGGTAAAAAGTGAGGGTGTTCAGATGAAAAAACTAGTTTCCACTATTTTAGCTGCAGCCATGATCATGGGGCTTCCCGCGGGGTGTGCCAAGAAAGCGGAGGTTACGTATGAGCCGACGGTGACGGTCGAGCCGACTGCCGCGGCCGCATCTTCCGATGTTCCCCAGAATACAACAGTAAAGGAAAGCGGGAATGCGATCTTCCAGATCGCGAATGCACAGTCGGGCACTTCCTCCATGACGGATGAAGAACTGAAGAAAGCGTACAGTCAGTTTGTGTTTGGTGTGATGAAGCGATGCGTCCAGGAAGCTAAGGGAGAGAACGTCTTGATCTCTGCTGACTCGATTCTTTTTGCGCTTGATATGACTGCAGCAGGTGCGAGCGGTACGACGCTCGACCAGATGATGAACACGATGGTTCCAGGAGCCGACAACGCAAGTGCTTTTCGATTTGGAGTAGAGCGGATGGACAGTCTTCAGAACGACACGCTCAAGATTGCCAATTCCGTATGGTTCAACAAGACCCGTGCCAGCGTGGTCAAAGATGATTTCCTTGATTATGTGGAGAAGCATTTCGATGCAAAAGCAACGGCAATCGAGTTCGGACCGACGGTAGTGGATGCGGTGAATAAGTGGGTCGAAGAGAAGACCAACGGCCGTATCAAGGATCTGCTCAAGGAGGTGGATCCGGATAGTCTCATGGTGCTGGTAAACGCCATTGCTTTTGACGGAAAATGGAAAGAGGGATACAACGAGGGGCAGGTTTGGGATGCGTACTTTACAAATTCCAGCGGAGAAGAAAAGGAGGTCAAGTTCTTGTCGGGAACAGAGGACACATACCTTTCTTCGGAAAAAGCAACGGGGTTCATGAAGGATTACGATGATGGGAAATATGCATTCATGACGATCCTTCCGAAGGATATAACGGTGGATATCAACGAATTCATCGCGGAGATGACGCCGGAGGAGTACTGGGCGTTCTGGGAAAACCGTCAGACTTCAGGGATCGTCCACACAATGATGCCGGAGTTTAAGACCGAGTATTCTGTAGAACTTCCGAAGACTCTGATAGACATGGGCATGACCGATGCTTTTGACGCAGGAAAAGCGGACTTCTCCAATATGGTCGACACAAACGTCTATATCAGCCAAGTGATCCATAAGACATATATCGATGTCAATCGTGACGGCACACAGGCCGCAGCAGCCACAGCCGTGGTGATGAATGAGGCCGCGGTTGAATACGACCCGAACGAACATACCGTTATTTGCAACCGTCCTTTTGCCTATGCAATCGTAGATAAGGCGACGGGTCTTCCGGTCTTCCTGGGTACTGTGGAAAAGGTGTGATCTTCGCGCTTCACGGATGCGCTTTAAGAGAGTTCCGGCTGGCGCTTTACCATGGATGGAGACGGATTCTGAGAAGCGGTTTTTGGATTTAATGAACGTTTAAGAATTTCCCTGCTATCCTGTAGACACAAAGAAACATGACCTTGCTGTCATGCCTGTGTCGAAAGGCGGGAAAGTATGAAGACGAAATCGAATTTTAAGAAGTTTATGCTCCTCTGGGTAGGGGCGATGATCTCTTCCATCGGAAGCGGATTGACCAGTTTCGGACTGGGTGTATATATTTTCCAGAAGACCGGAAGTGCGGCGGATATGGCTCTTGTGACATTACTGGGCTTTCTTCCGACACTGCTTCTCAGTGTTCCGGCCGGTGTGCTCGCCGATAAATATGACCGCCGCATTCTCATGATGATCGGGGATGGACTGTCAGCGATGGGCATCCTCTTTATCCTCGTCTGCATGATGACCGGCGAAGCACAGCTCTGGCAGATCTGCATGGGCGTGTTTGTCAGCGGCAGCTTTTCTGCTTTGCTGGAGCCGGCGTTCCGCGCGACGATTACCGATCTTCTTACCAAAGAAGAGTTCTCCAAGGCCAGCGGACTGGTATCGATGGCAGGAAGTGCACGTTATCTCTTTTCCCCGATCATCGCGGGACTTCTGCTGAGTGTTAGTGATGTCAAATTGCTTCTCGTGATCGACATTTGCACATTCGTCCTGACGGTTGCTGGCGTGGCAGTGATCCGCAAGAGCATCGCTAAGAAAACAAAGGAAGACGACAAGCCGTTCCTGGCAAGCATGAAGGAAGGCTGGACGTTCCTGCGTCAGAAGAGAGGGGTCTTTGTTCTGGTTATTCTCTCTTCGGTGATCACACTTTTTATCGGAATGTTCCAGATCCTGGCGGAAGCAATCGTGCTTTCTTTCACCGATGCAAAAACACTTGGTATTGCCGAGACGATCTGCGCTAGTGGCATGCTTGTTTCCGGAATCCTTCTTGGTATCCGCGGCATTAAGAAAGGCTTCGTAAAAGTACTGAGTCTGTCGCTCATGCTTTCCGGACTTTTCATCATCGGATATGGACTCTTCGAAAACATCTACCTCATCAGTGCTTTTGGATTCTTATTCTTCGCGGCGATCGCCTTCTCCAATAACAGCCTGGACTATCTGGTCAGAACGAACATCCCGGACGAAGTACAGGGAAGAGTCTGGGGCCTGATCGGCTTCATCTCCCAGATCGGATATGTAATTTCCTACGCCACTTCCGGCGTCTTCGCGGACTTTCTTGGTGACTTGACCGGACGCGGCGTCGGACGCGGTTCCGCCATGGTCGTCATCATCTCCGGCATCTGCCTCATCGTCATCTCCGCCAGCGTCTATCTGGTGAAGAACATCCGCAGGCTGGAGACAGAAAGCGAGGCTGCACCGAAGCATGCGTCTGAATCTTCGTCTGAATCAAAAGACAATCAGACGCATTTTCAGACAAATGAAGCAAATGTCTGAACTTATGTCTGATTCAAGGAAAAATCAGACGCATTTTCAGACGTTTTCTTTTTATCGCATTAATCCTCCGTGGAAAAAGCACTCGTACACTTTCGTGCCTGCGTGAAAGATTTCTTCATAACCTTGAAACCAGGCGATGTCGCCAGTGACTTTGCAGGTGTAGGTGTACTCGCCGGAGGAGTAGTGCTCGGGGCCGCGGTAGGGGAGTTCACGCGTAGCCGCGCGGAGGGCTTCTTTCAGAAAGTCACCACTGAAGTTTTCGCCAAGGACACGCCCGCAGTAGTTCATCGCGTAGAGTGCGCGGGACGCAGTGACGGATGCAGAAGCGGAAGTGGCGCCGGATACAGACGCGGAAGCGCCGCAGTTTTTGAAGACCGCTTCTTCGCCGGCGAAGATTTCTCCGCCGACATACGTGTCGATATAGGTGTAGCCGTCTTTTTCATATTTGTAGTCATGGGAAGCGGGGCGGGAGGCCTCGACTTCGTTTGAAAAACCGGCGTAGGTGTTGCGGTTTGCTTCGAGACGGAAGCCGATCAGCGCATCGATCTCAGATGACTCGGTGTCAGCGACAACAGGACGCGACTGACAGTCTGCATCTTTCACGAGATAGTCGACAGTCACATTGAACATGGAACTGATGCTGATAAGGTTTGAGATGTCCGGATACCCTTGCCCGGACTCCCACTTCGCGACTGCCTGGCGCGACACATTCAGTGCGGCGGCCAGGTCCTCCTGGGTCATGCCTTTACTCTTTCGGATCAGTTGCAGTTTCTCTGGAAAAATCATAATCTTGACCTCCGCTCTTGATACCTGCATTATACCGCGAAAGAGGGCAGAGGTTCTATCAACCGGAAGTGGGAGAACGTGCTACGAAAAGTTGCGCGCCAGCCGGAAATGCAGATGATTGCATGGCGACTGGCGCGTGAAATGTAATTTTGGTTTCAGACCTTACTCTTTAATTCCTCAAAAGCACGCAGGATCAGGGGCTTATTGAGCGGGTCGAGATCGTCGGGCAGGTCTTCGAAGGAGAAGAAGCGCTGTTCAGTGACTTCGTCTTCCTGGATCTTCGGTTCGCCGTGGTATTTTCTGCAGAAGAAGACTGCGCCGGCACAGTAGATCTCGTCGCCGTTTGGGTAGGTGTAGTGTGTCTCTTTTCCTGATTCGAGGGAAAAGAACTCGATTTCGTCGCAGATGAGACCGGATTCTTCTTTGGCCTCGCGGATCGCGGCTTCCTCGAAGCTTTCGCCTAACTCCAGAGAGCCGCCGGGCCAGCCCCAGAAACCATTGTCCGCCCGCTTCTGCAGCAGGATCTCGTTTCTCTCATTCACAAAGAGGATGCCCGCACCCGCCATGATCAAAGGACGATGGCAACGCTTCGGACCAAGTTCTTTTCGAAGGTCTAAAATGTAACTCATAAAAACTCCTTTCTGGTTCAACCCTGTGAACCAGAGGGAGGTTCACAAGATTATGTGGTGGAAGTCGTCGTTGATGACGTGCAGCACATGACCGCCATCGATGGCTTCCTTCAATTTGGTTTTCAGCATGACCGGCCGGACGTCGTAGTTGTCGATCTCGTCCAGGTCGATCCACACCAGCTCTTCGTTGGTGTCGGTTTCTTCCTGAAAAGCACTTCCTTCCGGAGCTTCCATCAGGTAGTAGAACTCCAGGATGTGGCAGAACTTGTCTTTGATTCGTTCGTCGAGACGGTCGCCCGAGAAGAAATTTTCACAGATGATGCCGGGACGGATGGCCTTGCACTTCACGCCGGTCTCTTCGAAAACCTCGCGCTCGATGCAGTCTCTCGATGTTTCGCCAAGATGCACTGCACCGCCGATCATGTAGTAGTAGCCTTCCAGAAAGTTCTTCACAAAAAGCATCTTCTTTCCGCGCAGAATGATCGCGCCGGTACGGTAGCGGAAATAGTAATTCTCCTTCGCTAGATAACAATCAAATTCCATGTCTGTCACTCCCTTCCTTGTTGCACATTATTGGTGGAAAATGCGCTGATTATAACACTTTTGAAGAGGAGAGCGCAACAGTTTTATACTACGCGTCAAAAAAGATGCGAAGCGGGGTGGAAGATGGTCGTTACCAGCAGCTTTGCTCAGGGAAGAAGATCGACGGAAAGGATGTGCCGTGCCGGGAAAAATTCGTATAGATGCAGCGTGGTCACTTTTCCCTCGAATGGGCCAAAAGCACTGATCACGTGGGGCAGGGCCTGGCAGATGACTTCAGGTTCTTCGATGAGCATCGTCGTGTGCGGCGTCCAGTGGTAACTGCTGCCGAATGTCTCGCGGAGCTTCAGGAGCGCGGCGTTTGTGTTCGGTTCGATGAACATGGTGTTGCCGCCCTGGAAGATGCCGATGTGGTTGAACGTCACTTCAAAAGAGGAGGTTTCAGAAGCAACTCTCTTCACACGCTCGATCAAGTCCTTTTCCTGGTCGGTCGGAAACGATTCCAGCGTGATATGCATCGGAATATTCTTCGTCTGCCATCCCTCAAAACCCGCTTCGTACAGCTTGTTCTGAATGCCCGAAAGGTACTTTTCCGTCTCGTCATCGTAACCGGCCAGAATGTAAAGTGCTTTGTTTTCGCTCATATTTTTCCTCCCTGCCACGCCATGCCGCGCGGCTGCCAAAATCAAAGATAACAGTGCGAGAAATTCGCTTTGAAGGGGATGCGGATCCCGCCGTCTTTCTCAATCTTTTTGTTGAAAAAAGTGAGGATTTTCTCCTCGTTTTTGTTGAAGAATTTCTCCTGGTTCTGGAAGACTTCTTTCATCTTCTCAAGTAGCTCCGCCGGGTCCGTGTAGCAGAATTCGTTTTGCACCGTCACGGGCTCGATCTTCCGGAAGTATTTCTGAAGTATCGCGTCACACGCTTCCTTCGCTTTCTTCTGCTCCGAAATCATTTCCGTGGGAAAAGGGGCGGCGATGTGCATTTCTTGAAGTTCTTCTGTGAAGAAGAGAACCCAGGAACTGACGGAAGGCCCGTTGTAGGAGAAGAAACCACCCTTGGCCAGTGCTTTTGAAGAAGCAGCGATCAACGCTTCCGGATCCTTGAGCTCGTAGTTCAGGTAATGGGCGACGATGCGGTCGTATTTCTTGGTCTTACCGATCTTCTTCCATGTGGACTCCTGCTCAAGGTCTTCGAATTCCAGGTCGATCTTTACGCCATCTGGAAGGGAGCCGCGGTGCTCTTCCAGAAAACCAGCGAAGTTGTCCGCCCAGCTGCCGTGAATGTCGTAGGCGAAGATGTGCGTTCCGACCGGGATCCGGCTCCAGTTGTTGCGCCAGAGTTTGGCGAACCCGCAGCCCAGATCGAGGACCTTCGAATCCGGCTGAAAATCGAGGGAACGGAAGATCTTTTCGTACCAGTCCTCGTCGGTGGTCTGGTGCTTCTCCGAATCGAGGTGGAACTTGTCCGCGCGCTGGTCGAGATGGATGCTTTGCACGATTTCGGCAACGTCATCCCAGTCGAGAGAGGAGGCATTTCTGTCCAGGGTCCTTTGGATGACATCGATGACTTTCGTGATCTGATCGCGCTTTTCTTCCATGGCTGAAAGCTGTATCCGAAGCGCGCCTTCAATGTCGGCAGCCTCGCCACTGGTGATGTTGTCTCGGATCTCCTCAAGGGAAAAACCAATCTGTTTCAGCGCCACGATCTTTTCGAGGATCTGGAGCGAAGCCTGGTCGTACAAACGGTAATTTCCATCCGAATACCCCGTCGGTTTCAGTAATCCCTTCTCATCGTAAAGACGCACCGCTTTCTGCGACACACCCGCCTTCTTCGCAATCTCGCCCGAAGTCATTTTCTTGTCCATGTGAACAACCTCCTTGCTGCTTCTATGATACCACCATAAAGCGTGCCCCTGGGGGAGAGTCAACCCCTGATTGTATTTTTCCGTACTAAGTCCTCGGGCTTTGCCCTGCGGAAAAGTACGAAAAATACAATCAGGGGTTGAAGAGAGGTGAGTGCGAGGTTGGGGATGCCCCCACAAGACAGAAAAGTCCTGTGCTGCAAGGTTGCAGAAGACCCCACAAGAGAAAAAGAAACACCTCCAGCGCAGTGGACGTACAAATGGAAACCTAAGACTCACCTGCGTAGGGAGCCCCACAAAATGAACACCCCTTTGCTCTGCAAGTTCCGCAGGCGCTTCGCGCCGAGGACTGTCCGATGCCTAGAGCAAAGGGGTGTGAATGTTGGCGCTCCGAGCAGGAATCGAACCCGCATTGGCAGTACCGGAAACTGCAGTCCTATCCGTTGAACGATCGAAGCATGTAGAAGTATTATAGCCGTTGTGATTTCTATTTTCAACTTGAGAGAAGAGGGAACGGGAGATTTCTATTGCCGCCCGGTGTACACCAAATTTACCGCCACAAAGTGCTTTTCCAGACGATTCGGCGGTATAAAAATGATTACCGCAAAAATACAAAAAGCGCTGAAAATGGCGGTAATTTCAGTCCTTTTTTGAGAGATTTCTTTGACATTTACCGCCCTCAAAGCACTTTCCCTCGGATTTGGCGGTGATCGACCCTGAAATGACGGTGATTTTACCGCCAAATCGCGACGCTTCGGTTGTTTTGGCGGTAATGCCTTTTCGAGTGTAGAAAGTGCGCGGATGGAACGGCTGACTGGTGTTGCCGAAGGAGGTGCGTAAGGCGTACGCGCGGATGGAACGGCTGACTGGTGTTGCCGAAGGAGGTGCGTAAGGCGTACGCGCGGATGAAACGGCCGTCCGCCGTTCCCGAGAATAGTGCATTTCGCGGGAATCTGTGGTTAAATGGAATGGTTGGATGAAACTACATTTCTGAAATGAAATTGGAGGGTAAGCTTCGGGTGCTGGCGGTTCTTTATCTCGTTTTTTGCGTGGCATTTGGCGTTTCGCTGGTCCGGGTCCTGATCCCGGATGTACGCGGCTTTTTCCGAAGCGTTTCCGGATCAAGCAATCTGGACTTTCTTCCCAACGCGGTTTTCACGATCCCAGCCGGCCTGGTCGTGGGACTTCTGACGACATCGGTGTTTTCCTACTACGTCACACTGATGCTGGCCAAAACTTCCAGCAGTTCAAGTGGCCTGCGTGCCACAGGACTTGCGATTACAGTTACTGTCTTCAGTGCTTTTTCCATATTAAACATTCTGCTCATCCGCAAAAAACACTCATCCCGGGGTGTTTCTTCTGAACCCGAAAAAAATGCGGAGGGCGGGATTTCAAAATACGCCAGCAACCGCAAAAACAATACTTTCTACGCGGTCGTGATCGGCATTTTTACGCTGCTTTCGGCCTATCTCATGCTCGATTCACTTTTGCTCTCCAACGGCATCCTCAAAGCCGGCGGCGCCGCTTTTTCCGACCTGGCTTCGCACACGGCGCTGACGTCGTCTTTCAGCAAAGGCTTCAACTTCCCAACGCAATACCCGTTCTTCTCGAATGACGGGATCCAGTATCACTTCCTCTTTTACTACCTCTGCGGCACGCTCGAATATCTGGGCCTGCCGGTCGACTGGGCCATCAACCTCCCGAGCATCCTCAGCATGGTCAGCATGCTGGTGCTTTTCGGAACGCTGGCGGCGCTGCTCTCAAAAAGGCGCGGCGGCTTCGTACTGGCGCCGGTCCTGATCCTTTTCCGCTCGTCGTTCAACTTCATCATGCAGTTCGCAGAAACCTTTTCGCAGTCGCATTCGCCGATTCACACGATCGTGGAGATGCTGACGCTGAACGAATACTACGGCAAAACGAAGTACGAGGACTGGGGCGTCTGGACCATCAACATTTACGGCAACCAGCGGCACCTCATGCTCGGCCTCGCGGCGCTGGTGCTCCTGATCCTTCTGGTCCTGCCGTACGTCCGCGAGATGCTCGCCGATCTCTCCTCCGATGAGAAAACAGGCGCGAAGGTCAAGTGCTTTTTCTTCGGCAAAAGAACTTGGCTTCCGTCCCAAACGGCTGGGAATGGTCCTTGGCGGACGTTGGCGCTGGCTTTGCCGATTCTGGTTTCTCTGCCGTATTTCCACGGCTCCATGCTTGTTTCCGTCCTGCTGGTCCTGGCTGTTCTTGCGGTCTTCAGCCGGTATCGTCTGATCTATCTTGCGATGGCGGTTTTCTCGGTGCTGTCCTCTGTCCTGCAGACGCGCCTTTTTGCGGGCGAGGTGTCAAGTGTCTTTTCGCCGAAGCTCAAAATCGGTTTTTATGCTAACCCATCCTTCTTCGGGATCATTTCCTATCTCGTCGCGATCACGGGCCTGACGATGATCCTGGCGTTTGTTTTTGCAGGCATCCGTGCCTTCCGCAAAAGCACTTCCCGCAGTGAGCGATGGTTCTTCCCGGTGTTCCTGCTTGCCAGCATGGCCCCGCTCATCTTTGCTTTTTCGTTCCAGCTGACGTCGGAACTTCTCACGAACCATAAGATCATCCAGGTGTCGATCATGCTCCTGGACGTTTTTGTTGCCTGCCTCCTCTTGGAACTATGGAATTTCGTGCCGAAGAGTGCGCAGGAGAAACAGTCAGATGCGAAGCCAGATGCCCAGAAAGCACTTGAGAGTAAGAAGAAGCTTTGCCGTGCCCTGGTGGCAGTGCTTATGGTGCCGCTGACCTTTACGGCGGTTTTTGAGTGGGCATCGTATGGAAATCTGAATGATTATAAATGGGAGATCAAAGACCAGTCGGAGGCGGTGCGCTGGATCTGTGAAAATACGGATCCGGATACAGTTTTCCTCACTCCATCGTGGAGCTACTCGGATTTCTTCCGCGCGGGCAGACCTGCCTATCTGGCTTACCCGTACTACTCCTGGTCCGCCGGACACGATCTCTACGGACGTCAGGAAATATACTTCAATATTATTGATGGATTCGACGGCGATGCCGCCGCTATGAAAACGTGCTGCAAAGAACAAGGCATTGACTACATCATCCTCTCCCCGGATTATCTGAACATCCTGGAAGAGTACAAAGACGCCTTCAACTACGACCCACAATTCTTCGAAGACAATCTCGAAGTCGTCGCCCGCTTCCCAAGCGAACAAATCACCATCTGCCGCATCCCCGACTAACAAACGGATTTTGCGAAACCCTCGAGGAGCGTCTATCGCGAAGCGCACGCTGATTTTGCGAAACATTCGAGGAGCGTCTATCGCGAAGCGCCCACGGATTATTAAAAAACTCTTTGAGTAACGTCTATCGCGAAGCGCACGCTGATTTTGCGAAACATTTGAGGAGCGTTTCCGCAGGTGCGCAGCACCGAAGACCTAGCTCCGAGAATGCTTTCGCAAAATCTCCTCGCTATCCAGCCAAATCGTGAATGGTCCTTCGTTTTCAATCGATACGGCCATATCCGCGCCAAAGATGCCGGTCTCTACAGTGTGCACCTCACTCTTACAGAGCTCGATAATGTACTCGTACAGTTCTTTTGCCAAGGCAGGAGCGCCGGCGTTAATGAAAGACGGGCGGTTGCCGTGGTGGCAGTCGGCGTAGAGCGTGAACTGGGAAATGAGAAGGAGACTTCCGTTGACATCGGCCAGGCTCAGATTGGTCTTATCGTTCTCGTCCCGGAAGATCCGAAGCCCCAGGAGTTTCTTGACCATGGCCAGAGCAATCTCCTTGGTATCGGTGGCGCAAACGCCTATAAATACGAGAAATCCGCGGTCGATCTTGCCGACGGTTTCACCCTCGACATCCACTTTTGCGGAGGTCACTCTTTGAATCAGAAAACGCATAAAAAAGTACTCCTTTTTGACGGAATGTTATGTAGACAGAATATCAAAATGTGTTATAATTGCAAAGAGCCGTTAAAAAGGCCGACGAGCTTCTCAAGATTTTTCGCGAGGAGCTCTTTTCTATTGTGGATAAGGGGCGTGAGTTATATGTTCAAAGAGGGATTTAGTAACGAAAAATACGTACAGATGCAGTCGCAGAAGATCCGCGACAGGATCGGACAATTTGGTGGCAAGCTGTATCTGGAGTTCGGAGGAAAGCTGTTCGACGATTACCATGCGTCCCGTGTTCTGCCGGGCTTCCATCCGGACAGTAAGGTCAAAATGCTCCTTGAACTTAAGGACGACGTCGAGATCGTCATCGCGATCAACGCGGATGCGATCGAAAAGAATAAGCGCCGTGGTGACCTGGGCATCACATACGACCAGGAAGTGCTCCGCCTGATCGATGCTTTTACCGAGATCGGACTGTATGTCGGTTCCGTCGCCATTACGCAGTATACAAACCAGCCTCTGGCAGAGCATTTCGGCAAGCGCCTCAGACAGCTCGGTGTCAAGGTCTACAAGCACTACCCGATCGCCGGTTATCCGACCAATGTGCCGCTAATCGTAAGTGACGAAGGTTATGGAAAGAATGAATATATCGAGACAACCCGTTCTCTCGTAGTCGTAACTGCGCCGGGCCCGGGTTCCGGAAAAATGGCAACGTGCCTTTCCCAGCTGTATCACGAGAACCGTCGTGGCGTGAAGGCCGGCTATGCGAAGTTCGAGACCTTCCCGATCTGGAGCATTCCGCTCAATCACCCGGTTAATATCGCATATGAAGCAGCAACCGCAGACCTCGCCGACGTCAATATGATCGACCCGTTCCACCTTGAGGCTTACGGCGAGACGACCGTCAATTACAACCGTGACGTCGAGATCTTCCCAGTCGTAAATGCAATCTTCGAGAAGATCTATGGTGAGTCTCCTTACAAGAGCCCGACGGATATGGGCGTCAATATGGCCGGCTTTGCAATCGAAGACGATGAAGCATGCCGTGAAGCGAGCAAGCAGGAGATCATCCGCCGTTACTATCAGGCCAAATGCGCTGTCCGCCAGGGTCTTTCCGACGGAACAGATGTGAATAAGATTGAACTTCTGATGAATAAATCCGGAATCGAGATCAATGACCGCCGGGTAGTAGGTGCCGCGATGGTGCGTGCCGAGTCTACACATGGCCCGGCTGTAGCGCTGGAACTTCCGGACGGCAAGATCGTGACAGGTAAGAATACTGAGCTTCTCGGTGCTTCCGCAGCTGCTCTTCTTAATGCTCTAAAAGCACTGGCGGGTATCCAGCATGAGATCCCGTTGATTTCTCCTAATGTTATCGAGCCGATTCAGGATCTGAAGGTGAATCATATGGGCAACAGAAACCCGAGACTGCACACCGATGAGGTATTGATCGCGTTGGCCATGAGTGCGGCAACAAATCCGGTAGCGGAACTTGCGATGCAGCAGATCAGTAATCTTCGTCATAGTGATGCGCATTCGACGACGATCCTTTCTAGTGTGGATGAGAATGTATTTAGAAAACTCGGTATCAACATTACATGTGAACCGGAGTACCAGAAGAAGAAACTGTATAACAAGTGATTTTTAAGGATCAGGAAGAACCGGAGCGAGTCCGCATTCTTGAACGTGGGACGATGAAGGAGGAAGATATGGCAATTTGCAGACTATGTCAGTTTGATAATCCGGATGGATCGCAGTTCTGCGCGAAGTGCGGAAATCATCTGGGGAATGAGATCCTTACACCAGTCGTGGCGCCGCTCGTGACGCCGGCTTCCACATCGTCTGCCGCTCCGACATCAACGCCGGCTTCGGGTTCCGGTTCGGCAGGGTCTGGAGCAGGGCTGCCTACGCCGCCCGGCGCTGTTTCGTCTAATTCCATGATTCCACAGTCCCCGACGCCGGACCCTCGTGTGCAGAGCACCTATGCGGCGCACCAGGGTCAGATTCCGCAGCCTGGTACACAAAGCCAGGGCAGTGGCTCCCGGGAAGGACAGTATTCGAAACAGTATGAACAGCCGAACACCATTCCTTTCAACGACTTTGACCGTCGGGCATACGCGGAGCAGATGGCAAATCCAAACAGACAGGATTACGAGAGTGTCTGTGTTCTGGCCTTTGTTTTCGGCCTTGTCGGATTTCTCTTTAATCCGCTTTATCTTATCAGTCTGGCAGCGATCATTCTCGGTATTATCGGGCACTCCAACAATGGTTCCAAAGCATCGTTGGGCATGGCCGGATGGATCCTGGGTCTCTGCTCGCTGATCTTCCAGATCGCATTTGATTTCATATGCGCCGTCTCCACCTGTGGCGTCGGCATGATCAGCATTTTCTTCTAAGTCCAGGTGAAAGTGCTTTTGGAGAAGAACAAAAGAAAAGGGCAACTGATCGGGCTGGTGGTGACGACCGCGGCGCTGGCAGTTGCTTTTTTGTATCTCGTTTTGCTCTACAGGAACCGCGAGACGCTGGCGTTTCAGGAGGAACCGTGCGCCTTCTCGAGGGTGCTGCACTTGTACTGCCCGGGGTGTGGCGGCACGAGAGCGGTGAAATCCCTTCTGGAGGGGCATCTGATCGACTCGCTGCTGGCAAACCCTATCCCGCTTTATTCGATCGCGCTTATTCTCCGTGTCTGGGTGGCGCTGGCGCACAATGTTGTCTGGCAGCGCTTCCGCGAACGAGGAAACCCGCAGGAACAGCAACCGGCGCGTGCGAAACCCAACCGCACCTCGTGGCGGATCATGTACCAATGGGAGATGTGGGGCATCCTTGTCGTGGTAGCCGGATTCTTCGTACTCAGGAATCTCGCGCTAGTGCTTTTGAAATGGGATTATCTTGGCGATCTCGTGCAGTTCTGGTGATGAAAAAGAACTTGGAGTCAGCAACTAAGCATTTGCGCGGCAATTACTCCCAGCAGTTTTCCTTTGATAATATTGGCGCTGAGTCCGGAGTCCTTTTGTTCAAATGTGTATATGATATCCAGGCCATCCTGAAGCTGATGACTTAAGTAGTTCGTCATCTTCCCAAAGGACTTGAACCGGTAGTCGTTGTCGTCCATAAGTCCAAAGTGTTCGATAAAGAAGAATCGTCCGGTTTCGGGACAATAGACGGCGAAATCAATGTAATATGTTTGATTTCCGACGGCCACGATGACCTCGTACTTATACTCCAATCCCAAGGATTTTATTATCTGGGCATAGATCATCTCAGACTTTGAACGGAATATATGTCCGTCGAAAACGTGAGGACGCAGAATTTTAGTGTCATTCAGTTCAACGAGATTATCAAAAGCTTCCTTGGAAAAAGCATTTGGAACGTTCGTGAAGTTCGTCGTTTTGATGTCTCTTGGCTCACTGTTGTTGAGATAATTCTGATATCTTAAGTTGGCTCGAATATCCTGAAGGGATTCTTTTCTTGTCAGCATCGCAAAAAGTTTGCTGGCGTCGGGCGTAGACATGAGATGTTCCCCTGAGACAGTGCCTTCTTTGGAGTAGGCCCGAACCACGTTCAATCTTTTTCCTCGTATCACATGACTGCCCGTAGCGATAAATGGGATTTGCCCAATTTCTCTGTCAAGATATTCAAGACGCTTGCGGCGAAGGCTTTTCGCTAATTCGAAGACAGTGGCAGCAATCATTTTGTTTTCCTCCAATAACGAATGTGCCTACAGACTACCACGATTTAATTTTCCATACTGGATTACTTTTCGACAAATATCGACAAAAGCACGAGTGTTGTCGAAAAAACTGCTTCTGATGAAAATGTTTAGGAAAATGTCAAACGTGTTCTATGATTTGTTCTATAAAACTGCTTTTTACATAGAACAATTATAGAACAATGGGGATTCCGGTGAGGTGTTCTATGATTTGTTCTATAAAAGTGCTTTTTACATAGAACAAATATAGAACAGGTAAAAAAGAGTGAAATAAAATATAGAACAGGTCAAGAAAGAGGAAAAACGAATATAGAACAGGTGAAACAAAGGGGAAAATCGAGTTCGAAGATGGGGCGCGCCCCCCCAAAACACGATGATTCTGGATAGGAAAATAAGAAACCTTACAGCAATTCTTCCCAGGATCTGACGGCGAGGGTGGATTCGGCGCAGATCGCGGGCCAGTCGCCTTCGGAAACGGGGTCGAAGATGCCGACTGTCTGGAAACCGCCGGCGGAAGCGCCGCGGATGGCAACGAGGATGTCCTCGAAGACAGCGCAGTCAGAGGGAGAAACGCCGAGACGGGATGCTGCCAGGGCATAGATGTCCGGGTAACCTTTGCCACGGGTGACTTCGGTTGCCACAGTGACGTTCTGGAAAAACTCGCTGATGCCGTGGGCACGGAGTACGTTTCCGATGTTGGCCTGCGGCTCCATGGAGGTAGCGACCGCAAGAGGCACACCTTTTTCACGAAGCGCGAGAAGATACTCTTTGGCGAAAGGCTTCATGGGGACCTTGTGCATGTAGAAATCCTCGGACATATCGAACCAAGCCTGGATTACTTCTTCGGGAGTTTCGGAAAGTCCGTAACGCGCGATCGTGTACTCGGCGCCTTCCTGCCAGCCCATGGCCTTGATGGCGTCCGTATAATCATGCGTGCAGACATGACCGCGCCGACGCAGAAATTCAGCGTCGATGCTTTTCCAGATTCCCATGGAATCAAAAAGCGTTCCGTCCAGATCGAAAATGGCGGCTTTTGGCAAGAACATACATGACCTCCCGGTAGTCGGACCCCGCGGAAAAAGAAACGGCGCGGCTACTTTCTCGGAGCATTATACCATTCTTATTTTACAAATTGTTCACTATTCGGATATACTGTGCTTGGATTGTGAAGGCACAATATAAAAAACATTCTTTTTGGGAAGTGCTTTATGGACGGGGAACAGGGTAAAGAAAATAAGAAAGAAAAGCATGAAGCGAGCAGTTTTATTGAGCGCTTTATCGATTCGTCACTACATCCGGAAAAAGATGTCCGGAACGCGACCTTGTGGATCGTGATATATGTAGTGGCGTTTTCTGTGTTTGCCGTCATCAACCCGATCGTAGCAATGACACCGAAACTTCAGTTTTTGCACGCATTCCGCGGCTTCCTGACATTGATCCAGCTCCTGCTTTCGGTTCTCATCGTGCAGATGCTGAATAGAAAAGGCTTCCGCGCAGTTCTGGTAGTCACGATCCTTCAGTGCTGCATGACAATGATCAATATCATCCGTTTCAACGACCAGTATGCGGTCAATGGACTTGCCACAACGGCGTTGGGCCTTCTTATCGTCTGCATTATCTTAGGATATAACCTTCGTATTGCAAGAGAAGTCGAGAAAGTTGAGAGAAAGACCGAAGATCTGGAGAAAGCCAATGCGGAACTGAAGATCCGTGAAGAAAAGACGAAGCGCCAGAATTCACTTCTTACCGAGTACAACCGTGTCATGAAGGAAAACGAAGAACGTCTGTATCAGATGAATCACTTCGATACATTGACCGGCCTTCCGAACCGCATCAAGATCACGGCAAGAATGGATCTTCTTATCAGCCTGCTGTCGCACAAGAATATGTCATTTGCACTGGTATATATCGATCTCGACAACTTTAAGAAGATCAACGACACGATCGGACACCGCGTTGGCGACCTGATGCTGCAGGCGGTAAGTACCCGACTGGCAACGATCATTTCCGATGAAGACATGCTTGGAAGATGGGGCGGAGACGAATTCGCCATATTGATCCAGCGGCCGCTCGATGCGAATTCGATCCTTTCCTACGTAGAGTCGATCCGCGATTCTTTCCACCAGATGTTCAACCTGGAAGATTCCGATTATAAGATGAGCGCAAGCTTCGGTATAGCGCTTTTCCCGCAGGATGGCGAAACCTCTTCGGAACTGATTAAGTGCGCAGAGACAGCGATGTATAAAGCCAAGGAATACGGAAAAAACATGGTTCAGTTCTACAGCAAGGAAATGAAGGACGAGATTATGCGCCGTATCAAGTACGAAGGCCAGCTCCTTTCCGCAATCGAGAATCAGGAACTGTATCTCTGCTACCAGCCACAGTATGACACACTGACGAAAAAGCTCCGTGGCTTCGAGGCGCTGTGCCGCTGGAAGAACGAGAAGTTCGGTGAAGTCACTCCGATGGAGTTTATTCCGGTGGCGGAAACGATTGGATTTATCGTGCCTCTTGGCGAATGGGTCATGGAGACGGCGTGCAAGACGCTCAAGACATATAGTGAGAAGTACAACTGGGACGGCACGATGTCGATCAATATTTCGGCAGTGCAGCTCATGGCTCCGCAGTTTATGCAATCCGTCAAGCGGATCCTCAGTAAGACACAGGTCGATCCGCGGAAACTGGAATTCGAAGTTACCGAATCGGTAATGGTTGCAAACCTTGACCACGCGGTTACGATCCTCAAAGAAATTGCTTCGCTCGGTATTTCCATCGCGCTTGATGACTTCGGCACAGGCTACTCTTCGATGAACTACCTGCGCCAGCTTCCGATCTGCGTGCTCAAAATCGACAAGTCCTTTATCGATGAGCTTCCGTCAAAAGATACGCAGCGCCTGATGGTCGGTTCGATCATCAGCCTCGTGCACCAGATGAACATGGTAACGATCGCAGAGGGCGTCGATGAGGAGCGCAAGGTCGAGCTTCTGGCCAAGTATGAATGCGACTATATCCAGGGCTTCCTCTGGGGCCGTCCGGTTCCGGAAAGCGAGCTGGATGCTCTTTTTAAAGAGAACCTTTGACGTCACTCCAGGACGCAAGAAACGACTTATCCCCACGCTTTAGGTCATAGTAGTATGCATTTTCTTCCGCTTTTTTGCCTTTCTTCGGCAAAAGCACTTTTTTCTCTTTTCATTTGCCTTTTCTTGGGTGTATGCTAAAGCCGTTCTAATCTGTTGTATTTGAAGAGAGTGGCTCTTCTTTTTTTGCCCTGATATGAAATTCATGCAGAATTCATGCAGAGCGGGAAGCGAAAGAGAGATGATTCCTTCTTGCAACAACAAAACCGGAGGTTTTCAAATATGGCAATGAAACTTGCATTTTCCACATTAGCATGCCCTGAGTGGTCGTGGAAAGACATTTATCCGATGGCACATGACCTTGGATATGCAGGAATTGAAATCAGAGGACTGGGTGAGGAGATCACTGCGTCCCATGCAAAGCCGTTCCTTCCGTCGGAAGTGGACCGCACCATGGAAAACCTTAGAAAGCTTGGTTTGGAGATTCCATGCTTCTCCTCTAACTGTGTACTGGCTTACGAAGACGGTGCGAAAATCGCGCCGACAGAAATCGGTGAATATGTGGCACTTGCCAACAAATGCGGTGCTTCCTATGTCCGTATCCTTGCCGATGCCCATCCGGCTCCGGAGGGGGAAGTCGACGATGAGAAGATCATCGCGATCCTCAAGGATCTGGCTCCGCTCTGCGAAGGCAAGAACGTCACACTGCTTGTTGAGACCAATGGTGTGTATGCTGATACATCCCGCCTGAGAAAACTCATCGAGAAAGTTGATTCTCCATATGTAAAAGTACTGTGGGACGTACATCATCCGTTCCGTTATTTCGGTGAGACAGTTGAGCAGACATGGGCCAATGTCGGAGATCTTGTCCGCTACATCCATGTGAAGGACTCCATCCAGGAAGCCGACGGCAGCGTGGCATACCGCCTGCCGGGTCACGGCGATCTCCCGTTGGAAGCGCTTTTTGAGCTTCTGGACAAAAACGGATACGACGGATTTGTTTCTCTCGAGTGGGTCAAGCGTTGGGCAAAAGAAATCGAGAGCGCCGCGATCGTATTCCCGCAGTTCATCAACTTCGTAAGAACCTGGGAAAAGACCAAGGGCACCAAGAAGGTCATCGAGCCTTCTAAGCAAGAGACAAAGGCGCAGGTTCGTCCGGAGGCTCCGATCGAGGTCGTTCCGTCCAACATCAAGTATGTAGAAAAAGGCAAAGGCCAGAGAATGTTCGAGAAGGACATCCTCGTTGACATGACTTTCGGTCAGATGCTCGACAAGGTTGCCACCGAGTTCCCGGACCAGACCGCTTTTGCATACACCATGCGTGATTACACGAGAACCTACAGCGAGTTCAGAGATGACGTAGACCGCGTTTCCAAGATGCTTATGTCCATGGGTGTCAAGAAGGATTCCCACGTTGCACTCTGGGCCACCAACCGTCCGCAGTGGTTCCTGACATTCTGGGCCTGCGTCCGTATCGGTGCGGTTCTGGTTACAGTCAATACTGCGTATAAGATCCACGAGATCGAGTACCTGCTGCGTCAGTCCGATTCCGACACGCTCGTCATGATGGACGGCTATAAGGACATCAACTATGTTGGTATCGTTAACGAGATCTGCCCTGAACTGGCCAACTCCAAGCCGGGCGAGATGGTTTCCGAGAGACTGCCTTACTTAAAGAACGTCATCACGATCGACAACCGTTACGACGGCTGCTTCTTCTGGGATGACGAGTTCGAGGCAGCGGATTCTAAGGTTACGGATGCCGAGCTCCGTGCCCTGATCGATGCGACACAGCCGGACGAAGTCTGCAACATGCAGTACACTTCCGGTACCACAGGTTTTCCGAAGGGCGTTATG
The DNA here is from genome assembly GCA_017545245.1 of Clostridiales bacterium. GTDB lineage: Bacteria > Bacillota > Clostridia > Saccharofermentanales > Saccharofermentanaceae > Scatonaster. The sequence goes on from JAFWPB010000028.1 coordinate 121,252, forward strand.
CTCACACACAGAAACGTACTCAACAACGGTAAGTGCATCGGCGACTGCATGAACCTTTCCACAGAGGACCGTCTCCTGATCCAGGTGCCGATGTTCCACTGCTTTGGAATGGTGCTCGCGATGACTGCTTCTGTTACTCATGGTGTTACGATGGTTCCGCTGGATTATTTTTCTCCTCGAAAAGTACTTGCGTCCATTACTGCCCGCCGTGTAACCGCGATGCATGGTGTGCCGACTATGTTTATCGCGCTTCTTGAGAATCCTGACTTTGAGAAGACGGACTTCTCTTACATGAGAACCGGTATCATGGCGGGTTCTCCGTGTCCGATCCCGGTCATGGAAGACGTTGTAAATAAGATGAACATGAAGGAAATTACGATTGTTTACGGTCAGACCGAGGCTGCTCCTGGATGTACCCAGAGCCGTGTCGACGATTCCATCGAAGTCCGTGTTCAGACCGTCGGAAAAGAACTGCCGGGTGTCGAGTGCCGTATCGTGGATCCGGCTACCAACGAGGTTCTCCCGGACAACGTGGACGGTGAGTTCTGCGCTCGTGGTTACAATATCATGAAGGGTTACTACAAGATGCCAGAGGCAACTAAGGCCGCAATCGATGAGGACGGCTGGCTGCATACTGGTGACCTCGCCCGCCGCACGCCGGAGGGTTACTACAAGATCACCGGCCGTATCAAGGACATGATCATCCGCGGTGGTGAGAACATCTACCCGAAGGAGATCGAAGAGTTCATCTATACGCATCCTGATGTTTCTGACGTCCAGGTCATCGGTGTACCGGACGAACAATACGGCGAAGAGATCATGGCTTGCATCATCAAGAAGGAAGGCAGTACGCTCACCGAAGATGAAGTCAAGCAGTACGTAAAAGACCACATGGCCAAGCACAAGACACCTCGCTATGTTGCTTTCGTTGACTCCTTCCCGATGAACGCTGCAGGAAAGATCCTCAAGTTCAAGATGAGAGAAGATGCAGTGAAGATGCTCGGCCTCGAGAAAGCTTCGAAGATCGAGACAGCCTAAGAAACAGGAATAAGAATTAACAAAAATCCCCTCATCGCTAGGTCCTCGGGCGTTGCCCTGCGGAATCGCTTTGAGGGGATTTTTTGTTAATTCATGATTGACTTGCTTCTGCAAACTGTCTCGAATCTTCGAAGTATCTCGAGGCGAGATTTGAAGGCAAAAAAATTCCTCACTGTCAGAGCAACCATTGGGGATGAGATGGTCAAACCGTGAGGAAGAGGATAATATTTTAGTCATACAAACGGGAGATGTCTGCTGACGTTTTTTATTGTAGTGTACAAATCGCTCTGTTTCAATTAGAATAGTTCCTGATACTATAACAATATTTCGGCATTGTGCGTGAATGAGAGGGGGAGGATTCAGCACGGAAAAACCGATAAGCCCTTGATGAGAGTGCTTTTGAGGAAAAAGGAAGAGAAAGAGAATGGGAAAAGAAATAGAAAATTCGATTGATGTGAATTACGATGAGGTCGAGTATCCTGCGGTGATACGGAGAGACTGGCTATCGAATTATCCGAATTTTGAAGTGGACAGCCATTGGCATGATGAAGTGGAATTCCTGGTGATCATGCGCGGCAGGATGAAGTGCACGGTGAACGGTGAACCGGTCACGCTGGAAGAGGAAGAGGGAATTTTCATCAATTCCAGACAGGTACACGATATTTCTTCCGGCGGAAAGTTTGAGTGCGAATTTATCACGGTGAGATTCCATCCCATGATCCTTTGTGCGACAAAGGATATCGAGAACCGCTTTGTGATCCCTGTTATTGAAAATACAAATTATCCGTATCAGATCCTCAGATCGGACATGGAGTGGCAGAGAAATGTTCTTGATGCCATAAACCGTGTATACTATATGCGTCACGAGATCACGCTGGAGCTCGGCGCGCAGGGACAGTTTTTCACGATCTGGGAGCAGCTCTTCCTGCATTCAGGCAAAGTGCCGGCGAAGGTGAGAGCGAGCTCGCCGCAGCTTTCGCAGTTGAAGGACATGATCTCGTACATTGCGGCGAACTACAAGGGAAAGGTGACGCTCGACGATATCCGGCAGGTGGGAAACATGGGCAAGACGAACTGCTGCCAGCTTTTCCAGAAGTACCTGAACCAGACGCCGATCATGTACCTGATGATGTTCCGTTTGCGAAAAGGGGCGGACCTTCTGACGAATACGGACATGCCGGTGGTCGACATTGCGTACGAGGTAGGATTCTCGGGCGCAAGTTATTTTGCCGAAGCATTTAAGAAACATATGGGCGAGATGCCGAGTGAATACAGAAAGAAACACAGACGGGTGAGTGAGGACCGTCGATGAACGCGGGCGAAGGGCCGCAGGAGACGACGTGAAAGGTGACCGAGATGAGCGATTGTGAGAGATGTTCGAATTACGTTTTTGATGAGGAGACGGGGGAGTATTATTGTGAGGCGCCGATCGACCAGGACGCGTGGGAGCGCATGATGATGGGGCCGAAGCAGAGCTGTTCGTACTATATCGAGGACGGCGAATATAAGACAGTGAGAAAACAAATCTAAGACAACGGGGGCGGAGACGCGGGCGGCAGCGCGGCAGAAAGCGTAGGCTGGACCGCGGTTCTCAGGCCACAAGGGAGCGACAAAAGTATATGAAGAAGTACAGGCACATATTTCATGAAATGAGGGACTTCAGGAAAGAGTTCATCATCGGCCCGGCGGCGAAGCTTTTCGAGGCGATACTGGAACTGTTCCTGCCGATCCTTATGGGAAAAATGGTGGACACCGGATACTCGGCGGAGAGCCGGGGATTCATCATCCGCACCGCGCTGCTGATGTTTGGCATGACGGCGGTGGGACTGGCCGCTGCATCGATCTGCCAGTATTGCGCGGCAAGAGCGAGTTCGGGTGTCGGTGCCAGACTTCGTGACAAACTCCTGACGCATGTCAGCTCGCTAAGCGTGGCGCAGCAGGAGAAGTTCGGTGTGTCTTTCCTAAACGTTGCAATGACTTCCGATGTAAACCAGGTATCGACCGGCGTGTCCATGTTTATCCGACTCGTGTTCCGCGTGCCTTTTATCACGATCGGCGGCGTCGTCATGGCGATCATTATGGATGCCCCGATGGCCATCGTGATCGGCGTGGGCTCGATGCTTTTCCTGATCACGCTGCTCCTGATCATCCGCGTCACTTTTGTCCGGTACCGCGTTGTGCAGAAGCAGCTCGACGGAATCGGCAGAAATGTGAATGAGCGCCTTTCGGGCATCCGTGTCATCCGTGCTTTTTCGCGCGAAAAGGACCATCGTTCGGGGACGGATGAGGCGAGTGCGAAATACGCGGAGGAGACGATCTCGGTCGCGCGCTATTCGGCGCTTCTGCGTCCGGTCACGATCCTGATCATGAACTCGGCGGTGGTTTGTGTCTTGTGGCTCGGCGGATACCACATCAACAGCGGTGTCATTACGGCCGGCATGCTCCTGACCTTTACAAACTATATCTTCAGTATTTTCGATGAGCTGAATAAACTCGGCAACCTCGTCGTCATCTTCTCGCGCTCTGTCGTTTCGGCAGAGAGAATCGAGTCGGTGCTCGCGACGGAACCGAAGAAGAGCGTGCCGGAGACGGGCGCGGAGGCAGAAGATCACGATGACAAAGCCATCGTGAAGTGGAAAGATGTTTCCTTCTCCTACCTGTCGGAAAAGGACGATAAAGATGAATACTACGCGCTGCGGAACGTGTCTTTTGAACTTCGGAAGGGTGAGAAACTCGGCATCATCGGCACGACCGGTTCGGGCAAGTCGACGATCATTTCGCTTCTGCTGAAACTTTATGAGATCGATAAAGGACATATCTACGTAGACGGCCGCTCCATCAAGACGATGGACAACAACGTACTCAGAGAAAAAATGGCACCGGTGTTCCAGACGACAGTGCTTTTCGCCGGGACGATACGCGACAACCTGAATCTCGGAAGAAAAACACCGCTTGCGGATGACGAAATCGAGGCGCGGTGCAAAGTGGCGCAGGCGTGGGATTTCATCTGCGAAAAGGGCGGACTGGACGCGCGTGTGGAGCCGAAGGGAAAGAACTTTTCCGGCGGTCAGAAGCAGCGTCTTTCCATCGCCAGGGCGCTCTGCACCGACAGTGAGATACTGCTTTTCGATGACGCCACGGCGGCACTCGACAAGGATACTTCCGCGAAGTTCTCGGAGGCGCTTTCGGAGCATGTGAAGAAGCACGACCGGACCGTAGTGGAGATCTCGTCGAAGATCTCCGAGATCGCGGATTCGGACTGGATCATCGTTTTAGATAACGGAAGTGTAGTCGGGCAGGGCAAACACGGCGCCCTCCTGAATGAGTGCGAGGCGTACGCGCGCATCGCCCAGTCGCAAGAGATGGGAGGTGTGGAATAATGGCCAAAGATTCGATGCTTAGTGGAATGGGAAATCTAAGTCCGGACGCAGCGAAGATGTCGTCGGCCAAGAGCCGCATCTCGCTTCGTGATCTTGGTGCGCTGCTGCGCTTTACCGGCACGTCAAAGTTTTCAATCGTTCTTCTGATCCTCGCTGCGATCATCAGCGGCGGGCTGCAGGTCGTCGCGCCGGCGTTCCTTGGCGCCACGATCGACAATATGGGCAAAGTGGGAACGGTGGATTACCAGTACCTCGGGACCCGCGCCATGATCCTTCTCGGCATGTACCTCGTGGCGGCACTCTTTACCTGGGTCGTCAGTTATTTTGCCAATGTGGTGGCGGCCAAGACTGCTTTGGAAGTGCGAAAAGCACTGTCGCTGAAGCTGACCCGTCTTCCTATTTCTTTCTACGATACGCACCCGCAGGGTGAGACGGCGAACTATTTTATCAACGATGCCGATGCGATCTCCGAGGGTATGCTGCAGGGCTTGCTGAATTTCTTTACCGTGCTGGTGACGATCCTTGGTACGGTAGGATTCATGGTTTACATCAGCTGGAAAATGGCCTTGATCATCCTGCCGATGGCAGTTCTGATGATCTGGTCGGCCACGACGATCGCAAGAAAGACGACGAAGTATTTTAAGAAACAGCAGAATCTTGTTGCCTCGATCTCGGGCGACGTGGAGGAGAATCTCTACGGCAGAAAAGAGATCAAGGCGTTCGGATGTGAAGAGAAATTCCTGGATACGTTCCGCGAGAAGAACGAGGAACTGAATGCGTCCTCGGTTACCGCGCAGTTTGCGTCTTCGCTCCCGAATCCGGTCACGCGCTTCGTTGACAGTACGACCTATATCTTGATCGGCGCTTTGGGTGTCTGGTTCGGCGGCCTTACAGTCGGAAATATCATGACATTCGTTCTTTACTGGAAGAATTTCAGTAAGCCGATCAACGATCTGACGAATATCACGACGCAGGTCATGGCGGCGTTTGCGTCACTGTCGCGTGTGTTCGCGGTCCTCGACCTCAAGGAGGAAGAGGAGACGGAAACAAGCGCGGAACGCAGCAAAGAGCGCGCTGAGCAAAGCGGCGGGGGTGAAGCGAAGCCGGGCAGCGCAGAAAAGGTGCGTGGGGAAGTGCTTTTCGAGCATGTGCACTTCGGCTATACAAAAGAAAAGAAGATCTTCGACGATTTCAGCCTGACAGTGGAACCGGGTCAGAAGGTTGCGATCATCGGACCTACCGGTTGCGGCAAGACGACGCTCATGAATCTCCTGATGCGTTTCTATGAAGCGGATGAGGGACGTATCCTGATCGATGGCAAAGATATCCGCGAGATGCCGAGAACGGAGCTTCGGAGCATGTTCGGTATGGTACTTCAGGAGACATGGCTGCTTGAGGCGTCGATCCGCGACAACATCGCGTACGGAAAGCCGGATGCGACAGAGGAAGAAATTATCGAGGCGGCCCGCGCGGCACGTGCGCACGGATTCATCATGCGTCTGCCGAACGGATACGATACTATCCCTGGCAAAGACCTTTCGCTTTCAGAAGGCCAGAAACAGCTGCTTTGTATTGCTCGCGTGCTGCTGATGCATCCTTCGCTTCTGATCCTTGACGAAGCCACATCGGCGGTCGATACCTTGACGGAAAAGCGCATCGTAGAGGCTTTTGACAACATGACGCGCGGCCGTACGGGGTTCATTATCGCGCACCGTCTCTCCACGATTGCAGGCGCAGATCAGGTAATCAAACTTGGTTCGCCGGCACCGAAGACTTAGATTCCGCGAGAGTTTCCCGATCAGATGAGGATGTTCTATAGTTGTTCTATGTAAACAGGCAAATTATAGAACAAATCATAGAACACCTTTAGTAAACGGGTAATGTTCTATAGTTGTTCTATGTTGACAGTGCTTTTATAGAACAAATCATAGAACACGCCTTGCGACCTGCTTGCTGATGGTCGCGTCTGCTCGAAAAGCACCTCCCCAGCCCGATGCTGTCGTCCACACTTCCATGTCTGCTCGAAAAGCACTTTAGCCGATACGTACGGCCATCTGTTGCCCGCTTGAGCCTAGACTCAAATCCACATATCCGCGCCGGAGAAAACCATCGACTGCACAAATCTCCGAAATCGTTTTCGATGTTGAGAAAAAGGGCTTTCCAGAAAAAATCAAATTGAAAAACTGACGTGCAGGCTTTATAATCAACCTGTGTGTTTTCTCTACGGGAATAGAGAAATGAGGTTTGGAGTTGTGTTTTGGGAAGATTCTGCGCCTTGCCATCGGCAGGGTCTGTTTTGTATATCTCCTGGAAACAACATGTCAGGAGGTATGTATTCGTGTTTAGAAGTAAGAAGATTTCTTGGAGTTTTGCGCTCGCTTTGATCCTGATGCTGGCGCTTCTGCCAACGGCGATACTGCGGGCAGATACCTCGGAGTATAGTGCTCCGGACAGTGTGACGATCAACTATGGTGATACAGCGACATATGTGGATTTCTCATTTGTCGATGAAGGCCAGAGCTATGTTTATGCTAGTTGTGGCCGGTCGACACTTTTGGAAAATGCAGATGGTGATAAGCTGGAATACTATTTGAGCTGGTCAGCAGAAGGTGAGACGAATACCTATCTGAGCGGCGGCACCTATGAAGTGCAGAACGGAACCGCGCCTCTTCGTACAGTGTCGGGTGATCTTCATTTCTTCATCCGCCTTGCTCCGGAAGAATGGGCCAAAGCCGTATCCGGCACGACATACACTGGTCAGATCTATGCATACACCAGCGGAGCTGCCCAGAAGTATATTGATATCTCTGTAAAGATTCCTGCTGCCTCTGCCCGTGTGAATAAGATCTATCTTGATCCGGGCGAAGGTACCGGCACACCGATTTCTTTTGCTGAGACGGATTCGTCGCGTTTTGATTCGACGAATCGTGAGGAGTCCCAATATGCGAACGGAAAGCTCTTCTGGAGCAACGAAGATGGCGTAAGAGCTTATAAGTTCGATTCTTGTCCTTCTTCTTTCAAAGCACCTGCCGGGAAAACTTTTATCGGTTGGAGATACAACGATGAGACTCTTCCCGCCGGTACGGTGAAGAAAGTGAAAGGAAACATCCGCTTGACGGCAGTCTGGAGATCGACTTCCGGATCTGAACTGACCTATTCCATCCCGAGCAGCGTCACAGTTTCACTGGGGCAGCGTGTGGTCCCGATCGAATACACTGTATCCGGTTCCTCTCCATACGTTGAGTTTACTGCAGGCACGCTGACTGACGGAAAAGGTGCTTCTTTCGACATCAATGTTTCGAAGACCAATTACGACTATTCGAGTGACACCCATTACGAGAGTTGCCGTAATGGCAAAGGAACGGTGTACCTCGTTCTTGCTCCTGATAGAGTCTGGTCGAAGATGAAACCTGGACAAACGTGCAACGGTTATATTTCCTATTTGGTCAAAGACGAGAAATACAATATCCAGAAGACGGGAAAGATCACATTTACCGTGACTATGCCACATATTACGTTTAAGTTCTCAGCTGGAGCAGGAACGGGCAATACTTACACGATCTCTACCACAGAAACATCAAGATACACTACGGCTGCCAGTAATTGGAACTGCCCGCACGGAAGTTTTTATGAAAGTGAATATTCTCAGTGGATCCTTACTTTGCCAGATTGCCCAAGCAGTTTCACGCCCCCGGGAAACAAAGAGTTTCTAGGTTGGATGTTTAAGCAGGACTATAATTTAGAGAGCTATATGGGATGCGGCACGACACCTGGAAATACGTTCCCGGTTACCAATACGGTTGCCTATCCGCGTGATGGTGTGCAGCCGTCAGTTACTGCAGAATTTATTGCCCTCTATGGTGATCGTTTTGCACTGACTTCGAGTGCTCCTGAGAAAGTAGAGATCCCGCATCGACAGCTTTCGACAAAGGTGGAAGCGATCCTGTCCGGGAAAGACAGTTTCAATAATGTACAGGTCTATTACGATTTTTATGATGAAAGAAAACCAAACTCAGGAGAGTATCTGGTTTGTGGAGACAAGAAGATTCCATGCACGATTTCGACGAGTTACAATTCTTCTGGAAATACATATTTGTACCGGAATAATATGGAAGATGTGTCTTTCTACGTTTATATTTCCGACTACGACTGGAAGAACGCCACAGCTGGCACCTACAAAGGAACGATCAGATGTAATATATTCGATCGAAACATCGAAAACTCCAGTCCGATGGATACCGGAAGAAGCAAGACATTTTATATAGATTTGGAAATAGTCATTCCGGAAGATACCTATTCAGTGAAAGCAGAGAAGAACGGAGGAAGCGGACAAGACCGTGATTATGGCAATTATGCCCCAGGTTCAGTATTTAATCTGCCATCAAGCGGTATTTTCACGGCTCCGAACGGCTATGCCTTCGATAAGTGGCTGGTATGCTCTGGAGGTGTAGAGACTCTCTATGCTCAAAATACCAGCATTACTATTACAGGCGATACGATAATCAAGCCGACATGGAAAAAAGTGACCTACTCGGTTTATTACTATGCCAATGGCGGTTCAGACGATAAAAACAAAATTACCAAGTTTACTATCGATTCACCAACTTTTGTACTCTATACTCCGACACGGACAAATTACGATTTTAAGGGGTGGTATACAGACAGTAGTTTTACAAAGGGTCCGATCACCGAGATCACGACAGGAACGTATGAGAATATCTGGGTATATGCCAAGTGGGAGATCTCTTCCGGAATAAACACTCATACAGTGACATTCAGTGCAAACGGTGGAACCGGCACCATGAGTTCTGTAACGATTCCGAACGGGGATACATATTATCTTCCGTCATGTTCTTTCTATGCGCAGACAGGATATACGTTTGACTGCTGGAAAGTCACGATTGGAAATGCAGAGCCACAGTTCCTTGGAAAAGATAAGAAGATCACCGTTTCGGCCGATGTGAAAGTCGAAGCACAATGGAAAGCTTCTTCTTACAGGATCTGGTACTACTCGCTGGGAGAGGAAGGACAGAACCATCCGGATAATCCAACTTATTACACGATCGAGCAGAGAGTCGTATTAAAGGATCCTACCCGTGAAGGATACATTTTTGAAGGCTGGTATGGAAAATCGAATTACACCGGCGACAAGATCACGGAGATCCCGAAGGGCAGCACTGGAACGAAGAATCTCTATGCCAAGTGGTCCGAGATTCCTACTACACAATACACGATCACATGGTTGAATTACGATGGAGCTTTGATCGAAACGACACAGGTACGTGAAGGGGAGACCCCGTCGCATTACGATGCATATCGTCCGTCGACATCTTCGACCGTGTATACTTTTAAAGGTTGGACACCAACGATCGTGCCTGCTACAAAAGACGCGACCTATACCGCGGTGTTTACTTCTTCGACGCGCGAATACACGATCACTTTCCTGGATATCGATAACCGCCAGCTTGAGAGAAAGAGTGTTCCTTACGGACAGACACCTACTTATACAGGCACAACTCCGACAAAAGCACAGGACGATAAGTACACATATACTTTCGATGGCTGGACACCGGCCATCGAGACAGTAAAGGGTGAGATGACCTACACGGCAAAGTATAAGGCTACTCCACGCCCGTACACGATCACGTTCAAGAATGGCGACAAGACGCTGAAAACGATCACAGTCGACTATGGCACAGTTCCGGCTTACACCGGTGCTACTCCGACAAAAGAACCTACCGAGTCGAAGATGTATACCTTTACCGGCTGGTCTCCAGAATTGACGGCAGTTACCGGAAATACGACCTATGAAGCTGTGTTCAAAGAATCGGACAGAGAGTACACGATCAAGTTCGTCAATGCAGATGGTACTGTACTGCAGAGCGGAAAAGTCGCGTACGGAAAGACTCCGGTTTATTCTGGAGCAACACCGACAAGAGCGGCGACCGCACAGCATACCTTCACATTTAAGGGCTGGAACAAGACGATTGTTGCGGTAAAAGGTGATGAGACCTATACTGCAACATACACGTCGAAGCTGAGGTCCTACATGATCAAGTTTGTGAATGAAGACGGAACTGTGTTGCAGAGCAGTGCTGTGGCATATGACACAGTCCCGGTATACACCGGTCTGACGCCAACAAAAGCAGAGACGGCGAACTATACTTATACATTTAAGGGCTGGGATAAGACGATCGTTGCGGTAAAAGGAACGGCGACCTATACTGCGCAGTTCACCGCAAAGGCGAAACCTACGATCTCTCCGACGAAAAAGCCGACGACTCCGCCTACGGTTACAACAAAGCCGACGACTAAACCTACAGTGAAGCCGACTGTAAAGCCGACAACTAAACCTACAGTGAAGCCAACGGTTAAGCCGACCAACACGCCGACTGCTACACCAAAGCCGACAGTGAAGCCGACTACAAAGCCAACCGGCATTCCAACGGTAACACCTACACCGAGACCGACAAAGAAGCCGACCAACACGCCGACAGCTACACCAAAACCGACGAAGAAGCCGACCAACACGCCGACTGCTACACCAAAACCGACGAAGAAGCCGACTAACACACCGACAGCTACGCCGAGACCGACAAAGAAGCCGACTAACACACCGACGGCAACACCAAAGCCGACGAAGAAGCCGACTAACACACCGACGGCTACACCGAAGCCGACGAAGAAGCCGACTAACACCCCGACGGCAACACCAAAGCCGACGAAGAAGCCGACCAACACGCCGACGGCAACGCCGAAGCCGACGAAGAAACCGACCAACACGCCGACGGCAACACCGAAGCCGACAAAGAAACCGACCAGCACGCCGACACCTACACCGAAGCCGGTTGGCCGCGGTTCCATCGAGGATTTCATTGACCGTCTGTATAATGTTGCACTCGGACGTAAATCCGATCCGTCCGGCAAAGCGTACTGGGTAAAAGAAATCAAAAACGGAAAGAAGACCGGTGCCGACTGTGCCCGCTTCTTCCTGATGGGAGATGAATTCCGCGGAAGAGGTCTCAGCAACGAGAAATTTGTGGAGATCCTCTATCAGACCTTCTTTGGAAGAGAGTCCGATAACGCAGGCAAGAACTACTGGGTGAAGAAACTGCAGTCGAAGACGAGCCGCGATTCTGTTATCAACGGATTTATCGATTCGACAGAATGGTGCAACATCTGCGCGAACTATGGTGTCAAGTCCGGTGCACCGACGGCCAAGTCAGAGATCGCATCCGAGAAATCGATCGAATTTGCAACGCGCCTCTTCACTTGCTGTCTGGGCAGAATTCCGGATGATAGCGGCATCAAGTACTGGAGCCTTACTCTGACGAATCTTGGATTGAGCGGTTCCGATGCAGCGAAGCAGTTCTTCCTGTCCAACGAGTTCAACAACCTGAAAGTGTCCAATTCGGAGTATGTGAAGCGCCTGTACCGTACATTTATGGGAAGAGAAGCAGACAGTGCCGGATTGAACTACTGGGTAAAACTGATCGATAAAGGTGCGGATCGTTACGATGTATTGCTGCAGTTCGCAAACTCGCCGGAATTTGACCATATTTGTGCAAGTTATGGAATTGACCGATAAGCGATCAGCGATATATAATTAGCCAGACAAGGGCGTCTTGAAGTGAGCTTTCACGGAGAGCCGCCCTTTCTTTATGCCCGGATGCATCCTCGGGAAAGTGCTTTTGACACGGAAAAAGCACTTGAGGCTGCACCAATATCTGCGAAGAAAATTACTGCAGAAAATATTGAGAAAAAACGTTCTTGAGAGGAGGGTAGAAAAGAACGAAAAAAAGGCATAAAAATCGAAGTTTTTTTATTGTCTTGACAGTGCATTTCGGGTATACTTTATACGGAAAAAGTTGGGCTTTCGACACCCCTTTTTCCCTGAAATTATCTTCAAAAAAATTAACATATAAGGAGAGACGCATCGTATGAAAGTGAACATTACAGAGACAGTATTACGTGATGCGAATCAGTCGCTTATCGCTACGAGAATGCCGTTTTCGGATTTCGAAGACATTCTTGAGAAACTCGATAATGCGGGCTATTATTCGCTGGAGTGCTGGGGAGGCGCAACATTTGATTCCTGCCTCCGCTATTTGAATGAGGATCCGTGGGAGAGACTTCGCAAGATCAAGGCGAAGGTGAAGAAGACTCCTCTGCAGATGCTCCTTCGTGGCCAGAACATCCTCGGCTACAAGCATTATCCGGATGACGTAGTTCGTCTCTTTGTAAGAAAGTCCGCTGAAAACGGCATGGATATCTTCCGTATCTTCGATGCTCTGAACGACTTCCGTAACATCGAGGTCTGCATTGACGAAGTTAAGAAGTGCGGCAAGCATGCACAGGGCTGCATCTGCTACACAACTTCACCAGTACATACTCTTGAGAAGTATGTTGAGATGTGCAAAGAACTGGTGAACATGGGTGTTGACTCCATCGCGATCAAGGACATGGCAGGTATCTGCTCACCGAAGGAAGCTTACGATCTCGTAAAAGCTATCAAAGATGCTAAGATTTCCGTTCCTCTCTTCTTCCATACACACCATACAACAGGTATGGGTCCGATGACTCTTATGAAGGCTATCGAGGCCGGTGTTGATGGTATCGACTGCGCGATCTCTTCTTTTGCAGGTGGTACATCGCAGCCTTGTACAGAAACAATGGCTTATACCATGAGCCAGTTCGGATATGAGTCTGGTCTGGATACAGACAAGCTCAAGGAGATCGCTGATTTCTTCGTTCCAGTAAGAAAGAAGTTCCTCGACAACGGCACACTCAATCCTACCGTTATGGGTATCAAGGCTGACATCCTCAAGTATCAGGTTCCGGGCGGAATGCTCTCCAACATGATCGCTAACCTCAAGGATATGAATGCTCTTGATAAGTTCGACGAAGCTTTGGCTGAGATCCCTGCAGTACGTAAGGATATGGGTTATCCGCCGCTCGTTACACCTCTTTCCCAGATGGTTGGTAACCAGGCAGTACAGAACGTTCTCCTCGGCGAGCGTTATAAGAACATTTCCAAGGAGATCAAGGCTTATCTCCGTGGTGAATATGGTAGAGCTCCGGGCGAAGTAAACCAGGAACTCATCGACAGATGCTGGAAGCCGGAAGAACTCGTTAAGGGCAGATTTGCTGATTCCCTCGAGCCTGCTTTCGAGAAGACTAAGGCAGAACTTGGAAAGCGTGCTCGTTCTGACGAGGATGTCCTTTCCTACATCGCTTTCCCTCAGGTAGCTGAGAAGTACTTCGATTATCGTGAAGAGCAGGAGAGCAACACCGTGAACTACACGATCGAGAAGAAGGAGGATTGATTCCATGAATCCTACATTAGTCATGCTTTCTGTGGAAGACGGATTGAGACAGTATGAAGTCGGAGAAGCACTCGGCGTAGCCCTTTTTACATGGGCAATCGTATTTGCAGTTCTCTTCATCATATTCGTCATCATTCGCCTCTTCGGTGCAATCGTCGGATCCAAAACCAAGAAGCCGGCGGAAGCTCCGACAGCCGCACCTGCTGTAGCTGCTCCGGCCGCTGTTGAAGAGCCGGGCGAGGAATTCTCTTCCGGAACCCTAAAACTTAAGGGCTGTGATGAGAAGACCGCCGCCATGATCATGGCGATCGTCAGTGACAACACCGGTATTCCGCTTAGTGAACTTGTTTTCAAGTCCATCTCACTGGTTGAAGAAAAGTAAAGGAGAGACGCCAATATGATTTATAACGTAACGATCAACGATAAAGTTTATGAAGTAGAAGTAGAGAAGGGTAAGGCTAACCTTCTGAGAACAACTGATGTAGTTGCTGCTCCGGCAGCAGCACCAGCGGCGGCACCTGCTGCAGCTCCTGCAGCGGCTCCGGCTCCGGCAGCAGCACCATCTGGTCCGATTTCTGGTACACCTGTTCCGGCACCGCTTCCGGGCACGATCCTGAAGATCAACGTTACAGCTGGTCAGGCTGTAAAAGAAGGCGATCTGCTGCTCGTTCTCGAAGCAATGAAGATGGAAAACGAGATCTATGCTCCGTGCGCTGGTTCGGTTGGACAGATCCTCACATCCAAGGGCGCGACAGTTGCCACCGGCGACGTACTCGTAACTATTTCTTAAGTTAGGAGGTCGCAACCGTGTTTATTGATGCATTAAAAAACATATGGGAAACCAGTGGTCTCTATGCGATCACATGGCAGCAGGGTGTCATGATGCTGGTTGCCGCAGTGCTGATCTATATGGCGATCGGCAAGAAGTGCGAACCGCTTCTTCTGCTCCCGATTGCTTTTGGTATGTTGCTGAGTAACCTGCCGATCGCAGGACTGTACCACTCCGAGATCTTCGCCGGTGGACATGTTCACTGGGACATTCTGGGAGGCGGCTCCGAAGCAATCGCCCCTGGTCTTTTGGACTACATCTATCTGGGTGTAAAACTGGGTATCTTCCCGTGCTTGATCTTCATGGCCGTTGGTGCGATGACTGACTTCGGACCACTGATCTCCAGACCGTCATCCCTCTTCATGGGTGCCGGCGCGCAGTTCGGTATTTCCTTCGCATTCGTCATGGCTTCTTTCCTTGGATTCACAGCTGCTGAGGCTTCCTCCATCGCCATCATCGGTGGTGCAGACGGCCCGACAGCCATCTACCTGACATCGAAACTGGCTCCACATCTTCTCTCGGCAATTGCTATCGCAGCATATTCCTACATGGCATTGATCCCGATCATCCAGCCGCCGATCATGAAGGCTATGGTTCCGAAAAAACTCAGAAAGATCAAGATGAAGCAGACCCGTCCGGTTTCCAAGGTCGAGAAAGTATGCTTCCCGATCATCGTTACAGTTGTCTGCACATTGATCCTGCCATCCGTTGGCCCGCTCCTCGGTATGCTCATGCTGGGTAACCTCTTCAAGGAGTCCGGTGTTACTGAGCGTCTTTCCGATACTGCACAGAATGCTCTCTGCAATATCGTTACGATCTTCCTCGGTGTTACCGTTGGTGCTACAGCGATGGGTGAGAACTTCCTGAAGCTGGATACGCTGAAGATCATCCTTCTCGGTTTGATCGCATTCGCATTCTCCACATTCGGTGGTCTCCTGATTGGAAGAATCATGTGCGCACTTTCCGGCGGCAAGATCAACCCGCTCATCGGTTCCGCAGGTGTATCCGCTGTTCCAATGGCTGCCCGTGTATCGAACCTTGAAGGCCAGAAGGCTGATCCAAGTAACTTCCTTCTCATGCACGCCATGGGTCCGAACGTTGCTGGCGTTATCGGTTCTGCCGTAGCTGCAGGTACACTCCTCGCACTCTTCGGCTGATCCTGAACGAATCACAAAGAATCAAGAAGGGGAGTCACTTCGATGTAAGAAGTGACTCCCTTTTTCATTCCCTGATTGTTCCCCTAAAAATGCGCCTTGTAAATGAAACCTGTAGGATCACCGATCCGTGATTAATAGAGGTTATAGTGCATCGTGATGACAATTTCACCTTTATCCCGGAGTCCTTCCTTTAGCGCGGCTTCTTCCACCAGGTCGATCTTTCCCAGACGTGTATACTCTCCTTCGTGCGGGCCGTAACAGATCATAATCTGATTTCCGTCAACAAGCACGATATCTCCGACGTCAACTTTCATTTTTGTATTTTTTGCCGGCAACGTAAAACCGAGATCTCCTATCTGGGCAAAATCCTCGTAAAACGAGAGTTTGAGAAGAATCGCCGACTCGTGTGCTTTTTCTTCAAGAGCATGAAGCGACTCATTCTCTTCCCATGTCACGTGCTGCTCGAAATATATGGTTGTCGTGTAACCCTGTTCTTTTTTCTCTGCGGTCAGAATTTCCAGCCACAACTGCGGCTCGGGATCAGGAAAACTTTCAAGAGCCTGGGTGAATTCCGGCTTCGGCCTTGTCGGTCCGGGATACTCTGACTCCTTATCCGAACTCTTGCATGATACAAGATTGATCGCTAAAACCAAAACAAAGATGATAGAAAGAGCTTTTTTGAATGCTGAAGAAACAGTTTTCATAATCGTACCTCCCGAATTGTTCTCTCATACATATAAACAGATTTTTTCCGGGAATCTTACAATGCCGGTTAATTCACAAGTTTTATATTTCTTATTCCTTTATTATATTCTTTGTTTAACGGATTTGGATTTGGTTTGATGTTAAGAGAACAGTTTTCGATACATAAAAACTTTGTGTAAATGAACTGTAAAAACCGCCTCAAAAGCACTTGTATCAGGTAGTTTTTCCATTTGTTTTCTGCTATTCTGCGTTTTATAGAGGGTATGATGCGTAACAAGAATAAGGGGAGGACATGCTTATGAAGCGATGGATGAAGATAGCTGGTGTGGTCGCAGCTGCAACAGTTTTATCGACTGCACTATTAGAGGCTATTGAAACAAAGACAGTACAAGCAGCCAGTGGTGTGGCTATCAACGAGACGAATTTTCCTGACAGTTCTTTTCGCGAGAAAATTAAAGGATTCGATATAGACCAGGATGGTTTTCTAAGCGATACTGAAATATCTGAAGTAAAAACATTGAGATTAGATGGGTGTGGTATAAGTGACTTAAAAGGAATCGAGTACTTTTTATCGCTGGAGGATCTTTCTTGTGCTGATAATCAATTGACGAGCTTGGATGTGAGCAAGAACACGTCACTGACCCAACTCTTCTGTAGTAATAATCAACTAACAAGCTTGGTCGTGGGTGAGAATACGGCACTTACTGACATTTCTTGTTATAAGAACCAATTGACGAGCCTGGATGTGAGCAAGAATACGTCACTGATTACGCTTTTGTGTTCTAATAACAAAATGATGAGTTTGGATTTGAGCAAGAATATATCATTGAAGTGGATCGCTTGTGATGGAAACCAACTGACGAACTTAGATGTAAGCATGAATACGTTGCTGACGTGGATCGCTTGCCAAGAAAACCAACTGACGAAGTTGGATGTGAGCAAGAATGCCAACCTTACGATTCTTGACTGTAGTACGAATAAAATATCGTACCTTAATATCTCGAATTGTCCTTACCTATTACAAACATTTAGAAATGGGGAAGAACTGGATTGTGGTACTTTCGTTCAGTATTATTGTAGTGGTAGTGAATCCTCTGGTAGTTTGGTTTTCGATACAACTACAGAATTGATTACTGGTGAACCAACACCAACAACTCCTCCAACCCAGCCGACACCTACGACAGCACCTAGTCAGCCGACTACTGCACCGACTCAGCCGACACCAACCACCGCCCCAAGCCAGCCTACACCTCCTGCGACATCGGATGAGGCGAGCATTGCAGACTTTGTTGAACGTCTTTACACGGTGGCGCTTGGTCGTGAATCGGATCCGGCGGGCAAAGGTTACTGGATCACAGAAATTGAATGTGGAAGCAGAACGGGTGCGGATTGTGCACACTTCTTCCTGATCGAAGCAGAAGAATTCAGGAACAGAGGCCTGAGCAACAGTGCTTTTGTAGAGGCATTGTATCAGACATTCTTTGGACGTGCTTCTGAGCCGAACGGTAAGGCTTACTGGGTAGGCGAGCTGAATAGTGGCGCGAAGAGCAGAAACGACGTCATCAACGGATTCATCGATTCGACGGAGTGGTGCAACATCTGCGCGACATATGGAGTCCGTTCCGGTGCGCCGACTGCCAAAGCGGAGATTGCTTCCAGTAATGCAATCGGTTTTGCGACCCGACTTTATACCTGCTGTCTGAATCGTGATCCCGAGGAAAAAGGACTGAAGTACTGGAGCCTGGCTCTCACGAATCTGGAACAGACCGGTGCTGAGGCCGCAAAGCTTTTCTTCACATCGACCGAGTTTAAGAACCAGTTCACGTCGAATGAAGAATTTATCACAAGACTCTACACTACGTTTATGGATCGTGAGCCGGAAAATGCCGGATTCAACTATTGGGTAGGTGAACTGGAGAAAGGCGTACTCAGAGTGGATGTTCTCGCCTCTTTTGCTCAGAGCAAAGAATTCACGAACATCTGTAAATCCTACGGAATCGAGCGTGGCGAGATCTGATACATATCTCAAATATGAATACGGCTGAGAGAAAAGCATATTAAATCGTACGGGGTTGTCTCATCTCAAAATGTTCTGTTTCATTGAAGCCCGGATTTCGGCCGTATATTAGAGAAGTGGGCAAATGCCTGAAGCCCTTTGGGGGTCGGCTACGCGCTAGTGCTTTTCGAGCAGTGGGATAG
>JAFWPB010000002.1 GCA_017545245.1 Clostridiales bacterium
ACAAACATGCATAGTCTTAGGGGTGCCATCAACAACTACCTTAACGTTACGAACGTTCGGCTGCTGCTGTGTCAACGCACGACGGGAAACCTGTGAACGCGTGATGCTGATTTTTCTGCCGAAATGAGTATCTTTCTGACAGATCTCACACTTTGCCATGTAAACACCTCCTATGTGCTACTTAAATACGCGACCTAAATTACGCGCAGACAAAATGATAACACAATTATTTCTCTTGTGCAAGAGATTCTGTACTATTTTCTGCTTTTTTCGGTGCACCCCGTAAAAAGGCGATAGCGTGCGTCGGACAGCCGTTTACACAGACGTCGCAATGAACGCATTTGCTCTGGTCGATGACTGCGAGAGATTCACGCATAGAGATGGCACCTTGCGGACAGGAACGTACGCATTTCTGACAGCCGATACAACCGATGTTGCAGTTCTTTCTGGTGCGGGCTCCAGGCCACTCATTCTGGCAACGTACGGCTACGGTTGCCGTGATCGGCATCAGTTCGATCAGTTTCTTCGGACAAACTTTGACACACTGTCCACAGCCGTGACATAGGGCTCGGTCGATCTGGCAGATGCCGTCTTTGATGGAGATGGCGCCAAAAGCACATACCGCCATGCAGTCGCCAAATCCGAGACAACCGAATGTACAGGAGTTTGGTCCGCCAAGAAGACCAGATGCGGCGTGACAACTGCTGGTGCCGAGATAGACATAACGCTTGCTGGTCTGTTCGCAAGTGCCCTGACAACGCGGAACCGCGACTTTCTTTTCCGGGATCTTTGCCTCGGTGCCGAGGATTGCGGCGATTTCCTGTGCACAGTCTGTGCCACCTACGGCACAGAGAGCAGTATCGGCTCCGGGTTTAGTCAGGTACTCGGCATAACCTTCACAACCAGCAAATCCGCATCCTCCGCAGTTTGCCCCCGGAAGCGCTTCCAGGATCTTTTCTTTCGTTTCGTTCTTTTCAACGGCAAAAACTCTCGAGATGATCACAATGAGGATTCCAAGAAGAAGGGCAATTCCCAGCATGATCCCGGTCGGTATGAGTATATCAACAAATGATTGCGGCATAGACATCAACCTCCGAACAGATTCTCGACGAGTCCTTTGAACCCGAGGAAAGAGACAGCAACGAGCGAAGCGGAGATCAAGGTGATCGGAAGTCCTTTTAGCGTTTCAGGAACATCGGCTTTGTCGATCCGGGAACGTACGCCGGAGAAAAGGAAGAGCGATAGCGTGAATCCGATACCTGCACCAAGTGCATTGACCATAGACTCGATGAAAGTGTAGTTGGAGTTGATATTCAAGATCGTCACGCCAAGTACGGCACAGTTTGTAGTGATCAACGGGAGGTAGATGCCAAGTGCTTTGTGCAGAGGCGGCATCGACTTCTTCATGATCATTTCGATCATCTGTACGAGTGCGGCAATGACGAGGATGAAGACCAACGTCTGAAGGTATCCGAGATTAAGAGGATTCAGAAGGAAATGCTGGATCGGCCAGGTGATCGCTGACGCGACAAGCATGACGCATACGACGGCACCGGACATGCCCATGGCTGTTTTCAGGTTCTTGGATACGCCCAGGAAAGAACAGATACCCATGAACTTGGATAATACGAAGTTGTCGACCAGAATGGCGGAGAAGATGATGATCAGAAATGTGTTGCTCATTTGTCATCCTCCTTTCCTTTGCAGAGGTTGCAGCCTGCGCAGGAGATGCAGTCGCTCGGGCTGCTGCTGCCACATGGCGAAGTACCCTTGCCGGAAGAGTGTTTCTCCTGTTTCTTCATGAGGATCTGCACCAGACAGATGCAGATTCCGAAAACGAAGAAGCCTCCGGGCGGGAGCATGAAGAACATCATAGGTTCGAAAACATCGCCCATGAGCGGGACTTTCATGTCGAAGAATGTGCCGCTTCCGAGGATCTCACGGATCGAACCCATGAGAAGAAGGGCGAGCGTAAAACCGGTACCCATCGAAAAACCATCCAGGATACTCGGAAGGATCTTCTGTTTGCTGGCAAAAGTCTCGGCTCTGGCCAGAAGGATACAGTTTACAACGATCAGTGGAATGTAGATTCCGAGAGAGTCATTGAGTGCCGGGAAATATGCGGAAATCACCATCTGCACGATCGTAACGAAAGTTGCGATGATCGTAATGAATGCCGGGATACGGACCTTGTTCGGAATGATGTTCCGTAAAAGCGAGATGATCGCTTCGGATGCCGTCAGTACAAAGAGCACGGCCAGTCCCATGAAGAAAGAGGACTTGGCGGAAATCGTTACGGCAAGGAGCGGACATGTGCCGAGGACCAGACGAAGTGCCGGATTCTCATAGAGTACACCATTCAAAAAGATGTACTTCGGAGTGTATTTGCTTTTCTTTTCTGCCAGACGTTCATCCGGTGACCGGTAGGTGACGTCTTTCATTTTATTCTCACTCATACGATCAATCCTTTCTCAACAAATGTCCGGTAGGCCGCACAAGCGCGGTTTACACAAGCTGTCGCAGCACGCGAAGATATCGTCGCGCCGGAGACAGCGGCAACATCCTGCTTCAGGATGAGGTCACGTTCGGTGGTAAGTCCGGTGAAGCCATCAAGGAACGGACGTCCCTCGACTTCTTTTCCCAGCTTCGGTGTGTCGGAAGCAGCGGTGGCAATGACCATCACGATCTTTCCGTCTGCGCCGATACCTGTTGTAGTGACGATCTGTCCGGCGTAGCCGAATCCGGAATTGATGAAGATATAGCCGAGCGCTGTACCATTTTCGTCATAGGCGATATAGACTTCATCCGGATCGATGCCGTCGGTTTTTAATTCTTCCCGGATACTGTCCGAGTATTGTAATGCTTCAAAAGAACGTGCTCCCGGGAAGATCGTGAGTTTTCTTTCTTCGGCAGCGACTTTTTCCTGTTCTGCAATCTTATCCTTTGTAAGAGAATAGGTGCCGGCCAGAAGGAAAACGCAGATTCCGCAGATCAAAGCAAGAATAATGGCAGGGAGAAAACCTTTAAGCTTTTGCATTTTCTTTCACCTCCCCGAATGGCTTGCCCATTGTCCAATCGTCAATATGCGGCGTCAGGATATTCATCAGGATGATCGAGAAGGATACACCCTCTGCCATGTTGCCGTAATAACGGATGAGAAAAGTCAGGATGCCGCAGCCCAGACCGAAAAGAAGCTTTCCTTTTACAGTGAGCGGCGAAGTAACATAATCGGTCGCCATGAAGAACGCACCGAGTACAAGTCCTCCGGAACAGAGCATATATCCTGCCTCATAGAAGAGATCCGACCATGCTTTCAAAGTTGAATAATCTGCGGAAGGAATATGCAGAAGATTGGTGTGGCCAAACAGAAGAACCAGTACCAGGAATGTACCGATATAGGAAACCGGTATCCACGGGCGGATCACATGACGGATCATGAGATAAAGACCGCCGATGAGAAGAGCGGCGATACAAACTTCACCGATACATCCGGCCTTGTTTCCGATGAAAAGATCCCACATTGAAGGGGCATCAGGTTTATTGATCATGGTAAGAGGTGTAGCAGACGAAACTGCATCGACCGATTTCAAACTGAACCAGGAACCGGTATGGAGTGTCCAGGATGTCATGGCTTTCGGGAAAGCGATCACGAGAAAGATTCTTGCGGCGATGGCAGGGTTTACGAAGTTGTTTCCCAAACCACCGAACATCTGCTTGACCACGACGATAGCAAAACATGCACCGATCACGACCATGTAAAAAGGAATGGTAACCGGAAGGTTCATCGCAAGAAGAAGTCCGGTAACGACAGCAGAAAGATCTGCGATCGTATTATTTCTCTTCATGACTTTTCGAGAAAGAAATTCAAATCCGATACAGGACACGATCGAAAGCAAGGTGACCAGTACGGCACGGATACCAAAGTAATACCAGCCGGCAAAAGTCGCAGGTAAAAGTGCGATGATCACATCGCGCATGATCGACTGGGTAGTCGCTTTATCCCGGACGTGCGGGGAATTGGAGACTTGCAGTTTCATGAGGACGAAGGACCTCCTTTGTTTTCAGATGCGGAAAGAAGTTCCTGTTCCTTCTTGATTCGGGCACGCTCGGCACGAACCATGACCTTTCCGTTCTTGATGCTCTGCGTCAGGAACCGCTTGGCCGGGCAGGCATATGTGCAGCAGCCACACTCAATACAGTCCATAACATGGTGCTTTTCGAGCATCTGTACATCGCGAAGACGCGTAGCCTTGTCAATGCCGCAAGGAATCAGGTCCATCGGGCAGGAGGCGACGCAGCGTCCGCATCGGATGCAGGCAGATTCCGGTGGAAGCGTTGTCTCTTCGCTTCCGAATACCAGGATCGCATTATTTGCTTTGATGATACCGTGGTCGATACGGTCGAGCGCAACACCCATCATGGCACCTCCCATGATGATCTTCTTCGGCTCTTCACGAGTACCGCCGGCCGCCTCGATGATATCCTGGATGCGCGCACCGATCGGCACGATAAAGTTACCAGGAGTATTCAGGGCACTTCCGTCCAGCGTCATACGCTTACGCGTCAGCGGAATACCTTCCTTGAGATAAAGACCGATGAAACGAAGTGTACTGACATTCATGACCAGTGTATGCACATCGATTGGGAGTTTTCCCGGAGGTACTTTTCTTCCGGTAAGGGTATAGATCAGCATCTTCTCCGCGCCTTGCGGATAGATGGTCTTCAGCGTTTTTACTTCGATGTCCGGATGACGGCCGGTCTTATACACACGTTTCTTGATCTCGTGCGAGAAGATACGTGTAACAAGTGGTTTGTTATCCTCCACACCAATGATCGTCTTCGGGATCTCCAGCCACTTCATAACGCAGAGGATACCATCGATAATATCATCCGGGTGTTCGCAGATCTGGCGGTAGTCAGCCGTGATATACGGCTCGCACTCTGCCGCGTTGACGATCAGGGTGTCCGGCATCTTGTTCTTCGGTGGATTGACTTTTATATATGTAGGAAAAGCGGCGCCGCCGAGTCCGACTAATCCGGAGTCGCGGATCATCTGGACAAAGTCTTCGAAGGACTCGACCTTCGGAGGACGGCAGAACGGATTGATAGTGTGCTTGAAATCAGATTCGATACGGACAGCTTCTACCGGCGTACCATTTGCAGATACCACATAGTGTACTTCTTTTACTGTTCCGGAAATACTGGAATGAATCGGTACGGACATGGGCTTGTCGGCTCGGCCGACCATGGTTCCGACATCAACGTGATCACCAGGTTTAACTACACAGGTACAAGGTGGTCCGATGTGCTGTTGCATCAGGAGTTCCACTTCGGGAAAACCATGCAGATGAATAGAAGGTAGAACGTCGGTGTTTTTGTTGCCGATAGGATGAACGCCTCCGGCAAAAGCGTGTAACGAACGCAACATAATGGTGTTCCCTGCTTTCCCCAAGTCTCATAGAAACATATTAACACATTTTGATAAAAAATAGCGAAATGATTTTCATTTCGATTTGGTTTCTTTTCCGCTTCAGAAAACTGTGAAAAAGAAGAACAGTAACACACGAAAAAGGGGTTGTCTCAAAATGTTCTGTTTCATTGAAGCCCGGATTTCGGCCGTATATTAGAGAAGTGGGCAAATGCCTGAAGCCCTTTGGGGGTCGGCTACGCGCTAGTGCTTTTCGAGCAGTGGGATAGGGGTGATAAGTCGTA
>JAFWPB010000029.1 GCA_017545245.1 Clostridiales bacterium
CCTGAGCCAGGATCAAACTCTCAATAAAAATCTTGAGAGCCTTTTGGCTCTTTGTTTACTTGTTTTTCAACTCTATGAATTGAACTATTGGCTCGTATATAAAGTAGTAATTACTTTCTGCTCTTCTATTCAATTTTCAAGGTCCGTTGCGTGTCGCTCTCGCGAAGCGCTTAACTATAGTACCACGAGGTATGGGTAGTGTCAACACCTTTTTTGATATTTTTTCATTCTTTTTTTCAAAGCCTGAAAGATCCCTATTTTTAGGGCTTTTCGAGCTTTGCCTGTTAGCCCTTCCTGTGCAAAGAAAGAAAAAACACCGACCGCTTCCGGCTTGGATACCGAAAGCGGTCGTCTGTGACATATTATATACATTATCTATATTTTAGATCGTCGATACCTTCAGTTCTTTTCCTGTCAGATCCTTATAGTTCTGCTCGACCGTACGATGGCATTCCGGATAGTCATTCGGTGCACTCATACTTACAAATGTATTTCCCATTACAAAGTACAAGGACATGGAATCCAGATCCTGGGTATCACTCCAGATACCAAGATACTTGCATCCTGTTGGTGTAGAGCCTTCCTCTTTCTTTGTGATCTCATCAGCAAGTTCGACCATGGCATTCATCCAGCCGACTGCTGTTGAAGGATTCTCAAACACGATGCACTGGAATGTGATGTTTCCATTTTCTCCCGATGCATTCAATGCACGAACAGGTTCATCAACTCCATCCAGGAAAGTAAACTGGTACTCCTGCAATGCGATATCATAGTCATTCTTTCTGCACATATCGATGAAGTCACCGGCAAGGCCATCAAACGAATCACGGAAGTCCGCACTTGTTGTGGGCTCGGTCGTTGTGGAAGAGACTACAGGTCTGGTTTTCTTTGTGGTCGTCTCTACTGTTGTCGTTTCTGCTGCGCTGCTCGATTTCTTATCACATGCAACACCAAAAAGCATTACTGATGCAAGAAGAATGCAAAACAATTTTTTCTTCATACTATATCCTCTTTCCTTATTACTAAGTGGTCGATCATTATTCTTGATCTCATGCACATTCTGTTTTTCATTTTGCCACATTCATTGAGTGAATGCAAACAAGCTTGCTTCAAATATGTATACTAGTATTTCATGATTTCATATACTTTTCGCATATCTAAAAAAGCATTTTTTGTCATGCTTTTATGCACATAATGCTTTTTGCTTTTGTGCCGTTGTCATTGAGAAAATTTCATAATAAAATACGCTTGCCAGATTTTGCGGGTGGGCTATGTTTTATTGCACATACCGCTTGCGATTCGACGAGATTTAGATTTCAGATTATTTTGGGAGTTGGTACGAAAATGAAGGTTAAACACGGTTCTAAGGTAGCAATTATTGGAGCAGGTGCAGTCGGATCTTCCATCGCTTTTGCAATGGCTATCCAGCAGCTTTGCACAGAGTTAGTTTTGATCGATGTAAATCAGGACAAGGCCAAGGGTGAGGCACTTGATATCAGTCACGGTCTTCCTTTCCTCGGACAGATGGACATCTATGCCGGTGATTATGAGGACGTAAAGGATTGCGATCTGATCATCATCACAGCAGGTATCCCGAGAAAGCCAGGCGAGACACGTTTGGATCTTGCTAAGAAGAATGTTGGTCTGGCTAAGAAGATCACCACAAGCATCATGGAGCACTACACAACAGGTAATATCCTGGTCGTTTCCAATCCGGTCGACGTTCTCACTTACATGATCGCAAAGTGGTCCGGACTTCCGAGAAACCGTGTTCTTGGTTCCGGTACAGTTCTTGACAGTGCCCGTTTCCGTATCCTTATCTCCCAGAAACTCGATATCGACGTGCGTAACGTACATGGTTACATCATTGGTGAGCACGGCGATTCCCAGCTTCCTGCATGGAGCGCAACAAACATTGCCGGTCTTTCTATCGACGATTATTCCAAGACAACAGGCATCCCGTTCACACAGGCTGACCGCATTGAGATCGCAGAAAAGACTCGTTTCTCCGGTGCAGAAGTCATCAAGCTCAAGGGCGCAACATTTGACGGTATTGCCGTTTCTGTTTCCACTATTGCAAAGTCTCTCCTCAAGGGTGAGAATACGATCCGTACAGTCGGCAGCGTACTGAGTGGTGAATATGGCATTCAGGATGTAGCTACAAACGTTCCTACGATCATCGGTGCAGATGGTATCGAGAAAGTTCTCGAGCTTGATCTTGATCCTCAGGAGCTCCGCTTCCTGCAGGCTTCTGCTGAATCCGTAAAGAAGATCCTCGACGAAGTGAAGGATCTCTGATCGTAATAAACCAGAAACTTCCAGGAACTGCCGGAAACGGCAGTTCTTTTTTTATACAAGAATACTTCTTTGCTATGTCAAAAGGGCTGCTTCCGAAACGGAAACAGCCCTTCTTGTTACCCAGCTATCGATGGCTCCGGTTTATAGAATCTTCCGGATGCCCATCTTCTTTCTTCTTCTACGGATGCGGTAGGCCGAGAGGAATGTAAATATGATCAACGTGATCACGATCACACCCAGGACGATCAGCACGATCACCAGTACAGGATGCTCTTCAAACATCGACTTCTTCTCTTCCACCTGTTCCGGTGCCTGAGTGACCACCGGTGCTTGAGTCTGCGTCGGTTCTGGAGCCTCAGTAGGAATCGGTGTCGGTGTGCCGATATGGATCACAGTCTTGTCTCCGGTCGGTTCCTGTCCGCGTGGAGCGTTATAGGAACGGTAATCCATCACATTTCCAGACACTTTGACATTCGGATCGTTATTCCAGCACGCGTCATGGGCAGCATTTACGACAGTCGCCACATACACTGTCTGGTGGTCAGACATGCTGTAAGGAATTCCGCACACGGCAGTGATCACCTCATGCCCGTTCTGGTTGATGGAAAGAAGTGTCATACCCGTTCCGGCTGTCTTTGTTGTACCCGTCTTTCCACCGAAGATCTCGACACAGTGGGTATTCTCACCCAGCAGCCACGGATCCTGCAGAAGGAAATTGGTATTTCTTACGATCTTCCAGCCGTCAAACTGATGCTTGTTGTCTGCTTTAAAAGCATGTGTCGGCGTGCGGATGACTGTGCGGAAGTCTTCAAACTGAAGTGCATAATCAAACATCATGGCCAGTTCCTGCGCCGTCGTATAATGGTTGTCATTCTGCAGTCCATTTGGATTCATGAAATGCGAATGCGTCAGGCCCAGCGACTGGATCTTCATGTTTGCAATATATGCGAACTGTCCGATCAGAGAAAACGTATTCGGGTCCTCTGTCTTCATCTCTGTAGTGCCATCGGCCGCCTGGACAGGCTTCGGCGTTGTCGTAGGAAGCGCGCCTTTTGACGAAGCATAATGCTTCGCGATTTCTTCAGCCAGCACGTTCGCGGCATCATTTCCCGAAGGAAGCATAAGACCATAGTACAGTTCATTGACCTCGATCTCTTCGCCCGTCTCAAGTCCCATCATAGTTGAATTCGGCGTGGTTGCGGACATCGCACTCTGGCTGACCGTAACCTTCTCATGCGGATCAAGATACTCCATCGCGAGCGCGAGAGTCAGGATCTTCGTCATACTTGCCGGATAGATCTTCTTGTCTTCACTCTTCGAGATCAGCACCTGCTTCGTTGTCCGGTCATAGCAGAAGTACGAAGCGCACTGCACCTGATCCAAAGATGGAAGGGACAGTACCTGCTGGCCTACTTCTCCGGTATTTCCGAATTCCGGATCGGCGCTCTCACCAACGATAGCGCTTCCGTCATCACCTGTTGAAGATGTGGTCGGATCCGGATCTGCCAGTACATAGCGAAAAGCACTTAGGCAGACAAGCAACATGGCAACTACAGATTTCCAGCCTTCTCTTCGAAATGTCCGGCGTGAACTTCTGCCCATTCCGAACTTGTTCGTCATCATAGTTTGTGTTTCTCCTTTAGAATGATCGTTTCAGCAATTACGCTTCCGGCGTCTCTGCTTCAACTATATTTTCTTCGGAAGACTGCTCTGTTAGCGGTTCTTCATTCTCAGAAGAAACCACTTCTTCGTCATCTGTTTCCCCGGTTGCTTCCTGTTCAGGCAGCGCAGTTACTTCTTCCTCTTCTTCGTGGTCGACGATCGCTACGTCCACGATCAGGCTTCCCTTCGAACGCATCAACGTTACACCCTGTGTAACACGCGACAGGACAGGGATCTCCTTAGCCCAAAGACGAATCAGGATACCATCATCGTTAATGATCAGGATATCTTTGTCGTCATCAACCAGCAATGCACGAACCAGTGGTCCGGTCTTATCGGATACACGATATGTCATCAGACCCTTACCACCACGGGACTGTACACGGTATTCTTCGAGTTCGGTACGCTTACCGAAGCCCTTCTCCGCGACTACCAGGAGGTTCTGGTTTTCCACTACCGGAGCCATGCCGATAACTGCATCGCCCTCACGCAATGTGATACCCTTAACGCCCATGGTGTTTCGTCCTGTGCTTCTTACGCAATTCTCATTGAAACGGATGGAAAGACCGCTTCTCGTAACAAGTACGATCTCCTGATTACCATCAGTAAGATGTACACCGACAAGTTCGTCATCCTCACGGATATTGATCGCAATAAGACCACTCTTATTGATACGGGAATAATCGAGAAGTTCTGTCTTCTTGATGATACCCTGCTTGGTTGCCATCGTTAAGAATGCACCGGATTCGAAGTCCTTGATCGGGATGATCGTTCTGATCTTCTCATCGGCTTCGAGCTGCAGAAGGTTTACAACAGCAGTACCCTTCGCGGCACGTCCTGCCTCCGGTACCTGATAGCCCTTCATACGGAACACACGGCCCTTAGTCGTGAAGCAAAGAAGGATATCGTGCGTGGAAGATGTAATGATCTTCGTGACATAGTCCTCTTCGTGTGTAGCCAATCCGGAAATACCACGTCCGCCACGATGCTGGCTTCTGTATGTATCGATCGGCATACGCTTCACGTAACCGAGGTGGGTCAGCGTGATCACGATCTGCTCTTCCTGGATCAACGACTCGTCATCGATATCGTCTTCATCCGGCGGTCCGAGTTCGGTTCTTCTCTCCTCGTAGTACTTTCTCTTAACTTCGAGGATCTCGTCCTTGATGACCTTACGCAGCAAGGATTCGTCGTCGATAACATTGCGGAAATATGCGATACGCTCGTCGAGTTCTCTTGCTTCTGCTTCGAGTTTTTCTCTTTCGAGACCGGTAAGACGGCCGAGACGCATATCCACGATATGCTGGGCCTGCTTTTCGGAGAATCCGAAGCGCTCGCAGAGTCTTGCCTTCGCCTGTTCCTCTGTACGGGAAGAACGGATGATCTGGATGACCTCATCGATATTATCGATCGCAATCAGGAGACCCTCCACGATATGCTTACGGGCAAGTGCTTTTTCCAAATCATATTTAGTGCGGCGCAGAACAACGTCTTCCTGGTGGGCAACGTAGTAGGTCAGTGCATCGAGGAGATTGATCGTCTTCGGCTCGAGGCGGCCTTCGCTGTCCGGTACCAGTGCCAGCATGTTCGCGCAGAATGCATCCTGGATCTGGGAATTCTTGTAGAGCTGGTTAAGTACGACATTCGCATTGGCGTCACGGCGGAGCTCAATAACGATACGTACTTTTTCGTTACGGTCAGACTCGTCGCGGATATCGGAGATACCTTCGATCTTCTTTTCCTTGACCAGTTCCGCGATCTTCTCGATCAGGCGGGCCTTGTTGACCATATACGGGAGATCATGCACGATAATACGGGCACGGCCGTTGCTCATGACTTCGATATCGGTGTGGGCACGTACTACGATACGGCCTTTACCTGTTCTGTATGTGTCGTTGATACCACGGCGTCCGAGGATCATACCACCTGTCGGGAAATCCGGTCCCTGTACAACGGTCATGAGGTCATCGATCGTTGCATCCGGGTTATCCAGGAGCATTACAACGCCATCAATAACTTCGCCCATATTGTGTGGCGGGATATTTGTCGCCATACCAACCGCGATACCGACAGAACCATTTACCAGAAGGTTCGGGAAACGGGACGGGAGTGCGACAGGCTCGACATCATGTTCGTCGAAGTTCGGACGGAAGTCGACCGTTCCTTTGTTGATGTCGCTCATCATCTCCATCGCGACTTTCTGGAGTCTTGCTTCCGTATAACGGTAAGCAGCCGGCGGGTCACCGTCCATGGAACCGAAGTTACCATGGCCCTCTACCAGCATGTAGCGCATGGAAAAGTCCTGCGCCAGACGAACGAGTGCATCGTATACGGATGCGTCGCCATGTGGATGGAAACGACCAAGTACGTCACCTACTGTGGTAGCGCACTTACGATATGGCTTATCCGGGGTGAATCCCTGTGTGTACATCGAGTACAGGATTCTTCTGTGTACCGGCTTCAATCCGTCACGGATATCCGGCAGGGCACGGTCGGAAATAACACTCATCGCATAATCGATGAAGGATTTCTTCATTTCTTTTTCAAGATCGACCGGTATGATCGTAGTCTGTTCGGAACAGAAAATAGCATCAACTTCAGCCTCTTGCTGTTTTCTCAAATCCTTACCGGACAGGTTCTCATTTGTAGAATCAGACATCAGTCTTCCTCCCTTTATTCCTTATTACAAATAGTCACCCAACTATTTTACCACAACAACCCTTTTTTCGGTGGTCAAAATCAAACTTTTTGTATAGAATAAATCACGAAATATTTGCAACAAAAACGGAGTATGTTTCGTCTTATTATTGAAGCAGAAAGGGAGCACGATGGCACCAGATGCGATAACCAGCTCGGATCACTTTGAAAAGCCCGATGTGGAAGAGCTTTTCACGAAGTACGGAAACGATGTACTCCGTATGTGTAACGTGTATCTTCGGAAGCAGTCCTTGGCTGAGGATGCTTTTCAAGATGTATTCGTTAAAGTGATGACACGATTGGATTCCTGGCGCGGGGACAGTGAGATCAAATACTGGATCCTGTCGATCGCGAGGAATGTGTGTCTGGATTACCTGAAGTCTTCGTATATGCAAAGGACGAGTTTTCTCGGAGACCTTCTTGACCGGGTCAAACCGAAAAGCGAGGAAAAGAAGCGCATCAAGCCACTTCCCGGCAATCAGGTGGAAGAGCGCATGATCGAGCGTCTTGACGATAGTAATCCTCTTCTTTCGGCCGTGCAGGAGCTGCCTCCAAAGTACAAGGATGTCATTCTTCTTCGTTTCTACTTCGACATGGATAACGCACAGATCGGCAAGCAGCTCGGGATCACCGAGAGTTCTGTCCGAAGTCGTCTGATGCGGGCCCGTGAGAAACTGAAAGACTATTGGAAGGAGGAAGAGTGATATGTTTGGTGATGATCTGAAAAAGAGCTTGGAACCGATCCAGACTTCAGATGCACTTCTGGAAAAGACCAGAAAAGCGATTGAAGCGGCACGTGTCGAAGAAGCCAGGAAATCTCTGGAACAGTCTTCCAAAAAGAGTTTCTCTTCCGGAAAATATATCCGCCTGGGCGCACTTATTGCAAGTGTTGTCGTGGTCGGCATTGGCATCATGGCTGTTTACCCGATGTTAGGCGCTGGTAAGAAGAGTGATTCTTCCTCCCACGCACATGGTGAAATGAAGATAACAGAAGTCGCTGAAGCAGTTGATATTGACGCCTACGATTCTGCAGAAACCACTTCGTATAAGAATACACACGGAAAGATCGACATCTCCAATAATCTGGGAGATGATAATGACAGCAGCAAGTCAAATCTGATCCGTGAGGGAACGACCGCTGCTTCAACAACGAAGATGGAGGAAGAAGTAGCGCAAACAACGGTCGACTGTGAAGCAGAAGAGACAACGTACGCAGAAGAATCAGAGGAAACAACTGCTCCCGCTGCCGAGACTACAAATAACAGCGTAAACAGTCTTCTCTTTTCCAAGAATACGATGATTTATGGACAGACTTTATCTATCGACTCAGATAACCATAAGTTGTGCTGGAGCAACAATATCGATGCTATCGGTTCAGACGCAAAGAATTACGATCTCCCTGAACTTCCTCCTTTGAACAAGCTGGATAGAATCGAGGGTATCGCTTTCCTTGAGGAAAAAGAATCGCTTGGCGTCGTTGTCAATTCACCTGTCACCGGCAATTCCAAAAATGGATTCTGCAGCATTTATCTGTACAAACTCAATGACACAAAATGGGAAGAGACATATTCTTTTTCGCAGAGTGGTACGATGGGTATGGCTCTCTTCACCGATGCCAATACATTTATGATGTACTCAAACTACAAGGATGATCCGGATGCAGAACAGATCACGCCTTTGATCCGCGTGAATAACGGAAACTGGGAAACACTCCCGGATGATCAGTTCACAAAACTCTACAACGGACGAGGCGGATCCTATCTGATCACTACCTACATCGATCTGAACACGATGGAGACAGACTGCAGCGCGATGTACAACAGCTGATCCGGAAGGAAGCGGATAAAGCGGAATCAGAAGACCTTTTCAGCAAGAAATACCCAGATCGGTAAAGTCACTACAGAACAAGCCGTAGTGAGAAATACGCACTGCGCGGCTTTAATTGAATCGGAACCAACATTCATGGCAATGATCGTTGTGGATGCGGCGGCAGGAAGTGCGCAGTACACAACGCACATTTTTACCAGAACGGGATCGAGTGAAACAAATCTTGTCAGTACAAACATCAGCCCCAACGCGATAGCCGGCGCGCAGAAAAGGCGCAGGAATGTAAGGATCCAGCAACGTGCATTTTTTATGCACTCCTTGATCGGAACTTCCGCAAGACGCATACCGCATAATGCCATGCCCATCGGGGTAACGACAGATGCAACGGCAGCGATGCTGTTCGTGATCGGAGACGGTAACGGGCCAGGAAGGAAGCTCAGTGCAAAGCCCACCGGAATTGCCAGGACCGGAGCCGAAAGAAGAACTTTAATGACCTCTTTTCCAACCTTAGGTTGAGAGGTTCCGTTTTTCTTTCCAGTGCTTTTGGCGCCGCGTGCTAATATCAACGGAGAAACCACATAGAACAATATCCTGACCGGGATCGTATATGCGGCAATATAGATGCTTCCCTTCTCGCCGAAAAGCGCTTCAATGATCGGGAAGGCCATAAATGTGAAGTTAACGAACATCAGGTCAACTACCGAGATATTGGCCATGTCGTCTTTCTTTTTCATGAGAGTATTGGTCAGCGTGGCAAATAAGAACATGATGCCCATTGTACCAAGGCTGATCAGGATCAGGACACCCATATCTCCCAGGGCCGACATATCCGAAGCCATCATGGCTTTGATGACAACACATGTAAAACCGAAGTGATAAAGGAAATTGCCCAGTGATTTCGGGAACTTCTCGTCAACAATGTTTACCTTACGGGCGAAAAATCCGACTCCCATAAGAAGTGTCATCTGGATGGCTAGATAGATCGCAGTCATTGAATCGGCTCCTTCTCGGGTTTACCCTGTCCTCGTGGATATTTCGGCGGTGTGGGGCGGATCTTGCGGATGACCACGATCGATCTTTGCATATCCGTTCCGGGAAGTGTAAAGTTATGCACGGTCTCCAATGTTCCACCAAGCGTTACGATGGCTTTCTGCGCCGCCTCTGTCTCCTCTTCCGCGTGTCCTTTCATAGCAAGAAAGATTCCGCCGACTTTAACATATGGCAGGCAGTATTCGCAAAGTGTCGGAAGCGCCGCAACCGCACGTGCTGTGGAGATGTCAAACTTTTCACGGTAAAGCTTGGATTTCGCACCTTCTTCTGCCCGTGCATGGATCGTGTGGATGTCCTGAAGCTGCAGTTTCTCACATACCGCATCCAAGAACCCGATCCTCTTCTTTAAGGAATCAAGAAGTGTTACGGAGAGTTCACTCATTGTGACTTTCAGCGGGATTCCCGGGAAACCGGCGCCGGTTCCGACATCGATCAGAGACAGATCTCGGCGGCCCTGCTTTCTCTCTTCGTTTTCGATATAGGTGACCAGTGTCAATGAATCGATGAAATGGCGGATCGCGATTCCCTTATCATCCACTATATTGGTCAGGTTCATCTTCTCGTTCCATTTTCTAAGCATCGCTGCATAGATCTGGAATGCTTTTATGCTCTCTGCGGAAAGCGGGACAGAAATGTCTTCACTTCCCGAAGTCAGATACGGCGAGATTTCTTTTGCCTTGGTGATATCCTCATCACTCGTGATGATCGGCTCATGCTTCGGAGCAGGAGCAACAGAAGGTGCTGCTGCCTGCTTCACCGGCTCTTTTGGCTTAGAAGATTTCTTATTCTTCGAAGCCCCGGCCATCGTGCTGCGGAGAGCCTGCTTCTGCTCTTTGGAAAGGTTTTTTCCGTCCTGCGGCTTGATCCTGTTCTTATTCATTCTCGTTCTCTCCTGGTTCTTTGGTCTGTCGTTTCTTTGCGTCCAGATAAACCAGCAGGACCGCAATATCCGCCGGAGAAACACCGGAGATTCTCGACGCCTGTCCAAGAGACATCGGTTTTCTCTCCATCAGTTTGCTTCGGGCTTCCAGGCGAAGACCCGTGATCTGATCGTAAGGAATATCCGGTGAAAGTTTTTTCTTCTCCAGACTTGCGAACTTTCTGATCCGTTCTTCTTCAAGTGCCAGGTAACCCTCGTACTTGATATCCACTTCCACCGCAAAAACAACATCATTCGAAAGTTTTGGACGCTTGTCATCGACAGGTGCCAGATCGGCATAGTGGATCTCCGGACGCTTGATCAGATCCGCAAGCGCAATACCCGACTGGGTCAGAGTACTTCCGCAGCGGTTCAATATCTCATGCAGCTCCGGGCTCGGCGGAAGATATGTAGATCTAAGTCTCGCTTCCTCATCTTCGATCGCCTTTTTCTTCGAAAGAAAGGCCGCAAAACGCTCGTCATCGATCAGGCCTATACTTCTTCCTATTTCCGTCAGACGCATGTCTGCATCGTCCTGACGCAGGAAAATACGGTATTCCGCGCGAGAAGTCATCATGCGGTACGGCTCTCTTGTGCCCTTTGTGACTAGGTCATCGATCAGCACGCCGATATATGCCTGCGAACGGTCAAGGATCACAGGTGGTTTTCCCAGGATCTTCATGGCGGCATTGATTCCTGCCATCAAGCCTTGCGCTGCAGCTTCTTCATAACCGGAAGAACCATTGATCTGCCCCGCGGTGAACAGTCCTTTTAGACAAGTCGACTCCAGCGAAAGATCTGCGGTTGTCGGATCGATGCAGTCATACTCGATCGCATAGGCAGCACGCTGGATATGCGCTTTGGAAAGGCCGGGAAGCGAGTGCACCATCTGCACCTGCACATCTTCCGGAAGGCTCGTGGAAAAGCCCTGAAGATACAGTTCCTCAGTCTCTTCGCCCATCGGCTCGACAAATATCTGATGGCGGCTCTTATCCGGGAACCGCATGAATTTATCTTCGATCGATGGACAGTATCTCGGGCCGGTACCCTCAATGACGCCGCTGTAAAGTGGCGAACGGTCCATATTCTCGGTAATGACTTTACGTGTTTCGGGCGTCGTCCATACCGAATAGCATGGAATCTGCTCTTCGGGCGGGGTAATTCCCTTCATCTCATTGGCATAGGAGAAAGGCGGCATATCCGGTTCACCAGGCTGGATCTCCATGACGGAAAGGTCGACCGTTCTTCTGTTGACGCGCACCGGCGTTCCTGTCTTAAAGCGCTGCATCCGGATGCCCGCATCGGCCATACTCTTCGAAAGGCCGACAGAACGCGACAATCCGTCCGGTCCGCTTTCCAGGATCACTTCGCCACGGATCGTTCTGGCTTCCATATATGTGCCGGAGCAGATCACCGCTGCTTTTACGTGATAGCAGGCACCGCTTCGCGTACGGATACCATCGATATTTTTATTCTCATCCCAGAAAAGCTCTACGACTTCTCCTTGTACCAGAGAAATGTTCTCTTCTTTTTCAATACGCGATTTCATCTTCCGGCTGTAGGAAGCACGGTCCATCTGGGCTCTCGGAGAAAAAACCGCAGGTCCTTTGGAACGGTTAAGCATACGGGTCTGAATCGCCGAAAGATCAGCCATCTCGCCCATAATACCGCCAAGCGCATCGATCTCACGCACAAGCTGTCCTTTTGCCGTACCACCGATACTCGGATTACATGGAAGATTAGCCAGCTGGTCGAGGTGCAGGGTCAGAAGCAACGTCGAAAGACCTAAATGTGCGCAGGCAAAAGCAGCTTCACATCCAGCGTGTCCTGCGCCGATGACAGCCACATCAAAAGTGCCTGCCTCATACCAGGATTTATTCTCTTTCAATTGTTCCCAATTTCCCATACTCTCTCCTGTTATTTACCCACGCAAAAACGTGAAAAGATCGTCTCTACAAGCGTATCACTTACTGTTTCTCCCGTGATCTCACCAAGGTCTTCCAGTGCCGTACGGATCAAAAGCGACGGGCCTTCCAGGCTTTCTCCCGCACGGAGAAGGCGGATGCACTCTTCCACTTTTTTCGAAGCGGAGGACAGTAATTCAAAATGTCTTCTGTTGGTCAGAAGCAGTTCTGCCGAAGAGGCGGATCCCATTTCCTCATAGACCTTCCGGACATACTCTTCGATCTTCGAAAGACCTTCTCCTGTCTTGGAGGAAAGACTTCCGTACATATCCGGGGTTCGTGTATAGCCCTTTTCACGGATAAGGGTTCTCACTGTTTCTTCCTGTTTTCTGACGGTTTCTTCGTCAGACGTGTCCGACTTACTGATCAAAAGTGCGATCTTCGTTTCTTCAGGGAGCTCCATGATCGGATCGATCAGTTCCTTGATGGTATCTTCCTTTTCTTCAGTAGATACCAGCCAGAACACGATGTCCGCCTCAGAAAGGGCCGCTGTCGCACGATCTACACCGATTGCCTCGACAACATCTTCTGTCTTTCTAATTCCTGCCGTATCGATCAGCAGGACCGGCACGCCGCCAAGACTCGTCAGTACTTCCAACGTATCTCGGGTCGTTCCGGGAACATCGGTCACGATTGCCCTGTCATATCCGCTCAAGCAGTTGAGAAGAGAGGATTTTCCGCTGTTGGGAATACCACAGATCACGATCTTCATCCGTTCAGAAAGGATTCGTCCCTGCTTGTATGTATCTGTCAGATTTCGGATCTGTAAAAGCAGTTCTTCCAGTTTCTCCGCGTGTGCGATCTTCGTTTCCTGCTCGCCCTCATCATCCAGTTCGTCGATCCATAATTCAAAGACGGCCATCACACCATACAGAACGGTCGAGATGTTCCCGACACGCTGCTTGAGTGATCCGGCAAGCTGGGATTCTGCAGCACGTAGCGCCAGTTCTGAATCCGCCGCGATTACATCCATGACCGCCTCAGCCTGGGACAGATCCATCTTTCCTGCCATGAAAGACTTTCTTGTGAATTCACCAGGTCCGGCCATACGCGCGCCGTTTTCCAGTAAAACGCGAAGAATCTCCTGTCTTACGGTCAAACCGCCATGACAAGAGATTTCTACTGCTTCTTCACCTGTATAGGAATGAGGTGCACAAAAACGTGTCACCATTACTTCATCGATCGTTTCTTTCGTGGACGGGTCAAAAAGCTGACCATACGCTACCGTATATCCTGCCATTTCCGAGACAGTCTTCGCACCATTTGCGGCACGCTTGACGCAGAATACCTGATCTGCCACAGAAGCAGACCCTTCTCCTGCCATACGGATCACGGCGATTCCACTGACTCCGGGCGGCGTGGCACATGCACAATATGGCTTTTCCAAAAACGATCGCCTCCCAAAAGAAACCGGTATTATTACTCTTCGAGAGTAACAACTACCTTACGATTCGGCTCTTCGCCTTCACTATGGGTGGTTACACCCTTTACACTCTGAAGTTCTGCGTGTACGATACGACGCTCTGCCGGATTCATGGGTTCCATAACGAAAGCACGCTTATTGCGCAATACATGATTCGCAGCCTTATGTGCCATAGAGATCAGCACTTCTTCTCTGTGCTTTCTGTATCCTCCGATATCGAGAACGACTCTCAGTCTTTCCTCGCTATGACGGTTTGCAACAAGATTTGTAAGATAAGAGATGGAATCCAGTGTCTCACCATGACGGCCGATCGCTGCACCGCAGTCCTGACCGTTTACTGTGATATAGATCACATCGTCCTCACGATAAGAATCAAGTTTACCGTGGATACCGATTCCCGAAAGCACGTCTGCTACAAAAGATACAGCAGCATCTTCTGCTTCACCAGCTTCGTCGCCCTCAAAAGACTCATCGTCACCATAATAGACGTCTTCCTCTTCATCCTCAGATGCACTTTCTTCTGCATCAGAAACATCGTCATCATCGATATCCGCTGTTACACGGACTGTAGCTCCCTTTGCACCTAAACCGAGGAAACCACTCTTCTCTTCTTCAACAACTTCTACCAAAGCATCCTCTCTCTCCACACCAAGTTCGCTCAGTGCAAGATCGATTGCCTCGTCAACAGACTTTGCTGTTTTCTCGATTGTCTTCTTCATAGCCTACTATGCCTCCTTGCCGCCGACGTAAAAACATCCACGTTATTTATTCTTCTTTTTTCCAGACCCGCCTGCTGTCTCTGTGGCGAGTTCTGCTTTTTTCTTCTTAAATGCGTTTTTCTTCTGTTCCTTGAGTTCTCTTGTCTTCTCTTCAAAAGGCTTCGTGAACATATAGTAAGTCAGAACAGTCTGGAGAATACTCATAAGGTTACCCACGATCCAGTAGAAACCGAAAGCGGCCGGTGAGGAGAATGTAAACCACAGCATAAGAAGCGGCATGATATATGTAAAGATCTTCATCGTCCGGTTAGACGGATCATCCGGTTTGTTGTTGGCCGGATTTGCCTTTGCACGGTTCTTCTCTTCTTTCTTTTCTTTCGCATTCGGCTTGGTCAGGTTCGTCATCATGGTCTGGATCACAGTTGTGATCAAGCAGATGATCGGGATGCTCAAGAGCGGCAGATATGTACCCGGATCACTCATGATCGTGCTCGGATTCGCACTAGGTGTAAGTCCCAGATTCATTCCGAGGAACTTCATATCGAGTACCTGATCTACCTTGATCAGTCCTTTTCCAACAGACTGCACCATAGCACTGGCGTCAGTAGTCAGAACATTGATCAGAGAAATATTATCCGAAGTAACACCCTTCAGATTGAGGAGTTCTCCCATTGCCTTGATATTGCTCTCGCTGACACCCATAACATACTGGAGCGGCTGACGGACAACATACCAGATCGGGAACAAAAACAAAATCGGCAACAAAGGAAGAAGGCATCCGGACAATGTCGAGATACCGTTTTCCCTAAAGAGTTTCTGCAACTCTTCTTC
Source organism: Clostridiales bacterium (assembly GCA_017545245.1). GTDB lineage: Bacteria > Bacillota > Clostridia > Saccharofermentanales > Saccharofermentanaceae > Scatonaster. The sequence goes on from JAFWPB010000029.1 coordinate 15,391, forward strand.
CTGCTTCTGCTTATCATCAGGATATTTTCTCTTAATTTCAGCCTGCTTGTCACTTAAAGCCTGCTGCTTCATCATAGCCTTCTGAGAGCGGATATTCAGTGGCATCGTTGCACCACGGATAATAATGGTCAGGAAGATGATAGCCAGACCAAAGCTCCCGAAATATTCATTTAAAAGGCTTGTGAGCCAACCGAAAATCACTGTGAGCGGTGTCCATATGCCCGCTCCGAGCTTATAGATAAGCGTTAACTGCATGTATTACTCCTGTTCCTTCCATGCCCCTTGTGGCACGATGCGCTAGGCATAAGTATACCATATTACTTAAGAGGGTCATAGCCACCTTTGCAGAGCGGATTACAGCGGAGAATACGCCAAACTCCCTTCAAGCCTCCACGGATCAGACCGTATTTTTCTATGGCTTCGAGTGTATATTGCGAGCACGTCGGTGAGAATCGGCAGTGTCCGATATGGTCCGGACCATGCGACGACTGGTAAAGTCGGATCAGTTTCACCGCAAGCTTCTTCATAGTAATTCCCCGGATTTCAGTAATCCCAGATTAGAAAGATGTCTTCCCATCTCTTTTTCTACTTCCTGATATGTCGGAAGTATTTCTCCTGACTTCATCAGAAAGATTATGTCATACCCCAGAAGGACATCCGGTTCATATTTCGCAAAAGCTGCTCGTAACAGTCTCTTGGCACGGTTTCTGGCCACCGCCGTCTTCCGCCCGTGACTGTTTGTAAATCCGACACGCAGAAGATCCTGCGGGATCCTGGTCAGATTATGCTTCAGATTCGGACCTCTCTTAAACGCATGTACAGCGAGATGCCGTCCGGTCGAAAACTTTCCACGCTTGTAAATACGGGAAAACTCATAGTTAAAACGCAAAGTCTGCGTTGTCTTCAACATTATGCAAAATATCCCCCGGTTTCCTTATAAAAAAGGACCACTTGGGTGATCCTTATACGGTAAGACTCTTTCTGCCCTTCAGTCTTCTTCTCTTCAGAACATCGCGGCCTGTAGCGGTCTTCATTCTGGCACGGAAACCGTGAACCTTCGATCTCTGTCTTTTCTTAGGCTGATATGTCATCTTCATATGGATCTACCTCCAAAATTAGTTTCTTTACCTTTTCTTACACGAATAATCGATACGAATAGCGATAGAATTATACTAGGTGTCAGGCATAAAGTCAAGCACGGATCACCAGATCGAACTGTGCATCTGGACGATCTTGCCATCCTTGATGTAAACGCGTGGAATTCTCTTTCCGACCAGGCATGTCACTTCATAGTTGATGGTGTCCAGCATATCAGAGATTTCGTCGACCGGGATCTCCGCCTCGACACCTCTTGCCTTCTGCTTCCCGAAAAGAACTACCTCATCGCCTACCTTCGGTTTCTCGTCAAAATCCGTCACGTCCACCATGCACATATCCATGCAGATATTGCCGACCACAGGTGCACGTTTGCCGTGGATCAGGACTTCCGCGCGGTTACTCAAGCGGCGCAGATATCCGTCCGCATAGCCGATTGCGATCGTTGCGATGGTACTCGGTCTTTCGGTAGTAAAATGACGGCCGTAGCTGATCGTCTCTCCTACCGGGATCTCCTTGACGTGTACGACGCTTGACTTCAGCGTCATAGCCGGACGCACTTCAAAATCCGTATAAGGAGCAGGACAGTCCTTCGGCATCATGCCGTAGGTAATCAGGCCGGAACGGACCATATCCATATGCATCTGCGGGAAACGAAGGATACCGGCACTGTTGCAGATATGTTTGGTCGGGATCACCAGACCACGCTTTTCCAGTTCTTCCGCCATCTTGGTAAAAGATTCGAACTGCTTCATGGTATATTCATCATCGTCAGTATCGGACATGGCAAAGTGCGAGAACATACCCTCGATCTCAATGCCCGGAAGCTCCGCGATTGCTAGGATTGCTTCGACCGAAGACTCACCCTCCAGGAATCCCAGACGGTTCATGCCGGTGTCGTATTTAATATGGATGCGCGCCGTACGCTCCAGGATAATGGCTTTCTTCGAGATCGCCTTGGCATATTCAAGAGAATATACTGCCTGCTCGATATCATTTTCGATCAGCTGGGAAATACGTCTCGGATCAGTATGGCCGAGGATCAGGATCGGTGCCGTAATACCATTCTGACGAAGTTCGATAGCCTCGTCCAGCATCGATACGGCAAGCTTATCCGCGCCGTTTTCAAGAAGGACTCTGGCTGTCTCGATCGCACCATGTCCGTAAGCGTCCGCCTTTACGACCGCCATGATTTTTGCCGAGCGCTTGGTCACACGCCGGATCTCGCGCATATTTTCAGCCAGTATATCCAGATTGATCTCCGCCCAGGAGCGGTTCGGAAAATTCTCCATCATGATTGCATTCCTTCTTCCCACTTTACCAATTTAAAGCACTCATCAAAATACTGCCAGAGCATCGTCGGGAGCATCGCACGCTGACCATGTTCCTTTGAACAAAGCTTACCTGCAAGGCTGTGGATTCGCACGGCACAGACCGCTGCATCTTCTTCCGTCATTCCCTGTGCAAGGAGTCCGGTAAGAAGTCCGGCCAGCACATCGCCGGAACCGCCCTTCGCGAGCCCTGAGTTTTCCTCCTGATTACTATACCACTTCCCATCAGGGGTAAATATGTTCGTTTGGTTACTTTTCAATACCAATATGACACCGTTTTCCTTGGCAAAAGCACTGGCGGACGCCATATCTCCGGGCTGATAGCCGGGAAGGAGACGGGAAAATTCCCCAAGATGAGGAGTCAGCACTGCCGGTGCCAGTCCGAGAGAAATACGTGAAAAGACTGCGTTTCTTACCTGTTCGTCCTTTGCCAGAAGCGAAAGTGCACCCGCGTCCAAAACCAGATGCGGCGCCGTTTTGGCTGCTACAACCACGTTGACCGCCAGTTCTTTTCTTTCCGGCGGAACACCGGGACCGACCAGGCATGCGTCTTTGTCACACAAAACTTCAGAAAACCAGCTAGGATCCGAAATTCCAGAAGCAGCAAGCGGCACCAGTTTCGAAGCCGGATCCGCGATGGCTTTGTCTGGAATGGCGATACCCAGCGCCTCCGGGCACATCGTCATCAATGGAACAAGAAGATCTCTTTCCGTCAGGATATAGACCAAGCCTGCTCCGCTTCGAAGTGCGGAGGAAGCCGCCATATACGCAGCACCGCCCATGCCCACACTTCCGGCATAGAGCAAAACTTTGCCAAAAGTGCCCTTGTGGCCGGAATTCGGGCGCACAGGGCACTTGCTCGCGATCATTTCGTTATTCAGGATCACTGGTGTATTCTCCATCTTTTCACCTCAAGTTCAGCGCTTCGGCACTTCACTGATCGTGGAGATATCGAAAGGTGTCTCCTGATATACATAGTAATTCAGCCAGTTCATAAACAGGAGCGTCGAGCTGGAACGCCACTTCATATGGGGTTCCTGCGTCGGATCGTCATTCGGGAAATAGTTCTTCGGCACCTCGATCGGCAGTCCTTTTTTCACATCACGGAAATACTCGTCACGCAAAGTGTTCACATCGTACTCAGAGTGTCCGGTAATGAAGATCTGTCTTCCGGAAAGATCAGAAACTGCGTACACGCCGCTCTCTTCCGACTCGGAAAGGATACGGAGGTTCGGATGACGCTCGATATCTTCCTTTCTCACTTCGGTGTGACGGGAGTGCGGAACATAGAAATAGTCGTCAAATCCGCGGAACAACTTGACCGGCTTGGTATAGGTCATGCTGTGCTCGAACACACCGAACATTTTCTTTGGAAGATTGTACTTCGGGATCCCGTAGTGGTGATAAAGACCGGCCTGTGCGCCCCAGCAGATGTGCAGGGTGCTGTAGACATGGGTCTTGCTCCAGTCCATGATCTCACAAAGTTCTTTCCAATAAGCCACTTCTTCAAAATCCATGAGTTCGACCGGTGCACCGGTGATGATCATGCCGTCGTAGAAGCGCTCTTTCACATCTTCAAAAGTCTCGTAGAACTTCACCAGATGCTCGGTCGCCGTATGCTTCGGATGGTAAGAAGCCGTATAAAGAAGGTCGATGTTCACCTGCAAAGGAGAATTCGAAAGCGCGCGGAGAAGCTGTGTCTCTGTCGCGATCTTATTCGGCATCAGGTTCAGTATCAGAAGATGAAGCGGACGGATGTCCTGATTATAGGCACGCTCCTCCGTCATCACAAAAATGCGCTCTTTTTCTAATATGCCGGTCGCCGGCAAGTTGTTTGGAATTCGGATAGGCATCGTGATCAACCCTCCTCATCCATACAAAGGAATTCATTCAGAATCGATGTTCTCGGCACGAACGTCTCCTTCGCCTGCGGGATCTGGCTCAGCCAGGTCTGCAGCATGCGGGCCTTGGCGACGGCTTTTTCAATATTTGCGAAAGCCTTCGGAGGAACCGTTCTCTCCATAAATACGGAAGGTGCCAGAAGTCCCTGCTCATAAGCAGCAAGTGCCTCTTCAATATCATGCTTCGCCATGGCCGCGATAACCAGCGGTTCGTAAGCCAGAAAAGAGTTGACGTGATAATCGGCACGGGTCAGATAATCACGGTAGTAATTCTGCTCGGAATTTTCGATCATCGGCCAGTAGTCGATCGTCGTCAGTGCATGCGCACCTCTGTGTCGGACGTCACGTACGATACGGCGGAGCATGCGGAGATCATCGCTGTCCAGAAGTCTTCTGTCTGACATGACAGAAGCATAAGGCATGATGAAAATGCCCAGATACTGCTCTTTTTCAAAGCTTCCTGTCGTAATATCGCAAAGACCATGCAAGCCTTCTACTACGACCACGCCGTCCTTACCGATGTAAAGCGGCGGTTTATTGGATTCCACACGCTGACGGACCATAAAATCAAAAGTCGGCGGAACCACTTCGTCGCCACTAACGAGTTTAGCCAGGTCAATGCTGGCCAGACGCATATCCAGTGTATCTACGCTTTCGTAGTCCGGTCTTCCTTCCTCGTCAAAACTCGGGGATCTTGTATCGTAATAGTCATCGAGGGACAGACGGCTGGCCTTCTTTCCTCTTCTTTCCAAAGCGGAAACCAGACGGTCCGTAAAAGTTGTCTTTCCAGATGAAGTCGGGCCGGAAACAAATACGACCTTGACCTTCGGGCGTGCACATACTTCTTTTGCAATTTCTTCTGTCTGACGTATGAAGCGCGCTTCTGCTTTCTTAATAAATTCCGGAAGTCCGAAAACTCCCAGCATATCTTCCAGATCATCAATGGAGACCCGGATCTTATCGGATAAATTCGCCATGATATCTTCTCCTAACTTTCATCACTTGTCAGTAAAGTCGGAAAGAACCAGCATGCTGACAAGTTTGTCGTACCAGTATTGTAAAAAACGAGCGACACAGAACACGATACCGGGAATAAGGATAGCGGCACAGATGATGAGGACCACTATCACTACGATATATACACCGCCGGAGATAACACCTAATACGGTAGCAAAAGTTCCGGCTGTATCCACATATTTGGCTGTGAATTGTTCAAGTGTCTTATTCAAATATGAGATGAGGAAGTCCTGAAGATCTCCAAAAGAGACGGACAACTTCGGACGTGCCCACGCTGTGATCAATAAGGTCAGTGCGCCTATCTTCGTAAGCTGCACCAGTAAAACAGGAATCTTGCCCCAAATGGGCATTCGGTAATAGGCAAAGCAGATTGCCGGGCAGAAGAAAAAAAGCACGATAAAAACAATGATCTTCGGCAGGAAACCACCTGTGATCCAGGTATTCAAGCCACCGGTCAGGTAATTGTAAACCACCAGAAGATCAACAAAAATGCCATATAAAAGAAAAAGAGAGGTGTGGCGTCGGTTCTCGAAATCAGTATCGCTCCATAAACGTCCGAGTAATAATCCTTCCAGATAATCCACTTCTTAATCCCTCTCGAAAAAATAATCTTCGTCTATTGTATCAAAAATGCAGGATTTCGTCATCTGCTTAACGCAGGCGGAAAGAAGTCTTGGCTACTTCCTCGATCACCTGACGGTACGCTGCCCATTGTTTCGGGAAACTGCTGACACCACAGGCTTTCAAGGTCTCACCATCCGAGAAGCGGATGATCACTGACCAGTCCTGCGGAAAAGAACCTGTCATCGAACCCATAAGATGACCGATTCCCTGCGCATAATCCATCGCCCAGCTGAGAAGCTCCGTCGCAGGAAGTTTCTTGCGGATATTGGCTACCGCTTCAGGAGAAAGTGCTCTGACAAAATCGTTATTCCACATATGTGTGTCCGTCCAGGCAAGTCGTCCGGCCGCAAGATCGATCATCGCCTTCAGGCTCCCTCTCCTGTACCCGGAAAGCTCCGTCTCGATCGAAACGATATCATTGTAATCATGTTTCGTATCACTCATTGATAATGCCTCGTTTACCCATACCACTTCATGCAATACCGTCTTACTCAAGATATCTTCACCCCGTAGATGCAATTCGAACGCTGGCCGATGACGATCATGCCATCGACAACGATCGGCGATGCCTCAAAGTTACCCAAATCTTTTACCATCAGACCCTGGATCAAGCCGACACGTGTACCTGTTGAACCATCAACGAGATGGATCTGTCCCTGGCTGTCTGCGATGACGATATAAGCATTGCCTTCCTCATCGTATACATCTACCGGAGAACTCCATGAATACGTATTCCACTCATACTTCCATATCTGATTACCGGTCGTCTTGTCATACGCAACCATGATGTTGCCCTTCCAGGCACTCTGTGTTTTGCAGTAAGAGAAGATGACCATATTTGAGATCGATTTTTTACCGATGATCGGTGTACCCAGCGCACCACCGTTAATATCATCACTTGAGTTTGCCGCATTGTGCGTCCAGCAGTTCTGGGATGTCTGCCATACATCGGCACCGGTCATGGCATCGAACTTATATGTGAACGACGCACCCTGATAATCGCCTACGATATCTTTCTGCCAGTCAACTTCTGTCGCGGTATAAAGATATACATGTCCATTCTCTTCTTCGATGACCGGAGTTACGTCCGAGTCGTCGTCGAGTCTTCTGGACCATACGAGACTCAATGTATTCAGATCAATACAAAGAAGATTACCGGCGTTATCCGTACACCATCCGTAATGATCGTAGATGGCCATAGAACTCTCGATACCGAGCTGCTTACCGGAAACATTATCAAAGATATAGCGGTAAGCGATCGTCTGCGGCGCGATCTTCAGAACACCAGTGTCTGCATTGAACTGAGTATTCAGTTTCACGGTATAGATCATGCCGTTCTCACTTGGATAAATCAATGTATCTGCTTCGCCGTCAATGATCGGAGAAGAGTCACATGCGCCCCATGTTGTACGATGTGCACGTGAATCGAGACCCGGCTGGTAGTGCATCAATTCACAGTTCAGAAGATTATAGATTCGATAGCCGATCTCGCCTCTTACACCATTATCGTCGCCCTGTCCTACATAGAGGATCGGATAGCCGCGCGGATCGATCGCAGGGGTTCCCTTGATGGTCGCGCCGACATTAAGCGGCTCTCTGGTCTTCTGTCCATCATCGAGATCCAGGAAGTAAACGTGACCATCCTGTGTTGCAATGATGACCTCAGTCAGATTCTGCTTCGTACGCTTGTCCGGAACCATGTTCATGAGCTGCTGGATCTTATAATCCCATCTTACCGCTACCGGCTGACCAGTCCAGCCTACGCCGAACCAGGACCAGCTTGTGGAAAGTGGTGTGCTCTTGCTTCCTACCTGATCAAATGTCCATACCTTCTCGAAGTGCTGGTCGACCGGCTTGGACGTATCAACAGATACCGTACCCCAGGAGGCACAGTTACGGAAGTTATTTCCACGGAAAGTAAGAATACCCGGAACCGTCTGATAAAACAGCGGATCGCCAAGAGAAATCGGTGTTTCTCTCTGATATCCGCTTATGCGCTCATCGCCCTTATACACATCCTGAGAAGCACCGCGGCCGGAAGGAGAATACTCTGCCTTAGGCGTACCCGCCTGAACGCCCAGCTGTGCCGTCGCCGGATAAAGAACCGGATTCTGATAGGATTCGATCTTTACTTCTGGTGTCGGTGTTGCCGTTGCGACAACGATACCGGTATTATTGATCGTCTCCCCTTTATCATCTGTTTCAACAGAAGTTACCTTGGAACCGGAAGCAGTATTCTCTGGAACTTTCTTCTCGTCTTTCGACTTGGTAAACGTGACCACAGCAAGAATCACTGTTGATGCAACAAGCAACACAGTGACTATAAACAGGATATAGATACCCGTGTTGTTGCTCACACGGCGTGGTCTATAGAACTGGTTTTCATAACGTACGTTTTCTGGCTTTTTCATATACCTCTCCGTAGTTCCCCTCTGATAATTGTATATAGTATCACAAAGATGTCAAATACGATACTAAAAAGATGCACAAAAATTCATGCATTCCCCTAGTAAAAGTGCCTTTTTCAAGGCAAAAGTAAAAGAATTAAGAGCATTACGTTTTGCCCAGGCATACATCTTATAAGATCAGTTCGATTGTAAAAGATAAGAATGCATAATACGTTACGGATTCGTCACCTCACGCATTTTCCCGACATCTCTGGCTGCCGATCTTCCTGCCTGATATCCGGTCGACCAGGCACACTGCAGATTATATCCTCCGGAAACGCCGTCCACATCGATCAGTTCGCCGCAGAAATAAAGCCCAGGAATTAGTCTGGAAGCCATCGTTTTCGGCACGATCTCCTTCACACTTACGCCGCCGCAAGTCACATACGCGACATCCATCGGGGTTCTCTTTTCTACGCCAAAAGCACTTGCTTTGGCATTTGTGATGATCTTTTTCCGTTCTTCTTTTGTGACGTTGTTAGCCGGCTTATCTTCAGGGATCACCAACTCCGCTATCTTCTCCATCAGATGGAACGTCTCACAGAGGATCCTCTTCATATGCCGGTTCGGGTTAGCCTGCATAGCTGAAATAAGCTGCTTCTCCAGCTCCTCTTCCCTGATTTCCGGAAGAAAGTCCAGTTTCAGAACGACTTCACCGGCCCGATAAGCTTTTTGATCTTCCGGGAGGTTTCTGGATAAAGACATCGCCGCCGGGCCGCTTACGCCCTGATGGGTAAAAAGGAGATCTCCTCTTGCTGAAACGATCTTTTTTCCGAAGGCCCAAAGTGAGGTTCCTACATCCGGCACCGTGATTCCGGCAAGGGAAAACTCTGCTCCGCAGGCATCACAGCGGTCATTATCCTTATCTGAAAAAGAAGAAAGCAGGATTGGCGCCAACGCCGGCGAAAGAGGCGTCACTGTATGGGTAAGTGCTTTTGCCAGATGATACCCATCCCCCTCGGAACCCGTTTTCGGGAAAGTCATTCCGCCTGTTGCCAGGATCAAGGCACGACTCATAAATACTCCCCGGGGGGTCTCAATCCGGAAGACACCCTCCGCCGCTTTTTTCTTGGCGGTGAGCACCGGCGCATCTGTCAGGATCTCCGCGCCCGAAGCTTTTACACAGGCAACAAGTGCATCCCGCACTGCCCTGGCCTGCTCCGTGTCAGGGAAAACGCGCCCGTCCTCTTCTTCATGGGTCGGCACTCCGATCTCCTTAAAAAAATCGCGCGTATCCTCTGGTGAGAATGTCGCAAAAGCGCTTGTCAGGAAACGCGCGTTTTCATTGTATTTCTGTAGAAATGTATCCGTGATCGTGGTGTTGGTAATATTGCATCGGCCGTGTCCGGTAAGAAGCAGTTTCTTTCCTGGCTCTTCTTTCTTTTCCAGCACCAGCACCGAAGCACCTTCACGGCAGGCAGAGACCGCAGCCATCAGGCCGGCCGGCCCTGCTCCTACAACGATCACATCAAAGACTGATCCTGCCGTATCCACCGTACTGCCTCAGACTTTGTAAATGATCATGCCGTCTTCGAAGCGGACCGCTTCTTTCAGATTCTCGGCAAAGAAATCCGGATTATAGAATCCGTCCGTCTCTTCCGGACCATAATAGTCTCCGCATGCGATGACGTACTTGATATTCATCTCGCCACAGTAGCGGCGGAACTCGTCGATATTTCCGTTCGCTCCGGAAAGCAGCCACTGATAGTTGATCTGACGTGTCTCGGTATCGTGACCGGCAGACCATGCAAAATACGGCCATCCGTAGTAAACACGACGTCCACTGAGGAAGAAGTCATTGGTTGACCACATCGGAGTAAGGAACACATCGTCTTCATCCGTATTCTTCTTGACCCAGTCTACGATCTCCGCATTCGGATCAAGTTCAACATAGTGGTGTTCTTTATTGCTGTTCAGATTGTAATAGATAAACCACTCGCTGACACCTGTCGCTGTAAGACCAAAGATCAGGAACAGGCAGATCACGGCACTGACGATCTGTACTGGAATAAAAGTCTTCTTCTGCAAAGCGAAGACTTTTTCTTCGCCCAGATTCTTCTTCTTTTTATTCTTCGGCTGAGGCAGATTCTCCTTGATCTTGATCGGTAGAGCAAGCAGATTGGCCAGAAGTCCCGCGATCAGGATATCGAAGAGGATGAAGCTGACCTGGATAAACTTGTGGTTCGCCAGTACTTCGAGCGAGGCCTGACAATAGAAAGCAAAGATCAACGGGAAGGAGAACGGGATCAGGATCATCGCGCGGTATGGATTTCTCCGCTTGACCAGTTCATAGATCAGAAGTCCAAAGAAGATCACGCACGGGAGGATCACGGTCAGGAAGCCCATCTTGTTCAGATAGCTGATGATCTTGCCGGAATACCCTAATGCAGTACCCAGGCCGCTCTTGTTCTTTCCATCGATCTCCGGAACGACAAATCCGAAGTAATACTTAAATGTTGCTACGTTTTCCGCTCCTCCTGCAAAGAACTTGGCCTGAATGACAGAAGATATAACGGACACTGCTGCAATCACTGCATAGCCAAGACGGAATTCCGAGAAGATCGCCATGCCGAAGAGCACAAGCAGCGCCGAGATCAGGCAGGATCCGTGGAAGAACGGCATTGCTGCAGCAACCAGGCTGAGAAGGATGATCGCGCCCCAAGGATTGAACGGGTCGTCTTTTCTATGGATCCAAGCTTCACGCGATGCGAAGAAACGCTTGCACTTCGCACCGAAACCCTCGGTACGGGTCAGATGCAGGAACATTCTTCTGAAATGCGGCAGGAACAGGAAGATAAAGAGCACAACGATGCCGATACCGATGCAAAGATGGCGCTGGTTGGCATATACATTGATTGCCCAAAGTCCCCACTCATCGCGGAATGTATAACTGTACCAGGAGTCCTGTTTCGTCAAGGTCTTGATGACCTCGCCCCAGGACACTCCTGTTGCTTCTTTGATTTCTTCTGCCTGATGGAACACGTTCCACGCACTACGGAAAAGGACCAGAAGCGGTGCAAAGAAGTAAGCCGCGCGGCGTCCGGAAAGAAGGACCGCCAGGGTTCCGAGAAGCGTCAATGTGCTGAGCATGCAGATCAAAGAAGGAATGTTGATCGCCCAGATCAGCGGGAGTCCCAGTGCTTCCATGTTACCGGTAAGGAAGTAGAACATGAAGTGGTACTGGATATTATCACCGGAGAAGTGCGGATACTGGGTCGGGAAATTCGAGCCAACACCAAATCCGGATGTGATCGCTACGTGTGGTGAAAAATCACTGAAGATGGAATAGCCCAGGCAGATCTTACCGTCTGCGTTATGACATGTATAGAAGTAAACAAATGCAAGTGCAATCAGGACCAATACGACAGTCATGGAATAGAAAAGGATCGATCCTGGATGTCTGTTGAAAGGAGACAGTTTGTTCAGCTCGACGCCGGCCTTGATCTTTCTATAGTTACGGATAAAGCATCTCTGCCAGAAAAGGCATCCGAGATAGGTAAAAATACACATCGCCATGATGTCCGCCGGAAGAAGCGTCGTCGTATCTGCCGGAATAAACGGATACATGATATAAGCCAGGAAGTATGTGGTAAAAGTCATCAATACGATTCCGACGAGAGTACCGGCCGGGATCAGGAAAAGTGATGTCGGCACCTTCTCGATAACAGACTGGTCCGGTGCCACACCGACATAGAGTCTTCGGATATCCGGGATCAACAGCCGGATCAGCTGGATGCCAAAAAAGATAGCAATGATCAAGTATATAATTGCAAGCATATTGCGTCCTCCACCTACTTATACCACACTATCATACCATTACATAGGCCATGCGTCACCGATAAAATCCTACTCTTTCGTTACATTTCGCAAAAATCCCTCTTCACTTTTCGGAAATCATGTATAATAGCGGGGTGTGAAAGCCTCGGTCCGCTTTTTCTTTCCGGATCGGGAGCAAACGTTGAAATGGAGGGTTTTCCCATGAAAATAGCAGTTTTAGCCGGTGGTATCAGCCCGGAGCGTGATGTTTCTCTTTGTTCCGCAAGCCTGATTTCCAATGCACTCTTGTCCAAGGGCCACGAGGTCGCTTTCATCGACGTATACGAAGGATTCGAAGGAAGTGACATCGACAGTGCTTTTGCCACGAAAGAATCCGGCAAGACATTCTCCTATTCGATTCCGGAAAAAGAACCGGATCTTGAGGCCTTGATCGCTTCCCACGGCGGAAGACGTGAACTGATCGGCCCCGGCGTTCTGGATATTTGCCGCAAGGCCGATGCCGTTTTCGTTGGCTGCCACGGCGGTATGGGCGAAAATGGACGCCTTCAGGCAGTACTCGACTGCATCGATGTTCCTTATACCGGTTCCGGATATATTGGTTGTGCACTGGCGATGGATAAGCACCTCAGCAAGACCCTGTTCCGCTACTTCAACATTCCGACAGCGGACTGGATGATTTTCGATCCGAAGACGAACACACTGGACGATGTAAAAGAAAAGATCGGTTTCCCTTGCGCAGTCAAGCCAATCGGCTGTGGTTCCAGCTGCGGCGTATCACTCGTACATGACGATTCAGAATGGGAAGCAGCGATTTCTTACTCTGCTAAATACGAAGCGACCTGTCTCATCGAGAAGATGATCCATGGCCGTGAATTCTCCATCGGTGTACTGGATGGCGAAGCACTGCCGATCATCGAGATCATCCCGAAAGTCGGCTTCTACGATTACAAAAACAAATACCAGGCGAACGCAACGACCGAGATCTGCCCGGCAGAGCTTTCTCCTGAGAAGACAAAAGAAGCACAGGCACTGGCGGTTGCCGTGCACCGTGCTCTGAACCTCGGCAATTACAGCCGTGTTGACTTTATTCTTTCCGAAGATGACGGCAAGTTCTACTGTCTCGAAGCCAACAATCTGCCTGGCATGACACCGAACAGTCTGATTCCTCAGGAGGCCCGTGCAGCAGGTATTGCTTACGAAGATCTCTGTGAGAAACTGGTCCTCTCGGCTACGAAAAAAGTGTGATCCTTCCCGGCATCACGCTTCTTCTTCAACCGGAGAAGCGTCTGTTTTGGGACGGATGAATCCTTGATGCAAAGCACCCTCTGGGCAAGCCCGGACACAATCCCCGCAGCGGATACACTCCATGCTGTTGGGATTTTTTGTTGGATCGACATTCATCTTGCACGCTTTGACACAAGCCTGGCAGTGCACACAGGCACTCTCATTAAAATGCATGCGGAAGAAAGAAAACTTGTTGAACAGTCCGTAGAACGCACCCAGCGGGCAAAGGTATTTGCAGAAAGGTCTGTACACGATCAGCGCCGATACGATCACGATCCCCAGCACCAGAAGTTTCCACTGGAAGATTGCGCCCAGCTGTTTTCTGACGGAACTGTTCAGGAAAACGTGCCATAGTCCCGAAGTGGTTCCTGACGGACAGATGTATTTACAGAATGCCGGCGACAGTGGTATGCATAGCGGGAGAAGGATCACGAATATCCCCAGAACGGCAAACTTCAGATAGCGCAGGTATTTATCGATCTTAAACTGGTTTTTCTTATAAAACGGGATCAGGTAAAGAAGGTCCTGCAAAAGGCCGAACGGGCACAGAAAGCCACACACGAGGCGGCCCAGGAGCGTGCCGAAAAACAGGAGCAAACCCAGTACATAATAGGGAAAACGGAACTTTAATCCTCCCAGAAAATTCTGAAGTGATCCGATCGGACATGCCCCGACTGCACCCGGACACGAGTAGCAATTCAATCCCGGAACGCACACCTTCTTGATTGGACCAGTGTAGAGTTTGCCGCTGAAAAAGCCCTTGAAATTGGCATTCTGGATCAAGGCCGCTACTGCCTGGATCCCCAGTTTCTTCCCGTTTATGGAGTTTCTGTTCTTTTTCTTATCCAATGCCGACACACTCCATACAGATCCGGACTGCTTTTGCTAGGACAGACTGCATCTGCTCTTTATAGATCCCGATCAGGATCAGAGAAACAGCGAGCACGAGGAAAACGAAAGCCATGACCCTCGTCATATCCTTCTTCCCATCGGATGTGCTCTTTCCCGTGCTTCTCTCCATCTTCCGCCCTTCTTATTTCGATACCTGTGCGATGGCTTTGTCGATCAGTTTCTTCCAGCCTGCTTCATTCAGCGCACCGATCACCTGCTTGTCTTCGCCTTCGATCTGGATCACATTACCATTCTCATCAACAAAGACAGTCGTCGGAACATATTCCGATGTTAACGGCTGAAGTTCTTTTGAAAAATTCAGAACGAGATAGGAAATCTTGGTGGACTTCAGCAGTTCTTCCATCATGGCTTCATTCTCTGCATCCGGATACTGGTTATAGATTCCGATAATCTGGAAATCTGCAGCATCGTAAGTCTCCGAGAGTTTCTGCAATTCCGGGATCTCTCCTACGCAAGGTCCGCACCACGGCTCAAAGAAATTGAGCATCGTGACTTTATGACCGGAAAAGACAGAAGCATCGTATTCGTTTCCCTCACGGTCCTTGGCAGTAAACTGCACTTCGCCTTCCGGTTTCTTCTTTGCAGCCGTAGTCGTCGCTTCGGTCGTTGTTTCTTCTGTTGTTGTCGTCGTTTCTTTTTCCTGCGAAGTGACCGTGGTCTCTTCCTTCGTCGTTGCTTTCTTTGTTGTCTCTTCTTTCTTGGCACATCCTGCAATCAATGCTGCCATCACAAAAGAAATGCCGAATATCATCCATGTTTTTCTTTTCATCTTGAAATACCATCTTTCTTAGATTGGTAACAGTATACCTGTATCCCACTTAAATTCAGTAAGCAAAACGTCACTTAACCATGTTTTTCCTCACCGCCATTATAGCAGACAATGAGCCAGTGTGGCGCATGGCGGTTTATGCTCTTTTTTCGGCCTTTCCCCTATGCTATAATTTCGTTAAAAGAGGCTTTCATTGGGGAGGAAGTTTTCTATGCTGGTATATTATGAACTGACATTTGCCATTTCCGTCTGTCTATCACTCGCCTACGTTTTTTTCTGGCACAAGCACAACAATATCCATATCACATTGCTGTATCTGCTGATACCGATCTGCAATTTCGGTTATCTGGAACTTGCCAGATCCTCTAATCTGGAGGAAGCCATACTGGCGGTCAAAATCACTTTCCTGGGCGGGTGCTTCGCCAGTCTTCTGATCATGCTGATCATCTGCAACCTCTGCAACATCAAGATCAACACCTACGCCCGGCTGGGACTGTTCCTTCTCAGCACCGGCGTCTACGCCTCCGTGATGGGGATCGGCCGGAATACACTTTTCTATAAAAGTCTCCAGCTGAAATCCTTCTATGGCATTTCGGTCCTGACCGATAAAGAATATGGCTTCATGCACACCGTTTTTTATCTTCTGGTCATCTTCTACTTCTCCCTGAGCCTGGCTGCCCTGATCTACGGATTCATCAAGAAGGAGAATTTCCCCAGGAGGATCATCATCATGCTCTTCCTGCCGCTTCTTGTTTCCATGCTCTCCTTCTTCCTTGTGCGGAAATTCACATCCGATATTGAGCTTCTTCCTGTGGCCTATATTTTCGCCCAGATCATCTACATCCTCATCGTTTATCAACTTGAGCTTTACGATATCACCGACTCCAGCATCGACTCCCTGATTGAGAAGAACGATACCGGCTTTTTGAGTGTCGACTTCGATCTCCGTTATCTCGGCAGTAATGATATCGTAGCAGAATTCTTTCCTGCGGTAAAAGAACTGGTCATCGACAAGCCGATCACGGATTCGGAGTTTATGCAGGCGACCTTCGTGAAGTGGATCATCGCTTTTCAAAAAAATGAACGGAAAAATGAATTCAATTACCGAAGCAGGAAGGACGATATCACCTGCAAGATCACTATCAACTATCTCTTCTGCAACAAGCGGCGCCGTGGCTACCAGTTCTTCATCACGGACAACTCCGTCGATGTGCAGTATATTGAACTTCTGGCTAACTTTAATAGTGACCTGGAAAAGGAAGTGCAGAAAAAGACTGAAAACATCAGTCTGATGCACAACAAGCTGATCGTCAGCATGGCAGCCATGGTTGAAAGCCGGGATAACTCTACCGGCGGTCATATCAAGCGTACCAGCCAGGGCGTGAAGATCCTGATCGATGAGATGCTCCATTCCGGAGAACATGCACTTTCGGATTCTTTCTGCAAAAATGTCATCAAGGCTGCGCCTATGCATGACCTCGGAAAGATCGCCGTTGATGATGCCGTACTCCGTAAGCCCGGCCGCTTTACACCGGAAGAATTCGAGAAGATGAAGGCGCACTCTGCAGAAGGTGCCAGGATCGTGGATGAGATCCTGAAAGACACGGATGACAAGGATTTCCACCGCATCGCCGTCAATGTCGCGCATTACCATCACGAGCGCTGGGACGGTTCCGGCTATCCGGACAAACTGAAAGGAGAAGAGATTCCTCTTGAGGCGCGCATCATGTCGATCGCAGATGTATACGATGCGCTTGTCAGTAAGCGTGTCTACAAGGACAGCATGTCTTTTGAAAAAGCCGATTCCATCATCATGGAAGGCATGGGGACACAGTTTGATCCGGGGCTTCAGAAATACTATGAGGCGGCCAGACCGAAACTGGAAGCGTACTACACCAGTCTGGACGAGAAAGACAGTTAACAAAGGGGTTGTCTCAAAATGTTCTGTTTCATTGAAGCCCGGATTTCGGCCGTATATTAGAGAAGTGGGCAAATGCCTGAAGTCTTTTAGGGTCGGCCGCGGCGCTAGTGCTTTTCGAGCAGTGGGATAGGGGCGATAAGTCGTAAACGTCGAAATTACAGAAAACGACTTACAAATCGGTTCTTCACGGAAATCGTGGGAA
>JAFWPB010000030.1 GCA_017545245.1 Clostridiales bacterium
CCCATTTCCCGACTTACGCGGAAAGAAGAGGGTCTGATAGTTGGTCAGATAGAGACACAAATCAGACCAGATGTCAGACTTTCCGAAAAGAAAAAGCCGAAGGGAAAGTGCTTTTGGAGCGGAGGGAATACCTCTAAAACTCGGATCTCCGACTTATGAGCTTTTCAAAAGTTGCAAAAAAGCGAGGCGTCTCAATGTGATTTGCATCATTTTGAGACAGCCCTCACTCAATCGTTATAAAATCATTTTCTCTTCAGTTCTGTCGCTGTACCCTCTGCACCAAGCACGCACTCGCGATAGCACTGGTCTCTTTCCTCATACGAGTCGTATTTCCACGCCGTTTTGCTCTTGGAAATCTTTTTCGGAACATAGTCGGATTGCAGTTTGTTCTCAGAAGAAAGCTTCAATCCTTCGAAGCTGCATGCATCGTATGTCGTCTTTGTTTCTCCTTCAGAAGTAGAGAACGTTAACTCGTAAAGGATCACGATCTTGTTGCTTCTCGAATTATTCGTGATCAGATATGCGCTTTCAAACTGCGCTTTATCAAGAGTATAAACAATATCTTTCTTATTCACTTTCTCCGTGATACCTTTTGATCTCACGGAAAACATGTTGGACTCACCGGCCGAAATCATATTATCAAGAATCTCTTTTGTCACATCACTCTCAGAAATCTTGTACATACTTGCGTACTGGGTTGACTGTGCCTTAGCAGATTCCACAATTTCCTTGATTGACGGTGTGACGCCCCAGTGAACGCAGAGCTTGTAACAACCAACGAAGAAACCGATCACCAGGACAAAAGCGAAAAGACCGGATATTTTGTTTCCGATGTATCTGGAAATGCCTTTCTTTGTCTGACGCCTCGCTTCACGCTTCTCTGCCGCGATCCTGGATTGCTCCTGCTGTCTGAAACGGATTTCCATCATTTCCTTCTGTTGTTCGAATTCACGTTGCTTCTGTTCTAATTCACGTTGTGCTCTCACATCTTCGGTCTGCAGTTTCTCATGCTCTACATCTGCATCATCAAAGTCTATGGCAAAAGCACCGCCACACGATTTGCAGAACAGATTATCACCGACCCGCTCAAGAATACCATTGCAATTTGGACAAGTAAGATTTACCAGCTTCATAAAAACACCCCCTGGCCTCTTTCTAGGCAAGTTGATTATAGCATACTGGTAAAGATGCTATTACAGCGCAATTAGCAAATTAAAGGGAACCCGCTGATTTTGCGCTATCCCCTTTCAGAAGATCATTCTGGTGTTAAACAGTTACTTTTCTTTCACATAAGTACCCGGAGCAACAGTTTCGTCATAGACATAATATTCTGTCGGGTCCACGTCTGTATTACGGTCAAGATTCATCTCTGCCACTTCTTCTGGAGTCAATGTACATGCGTCAATAAAGTCCTGATCTGTGCATTTCAAATATCCGGTTCCGTTCTCATAATAAGTAGCTTCATTTAACTGGCGAGCGATCCAGTTCCCGCTTTCTTCATCATATCTAAACGTTGTGTATCCCTTCCATACACCCGTCGTCGGATTAGAAATCGAATCATCAACAATTGTGCCGTTATACCAATATTCATTGCCATCACTCTTAAAATTCAATACTGCATCTTTGATTACGATATCTGACTTACCGGTATCAATCTCATAGACTATATCACCAAATTTCGTTCCCATTACAGGGATTTCATAACGGCTGTAATATCTTCCGTCAAACCATGCATCGTGCATATATCCTATATTTGCAAAACCGTTATCATAAAGATAGGTATAGACTATACCGGTTGATCCGAAAATACTGTAAATAGCAATCATTTTGACATAGGCACCATCGCCGACCGTATCTCTCACATCTGCCCAGGTAAGAAGATCATCCTTTGGCGTATCATCAGGAACCGTCATAGCTCCATAGGCCATGATTTGGTTCTTGATATTGGTGAGCGAAGCAGAGGCATATGCATCACTGTCACTTCCTGAGAATGAATACCTGTAGTTCACCTGATCCATCAAGATGTCTTTGCCTTGCCCAGAACCTGCTCCGCCATAAGTCTTAGTCGTCCCATTATATGTGATATCCACATAAGCATGCATGTTTTTATTCCATACAGAAGTTGCAGATGCATCAATACGATGCGCGATCGTGGCCATCATATTCGGGAATCCGATCGAGTCATATCTAAAAGGATAAAGATCGGATACCAAAAGACTGATGCCATCCGTTCTGCTATAGGGAGACTGGATATAGAAAGTCTGGTCAACATGAGGTGAATTGGACAATCCATAATACGGATAAGACTCACTCTTCACCAGTTTGCCAAGAATACTTGCACCACTATAAAGACATATACTGGAAAAGCCTGACTGAATATCACTCAACCTATCAAAGAAAGCAGTTGATTCTTTATCGAAAGTTTCAATCAGATAGTCCGCCTGATCCATCACTTTCGGCATGCTGATTTTCACATCTGTTTCAGCATCCCAGTAAATCTTGTTATATGTAGTCTCACCTGTTGTGATATTGTAACACCCACTCGTTCCACTCAATTCTCTTCCAACAAGCTGGAGTTCTCCTCCATCCACTCCATATCCAACACCGATGTAACCACCATTCACACTGAACAGAGATTCATCTACGTAATCTACATCTGCATAGAATGTTTGGGAAACATCTATATATCCGGCTTCATCATTATATACTGTGTCTTTGTCCACAAATCGGAAAGAATCCGGATCCGGATTATCAGTCTTGATATAGAAGTATGAGTTAAAAGGAGCCAAAATCGGTATAATCTCATAACTATATTTCGTTGCAGGCATCGGAGTCGGCGTCGGACTCATTATCGATGTTGGACTTAACGTCGGTTTTGCATAAGGATCACTGCCTGGGTCAAGGGTAGGAGTCGGTGCCTGCGTTGGCGTAGCAGTAGCGCCTGGAACACGAGTCGGTGTTGGATCCGCTGTACCAGTCGGCACCGGCGCTTTGGTCAAAGATGCTGGAGGCGTCACCACCTGACTTACATCTCTTCTAAGCGTGTATGTCGTGTCCTTACTCTCCTGAACCGTCGTACCCTGAAGGATGCCATATTTGCTGCAAATGTTAGTAAACTCCGGCGCCATGGCAAACCCATTAAAGATCTGTTCCTTGGTCGCATTCTTATTCATCATACGGTCAAACCAATACTGGAAACCTTCGTTTTCCGGTGCTCTACCCATGAATGCTGTATAAAGATCCGCAATGTACTCGGAATAATACTTCCGACTGTTCTCATACTCTTTCGAGAAGAAGAAACCATTCGCCGCACTTGTTCCCGTAACCGAACCCTCCATCAAGGACTTCGACCAGAACATCATGCCATCCTTATCACACCTTCGTCCAAGAACAACATTATAAAGTCTCTCAACAAAAAGATTCGTAAGTGCCACCTGAGTATTGTCGTAACCACGCAGATACGTTCCGGCAACCACGTCAAAAGAACCGCACAGTTCGAAGAATTCCTGTGAGTTGGCAAACCCGGTAAAGAGTTCTTTCCTCGTCATTCCGCTTTTCATTTTTCCGACCCAGAATTCTTTTCCGCCCTTATCTGCTTCTCTTCCGAAAAAAGCACTGTACATGACTTCTACATACTGCGTATCAGAGTACGCCTTATTCTGAAGTTCAGGACTGAAAACGAACCCGGAAGCTACGGAAGTACCTGTCTGTTCGCCCCGTTCCAGAACTCCAACCCAATACTCCAGGCCCTCCTTTTCTGGCTCTCTTTCCAAACAAGTGCGATATAGTCTTGTCACAAAATCAGTGATTCTCTGCGTATTTTCCGCGACGAAATCTGTCAATACAGATGCGTCATCCTTCGAAGCATACACCTGTGAGAAATTGTAGTTTCCCACGCCGGAAAATGCCATCGTAAAAGCAAGCAAACCAGTCAGAAATTTCGTTCTCATGATTACACCCCATTACATCAAAAAACAAATTCGTTCGACTATAGTTTCTATTTGATTATTGTTTCTATTATAGCACGCCCTCTTCGTCATTTCCCACCAAAAAGCACTTGTGCCCACGGTATCTTATACCCCACACTCAAGTCTCCGTGTGCACAGCATATTTCTCATAGCGGCTCTGTTCGAACACTTCTTTTCCAAGAAGTGTGATCGCTTTCTGCGGGCAGGTGCTGATGCAGCGGTAGCACATCGCGCATTGGCCATGAATCAGGACTTTTCCGTTTTCCAGTTTCAGATTATGCATCGGACAATTCCTGGTGCAAAGCCCACAACCGACACATGCATCACTGATCTTCAGTTTACTGGAATAGTCAGTGGTTTTGTTATAAAACCACAACCTCTGTCCCATAAGCCCAGCCACATGTGCAACAAAGCCTAATCCATCTTTCGGGTATTTCCCATCTTTTATTTCTCTTCCGATCTTTTCGATCTTCTCATCCGCTTCCTTAACGATACGTTGGTTTTCTGAAAGTGGCTTTTTCAACATTTTACTGTCGCACACTGCATCCGGCATCTTAACATGAAGACCGCCAAGGATCGATGCTCCGTACTTCTTCAAAACTCTTGCTGCACATCCTGCACCGTCTCCGGAAAAAGCACCCATCGTCGTCATGCAGAACACCTTTTTACCCTGCCAGATCTGGCTGTTTTTCCGGATAAAATCCTTCACCATGTATGGTACATTGGAAAACTGCGTCGGAAAAGCAAGGAAAACCACATCACTTTCCTTGATTTTCTCTACCACGCCATCCATCTCGATCGGATATGCCTTTGCATCTGGATCCACGATTTCAAGAAGATATGTCAGACAATGCTTCGTATTCCCTGTACCACTCAAATATATGCCAACCATTTTCTTTCTCCTTTTTCTGCTTTCTTTTTCCTTTCATAGTTTCTGGCTTCTACGAAATAGAGACCGAACCAAGTATCGCTTCGATCTCCTTCTTGATCGAGCGCTGGTTCAGAACGCCATCCATCAGAGAAAGACCCGAAAGCCCTTGCACCATAGACCACATAGCCAGAGTTTTATTCCGTATCCCTTCCTCATCAATATGCATTGCGGATAGGACCTGTCTTGAAATGTCCGAAAAAAATACGTATGGCGGATAGGTTTTCACATCTATCTTTCCATACGTAAAAAGAAAACTGTAATACAAAGGATTCTTCTTAAAAAACAGAACATAGCTCACACCAAGATCGATAAAGATCTTCTTCTCATCCTTACAGTTCTTGACACTATGTTCCAGTTCTTCTGTAAAAAGTGAGGTAATGTGTGCCTGCACTGCTTCGAGAAACGCCTGCTTATTCTCAAAATGTGCATATGGTGCCGCACTGCTGACACCGCAGATTTCAGCAAGCTTCCGCATGGAAAGATCACTAACCCCATGCTCACCAATATAAGCAAGGCCGGCTTCGATCATTTCATGTTTCAGATTGCCATGATGATAGGCTTTCTTTTGCATGCTTGTCTCCTCCAATCTTATCACTGCTTAGATTGTACAGCACAATCTTATCAGTGTCAAGATTGAAGGAGGATCAAGTTTCTTGTGTTAAAAGAATCACTCCACGGGTGACTTGCTGAATCTTAACATCGTCTCTGCCGAACGGAACAGAAGAACGAGCTGCCAGATAGCAAGAACGATCGCAGCAACAACTGTTCCGAGGGAACCAATCAACGCCAGAAGATTAAGGATCGGAACAAATGCAAGGATGACACAGGCCACCGTAATGATCATCACGACAACAAATGCTTTTCGGAAAGATGCCCATGAATCAGCCATGTATCCGTCTACAACATTGAAACATTCTTCCATTCCCGTCGTCAGTTTCATGACATAGGCGATAGACAGCAAGGAACTGGCCAAAGAAAAAACTATACTGAGTCCGGCGCTGCTACCAGCCATATTCTGAACGAAACTGCATCCTTGAGCGAAAACATAAGCAATGGCTGCTGCTTGGAAATTGTCATTGAATTTAGAAAGCGAGAATAATACAACAGCAAAGAGCACACTCGTTACAAATCCGAGAATCTGCGCCCACTTGAGCGCATCCATACTCTTAAGCAAATAGATAATGATCGTGGATGCAAGTGACATGATCAGAGAACCGATGCTAATCCAAAACAACAGGTTGAACCGGCTTCCCACCACTGCACAACGCTGTCTAAGATCGATCTGGACCTGACGTTCTCTTTCGGTAAGTGGTTGTTTTTTCTTTTCAAACATATACGTATCCTCCATAAATATCGACCCGATAGAATCATTATACGGATTCATACGTCTTGTATCAACAATTATTGATTGTTTTTACCACAATCTATTCCACTTCCCGTGAAGAAATAACGTCTATGTCAGCCTAAACCTATCAGGTCATCTTCCGCTCTGGAGGAAGACGAAATACAGATCACATCATGAGCTCTATCATCACCCACGGATTCGATCGTCGCATACAATCCATCGTCTGTGTAGCCGATATATGTATGACCCTGGTATAAAGCATCTTTAAATCCGAAATCCTTCAGTGATTGCACAAACGAAGTAAACTCTGCTTCAGAAAGCGCTTCCGTCTCGTAAATGATCATATCAACAGGGCTAGTGGACGCGTCGTCGAAAGAAACAAAGATCGTATCGGAAGGAAGAGCCGCCCCTTTCTCAAGACGGGTTTCTTTGAGAATACTGCAAGAAGGCTTAGGAAGATTCAGCGTAAAAAACACTCCGTCAGAAAGCGAGTTCTCCGGAATCTCCGCTATAGTTTTATTCTGATGACTCTCGATCCATTCGGGCGTTCCCCACAAAGGTTCGGACTCATTGATAACTATTTCCACTTCCGATCCTACGATCACGGTTTCAAATGATATAGATTCCAGAACCGCTGTTTCATCCGAATCATCAGGAGCAGTAACGGAAGTCTCTATGGCTTCGGCAGCATCAGCCGTCTCAGATGGTGCTATGACAGAAGTCTCCTCTGTTGTTTCTTTCTCCGTTTCCGTAGAAACAGTTTCATCACTTTTCGATGCAGAAATCTTATTCTCGACCGGGCTTAAAAAGCCGCAGACAAACACAGTAGATACCGCAACCACACACAAAACGGAAAGCACGGTTGAAATTTTCCTGTATTTCATAATATTTTTAATCCTCTCTTTTACATCTTTCTTGCCAAAACTAATTGTCGAAACCAGGTATTCCGGTATCGAACTCTTTCTGGCATAAGTCACAAGGGAAATACAATAATCAGCGCGGAGATCCGTACCGATATTCTTGATGACTTCTTCATCACAGCTCATTTCCATATCGTTCTCAAATAAACGGAACGCCAGCCACACAAGCGGATTGAACCAGTGAAGAATAAGCGTAGTGATCCCTATGACTTGGAACAGCATGTCTTTTCTTTTAATATGCGTTTTTTCATGGTGCAGAAGATAGCGGTATTCATTCCCGGAAAGACCTTGCGGCATGTAGATCCGCGGACGGAACAAACCGAAAACGAACGGTGTCCGGACTGAAGGACCGGAATACACGTTTTCCTCGATGCGACTGGTATTACGAAGAGAACGGTACGTGATCCAGGTCTTATAACAGACCGCGCACAAAAGCACGACCATCCCGATGATCCAAAGAAACATCAGGATCTGCCAGATATCCGGAAAAGATCCGGAAGTCTCCGCCGCAGATGATGCAGGCGAAGTTCTGACAACCGTTCTCAGCGCACCCACTGCCGAAGAACTCTCCGAAGAAGAAACCGCTCCAGTCGAAGATACGCCATTAAAAGCGCTTCGCACCGTAGAAGAAACAGAAATCTTTTTCTTAGGAAGATAGTTGAATACAGACAATACCGAAGAAGGAGACTTCGGGCAAAGAAGCTTGATCGCCACTAACGCCCACAGCGCATAGATGTACTTCGTCGGCAAGCGTCGTAATAACCGTCTCACAATGACGATTAGAACGATCACAACCGATCCGATCAGACTGAGATTCAAGATCGTCTCAAAAAGACCGAGCATACTCTTTCCTCACTTCTCTTTTCTGTACTCTTCGATAATCTTGATCAGCTCATCCGCTTCGCTGTCGGATAACGACTGGTTGTCAAGAAAAGAAAGAAGAAACGAAGGCAGCGATCCTCCGAATGTCCTCTTCACTACTCTTCTGCTTTCG
Organism: Clostridiales bacterium; assembly: GCA_017545245.1. Taxonomy (GTDB): domain Bacteria; phylum Bacillota; class Clostridia; order Saccharofermentanales; family Saccharofermentanaceae; genus Scatonaster. The sequence goes on from JAFWPB010000030.1 coordinate 8,159, forward strand.
AACATCTGAACCTGGTCTCTCGGGATCAGGACAGAAACAAGACTATCCGTGTTTTGAACCATCTGCTTGGCGATGAGTTTCCGGAGTATGGTGTACATCGTCGACTTCTTCCAGTTCAGCTCTGTCTCGCACACTTTGACAAGCTTTCCGGATTCGATCGGCGCATACTTCCAGATCACGTCCATCAGGCGGTATTCACTCTCACTCAGCATTAGTTCTTCCATCTTCTTCTCCTTCTAGTTTACAACTGTAAACTACCATCAGTTTATAACTGTAGACCAGCAATGTCAAGCAGCCAAAATGACTATTCTGTAAGAAAAGAAAAAGAATGGGGCTGTCTCAAAATGATGCAAATCACATTGAGACGCCTCGCTTTTTTGCAGTTTTTGAGAAGCTCATAAGTCGGAGATCCGAATTTTAGAGGTATTCCTTCCGCTCCAAAAGCACTTTCCCTTCGGCATTTCTTTTCGGAAAGTCTGACATCTGGTCTGATTTGTGTCTCTATCTGACCAACTATCAGACCCTCTTCTTTCCGCGTAAGTCGGGAAATGGGAAATACCGCTTTCCGACTGCTTTTAAGTCG
>JAFWPB010000031.1 GCA_017545245.1 Clostridiales bacterium
TACTAGAACAGTTTCCAATGTCTGGATCAGGTATATGGGAAAGGTATGGGATCGAGTCCGACTATCGCTACATCTATGCCAACAAAAACTATGTTTTTTATCGTATAGAGGATGACCAGATTAAGATCATCCGAGTCCTTGCTGCAAGGCGCGATTTCCTGAACATTTTGTTTGGCATCAAGACTCAAACCGACGATTTAGAATAAACTGTGGTCAAAAACTGTCGTCAAATCAGTATTCCAGGAAAACAAAAATCCCGAAAAGCTCAGTTTTTTAAACAATCAATTGGAATTATATATATTCCATCCTCCCGTCTGTACGCATATTCTCCTACTCCCACGATTATCGCCATAAAGGATGGTTTGTTCATCTTAGTTATGTCAATTTTATCCCGTAAAGCCTTGAGATTTTGAATACCTTCTTCTATAAGTTTATTCCCACCAAGCTTTATCTCAATGAGACCATATCTTCCGTTTCTCATGTGAACCACCGCATCGCATTCCAGACCCGTCTTGTCTCTGTAATGGTATACATTTCCACCCAATGACTCGCTGTATACTCGAAGGTCTCTGACACACAAGGTTTCAAAAAGCAGACCCAGTGTATTCAAATCATTGATTAAATCTTTAGGACTGATTCCAAGTGCAGCAGTCGCGATCGACGGATCTACATAATATCTCGTATCCGATGTCCGAATCGCTGTTTTAGAACGCAGATTGGGATTCCATGCAGACATATCTTCAATTACGAAGATTTTCTTGAGCGCATTGATATAACTGACTACAGTATCTTCATTCAAAGATTCCGTATCATTGGAAAGGATATCATCCCTAATAAGAGTACTGGGGACTTGCGCACCTTGATTTCTTGCATATGATCTCATAAGTTTCCGGACTCTCTCGGGATTCTTATTCACCCCATCTGCCCGATTTATATCTGACTTAACGACAGCATCATAATAATCCACGGCTTGTGCAAGAGCAGGCCTTTCTTTCATATCTATTGCACGTGGCCATCCTCCGCGGCATATCAGAAAAGCTAATTTGTCTATATCCATGTTGCTTGTTCCTGATATTGATTGGGGTTCAGAAAACAACTCTTCCAGACTCACTTCTCCACTCGATTCTTTTGATTCAAATAAAGACATAGGCCTCATTGTAAGCCATGTAAATCTGCCTGTACCGGAATGCTTGATTTCATCGGACTCAACCGGTACCGCTGAACCAGTAAGAATGAACTGCCCCTCTTCGCCACGAGTATCCACTTCATATCTTGTTGCATCCCAGAGTTTTGGTGCAATCTGCCATTCATCTATCAGTCTTGGTGTATCACCCTTCAATAGTCTTGCCGGGTCGATCTCTGAAATTTGGATGTTTTCATTCCTTTTCTTAGGTTCATCCATCCTAATTGTGCTTTTGGCAACCTGCATAGCTGTAGTTGTCTTACCACACCATTTGGGACCTTCTATGACAACAGCGCCTTTCTCTTCAAGTTTTTCTATCAGTATTTTATCTGCTATTCGTTCTTTATATTCTTTCATATCGTCTACCTCTCTAATGAAAGAATACGTAATCACAAGAAAGCTGTCAACTCTTTTCGGCGTTTTGGCAGAATATTTTTCGGCGTTTTGGCAGAATATTTTTCGGCGTTTTGGCAGAAGCTATCAAACTTTTTCTGCAGCATTCAATATCATTTTCATTGACGTTTATTGACCGTAATTGTGGTCAAATTTGTGGTCAAACGACATTTTTACACAAAAGAAAAATCCTGAACATCCAATCAGGGACATTCAGGATTTGGCGGAGAAGGAGGGAGTCGAACCCTCGCGCGGGCGTTAACCCACCTAAAGCTTTAGCAAAGCCTCCCCTTCGGCCTCTTGGGTACTTCTCCATGCCGAAGTCATATGCTTCTATCGAAGCGACATGAGATATTCTATCATAGAAAATCAAACTTTGCCACACTTTTATTTTTCTTTCCTGGATTTTTCCAAAACCTACTCGAGAAGAGGGTCTTCGGGCAGAAGGCCCTCGTCCATTTCTGTAATGCTGCGAAGTGCCCGATTCATGGCATTGGTCCTCGCTCCCTGCAGGGTTCCAAGGTTGTTTGTCGCGGCCTCCAGGCTCTTCCTTACCTTATTCAAGGCCTCTTCGTACTTGCCGAATTCCTTCTTTACGGCACCAAGTGTTTTCTCGATCTCATGGGATTTCTTCTCAATAGCCAATGCCTGGAAGTAATTTGTCACCGTGCTCAGGATCGCCATCAAGGTATATGGACCGGCAACCGTCACGTTCAGCTGCATCAATTCTTCCAGAAGATTCAGGCTGACGATTTCCGAATACATACCTTCAAAGGGAACAAAGAGGATGGCATATGGGGTCGTATATGGAGTGCTGATATACTTCTCGGATATATTTCTCGCGTCCTGACGGATAGCGGTACCAAATTCCTTCTTTGCCCGTGTGATCTCGTCTTTATCCCCGGAATCATACGCTTGTAACAGTGTTTCATAGCGGTCCAGATGGCATTTCGAGTCGATCGGCAGGTAGAAAAAGCCGGATCCTTCCCTGGTCGGGATCTTTACAGCGATCTCAACATGCTCCGTGGATCCCGGCTTCGTCGGCACCTCCACATCGTACTGCTGAGGCGTAAATACGTCCGCGATAATCTGCTTCAACTGAACCTCACCCATAATGCCGCGGGTCTTCACACCATTCAGCGTCTTCTCCAAGCTTCCTACCTGCGTGGAGATCCCCTTGAGCTCACCCATGGTCTTCTGCAGTTCCGTCATCTGGGTCAGTACCCCCTTAAAACTCTTCTCAAACTGCTCATTCAAGGTCTTGTCCAGCTTCTCATTGACGGTCTCACGGATCTTCTCGATCTGCGTATTGTTCTCAGTACGCATCTTCAGGAAATCTTCGTTGAGTGTCTTCGTAAGCTCGTTAAGACGCGTCTCCATGGTCTTATTCAAAGTTTCCAGCCCGGTACTCAGGATCTTGCGGCTTCCTTCCAGCATCTCCTTGTTTCCCTCTTTATCCTGCTTCAGTGCACCCATGATCTGGTTATTCATGTTTTCCAGTTTCTGGACCTGAAGCCTGGATGTGAGATTGCTTATTTCAGCATTATGCTGTCTGGTATTCTCCTGCTGCTCCTTCTCCACACGCGTTAAGTTCTCCTCCATCGAGGTGATCCGCTGGTCGATCACTTTACTCAAAGAATCCGTAACCCTCGAAGGATCGTCCCCCTGCCGGGAAGCCAGAATGTGTACGCCTGCATAGGTACGCAGGACTAAAAAAGCCACGATCAGGACTATGGCCAGAACAACGATGTTAAGGATAAGTACTGCAATATCCATATTTCCTCCTGCGTGAAGCTCTTCTCATGTTTTCGGGTACGCCAAATGACGCCCGTATCGAGCTTTTCACGTCTTTATAGTACAGAGGATACATCATTTGCAGTCCCATTATGGGGACTGCATAAGTCCTTTTCAAGAAAAAATGGGAAAAGTCCGGTCAGTACACGAAGAGATAAATACCGAACCAGTGGGCAGCCGCTCCAAGAAGGACGAAGATATGCCAGATAAAGTGGTCTCCCTTCTGATCCTTCACAAAGGGAATCATGCCAAATGTATAGAGCAGGCCGCCACCAAGGATCATGAAAAACAGCATAAGATCGTGCTTGATCATGCCCGGAACAAAGAGAAGACCGCTCCAGCCGATCAGAAAATACAGTGTCATATGAAGCGGCATCATGCGTGCTGGCCCGAATATGCCGATAAACGTTATCCCTGTAATGATCAGCCCCCACTGGATGCAGAACATCACCAGGCCCTTCGTATCCCCCCAATACACCAGACAGAGCGGGGCGAAAGTGCCTCCTATCAGAAGATAGATGGAAGAATAGTCAAAGCGTCTCCAGAGTTTTTTCACGAAAAGCCCTGATTTCCAGGCATGGTAGAGACAGCTCATCAAAAACAGAAGAATCAGGCAGATGCCATAAAAGCAGGAGCCAAGGATCTTCATTCCTGTATCCGATTTGAGAAGAAGCAGCACAAATCCGGCTATCGAAAGTCCAGCGCCAATGCCATGTGTAACTGCATTTCCGATTTCCTCGAGCGTGGTTAATACCGGTGGCTCGTTTTTCTTATCGATTTCTTCTTTTGTCAGCTTTCTTATCCGCATTTCTCTGCTCCAAAAGCACTCTCCTCCGTTCCTTTTTCATCGGATCGGATGTTCTTCTACTACCCCAAGTATAGCCGTTTTGTAAATGGGTTCAAGAGCTTTTTAAGAGGAAATGAACATACTGAAAACAATGCCTCCATCTCATTTTGTGGAAGATGAATCGTTGTATAATTATATTGATATATTCTACTGTGAGGTTACGACTATGAAGATTTGTGCCTTTGTCGGTGATATGTACCGCGACTATTCATCTTTGATCATATTGACTTTGCAGAAAAAAGCTATCGAAAAAGGTCATCAGATCGATATTTTCGGAAACTGTTCGGTGCCAAGTGAGAACCCGCTTCATGCACAGGGCTTGAGAAGTATCCTTTCTCTGCCTCCGCTGGAGAAATACGATGGTATCATTCTCTGTTCCGATACATTGAGTCATGCCGGTCTCGACCGGGAACTCCTGGATCGTCTGATTTCGACGACGCCGCTTCCGCCAGTCGTCAGTATCCGTGTTGATGAGCCCGGATTCTACAGTATTGTTCCGGATAACCGCCAGATCATGTATGAAGTTTCAAAATACGTCATTGGAAAATGTGGCAGCGGAGATATCGGATTTGTTACCGGACGTGATGAACTGAAGGACTCTGCCGAGCGGCGTGCCGGATTTGAAGATGCGATGCATGAGGCTGGTTATGAAGTTTCCGAGGACATGATCTTCCATGGAAACTACTGGACGACGCAAGGTCCGCAGACTGCCGACTTCTTCATCCGTGAGGATGGCACTCTGCCACGCGCGATCATCTGTTCCAATGACTACATGGCCATCGCCTTGATGGATGAACTGGCAAAACGCGGGTATCAGATTCCGCGTGACACAATGATCACCGGTATCGACAATTTGAGTGCTTCCTCCGTTCACACGCCTTCCCTGACCACTTCGGACATTTCGGAAACCGTCCTTGGGGAAACTGCGATCGAGACTTTGGAGAAGCTTCTCCGGAAAGAAAAAGTCGACATGTCGATTTCCGTTCCGGGTCGTCTGATACTTCGAGACAGTACCGATGACTCCATGACGGACCGCGATGTTGAAGAGATGCACCGAAAACTCGATACTCTCCAGCGAAGCTACTACGATAGAACCCGTGCTTTTGTCCTCATGAGCGCGGAATACGAAGACGTTCTTTCGCACAACGACTGCGTAAGGTACACGATCGCCAATCTTAAGGAGTTCGGCATTTTCAAGAGGTTCTTCCTCTGCAAATACTGCGAGAATGATCGTCAAGTTCGGGGGTACTACAAAGACAATGTTTCCACATTATCTTCGATTTCCTATCCTTCTACGGATCTTCTTCCAAAAGAACTGGATTCTGACGATCCTGAAACACGTATCTTCCTTCCGATATTTTATAAGAGTGACGTTTTTGGTTACGTTGTTCTCGCTCTCGATCCAGAGTCGAAGTTCTTCATTGATGAGAAACTCGAATATGTTATGGTCCTTTTCGGTCAGACACTCAATCGTCTGCGTCTTTACGAGCGGATCATGGAAGCCAACGGCATCATGGACCTTTACATTAAGGACGCACTGACAGGGCTCTATAACCGACGTGGTTTTGAAAAGAAGATTTCCGAGCTCTTTGATGACGGAACTTCCGACAAGTATACGATCTCCGTTGTCAGCATCGATATGGATGGTCTGAAGTACATCAACGATACTTTCGGCCACGCTGCCGGAGATGAAGCGATCAAAGCCATTGCCCACTGTCTGGAACTCTCCGTCAATCCGAAAGAGATAGCCGCCAGAATGGGTGGTGACGAGTTCGAGGCTGTACTGATCCTCGATAATCCGGGACGACTTGGTCAGTTTACGAGGAACTTCCGTAACGCCATCAAGAATGCCAATGAGAATCGAAAAGCGGAGTATACGCTCAGTGCCAGTATCGGAAGCTGTAACGTCACCGAGTGGAGTGCGTTGATGGAGTGTATGAACAAAGCGGACAAAATCATGTACATAGAAAAGAAGACGAAGAAAGGCACACGTTGATTTTCTTTTTTCTCGGATGTGACCGGTTTGGGTATGAAAAAGGAGCTGGCTTTTGTCAGCTCCTTGCTTTTACTATGTTCGTGGTCTTTTCCTGGATCGAACTGCACACATCCTCAACACTTCGGCTTCCGTTAAAATAGTACATAGACTCTTCGTTAATGATCCTCATGATCGCGGGATCAGAAGAATAGACTGCGCTTATATTCTCAACAAAACCCTGGTACGCTTTGGCCTCTTTTTCAGAAAACCTGACCGGCATATACCCCATCATCTCTTCGACAGATATATCCGGAGAACTTAGAAAATTGGCCTCGATCTCCTCCCAGTCTGATTTGTTTTTCTTAATAGCATTATCATTCACTTTATTAAATGCCTGACGGGATGTCGGAATGGAGAGCAATTCTTCAGCAAACTTGATCTGCTCATCCACACCCAGGAAGAATTTGATAAAATCCCAGGCCAGATCTTTGGACTTGGAGCTGGCCGTAATACCCATCGTCTCCTTTGGACGCGCGGACAAAGCACTTCCTTCCGCAGAAGGAAATCCTACAAAGACAGTATTCCCATTACGCAACGCAGAATATTCCGCAAACTGTTCCAAACTGTAAATGCATGTATCGATCAAAACGATACTGCCGTCTTCCAGCTTGTTGATCACAGAAGTATAGTTCTCGGCATTATTCTTGATCGCATCGAATTCCTCATCTGAAACACCATATTTCTTCGTCATTTCCAGGATCTGTTTAAATTCTTCGCAATCAAAATAGACTTCTTTTTTCTCATAATCGATATACTCACTTATTGAGTTGGTCAGCAGTTCCGAAAGAATATCCCGATATCGTCTTTTTTCCATGATCATCGTTTCAGAAGGTATCTTTCCCACGATCTGGTTGAATTCGGAGAAGGTCCACCCCGTCCGCTCTCCGATAATCTCTTTATCTCCGAGGAACCCGGCCACATCAACACAAATCGGGATATGATACATCTTCCCTTTTATCTCAAAAGAACGGAACACATTGTCAAAATAGTCCTCCCGACGGATCCCCTGCTCCCCGTCGATAAAGGAATTGAGATCGACCAGTACATCTTCCGAGTTGAAAAGACTGTAGTCGGAGAAGTTGATCAGGATATCCGGTCCTGTTCCAGACAGCAGGTCCTGGTATAAAGACTCGGCAAAAGTTTCGCTGGAGTTGTCATCTTCATATGTTTCCTCATAGCAGTGAAAATAAATATGGGCAGTCTTTTCCGGATCACTGTTATACTTCAGGATATACTCCATGCTAGTCTTGTTAAGTGTACTATAGACTCCAACTGAAAGGATCTCCTTTCCGGCATACGGATTCTTCTCTGCTTTCTTCAGCCTTAAAAACGACACATGCCCCCAGTTCTTTTCCGTGATGGTTCCGTCAGGAGAATTTAAATCCTCTCTGCCGTAGACATACTCTGAGAAATAGTATAATTCTGGGGAAACAATGAAAGCCTCTACCGTATTCATTGACACAATATCTACATCTGCATAGTTCCAGTTAAACACTTCTTCCGAAGAATTCTGAAAGAAATCAATACATTCCACTCCATTTTTTGTCAGGGAATAACACTTCCCATCGTTCACAAACAGATTCCATTGATTCTTGGTAAAAGTACTACTCTTTCCGATATAATCTCCCGTCTCAAGATCCAACTGCCGGATAGTCGGATAGTAGGAATAGTCGTCTATGATTTGATATCCGAATAAATACCATTTCCCATCGAGATTGAACAGACGTCTGTTCATGGTCTCGATTTCTTCCGAACCGCTTCCTGAAAAGCTCTTATTCCAGATACAATTTCCTTGTTCATCTAAACGGAAAATCTTCGAGTAGGTCAGCACCAGAATGCTTCTGTCTTCTACGACTTGAACCTCGTTCACTACTTCACCCATGCCCAGGTCCAGATTCACCGAGCTGATCTTCTCGCCCTGAAGGGAATACTTGTTAAGTATATAGGTGGTATTGCCCATATCGTTCGAAACATCAGGAACACAGATAGATACCAAGAAATCGATTTCTCCGTCAGGACCTTCTCGGAATCCCTCTACCACTTCGTTTTCAGCCACGAGTATCTTGTTCAGAAAGTTTCCTTCCATATCAAATACTGCCAGGCCCCTCTCATTCTTTGCCGCATCCGGATAGTTGATAGTATAGCTTGTAACGAAGTTTTCCTTAAACAATCTGCAGTCTGTCGTGAAATGAAAAAACGCATCCTCTTCTTCCGGCTCTAAAAGGGTGATTTTCTGCGTTTCAAAATACGGGTCACTCTCCAAGACGACCTTCTTATCGACCGGTTTCTTTCTCTTGCAACCTGTAAAGACCACAAGCGAAGAAACGATCAGGCACACAGCTATTACTCGACAAAGAAACTGTTTCACATATCCCTCCATTATGACCCTCGGTGTATTATAGCACATTTCCTCCTCCACTGCGTATCCGCCGCAATGCAAGCTCTTTTGACGCAGCAAAGTATACTGGACAGGTGTGATATAATGATCGCGACACTTTATGCATGCAAAGGAGAGCATCATGGATAACGATATAAAAACACAAATTCAAAATGCTGTATCTCAGGGTTTACTGCAGCCGGTGACACTCAGCGAAGAGAAGATCAAAGCATTCTGCGCCAAGCAGCGTTCTTCCGCAATTAAGCTTTTTCTCGGCTCCATCGTCCTGATTCTGGCAGTTGCGCTTCTGGCGTTCCTGTTTATCAGCGTATTCCACGTGATCGTTTACAGCATCAAAATCATCCTTGGACTTTTACTGGTACTTCTTTTTCCGATCTTTGCAATCTATAACATCTTCTCCACGATTGGCACGATCTCGAAGAAGAATTACGATTTTTACGAAGGCGAAGTTTTTGGTATGACAGAGAAAGGATACAAGATCCGCGGTCTTGAATCGGCCGACATCAACTTTCTTTTCCCACGCAAGGACAAGCCAAACCTTACTCCCGGAGAAAAAGCGATCGTTGCCCGTTTCAAAGAAGAGCTTTCTCTTCTGGAAAAGAACTGATCCCATAACCGATACAAGAACTGAAAAAGGAGGATGCCTTGTTGAAGACATCCTCCTTTTTATCTGTTCTTGCTTACTCTGGCTCAGATGGATCCACGGTCAATTCCGTACTTCTTACAGATATTTGTAAATTCATCACTGCTTCCGAAGAAAATCAGAACGCTGTCTTTGGTCTGGGATCCTTTCGCAATCTCACCTGCCCAGTAGGAAATCTCCTCTGCTTCCGGCTCTCTTCCCATGAAGGTCGTGTAAAGTCTTCTTACATACTCTTCGTTCTTCAGGTTGAGGTCAACAAATTCCTTACTGCGGAAGAAGAATTCGGCTGCCGAACAACCGGTCTTCTCGATGTTAGTAAGTGCCAGGGACCAGTAATCCAGACCTACATTCTCCGGTTCACGATCCAGACAACATGTATAAAGACGTGTCGCGAAGTCCTTCGCATTCTTAGAAGCAAACTCTGCCTTCGCGTTCGGGGCACCGGAACGGACTCCGTATGTCGCACAAACATTGCACCATTCTGTTGAGTCAATGAATCCGTTGATGACATCCTCTTTGCTCATCTCGCCGCTCTTCAGTTTTCCTACCCAGAAAGACTTACCGGCAGCTTCGGAATCACGATCAAAGAATGTCTTGTAAAGTGTTTCAACAAAATCCTCGTCGCTCAGTTTTCGGTTCAGGAACTCCTCTGCCTCGATGAGGAAGAAGTGTGCGCAGTCACCACCGGTTCTGTTACCGCTCTCGATGTCATTGATCCAGAATTCCTTTCCTTTCGGCTCGGACTCACGATCCAAAGCAATGGTGTAAAGACGCTCTACAAAATCAGCAATCGAAGGTTCTTGTCCAGAAACCGGTGCCTTTGTCGGCTGGACAGGAGCCGTCGTTACTGTCGGCTGACCTGGAGCCGTCGTTACCGTAGTCTGGCCCGGAGCCGTCGTTACTGTCGGCTGGCCCGGAGCTGTCGTTACTGTCGGCTGTACCGGTACCGATGTTACCGGTGCAGGTGTCGGTTCATCCGTCGTAACAGCTTTCGCAATGTAGATCGTAACGTCAACCGTCTTTTGGTTGACATCCAGTTTCGTGCCTGCAGTAGGTACCTGCTTCTGGATACTCATACTTAAGGATTTCTTCGTATTATCTAACCATTCATACTGAATATTGGCACGGAAACCAGCTGCTTCCAGCTCTTCGTGTACACGAACTTCCGCGTCAGCGTAGTACATACCAATTACATTTGGCATCGTTCCTTTTTCAGTAACAGGAGTCGGCTGGCCTGGTGAAGTAGTCGTCGAATGATCCGGTCTGGGTGCCACCGGCGGACCACCAGATTCGCCGAAATTTCCGCCTACTCTTTGAGAATAAGATGCACCCTCATCCAAATCGAAAACTCCTGCCGCTCCAGCCTTAACCTCGCTGAGAGTCATTCTTCCGTGAGGATAGCAATTGTTATCACCCTTCTTCAGCGGAACGATCGACCACTGGATTGCCCAGGTGAACGCGCCCCACGCATAGAAGTCGATATCGTTGGAATCGTCAAACCAGTCCGATCTGCCGTAGTCAAAAGCCGTACCCAGCTTGTACAGATCCGCAACTCTATGTGTCATAAGACCGAAATCCTGTCTGCTGATCAGTTCATCCGGGCAGAAAGTTTTGTCACAAATCTTCGGGTAACCAAAACAAATCAGATTCTTCTGGCCCCATGCAACTGCATCCGCATATGCAGCATCAGCAGGAACGTCAGTAAATGTGGATGTTCCAGTTACTGCCGGGCTTCCACACTGCTTGTAAAGCGCCAGGATCGCATCCGCTCTCGTTGCAAACTGTTCAGAATCTGAATGGAAGTCATTGGAATTCACAACACTGTCCGGTACATCTGTTCCATTATAATTGGCAACGATCTGAACACGATCATCGAAGCAGACGCAGTGTCTCAGCTGATCAAAAGGATCTTCGCTTCCACCATAATTGATCGTCTTGGAGTACACGGCACCAAGTTTTTCGGTTTCATGCACATAAACACCTTCATTATAGGCCTTGCAAAGACGGCTGTTCTTGCTGATGTCGATCTTATTGATACTGGAAAGACCAAATGCCAACAGATAATAAAGTCTCGGGTTATTGGACAGATCCAGTGCTTTCAAATCAACATCACACTCTACGGCAAGGTAGGCAAGCTTCGGATTATGGGAAGTATCCAAAGATTTGAGTTTTCCCTTGTTATAGCCGCAAACAAGTTCAACCAGTTCAGGATTGTGGCTGACATCAATGTTATTCATCTTCGTCCAGGCACAGTTATAATACTGAAGATCTGGCAAGTTGCTGACATCTACATCTCCAAGCTTCGGATTGTGCCAGATATCCAACCTTCTGAGGTGTGTGTTTTTAGAAACATCGATAGATGTCAGATTATTGTAGAATACCGCCAATTCGCAAAGAAGCGGGTTGTTGCTCAGATCAAGAGAAGTAAGTCCGCACTTACTGCAAAACAAGTTCTCGAGCTTTGGGTTCTGGGACAGATCAAGTGTTTTCAGATTCGGGTTGGAGTTACACTCGATATATGCCATCTCCGGATTATTCCTGAAATTGATACTCTCCAGTTTGCAGTTGAAGCAGTATACCCACTGCAGTTTCGGGCAGTCAGAAAAATCCAAAGAAGTAAAATCATTAAAGGAGCACCAGATACCTACAAGTTCTTTATTGCTGGAAAGATCCATCTCCGAGATATGATTTCCTTTGATCCACAGACCTTTAATATCCGTGAAGTACTCTACTCCCTTGATAGAGTAGATATCCGAGTTTTCACAGTGAAGATTCCATGTGTGCTCGATCTCAGTTTGGGACAGATATCCGTTTCTGTCCTTGTCGTACGTTGCAGATGCAACGACAGCCCGGAAATTCGGATCCGGGAAATGTGCTTCATCGATAGGTACCCCGGTGGCAGCACTGACACTTGCCATACCGAAATAAGGCACTGCTATCGCCGCACTTAAAAGTGCGGAAACCAAATGCTTACATCGTTTCATTTTTACTTTTCCTTTCTCTTTCTTCAATAAATGAATAACGTCGAATGAGCACGTTTTTTCCCAACCATGAAAAAAGCGCGCACAAACAAACATCAGCAAACCGCTATGAATTCTAACATCCAGATATCAAAATATATATACAAAATACTCTTGTTCTGTCATTTTTATGGTCTTTTTTCGGCGATTATTCGTCATAAGCCTTAAAAATACATGCTTTGCGAGCTTCTCAAGGAGTTGTCCGATCAACCATAATATTCTGTTCTATCCACACAGCCACGCCATCATCGTCATTGGAAAGAGTAACCTGATCAGCAACGTTTCTGACTTCTTCTATACTGTTTGCAACAGCAACTCCTGTTCCACACATCTTGAGCATGTCCATATCGCCCGTGTCATCTCCAAAAGCAACCATATCTGTAAGAGCGATACCACTATGCTCTGAAACGGCTTTTATTGCCATCACCTTGCCGGAGAATTCAGGAAGAAAAGCATACCATTTCTCTCCACGATAGCATTGCAGCCGGCAATGAAAAGTATTTGCGATTTCATACGCGATCGACTCGTCAGGAAGCGCTGAGACGATCTTATTCGCTCTAAAGGTAAGTGGTTTATCGTATTCGCAGTAAATGGCTTTATGAAGCCTTTCTGATTTGGCAATATGCTTGCTGTTCCAGTACACTTTTTTCCCTTCAGCAACGGTTATTTCCGCTCCCGGCACCGCCTGAATCAGCTTTCTCAATATGCCGTTTGTTTCCTCTTGATCAAAACTAAAACTACGGACGCATTCACCATTTGCATGGACAACCGTACCATCTGCTGTTATCTCATAATCCGGCTGAAGGATATTGATATACTTTTCTGCTCCTATCCAGTATCTGGCAGTAGCGATGGCAAACTTTATTCCCTGTGCACGGCATTCTGACAGGGTCTTAAGAGTATGGTCAGATATACTTCCGTCCGTTCTGAGCAAAGTGTGGTCCAAGTCAGAAATCAAGAGTTTATACATGTCTTACCTCTTTTTCCAAATGTTTTTTCTTGCCAGTTCCGGCATATCCTGGCTGATACACGGACGATTGGCAAATCTGGCAAAAGCAACGGCGTCCTCGTTTGCAATCAGGGACATCGCAATATCTTTCTCTCCTCCTGCAGCAAAAGTTCACACGATCGTGTAGCCCTCTTCAGCCAATACGTTTAATGCTTTTTCGAAGTTCTCCTCTTTCACGAGAATGTAGTCTGTATTATATGTCGACACGGCGAAGATCCCGATCTTGTGTTCTGCCAGAATGCCTGACAGTTTGGACAGAATTCCGATCAACGAGAAATCCAGGACTCCCTCAATCCGAAAACCTCTCCATCCATCATCGCGCTCGACCGTCTCTTCCGGCGTGTCCTCAGTCTTACAAACCAGGGATAGTTCTTCATTCGTTTTTCCGATAAAAAAGAACTCCGAATTCATATCCATGTCCGATACACTTTTCACTTTGCACACGGTCAGTTTGTAGGATAGTTTTTTCAGTTCCATTTTTACTGCTCCTTATATCTCATCGCCACATATTGTTCCGCAAATCCCAGGCTCTTCCAGAAGGCAACGCCGGCCTCATTCCACGGAAGCACGTCGATGTCGATACAATCCGTTCCCAGATATTCCAGTAATGCTCGAAAAGCACTTTTCCCGTAGTGTTTTCTTCTCTGTTCCCGGTCGATATAAAACTGCCTCAGGTAAAGTGGTTTGGCAGTACGGTCCACCAGCGCATAGCCGACTGTCGTCTCTCCGTCCTTGAAGAAATACGCATCGTAATCGCCTTCGATAAAGCCCTTCATGCGCGCTTCAAGCTCAGAAAGATTCATCGGATTACTGCTTCTTTCATCCTCGATCAGACACTTATTCATGCATGCCAGCACCGAAACATCTTCAATTGTACACTTCTCGATTTTCATGCTTTCTCCGTAATCTTGATCCGACATTCTTTATCGCCCAGTTTCACCGACTTGATCAGCTCCACTTCCACTTCTTTTCCTAAGACATACTCGAACATTCTCTTCGAATATCCAAGTGTACAGTAACACCATGTTTTCGAAAGTGTATCCTCAACCTGATTCACGAAATCGCAGTAGCACTGCGGGTACATCAGATAGTACGAAGCTCCGTCAAATTCGAGCCAGTAACCCAGCTCCAGCGCGTTTGTTTTCTCCACAAAATCCGCCGGATCCGTCGAAGCACCGTATGCGTCTTTCACGCTCTGGATCCACTCGTATTGCGGTCCGCAAGCGCAGTCCATGCGGATCGCTTTTACGGTATCGTCATCGAAGCTTTCCTCGAGAAAAGCACATGTCTTCTTCGCCCATGCAAACTTCTCGTTTATATCCGCAGTTGCCTCGAGAGGGTTCTCATTAGAGAACTTTTCTCCTGCTTCTTTCTGACTATGATTTTCCATGCTTTCCATCAAACGGATCGCATTCGGTTCATCGTTCTTTGCCATTGGTTATTCCTCCTTTAAAACTTTCAGCGAATCTGCGAACTCCGAAAGCATGAATCGAACGCGTTCCGGCCTTAACTCTTCCACCCTGCATACTTCCCTTGGGAATAAACAGTTCATCTCCGCCGAACCGTGTTTCCTGTCTCACAACGTTCACTTCTATATCATACCATGATAGAATGCGTATAAGATGAAAAAGGGAGTAGCCTATGAGTATAAACGTGATCGATCAGTGGAACAATGCCGCGAAAGCGTTTTCCGAGGAACAGGAACGCTCCTTTTTTGCGCGGCTCAACAAGGCCATCGTATCAAAAAGATTCACGGAACTACATGGCGAGAAAGTCCTGGATCTTGGCAGTGGATATGGTGTTTATACAGATTATCTGCGAAGTATCGGAGGTGATGTGATCGGCATCGACGGTGCACAAGCCATGGTAGATATCGCAAAAGAAAAGTATCCCGATTGCACATTCATGATCGCAGATATTACCCGGCCTCTTCCTTTCGAAGACGACTCCTTCGACATCGTTTTCTGCAATCAGGTCCTTATGGATATCGAAAACGTTGAAACTGTTCTAAAGGAGTGCAAAAGGGTTTTGAAATCCGGTGGCATTCTCCACTATTCCATCGTGCACCCTGCCTTCTTCGGTGGAAACTGGACGAAAGACAAAACTTCCGGAAAGAACGGAAAACTCATTTCTTCCTACCTCACTAAAGGAATATCCGAGAACACATTCTGGGGCAGCACGACACACTATCACCGGCCGCTGTCCTACTACCTTAACGCCGCTTCCGACGCAGGCCTTACCCTCATTCATACCAAAGAGCCACCTGCATACGAAAACAAGGACAGAAATTCCGATCTGCCCCTGTTCTTTTTTGCTGAATATAGAAAGTGATTTCAAAGTAGAAACTTTGTCAGCAGTAGTAAACTCCGTCGCCGATCTCGAAAGACTCCACCGGCTGCTCTTCACCAACATGTCTGACACCAACATAGAATATACCGTCGGCGGTCATGAATTCAGCCATGGTATCGATATCCTCGTCGCTTCCCAAATCATCGGAAGCTTCTTCGTACTCTTCCTCGCTGTCGAAGTTGGAATGGTCTACGATCTTCACGATTTCTGCCTCAGTGATCGATACGGCTTCTCCGTCCTCATCTTTAGAAATAACACTTGCTTTCGCATTCTCCTCAAGGGATTCGACCCAGAGGTAAAAATCATCATAATCGGTAATCACACCATTAGTAAACTGTACATCCATATTCCTATTCTCCCGACTTTAAAATCACTTCTGGATGATACTTAAAAAAGGTGTTTCATTCAACCGGATTTTCTCAATTCGCAGCATTTTCGCGCAATCTTGGTTTAGTTTGTGCAATTTTTGTGTTCTTTGGAAAACTCAGGCAACGATTTAGTCTTTTCCATATATATCATCTTTGACCCAGCTTGACTGTTCGGATAATGTTATCTCGTAGGAAGGGATCATGACGTTCGAAACTTTCGTTTTCAAGTAAGTTATGAAGCTTTTATAGTATATCTCTTAATCCTGGATTTCTGTAAACGAAACAACTATCTTCGTCTTTTCCAGATATTCTATCCTGTACTTTTTTCCTTCTTTCGGCAATTCTTCAAAAGCACTTCGTAACAGGATCAATCTGCTGCTCGGCCTGGATAAAAGAACCGGACGGAAAGAATGCCGCTCTGCATATTCATACTCCGTCCAGCCGACTTCGTTTCGTCCACATGCTCCAAGTTCCTTGTACGTCCCTTCGACTACGCAGAAATCTCCCAATTTATATGACTTATAGTCTTCCTTTGCTCGTGCCGCATCCTGATACCAAGTCCCGACAAAGCCTACAACCAGCATGGCAGCTGCAACCAGCGAAATAGCCGTAACCGTAAACCGGTTTCTCGTTGTTAACTTATCCTTAAAATGTATCGGCTTGATAAAGCAACGGACAATAAATGCTACGAGTGCTGAAACCGCAGTAATAGTAATAGCTTTCAGGAAATAATCCACTTCATGCGATGAATAAAACAAGAATCTTTCGATTTCGTTTTCCGGTGCTGCAGCAGCAAGAAATTTTGGATAGATTATCAGGGACAACGTAAAGACAATGGATATGAATAAAACCAGAAGGGACGTGCAGGGAAGTTCCCCTTTCGTCCTCTCTACTGACTCAAGCGGATCGATCGGATACTCGATCTTATCCATGTATCCGTGTCCATTCTTAAAATAGATGACCGTATTATCGTACGGAACGGATATCCGTCCGGCTTTAGGTGCGACCTGTGTATGGATACCCTTATTTCTTTTCCATCTCGAAATCTCATTGCGCTTGAAAACCTTCTTACTGAACATGCCAAAATAAACCAGCACATCTTTGGTCAGAAGATATCTTCCACGCTTGGTAGTATCGGGTATTTCTTTCTTAACGGCTTCCTGCATCTCTTTAGGCAAAAGTTTCAGACTCTTGTAGAATTTTACGTTGGAAACGATCTGATAAATGACCAGTCCCAAACCCGTAATCACTAACAAGGCGGTCAGAAGACGGAAAAACAAATCTAAACTATAGGATCTGCCGGATGTCTCATGCAAATATACAAAAACCTCTGCCAGAAAAACAAAAGGCAGCAGGCTCAAAAACCAGTAGGTAAATATCTCGTTTCTATAGTATTTGTTCAGTCTTTTGATCATGCCGGTTTCCGTTACAGCTTTTTCATCATCCAATACGTATCTTCTCCTCAAAAAGCACTCGTGCTATGTCACTTCTCTAACCAGTATACCGCGTATTCGGCCTGAGGTACAAAACCGTGACTGATCGCCATTTTTGCCGACATCGGATTCTGCGCATCCCAGTGCACGGTCAATCCTTTACTGTGGCTTTGCCGGATCATCTCGTAAACACAATGATCCGCCAGTCCTTTTCCCCTATGTTCCTCATCCGTAAACACATCCAGTTCCACGTGGTCTTCGAACGTCAGGAAGCTCGACGATGCCGACACGACCTTTCCGTCAAACAGCACCACTGCGCCCGTTGCTTTTTCCGAAAAATCCTGATAATCCGCATATCCCCGTCCGTGATCGAAAGGATGTGCTTCGAAGATTTCTTCTGTAAAAGAACTGATGCTGTACCCCTCAGGAAGTGCACGCATCTCTTTTTTAGATTCCGCGCACAACGGAGCCATCAGCTCTCTTCGGAGAATGAACTTGATCGGAAGCTTCCGGATATTCTCCTCCCACTCCGAACTCATGCAGACCAGTCTTGTGTTATAGATCACATCCGGATTTTCCGCGAGAAACGCTTCATCTGGTTTTCCAGACAAATACGTAAATATCGTCTTGTAGATCGCGCCGCCCGGATATGACAATACTGTCCCGAGCTTTCCTTCTTTACATGCCGTAAGGATCAGCGGTTCCTCTGAAAGAACGCCGCTTCCATCCTTGTTCCAGATCTCATAAATATCTTGCGTTGCCATTATTTTGTTACTCTGCCTTTCCGATATCTTCCGAACAGAATACCATCGTCGACATACTTGTCCGCCTGGGAGACCCACATAGGGAACTTTCCCGTAGCCAGCGCAGTTTGTCCGTTAAGCATTCCGGTGTGGAAGGAAATATGTCTGAACTGGCGAAGTACCAGTTCCAGTCGAGTGTGCTCACAGTTTTCAGGACACTCGTAAAGCATTTCGTCCGTCAGCGAATCGAGATACTCGTTAGTCTTCTTTTCGATTCTATCCAGATACTCCAGCAGCTGTTCGTCAGTCAGAACCACAGATGTCGGGTTATCCGGATTATCCATACCTTCCTCATAGAACTCCGGCTCTTCAAAAACGCATGGGTTGATAAACCATTTATCTGCAGAATGAAGAGCGTGAAAAGCCCATCTCCAGCACGGTGCGCCGCAGCACAGAGCATCTCTGTCATACGCCTGGATAGAAGTTCTTATGTTGAGGAAATTCGGCTTCACCATATCCTTGATTATCTTACATAACTCGTTCATTTTCTTTCTCCCTGTTTCTAAGATTTTCAAAATCAGCCCGGTTTTACCAGTTCAATTGAAATACTGTCTCGCCATCGATGACCTCACCGGTCGCCTCAAAGCCGACGGATCTGTATAAACGGATCGCATTGACATTGCTCTCCTTTGTGGAGAGTCGGATGTTCGTAGCCCCGTTGTCTTTGAAATATGTAACAATGTTATTCAGTGCTTCTTTCCCGTATCCACGGCCCTGATACTTCTCATCGATCATGAATCTCCATAACCAGTACCGGTCATTGGGATCTTCGCATGCCAGGTCAAAGGCAAACATGGTAAACCCGACTGCTACCCCATCTGCATAGATCACAAAAGGTCTGGCGACATCCGGGTGCTCTTTCGCTGCTTCAAATGAACTTGCGTTCGTTGCGATGTTCTCCGTCTGCGCTTCCGACACTTTCATGCGAAAGCATTCGTCTTTATTCGCATCACATAAAGGTCTCAGTTCAATCATCCTACTCACCCTCGAGGATCCCATTTAGCTGGCTCGCCGTCTTTATGTCATATGTTGCCCAGCCATTCTCATCGTTTTCGTTCTTCTTATTGAGCCACGCCGACTTAATTCCAGCCTGATGCGCTCCGACTACATCGGTCTCATAAATGTCTCCGATAAAGACTATGTTCTCCCGGATCTCCTCCGGGTTTTCTTCCAGCGCCGTTTCTATCGCAAGTTCGAAGAATTCCCTGCAGGGTTTTATCCGGCCGAAATCTGCGCTGGACCAGAGGTGCCTGAAGTACTTTCCGATTCCGAATCGGTTCAAGATCACCATGAGTGCTTCCGCACGAAAACCACTGTTCGACAGCACATACATCGGGATATTCATTTCACTGCATTTCTGAAGGAATCTTTCGATCTCCGGATCTAGTTCGAATTCATTGCACTGCATCAGGAAATCGGCTTCTTCCTCCGCATTCATATCAATCTTATCCCCACCGAATTTCTGCGCATAAAGAGGCAGTTCTTCTTTCACAAAAGGATACTCTTCCCCGTTTTTGTGCTTGTCCATCAGCACATGAAACAGATCCTCGCCGAATTTCTTTATGTCCTCGAACGGACATTTGTCCTGGTAGTAGTCTTTCCAGAACTCATAAAGACAACGGTTAAAATCCATACTCTTTGTGTTAAGAAGAGTCTCAAAATAGTCGAAGATCAGAATCATGATCGGTTATTCTCCCACTCAGTTTTAAGCAACCTGTATTCCAGACGATCCTTCATTTTCCCGTCGTGCCACTCATAGTCTTTGTGCTCGGCTTCTTTGATCATTCCGTTCTTCTGCATGACGCGCTCCGAGCCTTTGTTTTCCGCAAGGCAGCCCGTCGTCACGCGATATACATCATCCTTCTCGAAAGCATATTCCAGCACGCTTCTTAACGCTTCGGAAGTGTATCCGTTTCCCCAGAATTTCGGGTAAGTAAAGTAGCCCAGATGCACGATCTTCCCAACCGGCGTTCTGTCCACAACCGTGTATCCGATGCTTCCCACCTGCTCATGCGTGTCTTTCAACTCCATGTGAAGGAAGTAGAACTTGCGATCTTCCTTTGCCATGTCCGCCAGCACGTCCGCTAACTCTTCTTTCGCCGCATCGAAGGAATCAAGCTTGATATCCTGCATATAATACATCGTCTGCTCGTCCGTCTTCAGACGGTAGTATGCGTCAATATCATCCGCAGAATAATCTCTCAATATCAGTCTGTCTGTTTCCAAATAGATCATATTAATCCTTTCGCACTCTCCTGCCATTTATTCAGCCAGTACAGCTGATAGTCGATAAACTGTTCATCGATGCAGTCTATTCCATGTACTTCAAGTATCGTGGCCTGAAGCTGGAAATGCCGGATCGCTACCCAATCCGGAAAAGAAAGCACTTCTTCACGGCTGAGTGCATGGTATTTCGAATACCCGGAAAGAAACTTCTGATATACTTCTTTGGTAAGCTCGATGTCCTCCGGTTTCAACATGAAATAGTCCGTCATATCGCACATCACCATGATATCAAACATGATGGGCGCACGGCAGACCGTATCAAAGTCGATAAGGTAGATCTTTCCATCCGGACTTTGAAGAAGATTTCCTCTATGCAGATCCCCGTGACAGTTTCCGCAAGGAAGATCCTTCAACTTCTCCCATGAACGCTCTGCTATTTCTTCGTAGGCAGCAATCCGCGGATAGTTCTTTTGGCGAAGAAGCTTCAGATAACGTTCGATGAAAAACTCTTTTCCATGCTCGATTGGTTCTATCGGGCACTTCTCCATCAGTTCATGAAATCTTCCCACCAGAGTGCCGACTTCGGCTGCACATTCTTTCAGATCCGGTTCGTCGCCCTCGATGTATTCCATCAGAACAATCAGAACTTTCTCCCCATCGACATCCGCAGAAAAGATCGCGTCCCCGTCTTTCGTCAGTATCGTCTTGGGAACCGGGAATCCACAGCCTTCCAAATATCTCATAATAGAAACCGACTGCATTGCGGTATCGGAAAAAGCAGAACCAATAACCTTAAGGAGAAATTTTCCCTTCCCATTCACAACATAGGTATGGGTGCCTCCTTCTCGCAGAAATTCCAGAGAAGGGGAGTCGATTCCATATTTATCCATCAGTATCTCTTGTAGTGTTCTTTCGTCCATGATCGTTGTTCTACATCCTTGCTTTCTCCGACGAAATCAATCCGTTACATAGCACGCGAGTTCCAGGGCGATGTCAAAATGTCCCGGATCGTGCTGTGTATGTTTCTTCTGGTTTTTTTCCATCCTTGCATCCCACTTGGGTGCATCGAGAAGATCTCCACAGGTAAGAAAATAGTAGACGTTTAATCCTCTGAAATCGCACATAGCCTGCACCGCAGCGCACTCCATCTCGACAGAGATACAGCCTTCGCTCTTTCTCTTTTCAAAATTGCCTCTGGTCTCACGGTGCGGCGCATCTGTCGTCCAGGTCTTTCCCTTGATATAAGGAAGTCCTGCTTCCTCCATAAAAGCGGCAACCACATCGCAGTTTTTTACGTCGATATAATCCGATGCCGGCGCGAAATGATACGATGTTCCTTCATCACGATAGGCCGCTGTCGGAACCATGACCTTGCCTCTGGCGATTTCTTTATTCAGACATCCGCTTCCACCGAAAACGATGTATTTATTCGTGTTGATGATGGACATGGTGTCTTCCATATCGCCCACGCAACCGGGGCCTCCGATGAAGGACATATACACAGCGAATTCTTTTCCCTTATACGAAAAACCATAAATCGGTTTTGGACCATTCGAGGAATACAGATCCCCAATTTTTTCACAGTCAAATGCTTCCAGCACATACTGGAATATCTCATTCGAAAAAGTCAGGATACACGCATCCACTTTCTTCGCATCTTCGTTCTTCCAGACCTTGATGATCTCCTCTGTATTTCTATCAAATGAATCCGTGATCATGACTTCTCACCTCCGTAAATAACTAATCAGCAATAGATTTCTGACACAGAAAATAAAGCGGCTTTCCCCGACAGCAATACTCTGTCCCGCTTTCTTTCCGCATAGAGTATCCCGGTCCTTTCAGACGCCTGAAAACATACCAGTTTTTCTTTTCCCAGTTGATCGCACCAGTACGGAACGATCATGCAATGCGAGCTTCCGGTGACAGGGTCTTCCGAGATACTCAATTCCGGTACGAAAACACGGCTAATACAATCATATTCCGGAACATCGGACTTCGCTGTTACAGCTATAGCTAATCCATCGAGTTCTTTCAGTTTATTCTGGTCGGGACAAAGAGTTCTGACCTGTTCAGCATTCTCCAAAACCAGCAAAAGATCGCGATCCAAGTATGCTTCTACAGGCCTTACACCGAGCGCGGATTCCATCTTTTCCGTTACTTCTGTTCTTTTACAAACGTATGCCGGAAAATCCATTCTAAACAGATCATCTTGTTTTTCTACCGAGAGCTCTCCGACTTGCGTTTTAAATGTGATCCTCGTTGCATCCTTTTCGTAGAAGTTATAAAGAACATATGCAGTCCCAAGTGTAGCATGTCCGCAGAAATTGATTTCCGCTGCCGGCGTAAACCAGCGAAGATGATACATTTCGCCTTCTTTCACTGCAAAAGCTGTTTCGGAAAAATTATTCTCCTTAGCAATGCTCTGCATTAATTCTTCAGGTATCCAGTTATCCAGGATGCAGACCGCGGCCTGATTTCCTCCAAATAGCTTATCCGTAAATGCATCTACAATGTACTGTTTCATGCTTTCCACCTCTTCTCCATATCTAAATCACAGCTATATCATATCATCTTGTACTACGAATTGTATGGATTTAGATTATCGGTATACAGTTCTTAAAAAGGTAAGGAGATGGTGCATCGGGCTCAGCCCTTCACCTCTTCTTCATTTCCTCGTAGTAGGCTTTGTAACGGTATATACTTCGCTCACTTATTCCATTCCGCTTGGCGATCTCAACCATAGTCATGCCTTTTTCATAGCAGATCACGAAGTCGTTATAAATCGCCAACCACTTTGAATTATGCCGCTGTCGTCCACTGGCTTTTCGCTTTCTCAGATACGTTATTTCTTCTTTCAGATCAGCGTTTTCTTTTTCTAACTCCTCTATTCTTTTCAATGCGGCTTCAAGTGTTGTAATCTTTTTCATCTATGTCATCCCCTATATCTGATTCAATTAATCCTGTTACTAAACCCTGTAATTGAGCCGCATTTTTACTTGTAATCACCGGCTTGCCTGTTCTCTTTTCTACAGCTTCTCTCGCTTCACCAGCTGCAGCTCCGCCCTCTTGTGCGATATTTCTGTTTTCCTCAAAGGTTTCCGGCTGTTTCTGTTTGGATATTTCAGTAGTTGTTGCTTCTGCAAGCATATTCAGAACCAATTCCAAAGTAGACATATTATCTCTGAGATTTTCCTTCTTTAGCCCCTTAAGGTTTTTGTATTGCCGTGTCGACATCCCGGACCATGCTCTCGTGATCTCATCGGTAAGAATAGCATATTCCGAGCCCTTCTTCACACCTCGCTTATTCCATTCATCGGTCAGTTCTTTTCTGACTTGAATCGCCTGCAAACGTTGATTGATCCACTCACGTGAATAGCCCTTCTTAGCATAGGTTTCAAGTGCACGTTCTATAGTGAGTTCGGGATCAATAACCTCTTCTATCCGTTCTCTTCCGACCAGAGCCAACCATACCTTAAACGGTTCTGCTTTCTTAGAAGGAATAGATTGAATCAGTCGTAAGAGTTGTTCAGTGTTGGCAACGTCGGTATTATACTTTTTTCCATCCTTAGGCGACGTCATTTTCAGTTGGTTACAATTTGTAACCAACTGACTGCCTTCTTCTTTCAGCCTGTTCTTTAGTACTTTCCAATAGTTGCGAGCCCCGTCAATATCGGGTTGCTCTGTTAGCACACCAACCACATCCACTATCGAAAAATACCATTCTTCTTCATCTTCAACCCATGCACTCCTGATAGGTTGATCTTCAAACAAATACACTTTATCCTGATCCATATTTGTTCCTCTTTTTACTGCCATTTCCATTTTGTCATAAGTATACAATTATATACGAGCTATGTCAATTCCATTTTGTCAGGTCGAAAGAACACGCGTATTCAACTAAATCTATACTAACGAACAATTCTTTGTGAAAAAACTAGAAAACTTGTCACACCAGATAATCCTGTCCCGTCTGTCGGATCACTTCCAGATCGGCGGCCTTCATGCCGGCTTTATATAGCTTTAAGTACTCTTCCGACAGAGTGGAGTTAAATATCAGCAGATCGTCCGTATTAATCGTGACCTTCACGCCGTTTGCAAAGAGTGTATGGATCGGGTGGGTTTCGTAGTCAGAACTCACCTTCAGCATGACGTTGCTTGTCGGGCAGACATTGAGCTGGATCTCGTTATCCGCAAGATACCTCATGACCTTGTCCGATTTTGCAGCCAGAACTCCATGCTGGATCTGATCCAGACCCAGTTCTTCCGCATATCGCCATACATCATCGGCCTCACCAAACTCCCCGATATGCGCCTTCAGAATCAGCCCGTTTTCTTTCAGTTTCCTGCAGATAGGCTTCAACTCATCTATCGTATATGTACCCATGTAGTTCATAATATCCACACCGCAAAAGAACTTGCGCTCCAAGATCTCGTCCAGGGCATTTACTTCTTCAGGGAAGTAACCGAGAGCCAGATCCGGATACAGTATCGTATTCGGAGCATATTTCTCGCGCAAACCGTCAATCGTATTCTTAAAGGCTTCCATACCTCCGAGCAGTTGGATCTCATCCACACAGAAGCTTAATGCCAGTACAGTAACGTTGTCTGCTGCTGCCTGCGCAAAAGAAGCTTCGATCTGCTTGAGATACCCTTCCGCACCGCCGGGAAGGTGACATTTCACATTCTCCTTAAGCCACTGATTCATCTCATAAAGACTCTCGAAAGGAAATTCATTTGGTGTGATCTTTACGTTTGCATATTTCTCGATATATGAGATATGTCCGCCTCTTCCCGCATGACTGTGAAGATCGCTCTTAGGTATTTTCGAAAGAGCGGAAAGAGAACCATTTTCTAATGCGAATACCAGACTGCTGTCATTCATTTTTCCTCTTCTCCTCATTCACCATGCGCTATCTTCTTAAGACGGATCTGATCGAATAGTTCGATGATATACTTTCTTCTGGTGTGCAGGACAAATCCCTCCGGATCATCGAGACGTATGAATTGAATAGTCTTCAATTCGTTGTCGTGTGCATTACGCAAAAACATGTCTTCCAGTGCTTTTTTAGTATGATCCGTTTTCACTTCGTAGAGAATGCCGACTGGGGAATAATACTCGTCTCCGCCGACCTTAAGATGCTTCAGTTCGTATTGGAAATGCTCGTCTGTAATATCAATACCCATCTCCTCTTTGATCTCTCTTATGAGGCAAAGTTCGGGAACAAATCTACCATCTTTGAAGTCATCCTTGGATGCCAGACCACCGATAAGATTGATCTGATTTTCCCAGTCCACAGCAAGGCAATAGTATCCGTCACTTGTGAGAATGTAGCCTCCCGAGAAGATACTTCTTGTCTTGATGTTTCCGACGTGTTTACTGTAGAAAGCCTCATAGTAATTGATCCATCCGATGCGAAGTTTCAGGCCGTTTTCCATCTCTTCCGTATCGAAAAGATGCAAGATTTTTTCACTGAAAGCAGAAGGGTTTTCCTTACAGTGCTTTTCCCACACGTTCTCAATATCCTCTCGGAATCGGGAGAACGGATCATCAGTCTCTATCATTTCGAATTCAACATTTTTCACTTCGCGTATCATAGTAAGATTATACCTTAAAGCACCAACTCCATCAGCCAGCAGTCTTCCGTCTTTTCAGTTCTTCGGCCATCCAGCCGGTCATCCCGTTCGGGAGCCGCGGATCCATCGGAGTCCCGTCCAAGAACATAAGGTTCGACTGCACACCGTTCATCAGGCAATGCTGACCCATCTCGAAGCCGAAGTTGATCGAAGCGATGCCCTTGTCCGCATTCCTGACCCAATCCGGAGTATAGATGAAACTGTTCTTCATTCTTTCCATACGTGCGCGCCTCGCCTCGATTTTCTCGTGGCTTACGATCTCATCGCGCATGCCGTCGGCAAAAAACAGTGTGACACCGTTTCTTTCCAGCTTGTCCATCACGTCATCATTCGGGATTGCATCGGTCCCGACGGGAACCAGCACATCAAACTTATCCGGAGCATGTGTCGCCAGCGCAAATGTGAATCTCGCGCCGGCAGAATTTCCCAACAGGAACTTCACGCCGACACCTTCTGTATATTTCGCTTCAAAAGCACTGATCAATTTCATGACCGGCTCAATATAGGTTTCATCCCAACTGCCCGCGTAGCCGCCACTCTCTATCTTGTATTCATTTGCGATCGGGATCAGGATATACGCACCGCCAAGAGTCTTCTGGTACTCATCCGATGCATAGTATTCCGCACCCGTATAGTTAATGCAGAGCTCACCAACCAGCGCATTCGATCCTCCGTGCAGGAAAATAAGGAGCGGATAGTCTTTTTTCTTCGGAAAACCATGCTCGGAAGGATCGAAGAAATAGTACTTCAGTCCTTCCGCCTGATCATTCTTGAAGCGGTCGAAATACTTGCCTGTTTCATACGATGGTTCTGTAGAAATAAATGCACCTTCAGGGATCTCATCGATCCAGGGTGGAGTTGGAGCAGCCATAATTCATCTATGCCCTTTCTTTGCTTTTTTGTTGCATGATACACCATCGGGGTCGGGTCGTTCAATATACCGCTTCTGTAATGACTTCATCATCCAAAATAGTATTTCATCACGAACGATCCTCATAAAATATCTCTACTTGTACTTTCTTAGTACACAGTTATACCGGACCGCCTTCCCGTCAGGGTATTCGATCTCAACCATTTCATCGGAAAAACCACATTTGCGGTAAAATCCGATAGCATCATCATCTGTCTGTGCCTTGATACATTCCAGATTTCCTTTGCACATTACAGACGAAATTATGTATCTGCCAATCCCTTTTTTACGTTCGGAATCTGAAACAGAAATACCGATTATCTCCGCATCTCGCTGATCTTTTGACAGAACCAGGATCCCTGCTTTTTTCCCATCATCTTCGCATACATAAAACTCCACAGACGGGTCTAGTAGATAACTCTCCATCTTCGCCATATAGTCCGCATATGTTGGCTGATACATGCATGGTGCATATATGTGGAATGCCTCTTCAGATAACAGCCATTCTTTGTCTGTACACAATGCAACTTTCATGTTTCACCCTTTATCTTTCTAAAACGAAGTTGAATACTTTGACGTTCCCGTCCATATGCTCAGACTCTATGGTAAAGCCACATCTTTCTGTATAGAACTTCACGTTCTCACTTTTATCTACCGGTGTCACCAGATAAAATCTGCTCCAGTTACTATACTGTTCTTTCGCAAATTTCATCGCCGCTGTTCCAATCCCTTTTCCCTGGTACTCCGGAATCACACATAAGCATCCGACATAATAAACTCCGGGATTCGTCTCCTGGCAGGAAATACACCCGACTGGCTTACCATCACAGATGATCAGGAACTTGGAATAGTCGATGATCGACTGCTCCATCTCTTCCTTCGTTTTTCCATAAGCAGGGCACTCTCCATATCGGATGAAATCGCTGTAAAACGAAGAATTGTATATATCGATCAGTAACTCTGCATCAGCAATATCTGCTTTTCTATATTCGATCCGCATATTGATTATTCCTCTTCTTCTTTGCAGATTTTGCCGAAATTGGTTCAGCACCCTCCTCGATCTCTTTCTCTGCCTCGAAGATAGCCAGATCAATCTTGTTGGACTGTGCAAACTTTTCATACAATTCAGCACTCATCACTACCAGATCACTGTATCCGTTTTTAGTTATAAAGATCGGCTCCTGAATCCTGTGCGCCAAATCTGAAATCTCACTTGTATTTCTCAAATCTCTAATCGGCATTATTGTAGGCATGCTCATCACCTCCGTGGCATAATTATAGCACAATAATGCCGCGCAACAAACCGAAGGTTGTATCACAAATTCCGAAGATCAGCACTCCCCATTCTCGAAAGATACTGCTGAATCGCAGATCTTACATCTTCGGGCTTGTCCTTCATGCCGCGTCTGACCCAGAGAGAAATGACATTCCAGATGCCGCCGATATTGAGCGTGATGAGGTAGTCTGAATCCAGTCCTGCGAACAATTTCGAAAACGGATTGAGCTCCGGATTCTGTTCGGATTTGACCGACAGAATGAATTCATTCATGCCTTGAAGCATGAAATGCATCATGTCGTTTTTATCGAGTAGTTTCAGGAGCTTCTTGTTCTTTTTCGCGAACTCGAAGACCGTCGTAAGAACGTCGCCTCTGGCATTATTTACGATGTCGAAATAGTCGCGAAGGATCGTTCTAATATACGACCGAAGCACATCGTCTTTCGATTCGAAATTACGGTAAAAAGTCTTTCTGACAAGGTCCGTCTCAAGCACGATCTGTTTCACGCTGATCTCGCTGTACGGGTATTTCTCCATCAATAGAAGAAGCGCGTCGGTGATCTGTTTTTTGGATCTGATTGCAGATGGGTTGTTTGAATCGTTCATGGTATTCTCCCTTGCGCAAATGACACAAAAGTACGAGTTTGTGTATCTTTCGCTGAATCCGTTGATTTTGATTCGTTCTGATAATAGTATGACATAAAAATACACACATGTGTACCTTTTCAAAGGAGAAATGCCAATGAAGATCGTCATTATCAACGGAAGTCCTCGTGAAAAAGGACTGACTGCGGGTGTTCTTCGCCGCCTCGAGAAAAACCTGACCGAACAAGGCGCGGATGTTGAGTTCTATGACTTAAGTACGCTGAAGATGGCCCAGTGCCGGGGCTGCTGTGCTTGCTATACAACAGGCAGATGCAGCATAAATGACGATGCGGAGATGCTATCTCATGCGATTGAAAACGCAGACGGTCTCATTCTCGGAACACCAACTTATGCGAGTAATGTCTCAGGCTACATGAAACTCCTGATCGATAGAGGCCACTTCGTCATTGAACAATTACTTTCCCAAAAACACTGTATCACGGTCACAACGGGAGAAAACTACGGTAGCAAAGACGCCTCCAAAGTATTGAAAAAACTGATCCACTATTCAGGTGGGTATCTGGTCAGAAGCATTGTCATCAACGCACCTTTTAACAGTGGCATTTCGCGTAGTGAAGAAAAGCAAATTGAAGTTTCCGCGCAAAAGCTTTTCCGGGCGATTAACAAACACAAAAGATACCCTTTTCAAAGTCTGTTTCACGGGATCATTTTCTCGTTCGGGATCAAGCCCTTTGTCAAGAAAAAAGGTGAGAAATACCGTGGTGTTGTCACCAAATGGAAGGAGTATGGCGTATGAGAGAATACTTGTTGTTACTACCGATCATCTTTATCTTTCACGATATGGAGGAAGTTGTCGGAATGGAGTGGTTTTACTCGAAAAACCCGTGGGTGTTTGAGCGCTTTCCAAAAATACTGAAGTCGTACAAAAACATCACACATATGGGGTTCTCTGCGGCAGTATATGAAGAATTCATACCGTTTTTCGGAGTAAGCCTGATTGCGTATTATTTCCCGTCTCAAGTGCTTTTCGCGTTGTGGTATGGGATGTTCTTGGCACTCACAGGACACTTCTTCATTCACCTCGGACAGGCCATTCTCATCAGGAAATACATACCATGCATCATCACGAGTATTCTCTGCCTGCCGGTCAGTATTCTGATCCTGGTAAAAAGCGCTGCATTTCTTGAATGGAGTGCAGTAACCGTCACGCTCGCAATTTCGGGCATCGTTCTCCTGATCGTGAACTTCAAAATCGCACATGCGGTCATGCACCTTGTAAACCAGGCATCGTAATCCTATCCTTTGTTCTTTCTGAAACAACCCTGAAGAACTGCATACAGAAAACTCCAGAATGTGTAATCCACTACGCATAATAATGCGAGCCATTTACATGGTGAGATAAGTCCCGCGATAAGAATATGGATTCCGCCAAGAAACGGGAATCCCGATATATGATGATCGATTCCTTCTTTTTGCATCTTTTTCGATGTCATAGCCGCAGCGATGTTATAGATGATATACAACACCCCAACACCGCCGATGATGCCGGGAAAAACCCATGGATGCTCTTTAAACCACATATTCTTGTCTCCTGCTATTAACTGAATGATTCATCAGTTTCAGAAGCCTTCTGCAATAATTCAAATTGTTCTTCTGTCACAACTTTTCGAAGTTCCGTCATGGCTTTCTCATACTCATTTTCGTAATGGGAAAACGTATCCGTTTTCTGAAGTTTAAAACCAATTGAAATATACAGCAGGATTGCTTTCCAGCTCCACGGTTGCGTGTGGATATAAACAGGAAGCGCCCCCTGTTCTGCATATATATTCATGACGGAAATAGCAAGAGCTCTTCCGAGACCCTTTCCCTGATACTCTTCTTGAACAACAAGCCAATGAAGCGAAGAAACCATGTCTTCTCCCTTCATATCCTGCCATGCAATGCATGATCCTGCTACGTTACTCATCTTATCCAGCACAAAAAGGATATTCTTATTTTTCTCCGTACTCTGCAGATATGTCTCAACGAAATACTTCTCTGCTTCTTCCAAAGAATCAAAGTCACCTATGGAGTATTCCAGCTTCGCCCATTCTTTTTCATACCCATTTCGATAAGAAACAATAGAAAACCCATCCGGCAAATCCACCTTTTTATGTGTGTACTCCGAACACTTCATGATCGTGTTATAAAATGGAATCGTTCTATCTAGCATTAAAATACTTTCCTCGCCCTCATCCCGACAAATTCGAATTTATCTATTAGAAATAATGCTCCATCAATCGATTAACCCATTCTGGAACAACTGCATCTGTGATTTGTCATACTCATTGCCTGCTCAATCGCCCATTTCTGCATTTCCAAATACATCTTATCACTTATATCATCGAACCTAACGAATTTAAAAACATGATCTGGTTCAATTGGTTCCTTTATCTTATTTAGTAGTTCACCTACATAATAAGTCTGTATTGGGTGGAAATAACCTATCGTCGGATGTAACGTATAGGTTTCTGCCGAACCAACCTCTCCTTTGATTTCAACTGCATATCCGGCCTCTTCCAGGCACTCTCTTTCAATGCATTGAAAATCTGTTTCATCGGCGTCTAAGCCTCCACCCAGTAAAAAGAATCCTTTTGGTGTTTCGACTACTCCAACTTCATCACCCTTTATCGGAATAATATAAGCACCTTTTCTATCTACATATTTCTCGTTCTCTTTTGTGCCAAAGACTTTATGCATATTCACCTCAATAAACTCCGGTTCATCACTACAATAAAAGATCCAGCTCCCTGGCGAGAGCTTCTTTCATTTCGCGCAGTTCCTCATCGCTGGGTCTGTTATCATCCAATACATCTTATCAAGCGGATAACACCATACTGGTCCTTTTCCATTATTCCCGTAACCTTCCAGATCTCCAGAGACTCTTGGAAACAAATGCCAATGCATATGCGTATTTCCGTTTCCCAGTCACTCATAATTCATCTAACAAAAAACGGATTATTCCCTTCTTTGATTAGCTTTATTCTGTCACAAATTATGCACATAATTACCACTTTAAAGTTCGTCTTGTCGGTCTCGTAAAATGCAAATGAACTCTCAAGCGTTAATGATTCAATGACCCTACCTGTTCAATTTTACATCAAATAACTTAATTGATTCATCATTACTGCCGATTCTTTCAACATATAACGAATCAACGATCATTTCGAAGGTATCATCTAACTCTATTTCCTCATCTAACGGCATATTCGCTAAACTGATGTGAGGAACATAATTATGCTGGCTTATTACAATTTAATAGTTGACAGTAGAACACATGTTCTGTAGAATATAGTTAAACAAATAGTATGGAGTCGGGTTATGTCAGAACTGAAGAAAGTGATAACTGCATATCGGAAGCTTTCGTTTGTAGACCGTGTCGTATTCTTTTCCACGGTTTCAAACGATGTCGATGTACGGGAAGAAACTCTTCAACACTTTCTCATTGAGACAAGAATGGGCGATGAGCTTGCCTGCCTCTACTGTCAGGGAGAACATGTAGTCAGGAACGGGAAACGCAAGGATGGAACACAGCGCTTTCTGTGCCGTGATTGCGGGAAATCATTCATCCCTGCTTCCAATACGGTCACTTCCAGAACAAGAAAAAGAATGAGTACATGGGTAAAGTACCTAAAGTGTATGCTGGATAAGAAGACTTTGAAAGAGTCTTCCGAAGAATGCGGTATTTCCATGCCGACAGCATTTTCTTGGAGACATAAGATCCTCGATGCATTACGGGAAGTTACTGACAAAGTATATCTGGACGGTACAGTGGAAGCCGATGAGACCTTCTTCAATGTATCTTACAAAGGAAATCACAAGAACAGCAAGTCTTTTACTATGCCAAGAGAAGCGCACAGGAGAGGAAACGACGTCCATGCTAAAGGCCTTTCTTCCGAGAAGGTCTGTGTGCCGTGTGCGGTAGATACTTCAGGTATCTCCTATGCCAGACCTGTCAAACTGGGTAAGCCGAATTCTTCCTGTATTTTCACTGTATTCGATGGAATCATCGCGCCTGATGCGACATTATGTACTGATAACGAGAATGCATACAGGGCATTCTCGAAGAATAAGAATATATGCCTTATCCAGATGGAAACAGATAGTCATATATCTGTCCGGGACGGCATCCCCTACGGGATACAACGTATCAATGCCTATCACAGAACCCTGAAGGAATTCATGGGCAGGTTCCATGGAGTATCGACAAAACATCTTGGAAACTATATCGTGTGGAATAACCTTATCACCAATAACAAGAGAAAGAACGAAGAGACATTGGGCCAGCTTTTCGCCCAGATGTTGAGTTCCGGTATTTGCATCCGGAACAGAGATATCTCTTCACGTTCCCCGTTACCCTCCCTGGAGGTGTGAACATGATTCTTTCAGAGGAACACAGGATCAAGGTCAGGAAGAACAAAGACCTTGGTTCTGAGATCGATAACTATTGTTATCTGGTCAAGAACCTATCCAATACTGTCAACTACCTGATCAGGCAGTGCTACCGTATCCATACCAAGCTTAAGTCAGGTAAACGTCTGGAAGAGTGGGAACAGGATATGCTGGATGCTGTCAACGATGGTATCCGTAGATATAACGAGAGCCGTCCGGGAAAGAAAGAACTCAGATATGTAGATGCAGAGAACAGTTTTATCGCAGATGCATACTTCCTCAGCTGGTACCTGAAAGGTTCTTCTGAATACAAGGCTGTTCCCTATGCCACCTGCAGCCAGATCTGTATCCAGGAGAAATGCAGAGAATGGAAATCGTTCTACTTGTCAGTAGCCGAGTATGCACGTACTCCTGACAAGTTCCTGGGGTGTCCCCATGCACCCGGATATCTGGATCCCAAAGACGGCAGAGGCGCACTTGTTATTACGAGCCAGAACTTCCATGTGGATGAACAAGGCAATATCAGGGTGCCGAAGTTCTTGAGTGGTATTCATATCCGTGCAAGACACCAAAACGTGAGACAGATCCGAATCAAGAGCTGCAAGAATGTTATCCAAATTTCTCTTCTGTATGAGAAGAAAGAAGCAGGAAAAGTGGAATCGGATACTGTTATGGGCATCGATCTGGGAGTAAACAATCTTATCGCAGCGGCATGGGATTCGGAGATGACACCCGTGATCGTGAACGGGCGTCCCATCAAGTGCATGAACCAGTATTTCAACAAGGCAAGAGCACGCTTACAGAAGGAGGCAAAGACAAGTAACAAACGTGATAAAACAAGAAAGCTAGAGAAACTGACCGCAAAGAGAAACAGGAAGATCAAGGACTATCTGCACAAGGCAAGCAGGAAAATCGTAGATCTGGCAGAAGCATCAGGTGTGGGAGTCATAGTGATCGGCAATAACCATGGATGGAAACAGAATAGCGATATGGGAAACAGAATAAACCAGAATTTCGTATCCATTCCTTACAAAATGCTGGTCGACATGATCTCCTACAAAGCAAGGCTGGAAGGAATCGAAGTCAGGATCGTCCGTGAAAGCTACACCAGCGGAACGAGTTACCTTGATGGAGAAGCTCCGGAAGTGTCATACTATAACAAGACACGAAGGATCCGGAGAGGTCTGTTCAGAAGCAACACCGGAATCTGCATTAACGCAGATGTGAATGCCGCTTACCAGATAATCAAGCTGGGAGGCATACAGGAGATTCGGATAAAGCAAAGAGAACAGATCACCAAACTAAAAGTAGCCTGAATTAGATCAGGTAGAGGCATCAGGCTAGTGCCATTAAAGTGCTGATATGGTATATTCATATCAGTGGTTTATAAATCTCAACTATGAAGTTGAAAATAGCCATTATGCTTATCTCTATGCTCTAAGTGTTCCGGAATGATGTTTTTGTAAATATCATCACTCATATTGTTAATGATATCTTTGTTTTCTACAACATCTAAAAACCTGTAATTTGATTCACCTACAGGCGTAGAAACACCATGGCATGTGATCTTAAACGGTTTGTATTTTTCCACTACTTTACAAAGTTTTTCATATAGTTCTTCATCAGAGATTTCTGAATCAAAAGGAAAGGCCACAGCGATATGTGGATCGATTTTATCTGCTATATCGTAGTACTTTTTCTGTATCTCTTTTATCTTATCGATATTGGGGAAATCCACCATTATCAATATGTCTCTTTTATTCGTGTTATCGAATGTCATACGTGTCTCACTTCCAATATTCCAACAGCTTCTCATCTATTACAGCTATTACTTCTTTGTCTTTAACATCACGGTAAAAGGCAAGTTTTTCAATTTCTTCCTTGTCTTTTCTATGTTCTTCAATCATTGGCAGATATTCTTCCGGCAAGGTGATACCATAGAGTCCGCCATACTCTTCATGCCATTCTGGATTGAAATATCCGGGAGCCATTTTGTAATGCATGAGTCCTAAAAACTCGAAGTCTACATTATCAAGTCCCAACTCTTCTTTGCATTCTCTCGTAATGCATTCCCTAAGGCTTTCATTTTCTTCCCTGCAGCCACCGAAGATTTCCCAATCTTTTCTCCAGTTATTCCATCCCATAAGATACTCATCACCTATTTTCACAACAACCAGGCAGTGATTGATCGGGCTGTACTCTTTGTCTGCATCCGCTTCATTGACATTAATAATTTCAAGAAGTTCATTTCCTTTGCCATCAACAACTAACATATTAATTTCCTCCACTCATTTTCTGCATAGACAATGCAGGATTCCAGTCCTTCATTTCTTCAACGTTTTTAGAATCCTCATACCACTGCGAAACGGTATCATTCATAGTAAAATCTCCCGGTCTCAATTTCGACTAAGATTATTCCTTGCTACATACATTTTACTTCGGAATCATGTTTTGGTGGGGAATTTTATACTATTGTGCTCAAAACTGTTTTTTGTAATAGAAAAATCCCAAAGGCCTTTTCAGCCATTCGGGATTCTTTTACTGTGTAGTTAACATGCGGAACTTGTATTTGTTTACGTCGTCTCCTCTATTTCATACTACCGAAAACTTCATTAGATACCGGTTCACTCTTCATTCCACACTTCTTTTGCCAGTCTGAACACTGCCCACCCTTTTGGCCAGCCTACATACATCGTTGCGTGGGTAATGATTGCTGCGATCTCTTCCTTCGTCACACCGTGGTCTTTTGCGTTCTGCA
>JAFWPB010000032.1 GCA_017545245.1 Clostridiales bacterium
ATTCCCGGAAATCAAGGCACCGGAGAGCTCTACAAAACTGACTATCGTCGTGAAGAAGGGTAACAACGCAATCAGCGGAACATATACTTACAGTGTGGAAAGCTACATGCGTGCACTGCTGGAAGCGGCAATTGCTGCCGGATCGAATGATGAAGTTGGCTGGGCATTCATGCAGAACTTTATGGCATACAGTACATCTGCGAAGAAATACTTCGGAATAAGTGGCATGCTGAATACACCGACCCCGACAAAGAAGGCAACGAATACGCCGACAACGAAACCGACATCCAAACCGTCGCCAACAACAAAGCCGACTAATACTCCGACGAAGAAACCAACATCCAAACCGTCGCCGACGAAGAAAGCCAGCAATACTCCGGTTCCGACCGCGGTCCATCAGGATGGATATGTCACATACAGAGAGATGGGTGCAAAGGGCGATGGTGTAACAGATGACTATGATGCTATCGTCGCAACGCATGAATATGCGAATAAGAATAACCTTCGTGTAAGAGCTGATAAAGGCGCTGTCTACTATATCGGCCACATGGATCCGAATAACAAGAAGGGTGCTGTTATCATGACAGATACCGATTGGACCGGAGCCACATTCAAGATCGATGACAAGAAGATCCCGTGGTATTACGAAGACGTTCAAGTGAAACAGAACGACGGCTCGATCAAGATAGAAAAAGTCGTAAGAACGGATGAGGGAGACTGCTATCTCTTTACTGTTTCGTCGAGAACTCCGATGTCCCATGTATATCTTAAGCCGGCTAATGGTACTTTGGGCTTGGATGCGAGATTCTCTTCCAGCACAGATGCAGCAGCAGCTAAGAATTTCCAGAATAAAACATTCTCTAAGAATACGACTTTGTTGGATGGACAGTTCCAGGAAACCGCTCTGTATGTATTAAGAACCAGCTCGAAATACAGATGGGCCAGAAACGGTTCCGCTACTTCTTCCGCTGAAGCACGTGATCAAATGGAAGTCGTGATCGTAGATAAGTATGATGCAAACGATGCGAAGAACCATCCGAATAAGAGCCGGATCGATGAATGCACACCGCTTCAGTGGGATTGGCAAGAAATCCATACTATTGACAAGTGGCCGGTTGACGAAACACGTCTTACGATCACGGGTGGTACGTTCTATACAAACGTAAACAATTTGAATTCACGTACTTACTTGCACAGAGGAATCAATATTCAGCGTTCCAATGTATTGATGAAAGGTGTCAAGCATTATCTCGAGGGAGAACGTGGAGCAGACGGTCAGGTGAATGAAAGCTGCAAGTACACATATGCTAAGCCGACTCAGCATCCTGTAACTTTCGAAAAAGTATATGAAGTATACTACCCGAGATGGGGTGCTCCGTATCAGGGCTTCTTCCGTCTGGATCATTGTGCGCATGTTACTCTGTCAGAGTGTGTTTTCTCGAATCACCTGCGTGTATATAACAATGGCGATCAGACAAACAGCACCGCACCATATGACTATTATGCGGAATACTGTGCGGATCTTGTGATTGACGCTTGTACATGTGCAGCAGATGAAGACGACGAGACCGGACCGGCCGATCCTTCCGGCATCATGGACAGATCCAGATGGGGAACAACAGGAACCAATTTCTGCAAAAAGATCACGGTACAGAATCATAGCTCGATTAGTCGAATCGACGCACATAAGGGTACGTATGATCTGACAGTTGTGGATTCCACGATTGGCGCATGGGGAATTGCTGCCGTCGGTTTTGGTGATTTGTATGTTGCAAACTCCACGATAAGGTCCAGGGAATATCTTGTCAAACTCAGAACCGATTTCGGTAGTGCGTGGTTTGGAGACATTACGATCAATAACTGCAAATGGGATATTGGCTCATATTATTCCGCTTCGCTTATATTCGCACAGTATCAGCCGACTTATGACTATATGTATGATCTTATCTATGAAGATGGCTGGGAATATCACAGTATGCTGCCGGAGAATATCACCATCAACGGTCTGACGATCGATGCAACCGGTGATGTGAAGGGTATCCTTATGCGAGACGGCCTGCCGGTCTACTCGACTGTTTTGCCGCTTGTAAAAGTGCCTAATTTTGATCCTGATAATCCAAAATACATCCAAGTGGATGATAACTACTTCAATGATCCGAAGTACTATAAGTATCCACTTCGCTGTACGAAGAACTTTACTCTTTCGGGTCTGACGTACATCAAGGCCAAAACTGCGAACTATGATACGATAAAAGTTATTCCGCAAAGACCGAGTAACAATAATCATAGTGAATACTATTTTGTAAAATTCAGTCCGAACATGGTGCACTACAATGAGACGCCGACTGTAATTGAAGAAAGTTAATATTGTGACAGGAACAAAGAAAAAATAAGGACAACGTCTCCATCATAAGGACCGGATGAAACCAGAATCATTTCTGGCGGACTCCGGTCTTTATTACATAACTCCGTGGAAATAGCATGTTCGGAATTCCACATCGCCAAGACCAAGAATATCTCCATCTTCCAAATAAACTTTCTCATTCTTCATGAGTCTTTTGCGGTTCACAAATGTACCACTTTTTGAATCGAGATCCTGGACGTATAATCCCGAAGGATCTTTAATGAATATCGCGTGCTTCAAAGACAGGTGGTGATGGTCGATGGAATAGTCGCAACAATCGGAATCTTCTCCAACAACAAATTCGTTGGTCCAGATTGTAAATCGGTGAGGATTTTTCTCATTTCCATCAGATGGGCCGATTTCCTGAAACAATATCGGATCGATCAATGTGTCAGAAGATGTACAGGAGGCGTTGTCATTTGTATTCTCAATCGGAAAAAGCATTTGCGCATTTCTTGTTTTCCGTCGCTGTTGTTTGTTCTTGGAAATAGCATTTTTAGCTTTGGTGTTTTGGCGGCTGAAAGAGAAGACAGAATAACAGACGAAACCTGATGCAACAAAGAAGAGAAGATCAGGTAAAACTGCTAATATTGTGCCACGGAAAAGAATGGCGATACGACTGGAAAAGAGAATAAAACTGATGAGTAGAAGTACCCAGAAAGAAAGAGTCTGTTTTAGTGTTTTTGGGATTGCCTGAGAGTATTCCCAGAACTTATTTTTTATGAAAGCTGACACGGAGCATTCATCATCCGAGCGGAACAAACGATACAGTTCTTCAGTAGCTCTCGGCGTGATCCATTTTCTATCGTAAGGAATGCGCAGCAACTCATCAAAGGCATTCTCTTCAAAGGAGGAAAGTAAGGCTTTCTGTCCTTGCAATTTAGAACGTATTGGAAGATAGATACACATGATCTTCTGCACGTATTGATTATAGTAAAGATGTTCTTCTAAACAGCATATGCCATTAAGAGGAAGAGCATGATTCAAAGAACGAAGCATTTCGCTGAAAAAAGTAGAAAACAAAGTTCGATAGTGCCGCTGCACATACGACTTGTTTTTCCCTTTTAATTCCCCTAATGGGATACATCCACTGATGTCAACGACCAAAGTGTTTTCATCGTAGTTCTTGTATATTGGAAGATAACAACCGATGAGATCTGCCTGCAGAATGGAAAGCGCGTGCAGACAAACCTCATCGTTTTCCTGTAGATGGATAATATAACGGTGGCCGAAAGGACCTTTTTCATAGTGATTGTTTTCTGTACTCATAGGTTGCTCCTATTCCGTTAGTTCGTGATGGTCAGATCAGATCTGTCCAATCAGTTTTTCTTCATCAAAAACGTGTCCCATTACCGCGCTGGCATACTTGGTCAGCGAGGAGCGGAACGTAAGTGCTAGTGCCACAAGGATGGCAATGATTATTACAACTTCGACTGTTCCCATGCCTTTTTTAGTGTTGAATGAACGCTTCTTCAATTTATTCATAAGTACCTCCTAGATTGTCTGGAATGTGTTGAGTGCAGGAGCAACAGCAACAAGAAGTACAGATACAAAATCAAGCATCATTGGTAATATCATGGTGAATGCTTCACGTTCGCGCTTTTTGCGTGAAGCATTCCGACAAAGTGCCCAGCAAGAAGACGCCTGGAGCCGCAATAATCCAAGCACCTCGGTTCCTCCTGACCGCTCGTAGCGGGCGGCAAGTAAAAGTGCAGACTGTGCTTCCGGAATACTGATGCGGTGCGAGAATGATTCAAGTGCATCTGCAGCACTGACTCCACCCTCAACAGACATCACGATATTCTGCAGTTCCTGACTCAAACAGCTCTGGTTCGAAAAAGCATATCCGCAAGTTTGTAATGCTTTGGGAAGGAGTATTCCCGAATCCAGAAGAGTAGACAGCATCGAGATGAAAAGTGGGAGATCCTCCATAAGGATCAGACGTCGTTTGTTTACCTGTGATTTCTGATCGACATGAAGAAGGATCAATATCACGATCAATGCGAAGGGAACAAGAAAAAACGGAAGAGAAAGGAGAATGCAGATCAATGAAAATAACGGTACGCAAACAAGAAACGTTGTGAGTGTTTTTTCGATGAAAGATTCAAATGCTTCTCTTGTCGAGAAGGAGATCTCATTACACCATTCATAGATCCTGGTCGTATACATGGATGGCAGATTGGCGATGAGCCATTTAGTACATCTTTTGATTGGTGCCGGGACAGTCCGCTTTGTCTTCGAAAATGAGAATAGATTTCTCGATGGTTTCTCACCGATCAGTGAGAAAAGATATGTACAGGAAAACACGGCAATGATGAATGCGATGACCATTAGGAGTTTTCCTATACCGGTATTCTGTGCCTGAGAAAGATAATCCGAACTGGTGACGGAAAGCATATATGTGATACCAAATGGCATCATAGACAGAAGGAGTGCTTCTGTGTTTTTGCCTGAGTTGTTTGCTTCCACTTCTGAGGCGACGGAATGCAGTTCGGAAAGCATTTGACAGCTGCTTCGAAGGATCGAGATGATCTGGTTTCCGACGGTGCGCTGAAGCGATAAAGCATGAAGGACCGGAAGTGTTTCATAGTAGTCAAGTTTGTGGCAAAAGCGAGTTACACATTTATCTAAAGATTCATGCGCATTCAACTGATGTTCCATATCCTTT
This sequence comes from Clostridiales bacterium, assembly GCA_017545245.1. GTDB lineage: Bacteria > Bacillota > Clostridia > Saccharofermentanales > Saccharofermentanaceae > Scatonaster. The sequence continues at coordinate 5,073 of JAFWPB010000032.1, forward strand.
AATGCATGTGCAAATGCCGCTCTCTTTCCAAATGCTTTTTCGATATCTACACGTGCACAAAGAAAAGCGCGTTCAATCGAGTATCCATCAGATACAGAAGTGCAAAGTGACTGCATCAGAACTTTGTTCTGCGCACGCAGAGTTGTTGTCCTCTTTCCGTATAGAACACGTACCGCTGCGACAAATGGAAAAAGTCCCAAAGGAATAGAAAGAATCAGTCGCAGCTTTGCCTGCGGAAGAAAGGTAGCGGAGAGGATAAAGACCAGAAAAATACACAGAGGATAGATGGGCAAGCATTTGCTCATGAAGGCAAGATATGTCTTTCGGCTGAGTTTTCTGATCTCGGTCTCGTCTTCTTTGCTCATGATGTTCGAAAGTTTCGGATGAACTTGTTTAAACCGCAAGTTTTTCAAGACCACATCCCTCCTTGTATTGGAATATCGTTTTTGTCTGGAAACGGTTGTTTTCAATGGGACATACTTCGACAATCTCGTCTATATAACGTTGTCCGTTCCGTCCTCGTGTTATGTGGATCAGAATATCGACACCCATCGCGATCTGCCTGATGACGGCATCGTAGGGAAGAGTTGATCCGGCCATGACCATGGTGACAAGTCGTTCCAGCATCTCAAAACAAGAGTTGGCATGACCAGTACAAAGAGAACCAGGATGACCAGTATGTAAAGCGTGAAGCATATCTGCAGCTTCGCTTCCTCGGACCTCTCCAACCACGATGCGATCCGGTCTCATGCGCAGGGCCGTACGTATCAATAGACCGATATCGATGTTTCCATGTCCGTCCGGTCCGGGAAGTCTTGATTCAAGGCGAACCAGATTTGTGATTCCTTGAAGAGAAAGCTCGGCAGAATCCTCAATCGTTACGACACGCTCGCTCTTGGGGATAAACGAAGAAAGCACATTTAGGAACGTAGTTTTTCCCGACCCGGTTCCACCGCATAGAAAAATCGTCTTTTTCGATACAACGGCACGGGAGAGATAGAGTGCTGCTTCCCGACTGAGAAAACCGCTCTTGATCAAGGTCTGGATATCCTGATGGATACCTGTGAATTTTCGGATTGTAAAGATCGGACCGTCCGGCGCTACCGGAGAGAGCACGGCATTTGCACGTGAACCATCCGGTAGACGCAGGTCAGCGATTGGAAAGGCTTCATTCAGAGGACGGTTCGCCGTAGAGAAAAAGTGCATGATCAACTGCTCTAGTGTGGCGCTGTCGTCAAACTTCAAATCCGAAGGAAACAGGCGTCCGCCTTTTTCGTAAAAGATGTGCGATGGACCATTCACCATAATCTCGGTTACGCTTTCGTCATCCATCAAGGGTTGAAGGATATCGAGTCGTCTCATGCGGTTAAACAGACGTATGGCAAGCTGACGTTTCTCTTCCAGCTGCATCTTGCTGTACTTAGGAGACTGGTTGATAATATCCGCGATGATTTCTTTAAATGCTTTATCATCTACTTCTTCGTACTGATGCATCGCCTGCAGGATCATGGTAATCAATTCATTCATATCCGGAATGATCTTTTCTTCTGTTTTCATGCATGCATCCTTTCTTCTGCCTGATCAATACGATAGGGAAAATCGATATGTGATGTTCCGTTATGGGCTTTAACGATCGTATCGATCTCGTTACAGAGCATATAGTCTTTCTCAACATGAAGTGGAGTCAGTACTTCAAGATGTGACAGATTCCGGCTGAGTGAACGGATCCGTCGGAAACTGAGTCCGTCTGCCACGACAATGAGAAGAGATGACTCACCAAGACTCTTCAAATAAGAAACTGTTTTCTGAATGAGAAATAGATGTGTTTTAGTGTGAGCTGTGATGATGTCATCTGAGTGAACCGGTTTTCCAAAACGCAGGTCCCCATATGGGTCCGGTTCAAGATATGAGGGAATATCTTTAAACGAAAACCCGCGTTTGGAAAGCCGTGACAGCAATTCTGAAATGCCTGATACTTTCTGGTAGACTGGTGCATCTTTGTATTCCGGATCGGGGGGCATGAGTATGCCAGGCATGATGTCCAGACGTACTACATGAGCGAATTCACTCATTGATCTGGTTATCTGTTTCTGAACATGCAGCTCACGTTCTTCCGGTGAAACAAAGGAAAGAATCAGGGCTGTCTGAACGGTAGTATCGATGGGCAATGGAATCATGCCCAGCCCAATATGGGATTCAATCTCATGAACCAGCATAAGAACATCCTTTGGAGGGTAAGGCTTCTCCGTTCCCAGAAGAGGGATCATGGTTGGAGTCTTAGTGGGGTGGCAGTGCTTCTTTAATTCTTCTTCGGAAATCTCATGCTGGTTGAATAGAAGGTAATCATTATCCAAAAGAAGCTCACTACGGTTCAGGAGTGTCTCTTTACTTAACCGGAAAGCCAGATAGCCGGGAAGCTGTTTCTGGATCCGGGAAATAAGAAGCGCCGCGAAGCACGCATCTGAATCAATAATACAGATAGTTTTAGTGATGCTCATGGTTTTTCAATACCTCCGCTTTGTTGTGTGTCCATTAAATCACGGATAAGCAAAAATGGATTCGACAAAAAACGACAAAAATACTACGATTGTCGACTTTTCCGCGCGAAGCCTTGTGAAATCGGGATAAAAATTTTTTTGTTGCAATGCGGGTAAATGAGTGGTATCATCAGAGCGAAAATTTAATGAAATGAAATTCATCTCTTATCAAGAGTGACGGAGGGATCTGGCCCTATGAAGTCCGGCAACCGCGGAGAGCAGCGGTGCCAAGTCCAGCAGGTTTTGCCTGAAAGATGAGGATTTGATTATATGACATGTGTAAGCCTTTCCTCTGATTTATCAGGAGAGGTTTTTTGTTTCTATAAAAACAGGAGGTTTTTTATGAACAGAACAGGAAAATGGTTATTTACGTCTGAGTCGGTTACAGAGGGACATCCGGACAAAATCTGCGATCAGATCTCGGATGCTGTACTGGATGCGATCCTTACAGATGATCCGATGGCGCGTGTTGCCTGCGAGACAACATGTACAACGGGTATGGTTTTTGTAATGGGTGAGATTTCAACATCCTCTTATGTCGACATTCCTTCCATCGTTCGTGATACGGTCAAGGAGATCGGTTATGACGGAAGTGATCTTGGATTTGACTACAAGACTTGTGCAATCTTGACTTCAATCGATGAGCAGTCTCCGGATATTGCGCAGGGTGTAAACAAGTCTTTGGAGGCAAGAGAACATATCGATGACAGCGAACTGGATACCGGTGCGGGTGACCAGGGTATGATGTTTGGTTATGCAAACAACGATACTCCGGAATATATGCCGCTTCCAATCTCTCTTGCACATAAGCTGACACGTCGTCTGACGCAAGTAAGAAAAGACGGTACACTGACATTCCTCCGTCCTGACGGAAAGAGTCAGGTTACGATCGAGTATGACGGACGTACACCGAAGCGTATTGAGGCTGTCGTTATTTCTACGCAGCATTCGGATTCCGTTAGCCAGGAAGAACTGGCTGAAAAGATCAAGGAACTGGTTATCTTCCCGGTACTGCCGAAGGAATATGTCGATGAGAATACCAAGATCTTCATCAACCCGACAGGTCGTTTCGTGGTAGGTGGTCCGCAGGGTGACAGTGGTCTGACAGGTAGAAAGATCATTGTTGATACTTATGGTGGATATGCCCGTCATGGTGGCGGAGCTTTCTCTGGAAAAGACCCGACGAAAGTAGACCGTTCGGCTGCCTATGCTGCACGTTACATCGCGAAGAATATCGTTGCATCCGGCATTGCGGATGAGTGCGAGATCCAGTTTGCTTACGCAATCGGTGTAGCCCGTCCGGTATCCGTTATGGTAGATACTTTTGGTACAGGAAAGATTGCCGATGAGAAGATCACAGAACTCGTTAATGAGACATTTGATCTTCGTCCGGCTGCAATTATCCGTGATCTGGATCTGCGCCGCCCAATCTACAAGGCAACTGCAGCGTACGGTCATTTTGGCCGTGACGATGCCGGCTTCCCTTGGGAGAAGACGGATAAGGCGGAGATTCTGCGACAGAAAGCAGGGATTTGACGAAAGGTTCCTACGAAAGACGAAAAGCGTCTTTCGTAGGCTTTTCTGAGATGAGAGGGAACGATGGAAGGTTTATGTTTAGAAAACTTTGTAAATGATACATTGCTCCGCTCATTTCAGGGAGTCCTGGGTAAGAACGGTCACACCTTCATGCGCTTACAGGATTGGAAGAATGAGATGTCTTTCATTCTAAGACGCGCATTGGAGCAGTGTGATTTTTCTATGCCTTGCATCTTCTGTGAATTCAAGGATAAGAAAGAGTGTGGCGAGTTTAAGAAAAACTTTATCCAGAGTATCGTTCCGGCTTGGATCGAACAGCAGATGGAACAGAAGCTTCTTGCGCTCTGTTACTGGGATAAGGAGAAATCAAGACTCCATCTTTTTAAGACGCTTGATCGCGCGGTGAAATCGAAAGAAGACGTCTGGGTGGCAGACTATTCTGCTGTGCGTGCAGAAGCGGACATTGCACACCGTATCCTGAACTGGAACCTTCATGAACGGAAAATCGATGAAGATCTTCTGGGAAGAGCTTTGAAGTGGTCGCAGATCAATGAAGATTTCCAGCTTTCTCCTGATCAGGAAGAAGTTGTGCGTCGCGTATTGAAACAGCGCTTCGTAGTTGTCGATGGCGGACCGGGGACAGGTAAAACAACGATCCTTCGGGTAATCTATCAATACTATGTCAACCAGTTCCGTGATGATGATGTTTTCTGCGCGGCTCCGACAGGGAAAGCGGCGAAGCGGCTTTCGGAGGTAACGCATTCCGGCGCGCAGACACTGCACCGGCTATTGGGTGCAGACTACGATGAAGAAACAGAAGAGACAACATTCTAATTCGATGAGAAGACCAAGCATCCGGGAAAGGTATTCATCCTTGACGAAGCCAGCATGATCGATGCGAATATCTTCAGTTCTTTTCTGGCGGCAGTTTCCGATAAAGCGATCATCGTTCTTGTAGGGGATTCACATCAGCTCCCCTCAGTAGGCGCGGGACGGGTACTGGCAGATCTGATCGCATCGGAACTTGTGACGGTCTGTACGCTTGTTGAGAATTTCCGACAGCTTCAGAACAGCCAGATTGTCAAGAATGCTTCCCATATTCTGCATGGCCGTCCGGTAGAGATCCTGGAAAATGAAAAGACAGACTGTCATCTGATTGCATGCGGAAAAGACCACATCATGGACAGAATCAGTGAATGGGTGCGAAGCATCAATCCGGAATTGCATATGGATGTGTGGCGTGATATGGCGATCCTCTGTCCGAAAAGAAATGGACAAATCAGCACAGACAGTATCAATGCATTTTTGCAGAAACAATACTCTGTTATGAGAAACACCTCACGGGTGCCGCTGACATATAAGGAGAACATGACGAAGTATTTCGCCATGAGTGATCGTGTGATCCAGATCAAAAACAACTATAAACTGCCGTGTTACGATGCGGACGGAAGTACAAATGATGGCGTGTTTAACGGAGATATCGGGTTTATCAGAAAGGTCTACCGGTCATCAGATCTGGGCGTGGACGTAAACTTCGATGATGGAAGAAATACAACCTATCCGCTTAAGAACGTTGGCGAGCTGGAACTGGCCTATGCGCTGACCGTACATAAGGCACAGGGGGCGGAGTGGAAACATGTGCTTTTGGTCCTGCCGGATGAATATGGACCGATCTTTAACAGAAATCTTCTTTATACGGCGGTGACACGCGCGAAAGAAGACCTGTGGATACTGGGGGATATGCGTACGATCGACCGTATGATCTCGCGCCCTTATTCAGACGAGAGAAAGACGGCACTCCGGATCTTCCTGACCGAGAGAACTGAAAAGAAAGAGCAGTCCGATGAAGAAAAGACATGTCCGGAGGAGCCGAAGTGAAGCGGTGTCTTCTGTCATCGTGGTTGGATAAAGATACTAGGAAAAGAGTCATTCACTACCTTTTTCCTCAGGTCTGTATGGTCTGCGGAAAGGTGCTGGATGATGGTTGTAACAGTGTTACAAAGCTCGGTAATCTGGGCATCTGCATAACTTGTCTTTCCAAACTCCCGATCCGCCTCCCGGAGGAACGAGTTATGGATTGTCTGTCGGATCCGTACGATGAAGACCCGATTCCAGACTTCCAGGTCTGGTCTCTTTTTCATTACGATATGCCGGTCACCATGCTTCTTCGTCGGTTGAAATTCCAAAACGGAGAGTATTGTGGAGAAATGCTTGGAAAACTCATGGCCAGGGAACTTGAGCGGGATCTTCCGTTTCACCCTGATTGTGTGATCCCCATTCCTCTTTCTGAGAAGAGACTGGCCAGCCGTGGGTACAATCAGGCCGCGGTGCTGGGTGGGGAGATTGCAAAACGGTTGAATATCCCGCTTCTGGAGGGCGCACTGGTTCGGACAAGACATACCCGACAGCAGAGCCGGTATGTCGAACCAGGAAGAAGAATGGAAAACGTCGCCAGTGCTTTTGGAGTAGAAGAAACATGGGAAGTGGAGGGCTTGAAGATCCTTCTGATCGATGACATCCTGACTTCCGGTGCTACACTTCACGAAGCGGCAAGAGTGCTTCTGGAGCAGAAGGCCGGATGCGTTTTGGGAGTGACATGTGCATCCCATCGCCGGACTTCTCGTCAAAAGGACGAAAAAGATACGAAAAAGAGTACGAAATGTCACTAATTGGTAACAGTCTTTTTCTTCACATTTTCTGTATATATTGTTATAATTAAAACAACCTAAAGCTGATGCTCATGTTTTTGAACCTTCATGACATAAACGGGAATCCGCGTCGAAGCAGAGACGATCAAGCCTAGTATTTTCCTTTAGGAAGATCTTAGACTGCCGCAGGGTACCCACCTGGCTGTAGCTAGGTGTCAAAAGTGGGTAGCGGTTTTGGGCTTTTATTTGTTAAAAAAGAACGGGAAGAAGAATGGGTCTTAAAAAAGATTCAAAACTGGTCGCGAAGCGTGAGCCTGCCTTGACAGGCTTGTTTTCGTATGCCTTGCTTTTCCCGTGTTTTCATTTTCTCCAGGATCAACTGTCCAGACGGTTTTTGTTCCGGATCGGCGCAAATGCAGCCGTGCCTGAGCGATGTTGTGCTGCCTGTACTTGCGTGTCGGGGCGCTAAAGGCTGCAACGGCACGATTATCCGGCATCATTGCGCCGGATAAGGATACGAAAGAAATGAAAACAACGGAGGAATAGATAATGAAAATTTTTAACACAATGACAAGAACGAAAGAAGAATTTATCCCGATGGAAGAGGGCAAGGTAAAGCTATATGCCTGCGGCCCAACGGTTTACAACTTCTTTCACCTCGGCAATGCCCGCCCGTTCGTAACTTTTGATACACTGCGCCGTTATCTCGAGTACAGAGGTTATGACGTAACTTTCTGCCAGAACTTTACTGACATCGACGATAAGATGATCAAGCGTGCCAACGAAGAAGGTACCACGGTAAAGGAAATTGCAGACCGCTATATCGCAGAATACTACAAGGATGCCGATGCACTGGGCATTAAGCGCCCGACGTATCAGCCGAGAGCCACCGAGACGATGGACGAGATCATCGCCCTCATTTCCGACCTGATGGAAAAGGGATATGCCTACATCATCGAGGGTGACGGCGTCTACTTCGAGGTTCCGAAATTCAAAGAGTACGGCAAGCTTTCTCATTACAATCTTGAAGACCTTGTTGCCGGTGCCGGTGAGCGCGGTGCTTCTTTTGAAGGCAAGAGAAATCCTGCTGACTTTGCGATCTGGAAGTTCAAGAAGGAAGGCGAGCCTTTCTGGGATTCTCCGTGGGGCGAGGGACGTCCGGGCTGGCACATTGAGTGCTCGGCCATGAACAGAAAGTATCTTGGTAAGACCATCGATATCCATGGCGGCGGACAGGACCTGATCTTCCCGCACCATGAAAACGAGATCGCGCAGAGCGAAGCGGCGAACGGCTGCCCATTTGCACACTACTGGATGCACAATGCATTCGTAAACGTCGACAATGAGAAGATGAGTAAATCTCTTGGAAACTTCTTCACGGTCCGTGATATCGTGGCGAAGTTCCCGTACGAGGTTATCCGCTTCTTCATCCTGTCCGGTCACTACAGAATGCCGATCAATTTCTCGGATGAACTTTTGAAGTCCGCACAGAATGGTCTGGACCGTATTTCAACAGCGGTGGAAACCTCTGACTTTATCCTGGGTCATGAGGCAGAGGCGGGTCTTTCTGCGAATGCTGATGCGGAAAAAGAACTGGCCGATGCCGTTTCCGAAGCAAAAGAGACTTTCATCGCCAGAATGGACGATGATATGAATACAGCTGACGCGATCACTTCGATCTATGAACTGGTACGCGTCCTGAATACACACCTGACTGCGAAGGATGTTTCTGCTTCGTCGATCAAAGCGGCGGCGGATATGATCTGCGAGCTGATGGGTGTCCTTGGATTGGATATCCGTGCGCTTCTGAATAAGGACAGCGGTATTCCGGCCGAGGTCATGGATCTGGTCAATCAGCGTGTGGAAGCAAAGAAGAACAAGGACTTTGCCAAGGCAGATGCTCTCCGTGATCAGGTTTCCGAGATGGGATACCAGATCAAGGACACGCCACAAGGTCCACAGGTGACAAAGAAATGATGATCCCGATCCCGTCTGAGGATATCCGCGAGGTACCGACCTCGGTGCTTGCATACGTTGGCGATGCAGTATATGAACTGCATGTCCGTATGCACATCGTGGCGCGGTTCGGCGGACAGTCGGGTGTGCTGCATAAGAAGTCTGTACGGTACGTCAGCGCACCGGCACAGGCCAATGCGGTCCGTATACTTATGGATGAGCTTTCGGAGGAAGAACAGAATGTCTTCCGCAGAGGGAAAAACGGGCATCAGGGCAGCATGGCAAAGAATGCAAGCCCGGCTGATTACAAATACGCGACGGGTCTGGAGACTTTGATCGGGTACTTGTATCTGAGTGATAAAGAAGAACGTCTGGAAATGCTCCTGAACCGGATCATGCAGATCTGTGAGCAGGAAAAATAAGAGAATGACCGGGGGAACAATATGAATCCGAAAAACTTCGGTAACCGAATGCCACGAAAGAACGGACACGATTTAGGAAAACCAAAGGAAGTAAAGGGTTATTTCCCGAAGATCCCAATGGAAGGAAAAAACTCCGGTGATGCCGGCGTGAACACTCCGACGGATGATCGTATTGAAGGTAGAAATCCGGTACTGGAAGCAATCCGCAGCGGCCGTGAGATCAATAAGCTCTATGTCCTGAAACTGCAGGATGGAGCAAGACCGGATCCTGTCCTTTCGAGAATCATCAACCTGGCAAAAGAAAAGAAAGTGCCCATCATGGAAGTTCCGAGACAGAATCTGGACAATATGTCACAGACACGGAATCACCAGGGTGTTATTGCCCAGGTAGCAAGTCACGAGTATGTGGATATCGATGAAATCCTGGAGAAGGCTGAAGAAAAAGGTGAAGTGCCGCTTCTTTTGGCTCTTGATGAATTGAAAGACGCCTATAATCTTGGATCGATCCTGCGTATTGCAGATGCTGCGGGTGTACATGGTGTGATCATTCCGCAACACCGTTCGATCGGATTGGATTCTATGGTGGCAAAAGCATCTGCCGGCGCGATCGAGTATGTTCCTGTTGCCAGAGTCAATAATCTTTCCAGAACGCTTATTGAACTGAAAGAGAAGGGGTTCTGGGTCGCAGGTACAGATGCAGAAGGTACTAATCTCTATAGTGACGATGTCTGGAGCGGTCCGATGGTGATCGTGATTGGAAGTGAAGGAGAAGGCATGAGTAAGAACATCAAAGACAAGTGCGACTATCTCCTTTCTATCCCGATGGCGGGTTCGGTAAACAGCTTGAATGCGGCTGTGGCTGCCGGTATCGTAGTTTTTGAAGCAGTGAAACAACGCCGCAGGTAAAACGCGGTATAATGATGTCAGGTCTGAAAAAAAGTAAGGCCTGAAAATAGAAGAACGGAGAAGTTTGGAAACCATGGTAAAGACAGGAAAGAACGAGAGTTTTTCTTCTTTACGGCGAAGAGTCGCATTGGTTTTGCTTGTCTGTTTTCTTCTTCCTATCCTAGGTGCCTGCCATAATAAGGTCTTTAAGGTGAAGGAAGTGGGCGAGTCCGAACTGGCACGTCTGATCGTGGCTTCCATGATCGACATCGATTCGGCGGAGTCCTTTTTCTATAAGATTCCGGAAGAACAACGTGATGATATGAGTTTTTCCGAATACTATGAGTATGTTACAGTACTGAAGCACATGCTCCCCAAAGGGAATAACATCCTGAGTTTTGACATCATCTCCGGATCAGAGAAAGAGGAGCTTATTAACCAGCTTCTTAATTCCGGTTCGTCGAATCTAAAAGAACTGTTTGCCAATTGTGTACCGGTCAAACTTGAAATCGATGGCGAGCGCCTTTCTAAGACTCCGGTATATTTCTACCTGCAGAGAAGAGATAACGGGAAACCTTATTTGAGCCGGATCTGGGCAAGAAGATGTATGGATATCTATGCTTTTTCCGAGCATTATTTTACTGCTTACCAGAAAGGCACAGTTACCGATATCGTTTCGCTCCTGAAGAGCAATGCAAGTGTTGACGAATCTTTGCTGCAGGCACCGGAAGTGTTGTCTGCCAAAGCAGAGGAGATGATCCGTTTCTATGCAAGTAACGTGAAGACAGAGTTTGATGGGTATGAACTTTGCTCGGTAGACGCAGCAAATCTTCTTTTCATGCAGCCGGAGGTATTCGATACGACTTTGCATACGAAATCCCGATTTGTGCGATTCTCTTACAATGCCAACGACCAGATCTCTGTAGATGATTCGATCACAAGTGAATTAAAGACGGCTGACCTGTATCTTTACTATAACGGACGCCGTGCCCTGCGTATTGGGGATACTGCCAATGCGGGACAGCTGGCAGCTCTTTTCGGGCTTCCAATCTCGGTATCTTACGGACCGGTCATCAAGACCGAGAAGCGTTGGGGAACAGAAGAAGTCGAGTACAGAAATATCTTTGTCCGGTATAAAGGATTCTCGATTACTGTTTATGGCCGATATAACGATGAGACCGACTGGGAAGGCAACTTCGTGCATTTCCGTATCTGGAATTCCAAGCGTGTCTCGATCGGTGCCGAACTGCTTTCTACACAAAGTACCACATGGGACATGCTCAAGCGTTATCCATTTGCGGATATGACGGATTACGATGTGAGGATGACACTTGATAATGAGCACTATGCCTTGCTGACTGAACTGGCGGAACCGGAAGAGTCCGAAGAGCAGACAGAAAACGGTATTCCATTCTCGGAGATCATGCTTTCCTGGGAGCGTTCGAATTGATGTAACATGTAAATGTGGTATGATAATGTGGATTGACTGAAAGAGAGAGGGAGAAGGTACAATGAAAAAGATTCTTATCGTTGAGGATAATACTGAGATCAACCATCTTATGGCAGATGCTTTGAAAAAAGCAGGATACGAATGCCAGCAGGCTTTTTCCGGAACCGAAGCATTGCTTTACTACGAGAAAGACAATTTTGACCTGGTTCTTATGGACATGATGCTTCCGGGTCTTTGTGGCGATGAGCTTTTCCCGAAACTGAAAGCAATCAAGGACACACCGGTCATCGTCGTTTCGGCGAAGGACGAGATGGATACGAAGGTTGAGATGCTGACATCCGGTGCAGAAGACTATATCACGAAGCCTTTTGAGATTCCGGAACTTCTTGCCCGTGTGGCTGTCCAGATCCGCCGTTCCTCACAAAAGAGCGGGGAAACTTCCGGTTCGAAACTGGAGTATAAGGAATTGACCTTGGATGAAGAGTCTTTTACCGTCATGGTAAATGACAATGAAGTCCAGTTGACCAAGCGTGAATTCCAGATTCTTGAATTACTGGTTGCCCACCCGAAGCGTGTGTTTACCAAGCAGGATATTTACGATTGTGCCTGGAACGAGATCTATATCGGTGAAGATAAGACGATCAACGTTCATATCAGTAATATCCGAAAGAAACTTAAGGAGTTTACAGATACTGAGTTTATCGAGACGGTTTGGGGTATCGGTTATAAATTAGCAAAATAAGGAGATGGAGGAAGAATGGATTACATCCTGACAACAGACAATATCACGAAGAAATTCAAACATGTTACTGCTGTTGATTCCGTATCGATCCACGTTGTACGTGGTGAAGTATACGGCCTGATCGGAAGAAATGGTGCCGGTAAAACGACGCTTCTCAAGATGCTGGCGACACTGTCATTTCCAACCAGTGGATCTTTTACTCTCTATGGTGCAAATGGGGAGAGCAAGCAGCAGATGATGCCGAGAATTGGTGTCCTGATCGAAGATCCGGGAATTTACCAGAACCTAACTGCTTTTCAGAATCTGAAAGCAAAGGCGATTGCTTTTGGTATCAAGGATGAGAATTACCTGAACCAGTTACTTGCTTTAGTAGGCCTGGGTGCCGTAGGAAAGAAACCGGTCAAGAACTTTTCTCTTGGTATGAAACAGCGTCTTGGTATTGCTTTGGCCATGGTCAATTCGCCGGACATTCTTCTTCTTGATGAGCCGATCAATGGTCTCGATCCGCAGGGTATCGCGGAAATCCGAACTCTCGTCAAGAGATTGTGCACGGAGCGTAAGATCTCGATCATTATTTCCAGCCATATTCTCGATGAGCTTTCTAAGATTGCCGACCGCTATGGCATTATTCATCAGGGAAAACTCATTGATGAGACGACGAATGCAGAACTCGAGAGCCGTTGTAAATCGTATGCCGTCTTTAAGACCAGTGATGTGGAGAAGACAAAGCAGGTTCTTGCATCTCTTGGCATTTCCGATTATACCTTTACGGGCGACCATTTCGAGATCCGAGAGAGGGTTGACGAGATGGGTGCCATCTCCATGGCATTAGCAAAATCCGATGTCCAGACTCTTGAAATGCGAAAAGAAGGACAGTCTCTTGAAGAGTACTATTTCCAGCTGACAGGAGGTGAGCCGAATGCTTAATCTCTATAAAATGCATTTATACAGAGCTTCAAAAGCAACGTCTACGTTAGTTATTGGTATTCTTCTGGGCGTATTCCTTATCATGAATTCTTTGCTTGCGGCGTTTCTTTTTGACGATAGCATGATCATGAATCTCCTGGGAGTCACAGTCGAAGGAACGCTGTCAGGTGATGTATATCCGGCAACTGTTCAGATTTTCCATGTAAATACGAGTGATGCATTTAATATCCTGATCACGATCTTCGCAGTTATCTTTGCTCATTCGGATTATTCGAAGGGATTCATAAAGAATACATACAGCCTCTTTGAAGAAAAATGGAAGTTTGATCTGGCGAAGTGGACTTCTATGATCACTGTTGTGAGCGGGATCTATTTTGCTTATTCTTTCCTGGCTGTATCCAGTAACACTCTTTTGATCCGCACTGTGTCGGCGAGCGAGTGGGGTGAATACTTCCGTGTACTCTTTGTGAGTTACCTGTGCTTCGTAGCATTTGTGACCATGACATACTTGATCACATCTTTGTTTAAGAGTGCGGCAGGCGGCATGGTTATTGGAATCATCATTGCTTCCGGACTTCTTCAGACAATCGAGAAACTCCTGGATCTCCTGATTGCGAAACTGAGTGGTGCTCATCTTGAAGAAATGGTAATGAATGCAGTTGGCGTCGGATCCAAGTCTTACTTTAAAATTTCGGATTACTGTCTGGATAATGTTTATCTTTCCTATGGTGCCAATTCGTCAACGGGTGATACGGTTAGAACAGTTATCGTTGCGCTGGTATATACAGCACTCGGACTGGGTCTGGTTATGCTCTTCCATAGAAAGAAGGATATTCGCTAGGCATTCTTCATTAATCATTTATTGAGCGTGCCATATTTATAATATATGCCATATTTATAATATACATATATAGATTTGTTGCTTCGAAACGGCGGTCTTTTCTGAAAAAGACCGCCGTTTCAGTACTTTTCGGGACTTTATATTTGCTTTACTTTTTCTTTTCGAATAATAAACTTCTCCTTGGCGATTGATTAGGATTTCATCGATAGAATGAATTCGTAAGCTAAAGGAGGGCGAAAAAATGGATTACATTTTGACAACGAACGCACTGACAAAAAAATATGGTCACTACAAAGCATCGAATGAAGTTTCCATCCATGTACAGCGTGGAGACATCTACGGATTGATTGGTAGAAACGGCGCTGGTAAGACAACATTAATGAAAATGATCGGTGGACTTTCCCACCCAACATCCGGTTCCTTCGAGATCCGCGGCAGCAAGGGCGAAAACACAGAGCAGATGATGTCGAAGGTCGGTATCCTGATCGAGAATCCGGGTCTTTACCCGAACATGACAGCAATGCAGAATCTGAAGACCAAGGCCATCGCTTTGGGAATCAAGGATGATAAATTCTTAGAGGGACTTCTTGAAGAAGTCGGCCTCGCAAATACAGGAAAGAAGAAAGCAAAGCAGTTTTCACTGGGCATGAAGCAGAGATTGGGAATCGCGATGGCACTGGTAAACCAGCCGGAACTCCTGATCCTCGATGAGCCGATCAACGGTCTGGATCCACAGGGTATCGCAGAAATGAGAGTGATCCTTTCCCATCTTTGCCATGACAAACACATCACGATCATCATTTCCAGCCACATTCTGGACGAGCTCAGCAAGGTAGCAACACGCTATGGCATTATCCACGAAGGTAAGCTCCTGGAAGAAGAGAGCAAAGAAGAATTGTTCAGCAAGTGCAGTGAGCGTCTGGAACTGAAGACAAGCGATATCGAGAGAACCATGAACATCCTTAATACCATGGGCTTTTCCAAGATCGAGGTCAAGGACGGTGCTATCAATATCTACGAGAGATTGAACGAAGGCGGCGCGATCACGATCGCTCTGGCAAAGGAAAACATTCAGACAAACGAAATCGCAGTAAAGAGTGAGGCTCTGGAAGATTATTACTTCCAGCTGACAGGAGGACAAGAGAATGCTTAATTTAATTCAGATGAATCTGTACCGCATGAAGAAAGCGGTATCAACATGGGTACTGGCTATCGTAGCCGTAGCAATTGCAGTTTTGGACTTTTCCATCATGAAGATTTATGTAGACGACCCGTTCGGATGGGGACTCGCAGAAATCACCGGAATGGAAGGCGGTATGGATATGATGAAGACCATCACCGGTTTCCTCCGTGGCACAGACCTTCTCATCGTACTTTCCATCTTCGTTGTTATTTTTACAAACGCAGAACAGAAGTGCGGATTTGATAAGAACATTATCGGTATCACGAAGCATAAGTGGAAGCAGACACTGAGCAGATGGCTGTCTGCAATGATCGGTGTAACAGCAATCATGGCACTGGCTTATGGCACATTCACAGGCCTCTCCGTTATCTTCATGAACAGCTTCTCCGCTGGAGATATGGTAGCTTACGGCAAGCTCATGCTGATCGTATACCTCTTCTATGCAGCATTCTCTGCAGTGTTCTTCTTCTTCACAACAGCTTTCAAGAGCTCTGCCGGAGGACTGGTTCCTTCCTTGCTCATCACCACCGGTGTTTTGAGCCTGATCACAAAGCTCCTTGACCTTGGTGCAGAAAGACTCTTCCATAATCCGAAGTATCTCCCTTCCGATTTCTTCCTTGAAGGTGCATACGCTGCAGTAAGCCCGGATGCATCGAATGGAACGATCTTAAGAGTTGTTGTAACCGCAGCAGTATATCTCGTAGTTGCTCTTGGACTGTCCATGTTCATGCAGCAGAAGAGAGATGTACGATAATAAATTAGCAGGACCTTTCAAACATAATACCCTCTAACAGAGAATAGAACACCCTCCATAAAAGGAGCAGTGTTCTATTTTCATTCTGAATTGACGATTACCTGAACCACCCATATAATAAGTGAGAAGAAAGGGGAAGAGCAGTGGAATATATTCTTGAAACAGATAATCTGACCAAAAGATATGGAAACATTAATGCTGTTGATCATGTGTCGATACATGTGAAACGGGGAGAAATCTACGGACTGATCGGTAGAAACGGAGCAGGTAAGACAACCTTCTTTAAGATGCTGGCTGGTCTTTCCAAGCCTACTGCAGGACAATTTTCAATCTTTGGTGAACCGCCGGAGAATACACCTAAACTTCGTGACCGAATCGGTGTTTTGATCGAAAGTCCCGGACTTTTCTATACTATGTCGGCAATTAACAATATGAAGATCCAGGCCCTTTCTCTTGGTATGAATGACGATGAGTATCTTCACGAACTTCTGAATGATGTCGGACTTGGCGGCATGGAGAAGATGAAGGTGAAGAAGCTGTCCATGGGTATGAGACAGCGTCTTGGTATAGCGATGAGTCTTGTCGGAAGACCGGATATCCTGCTTTTGGACGAGCCAATCAATGGACTTGATCCGCAGGGTATCGTAGAGATCCGTGAATTGATCGAAAGACTGTCGAAAGAAAGAAACATCACCATTCTCATTTCCAGTCATATCCTTGAGGAACTTTCCAAAATCGCGACCCGTTACGGTATTATCCATAATGGCCAGCTGATCGATGAGTTTACACACCAGGAACTCCTGAAACGATGCAGTGAACGTATCGAGATCCGTCCGAGTGATCCGACAAAGGCTTGTACTGTGTTGGAGCAGATGGGGATTACTGAGTATAAAGTAGTTGACCAGAGCGTTATCCAGATTTTTGAAAGACTGACTGACAGTGGTGATATCGTTCTGGAACTGGCCAAGAATAATATTAAGACATTAAGCATTGCAGTCAAGAATGAAGCGCTGGAGGATTATTTTCTTTCGATTACCGGAGGCGCAAAAAAATGATCGCTTTGATAAGGGCGAAGATCTATCCTGCTGTTCGAAGCAAGAGTTTCCGTTTCTTTGCCGCAGCTGTACTTGTATGGTATTTCGTTTGTGTTGTCAGTGTGATCAGCGGCGCATCTGAAATCAAGAATACAGGTTTTGCTTACTTTTACGTTCTTCAAGCGTATGCCGTGGTTGTTCCGCTTGGCGCATCTTGCTGGTATGGCATGTTCCATACGGCCGGCTTTGACCGGTTTGTTTCGTTTCAGGTCAATGACTTTAAAAGTGCCTTGTCTGGTATAGTGTGCGCCATGACTTTAAACACGATATGCGTTTCTTTTCTGCTCGCATTAAGCATATTCTTTATTAACGTTCCGCTGAGAGGTGTTGAAAAGAGCAGTGCTTCCGATATTGCGACTCTATTTCTTGTGTTTGCCATGATCACATTTGTCCGTACTGCGTTGACCTGTTTTTTTACGGAACTGACCCATTCCCGGTTAGGCGGAGTTTTGTTTGGTATGGCAGCATCGTCCGGACTTTTTGATGCGCTTTTCATAGATGTGGAAGTGGGATTGTGCTATATTTTGGGAATAACCAGATCTACACTTCCTATCATAAGACATACTACCTATTTTATCTGGGACTCGCTTGAGTCTCATAATACAAAAGAACTGGTCATGGAAAAGACGAATCTTGCTGTTGTTATTCCTGTTCTGTTGGCGGTATTCTTGTTTTTTTCAGCAGCGACGGTCGTGTCACGCCTCCGTCGGGACGTAGCATAGGAGGAACAGAGTGTATCAGTTGATGAAAATGAACTCCTATAAGTTGCTTCGTGACCGGACGATGTGGACGATGCTCGTCATATTCTTTCTGGCCATTATCTGGTTTAATCAGCCTAGATATTTCTATGACAATTTCGTCTATACAGGAGACAGCGAAGAAATACGACGGAGTGTGGCTGTTACGTCGCAGACATTTTCTGTTTATATCAATTTTCTATCCAGTTTGAGTAGTGCACTGGCTTCCATCCGCGTATTTGCCATTTCTGCAGCTTATTGCTTAGTATTCATGAACCGTGAAAAAAGAGGATGTTCCTTTGAAAAGATCTGTGCTGTTTCCCGAAGCCGCATACCCGTTTATTTGAGTAATCTTCTGACAATGGTCGGATCTGTTCTTCTTTTCTCCGCTGTCGCTGCACTTGCCTTAATTATACTGGTTCTGTGGGTACGACCGTATACCATTTATCCGCCTGTAATGGAATACTTGATCTTCTTTGCATGTTATATCAGTTTTATTTTTGTGACCGTGACGGTTTTGTATTCGCTTTATATGATCTCGCGTTTGGTGATCGTTCCGGTGGTTCTGGTGACAGTTGTTTGTTGCGCAGGGCTTCTTCATACGCTGACAGACCCTGTGCCGATCCTGAACTTTATAGTCAGAGTGCTGGATATAGATGGACATCTTGAGTACATACTGACAATCAAGGATTGGATGAAAGCTTCGCATTTTATTTTCACTTGTTTAGGTGTGGGTGTACTTATGATCGTGATCACATCGATCGTGATCTCGAAAAGAGATTTGGACTGGGGAGGAAAAGAATGATCTGGGTAGTTCTTATCGTAACAATTTTATTTCTTTCAGTATTGATTGCTTTTGTTCAGTACAGAAGACAGATCAAGAAAAACTGCAGACAGCTTCAGGTAATGCAGAAGCATTCTTCCAATCAGAGGCTGACTTCCGAAGTGCCATATAAAGAAGTAAACGAGCTTGTCATGCGTGTGAATGATATCTGTAACCGGTATCAGGAAGAGAGCATCATCATTGAACGGAATGAGAATAACCTCAAGGAAGCGATTGCCAATCTTTCTCACGATATCCGCACGCCTTTGACTTCACTGGATGGATATGTCCAGCTTCTGGTCATGTCGGATTCCGCAGAGGAAAAAGAACACTATATGCAGATCATCCAGAACCGTATTTCCAGTCTCAAAGAACTGCTGGAGGAGCTGTTTACCTATACGAAGATGCAGGATCAGAACTATGAACTGTCTTGCGTGAAGATGGATGGCAGGCAGTGCATCTGTGAGACTCTCCTGGCCTTCTACGAGGATTTTGAGAAGAGAGGGCTGGAACCAGAAGTTTCTTTCTGCGAAGAGGATCTTCCAATCATGGCAAACGAGGTGGCACTCCGACGCGTCATTCAGAATCTGGTCAAAAATGCGCTGGAGCATGGTACGAATCGTCTGGGACTTACGCTCGAGAAAAAGCACGATAAGCTTCATTTCTGCTGCTATAACGATAAGAAAGAAACGGAGATCATCGATATCGACAAGATCTTTACCAGATTCTATAAGGGCGATAAGGCGAGAACGTCTACATCGACCGGTCTTGGTCTGGCGATTGCCAAAGGACTGGTCGACCGTCTTCACGGGGACATTCATGCTTCTGTTGAGGACGAGCTTTTTAAGATCGAGATCTGGATCCCGCTATGTGAAGGCAGTGGAGAGAAGGCCTGATCCTTGGGCAGGACAGGGATTTTGACACATATAAGAACTTTTTCTTGAAAGACCATTGACAATTATATTTTTGAGGGCTAAAATACTCATGCTGTGAAACGGCATATACTTGCGCCCGTAGCTCAACTGGATAGAGTGTCTGACTACGGATCAGAAGGTTGTGGATTCGATCTCTGCCGGGCGCGCCAATCAAGGGGCTGTCTTTGAAGTGAAGTGATCACGAAGAGACGCCCCTTTTCGTATATATCTCAGGAAATGATGATTGTATTCTTTGAAAATATGTGATAAAATTCTTGTTCGTGTGACTAGAATTTAGTTATTTATATGGAGGATATATATATGGCATCGATTGAGAAGAAAGACAACAATATCGTTGTGATCTCCCTGGAGGCTTCTGCAGATGATTTCAAGGCTGCAATGATGAAGTCTTACAACAAGAACAAGAATCGTTTCCAGATTCCTGGTTTCCGTAAGGGTAAGGCACCTTACAAGCTGGTAAAGCAATACTATGGTGAGGGAGTCTTCTATGATGATGCGATCGATTTCATCGTTAATCCTCAGTACAAAGAAGCTATCGAAGAGTTTGACCTGAAGGTTGTTTCCCGTCCTGAACTCGACATCCAGGAGATCGGTGAAGACAAGGGTATGAAGTATACTCTTTCTGTTACAGTAAAGCCGGAAGTTGAACTTGGCCAGTATGAAGGCGTTGAGGCTGAATACAAGTTTGTTGAGCCGACAGATGAGACTGTAGAAGCAGAGCTTAAGCGTGTTCAGGAGAGATCCGGCCGTATGGTTCCTGTTGAAGGCCGTGCAGTTGAAGATGGCGATACAGTTACGATCGACTACGAAGGTTTCGTAGACGGCGTTGCTTTTGAAGGCGGAAAAGATGAGGGTCATGACCTGAAGATCGGTTCCAACTCCTTTATCCCGGGCTTTGAGGAGCAGCTCATCGGACATAACATCGATGAAGAGTTCCCGATCACCGTTACTTTCCCGGAAGATTACCATGCAGAGAACCTGAAGGGTAAGGAAGCAACATTCCAGATCAAGCTCCATGACATCAAGGTCAAGGAACTTCCTGAACTGGACGATGAATTCGCAAAAGACGTAAGTGAATTTGATACGCTCGAAGAGTATAAGGCTGACATCAAGAAGACACAGATGGAACAAGCTGAGAAGCGTGCTAAGGACAGCTTTGAGAACGAAGTTGTAAAGGCTGTTTGTGCAAATGCCAAGGTTGATATTCCGGAGTGCATGGTAGAGACAGAGATCGACAATATGATCGATGAGCAGTCTTACCGTATGCGTTCCCAGGGCATCGAGCTTGAGACATATCTCCAGTACATGGGCCAGACAATGGATGAGTACAAGAAGGGCCTGAAGACAATGGCTGAGACCCGCGTAAAGAGCTCTCTCGTACTGGAAGCTTGTGCCAAGGCAATGAACGTTGAAGCTACAGATGCAGATGTTGAAGAAGAAGCCGGCAAGATCGCTGAGCAGTATGGCATGAAGAAGGAAGATTTCCTCGAGCGTATCAAGGACAATGATTCCTTCATCCGTGAGAGCATCGTAGGCAGAAAGACTGTTGATATTCTTTCTGAGAAGGCTATCAAGGTTGAGCCGAAGGAAGAAGAGAAGAAGGAAGAGGAAAAGACAGAGGAGTGATCCTTTCTCCCAGCCGTGTTGACTGAAATAACGGCTGCTTCCGAGTCGGTCAAAGATTAGAAAATGACATGCTTTTAAGTGTGTGAAAAAAAGAGATTACAGTAGTTGGCAGTTGCCAAAACGGTAATCTCTTTCTTTTTCCGATGGCTTAAATATGAAAAGAATTAGTAACAAAAAATACAGGAAAGATACATTGAAGAAAGTGAATACTTCGGGTAACATGATAGAAGAGAACAGGCGTGGATATTGGGGGGTACGCCTTTAAGTAGGAGTGAATATGGGTAAAGACGACATTTTGGACTTTGATGGCATTATCCATTGCTCTTTCTGCGGAAAGAGTGAGCAGGAAGTTTCGCGTATGCTGGCGGGGCCGCCGGGCATCTACATTTGTAATGAGTGTGTGATGATCTGTGAATCGATCCTGGCTGAAGATGAGGTCGGGTTCAAGAGCACAAAATACAGTAAAGGTGGAAAGAAAGATCATCTTCCGACACCGGCAGAATTGAAGGCTGCACTTGATGAGTATGTTATCGGACAGGAGCAGGCGAAGAAAGCTCTTTCCGTTGCCGTATATAACCACTACAAGCGTGTTTTCTCGAAGTTTAATACTTCCGATGATATCGAGTTGACCAAGAGTAATATCCTCCTGATCGGACCGACAGGTTGTGGTAAGACGCTTCTTGCGCAGACATTGGCACGTGCACTGAACGTTCCTTTTGCTATAGCAGATGCGACGACTTTGACCGAGGCCGGTTATGTAGGTGAGGATGTCGAGAACATTCTTCTTAAGCTCCTTCAGGCAGCGGAGTATGATGTAGAAGCAGCACAGCGCGGTATCATCTATATCGATGAGATCGACAAGATCACGAAGAAATCCGAGAATCCGTCCATCACGCGTGATGTAAGCGGTGAAGGAGTACAGCAGGCATTGCTTAAGATCCTAGAGAGTACGGTTGCAAATGTTCCTCCGCAAGGTGGTAGAAAGCATCCGCATCAGGAGTTCATCCAGATCGACACGACTAACATCCTGTTTATCTGCGGCGGTGCTTTTGACGGATTAGAGAAAATCATCGAGCAGCGTGTAGGTAAGAAGAACTTCGGTTTTGGTGCCGAGATCGTCTCCAACACAGAGAAACAGGCGGGCGAGTGGCTCTCTGAACTGGTACCGCAGGACCTCATGAAGTTCGGTCTGATCCCTGAGTTTATCGGACGTGTACCGATCAATGTTACGCTCGACGGTTTGAATGAAGAAGCGTTGATCCGTATCCTTCGTGAGCCGAAGAATGCACTTCTGAAGCAGTATTGGAAGATGCTGAAGATGGATGGTGTAGAACTGGAATTCGAAGACGACGCGGTTGTTGAGATCGCGAAGAAAGCAATAGAGAGAAAGACCGGTGCGAGAGGTCTCCGTGCAATCCTTGAAGATCTGATGCTGGACATCATGTACGATGTTCCATCCCAGCAGGATGCCGTGAAGTGTATCATTACAAAGGAATGCGTCACGGAAAACAAGACTCCGGAGCTGATCAAGGGATCGAAGCCCAAGAAACAGCGCGCTCGGGAGAAATCGGAAGAAAAAGGTGCATGATTCATAAGGCAGGGTGACTTATGGCTAAGAAACTGAAACAACTGATTTTACAAGCAGAGAAGTTTCTTTCGGATTATGATGCTAAAGCAGGTGGAGAAAAGACCGGGCAGGATCTTTCCCGCCTGCTTTCTTATATGGAAAGATGGCTTCTGTACTTTCAGCATGAACGACTGATCCATCTGATCGTCACAGTGCTTTTCGGACTTGCGGCAATGATTGTACTTGGTATTTTTGTCATGGTACAATCGTTATATATCCTGATTCTGGAAGGATTGCTTATGGTGCTTCTGGTCCCGTATATTTTCCATTACTACAATTTGGAAAACGGGGTGCAAAGACTATATGACCTGATCGATGAGCTTTATAAGCGAAAGGAGACGTAATATGGGTAAGTATTATATTTGTCTGGATATCGGTGGTACAAAAGTTCTGGGTGCAATCTTTAACAACAAACGTGAGATCGTGCACCGCATTAAGAAAAAGACAAAGGCCGGCGGGGATGATTCGGCGAATATTGAAAATACGATCATCAACCTCGTGGAAGAGCTCCTTGCTGAGTTTAAGATCAGTATCAAGGATGTGATTGCCATTGCGGCAGGTGCTCCGGGCGTAATCAATATTGAGAAAGGTATCGTTCTCTTTTCTCCGAATCTTCCTTGGAGAAATTACGAGATCAAAAAGGCAATCGAGGGCAAGTTCAAGGTTCCGTTCTTCATCGGCAACGACGTAAATGTCGGTGTGTATGGTGAATGGAAGTATGGTGCGGCAAAAGGACTTACACAGGTCGTAGGGCTCTTTGTCGGAACAGGAATGGGCGCAGGCTTGATCCTGGACGGGAAACTCTATACCGGCCATGGAGACAAGGGTGCTGAGTGCGGCCATATGATCCTGAATCCGGAAGGACCGAAGTGTAACTGTGGACAGCGTGGCTGTCTCGAGGCCTTTTCGAGCAAGCAAGGAATTATTGATTATGCACGCACACAGGCGGCCCGTGGAAGAAAAACTGCTTTGGAGAAAGCTATCAAGAAGGGTGTGCTGAAGAGCAAAGATCTGAAAGCGGCATATGATGCAAATGACGCTGTAGCGATCGAAGCAGTGGACAGAGCATGCCTTTATCTTGCAATCGGCATTGGAAATCTCATCAACACGTTCAGTCCGGAGATGGTTGTTCTGGGTGGCGGCGTGATCGAGTCCATGGGTGATGTCTTCCTCGAGAAAGTCTTGAAGGATGTGGATCTCTACTGCATGCCTTCGATCAGGGATACGGTAACAATAAAGAACGCCGCTCTGGGTGATGATTCCATCCTTTACGGCGCACTTGCAATGATCGATGATATGTTGAAGAAGTAAGCCTTACTTCTTGTTATAACGAACCGATTCATATTGGGAGGTCAGTTCAGAAATGGACGGATCTCCCGATCTTTTTATGATCTTTTCAATCTGGTGAGGCGAGGAAGAGTTCTTGATCGGAAGGCCTTTCTTGATCGCCTTGGTGACGCGTTGGTAGTATTTCTTACGTATCTCTTTTTCGTAACCTTCGCCGAAGTCCTGATGGAAGACGGACTTTTTCTTGACCTCAAGGCTCTCAATTACGTCTGTAACCGCGTCATTTTCAATCGTTTTCTCAACATGCTCTGCTTTTCTGAACTGTTTAAGGATCAGGCGCACCATGGTGACGATGAAGATAAACAGGCAGATCGCGACGATGACGACAGAGATGGTTGCCAGAATATTGGTAAGTGTGGAAGTTCCAACTCCGTCCTCGATTTCATTTTTAATCTCTTCTTCTAATTCATTTTCTTCAGGTTTGACTTCTGGTTCTTTGAAGAATCGGGAAAGCCATCCGCCAATGATCCTCATTAATTGGTCAAGTAATTTGAGGACCTGACTCGTCGGGAAAAGAGCCAGCATAACAACGGAGAATACGATACCACCAACTATAATGACGACGAGCATGCGGTTCTGTTTTTTTATGGAGCTTACCGGCTGGGTGGCGGAGTGAATATTGTGAAAGTACTTTTCTTCAAAGACGCCGAACTGTCTGGCAATGAAGTATGCGGTGATCATAAGGATCGAATTAGTCATGATCATAGGCTGACGGAAATGGTAGCCTGTAAATGAGAAGACCAGGAAAAGCAGGAAGTGAAGGATCAAAGAGAACAGAAGCCCGTCGTTTTTGACACGTGAATTCGAAGGCATCAGACGCTGCTTGAGAGAGTAGAGAATGTTTGCCAGAAGTATGAAGCCCAGGAAGATTACATTGGAAATGGCTACTGTGTTTTTCCCGAAGCTGAAGTACATAACTATGAGATAGCATGCAGATGCGAGAAGATGCAAAAACAGCATCGGGAAAAACTCGATCCGTAAGCGCCGAATCAGGCAATAGACCGGCACCATAAGGGCGGCAGTACACATTGCTGTATATGTGGTCCGGATGACATGGACGTAGCAAAGCAGGAAGACACCCAGTGAAGAAGTCGTAAAAAAGAAAACGAAAGACATCAGAAGGTCTACTCCGATGTTATAACTCACAAATAATGATTTCTTTCTTGAAAGCTCAGTCATGACCAAGTACCTCCCATCTATGGAAATAGGAAGCGATGTCGCTGGGGATCTCAACCTTGCCGGAGGACTTATAGACCGGCATTACCCAAAGGAGGGAGGAACAGCGTCTTCTTAGATTTCGGATTGCCGGAATGAAATCGGAGTCGTGCTTTGGGGAAATCACGACGATATATTCGTCTGCATTTCTTCTGGAGTTTTCGTCCAGAAACTCCGGGAAAGGAATGACTTTCTGGGAAAGGTCGATTCTTGCCAGAGCGATTCCACGTTCCAGAATGTTACCCTGATCACAGTTGGTATTGGAAATAACCGGTGCTTGTGTCACGATATCGCGGCCATTCGCATAAAGTGCCGTAGGGATTCCCGCTTTGACCAGTTCGCTGATGAAAGAATAGGCCAGGCTGATCGACTTTTCGAGAAGCGAGGTGGAATTCTTAATGTTATAGAATTCGAGGTTCAGGAAAACTGAAACCTGTTTCATGGAGGTCGAAGTGTTCTGGTTGACCATGAAGTCGCCGGCCTTGGCTGTTGCAGTCCAGTTGATCGAGCGCATCGGGTCCCAGGGCTGATACTCGCGGATACCGGCAAATGAGAACGGATCCGTCAACAGTGTTCTTCTTTGCATTACATCGCTGAATGTGATGGAAAGAAGTGTTTTCAGGGCTTGCGCACTGACTTTCTCCGGAAGGATCGTCAAGGTGCAATCAGTCGGATACTCCTTCGTCATTCTTTCCATAAGAAGCAGGTCCGCCGTAGAAACATTTACACGGGCAAAAGAGAAGAAGCCACGTCTGCAGCAGCGTGCCTTGATCGTTCTGGTGTGCCGGGAAAACGGTTTCATGGTGAGCATGTCTTCACGATAAAGAAGATCGGAAACCGAGGTGTTGGTCATGTCCTGAAACTCAAGTACTGTCGGTGTTTCAAACTTCAAAAGCATGAACGGCAGGGGGAGTTTCTTGTTGTTCTGAGCAATTTCTATAACTTCGATGATTTCGTTATAGTGTGCAACAGGGCGCGAAAAATGTACGTCCAGATCGACGTTATCGAGCGCGTGCTTCCTGTAGTAGAACAGCTCTACTATGACCAGGATGCCCAGTATAATGAGAAAAACCATTATCTGCATTAGTGAGAAAAATCCTCCGTAGGACAGTCAACTTTATCCAAGATTGCTTTAATTGCTTTTGCTGCCATGTCATGCTGTGTTGTAAAGGCGCCATCTTCGGCAAAAGAACTTGCGGCATGGACCGAAATACGGTGAGCGAGTACGGGGATGGCCAGACGCTTGAAATCGTCCGGAGTGACAAAGGTGCGGCCACGAAGAAGCGCAAGTGCTTTTGCCGCGGCAACATAAGCGAGAAGAGCACGCGGACTGGCACCGACACGGATCTGGGAAGAATTTCTGGTTTCTTCGACGATCCTTGTGGCATAGTCATAAAGTGCATCTGCAACGAATACTTTCTTGGCTTCCTGCTGCATAGCGAAGATCTCCTCCGGAGTAGCTACTGCCGGAAGTGTGGTGAGCGGATCGTCAGTTGCGAAACGCTTCAGGATCTCGATGCTCTCGTCGTGTGTCGGGTAATTCATGGTAAGCTGCATCAGGAAACGGTCAAGCTGGGCTTCCGGAAGCGGGAATGTACCCTGGGATTCGATCGGGTTCTGTGTCGCGATGACCAGGAACGGCGGAGGCAGGACGTGAGTTTCTCCATCAACGGTGACCTGCTTTTCTTCCATGCACTCCAGAAGGCTGGACTGTGTACGGGCGGTTGCACGGTTGATCTCGTCGGCGAGAAGGATATTTGTAAAGAGCGGACCCGGACGGAAAATGAACTTTTCGGCACTTCTGTCATAATAGTTGATACCGGTTAGGTCGGAAGGAAGGAGGTCGATCGTGAACTGTACACGTTTGAAATCCAGTTTCAGGGATTGTGCTAATGCCCGTGCGGTCTTTGTCTTACCGGTACCGGGGACGTCCTCGAGAAGAACGTGTCCGCCTACCAGGATCGCAACCATGAGAAGCTCGATCTGTTTGTCTTTTCCGACAATGACCTGGTTGACATTATTAATGATCTTAGAGCAAACTGAATTTCCTGATGCTTGTGCTTGACTGTCCATAAAAACCTCCGAAAATCGTTCGAAATCTTATTGTTTTTTATTATACACTATATTTTGATAAGTTTGTCAGTTGACACTTTCAAAAGTGAAAACTATTATAATAGGACTAATACTCTGGGTTATTATCCGGAAAAAGCCAGTTTGTTATTCAGGAGGGTTAGCTATGACAGATCAACTGCGTCAGATCGGCGAGCGTATTGCCGCGCTCCGTGAAATAGAAGAGATCGATGTAAAGACCATGGCGGCAAGATGTGAAGTATCCGAAGAAGATTACATTCTTTATGAACAGGGAAAGAAAGATTTTTCTGTTTCTTTTCTGAATAATGTGGCGGTGATCCTGGGCGTCGATATGGTCGACATTATGGTCGGTGATTCGCCGAAACTGTCGATCGCTTGTGTCGTAAGAAAGGGCGAAGGCTTCGAGATTGATAGACGCGCGGCTTATAACTATAAGCATCTGGCGTTTACTTTCCGAAAGAAGATCGCTGAGCCTTTTTATGTTACGGTTGAACCGAACGATATCGAAAAGCCGACCCAGCATGCTCATGAAGGGCAGGAGTTTGACTATGTTCTGGAAGGTTCGATGACATTCTATATCGGCGATATCGTTTATGAACTGAACGAGGGCGACAGTGTATACTTTAATTCCGATATTCCGCATGCAATGAAGGCAACAAATAATAAACCTTGCAAATTCTTGGCGATAGTTATGAAAGGGGACATTTGATCCGTGGCGATTTATGAAGATTTTGTAGGACGAAACAGAGATGATTTCGTTACACTGGATGATTTGCAGAAAAACTACAAGGTAACGTATCCAAAGACATTTAACTTTGCGTATGACGTTATGGACGTGATCGCAGAGCGGACACCGGACAAGCCGGCGATCCTCTGGGTATCCAAGAATAACGAAGAGAAGCGTTTTACTTTCGGAGATGTAAGAAAGTATTCCAATATGACGGCGAATTTCTTCAAGAGTCAGGGCATCAAGAAGGGTGACCGCGTACTTTTGGTTTTGAAGAGAGGATACCAGTTCTGGTTTTCTGTGCTGGCTCTTCATAAGATCGGCGCAGTAACGGTTATGGCGACGAACCAGCTGATGGCAAAAGATTATGTTTACCGTATTAACAGCGCACATATCAAGATGGCTGTTATTACGGGGGATGATGACTGCACCGAGCGTTTTGATGAGGATCAGGATCAGTACGATCACGAGGTCATCCGTTGCGTGACATGGGGAAAGAAGAAGGAAGGCTGGATCGATTTTGATGCTGAGGTTGCCAAGCAGAGCGACGAGTGGACACGTCCGACCGGCGCAGAGGGTACTGTAGTAACGGACCCGATGCTCATGTGCTTCAGCAGCGGAACGACAGGCTATCCGAAAATGGTGCTTCACGACCATACTCTCCCGCTGGGACATCTGTTTACCGGTGTTTTCTGGCATCGTGTGGAAGATGGCAAACTCCACTTTACGATTTCCGATACCGGCTGGATGAAGTGTATGTGGGGTAAGTTCTACGGACAGTGGTTCGGCGAAGCCACCCTCTTTATCTACGATTTCGATAAGTTTAACGGCGCAGACATTCTGAAGAAGATCTGCGACTACAAGATCACGACATTCTGTGCACCGCCGACGATGTACCGTTTCATGATCAAGGAAGATTTTACAGGGTATGATTTTTCACACCTCAAGCACTGCTGCACCGCCGGTGAGGCTTTGAATCCGGAGGTGTACAACCAGTGGCTGAAGAATACAGGATGCAAGATCTACGAGGGATTCGGTCAGTCCGAGACTTCCGTTGTCTGCGGTACTTACTTCCCATGGGTTCTGCCGAGAACCGGTTCCATGGGTTATCCGGTACCGGGTTTCCACGTTGCAGTTGTGGATCCGGATGGAAATGAGTGCCCGACCGGTGTTACTGGAGAGATCTGCATCAGAACATCCGAAGAATACGGCGGACGTCCGGTTGGACTTCTCCTTCGTTACGATGCGAATCCGGAAGCAATGGAAAAAGCATGGCACGATGGCCTCTACCATACCGGCGATACGGCGTATAGAGATGAACTTGGTTTCCTCTGGTATGTCGGCCGTGTGGATGACGTAATCAAGTCTTCCGGTTACCGTATCGGTCCTTTTGAAGTCGAAAGTGCCCTGATGGAGCATCCGGCTGTATTGGAGTGCGCTGTAACAGGCGTTCCGGATCCGGTAAGAGGCTTTGCCGTCAAGGCTACGATCGTTCTGGCCAAGGGATATTCTGCATCCGAGGAACTGACCAAGACTTTGCAGAATCACGTTAAGAAGACCACAGCACCTTACAAGTATCCTCGTGTCGTGGAATATGTCGATGAACTTCCGAAGACTACAAGCGGAAAGATCAAGAGGGCGGAGATCAGAAAAAGAGATAGCCAGAAATAAGGAATTGTATTATAATATTCTTTTGGAAACGCTCGTGTTTTTCCGCTCAAGAAGAAAGCATGGAGCGTTTTCTATTATAGATTTGGAGGGATAAGATGGCACGTACAGATAACATCAGCAAGGCTTTTGATCCGAAAGAAGCGGAGAGCAGACTTTATTCCACATGGATGGAGAAAGGTTACTTCAAGCCTGTCGTCGATCCCAGCAAAGAATCGTTTTGTATCGTAATGCCGCCGCCGAACATCACCGGCCAGCTTCACATGGGCCATGCCCTGGATAATACACTTCAGGATCTTCTCGTAAGATATAAGAGAATGAAGGGTTTTGAGACACTCTGGGTTCCGGGTACGGACCACGCTTCTATCGCAACAGAGGCAAGAATCGTAGCGACGATGAGAGAAGAGGGACTCACCAAGGATGATCTCGGACGTGACAAGTTCCTCGAGCGCGCATGGGAATGGAAGAAGCAGTATGGCGGACGTATCGTAGAACAGCTCAAGAAGATCGGTTCTTCCTGTGACTGGGAGCATGAGCGTTTCACTATGGACGAGGGCTGTTCTGAGGCTGTAAAAGAAGTTTTCATCAAATACTATAACCAAGGACTGATCTATCGTGGTGAGCGCATCATTAACTGGTGTCCGAAATGTCTGACATCTATCTCGAATGCAGAAGTTAACTATGAAGACCAGCAGGGTTCCTTCTGGCATCTGCGTTATCCGTTCGAAGATGGCAGCGGATACCTCGAGCTCGCAACCACCCGTCCTGAAACACTCCTCGGTGATACAGCTGTTGCCGTTAACCCGAAAGATGAGCGCTACAAGGATGTTGTCGGCAAGATGCTCGTTCTTCCGCTCGTTGGAAGAAAGATCCCGGTTGTCGCAGACAGCTACGTAGATATCGAGTTTGGTACCGGTGTAGTTAAGATCACACCAGCTCACGACCCGAACGACTTTGAGGTAGGACTTCGTCATAACCTCGAGGTGATCACGGTCCTCACAGAAGATGCGAAGATCACTGAGGATTATCCGAAGTATGCCGGTATGGACCGTTACGAAGCAAGAAAAGAGATCGTCAAGGATCTCGAAGAGGGCGGTTTCCTTATCAAGGTTGAGCCGCATGCGCATAATGTTGGTACCTGCTATCGTTGCGGTACTACGGTTGAGCCGCGTGTTTCCCTGCAGTGGTTCGTTAAGATGAAGACTCTGGCTGAGCCGGCGATTGATGCAGTAAAGACAGGTAAGACCAAGTTCGTTCCGGAGAGATTTGAGAAGAACTACTTCAACTGGATGGAGGATATCCGTGACTGGTGTATTTCCAGACAGCTCTGGTGGGGTCATCGTATTCCGGCATTCTACTGTGATGATTGCGGTGAACTCGTTGTTACCAAGGAAGACTCTGCAGTCTGTCCGAAGTGCGGAAAACCGATGCGTCAGGATCCTGATACACTTGATACATGGTTCTCATCAGCATTGTGGCCTTTCTCGACATTGGGCTGGCCGGAAGAAACAGCAGATCTGAAGCGTTACTATCCGACAAATACACTTGTTACCGGATACGATATCATCACATTCTGGGTTTCCCGTATGATCGTTGCCGGTTGTGCACACATGAAGGAAACACCTTTTGATACGGTTTTGATCCACGGTCTGGTACGTGACTCCCAGGGCAGAAAGATGAGTAAGTCTCTGGGTAATGGTATCGATCCTCTTGAGATCATCGACCAGTTCGGTGCAGATGCGCTCCGTTATGCACTCGTTACCGGTAATGCGCCGGGTAATGACCAGCGTTTCCAGCAGGATAAGATCGAGGCCGGAAGAAACTTCGGTAATAAGATCTGGAATGCGATGCGCTTTGTTCTGATGAACTGCGAAGACGATCTTACATTTGATGATGTGGATCCTTCCAAGTATACCCTTGAAGATAAGTGGATCCTGTCCCGTATGAATCAGGTGATCAAGGAAGTGACTGAGAACTTCGATAACTACGAGTTTGGTGTTGCACTTTCCAAGATCAACTCCTTCATCTGGGAAGAATACTGCGACTGGTACATTGAGATCGCGAAGTCCCGTCTTTTCGATAAGGAATGTGCAACGAGAAAAGAAGCCCAGTATATCCTGAACGATGTACTTGGAAGAGCGATGCAGCTCCTGCACCCGTTCATGCCGTTCCTGACAGAAGAAGTCTATACTTACCTTGTTCTGAAGCAGAAGAGTGAGTCGATCATGATTTCCTCCTGGCCGGAGTATCGTGAGAACGAAGTATTCCCGCAGGAAGAAAAGCAGATGGAGATCCTCATGGATGCGATTCGTTCCATCCGTAATGTTAGAACAGACATGGGCGTTGTACCGTCCCGTAAGATCGGCATGATCCTTGTTTCTGCCGAGGAAAAGAACAGAAACATGTTCATCGACGGTAAAGCTTTCCTCCAGCGTCTGGCAAATGTTACGGAAGTCGAGACAAAAGAAACCAAGGAAGGTATCCCGGATACTGCTGTGGCTTGCGTTTGCTCGGCAGGTGAAATCTATATCCCACTTGAGGATCTGATCGATATTGACAAAGAACTGGAGCGTCTCGGCAAAGAGAAAGAGAGACTCGAGGGCGAGATGAAGCGTGTTAATGGAAAGCTTGCCAACGAAGAATTCGTGAAGAAGGCTCCAGAGAAAGTTATCAATGCGGAACGTGAGAAGCAGGCGAAGTACCAGGAAATGCTGGATAATGTTACGACACGTATCCAGGCTTTGAAGAAGTAATACAATTTGGAGGGTTAGAGTATGAGTGAAAACGAAGAGAAAGTAATCGAGATCTCCCAGGAAGAGCTGGATAAGCTTCCGAAGAATACAGTACACTGTTTTCCGGCTTCCAAATCTCAGATTTTGAAAAGAAGAATCATCACATTGATCGTTATGGCACTGATGTGCGGCCTGGTTGGTTATCTTCTGGTTGCAGGTGAACAGCCGAGTCCTCTGATCTGGATCGTTTCCGGCGCAATCTTCCTGATTGCAGCGATTGTATTTA
The DNA here is from genome assembly GCA_017545245.1 of Clostridiales bacterium. Taxonomy (GTDB): domain Bacteria; phylum Bacillota; class Clostridia; order Saccharofermentanales; family Saccharofermentanaceae; genus Scatonaster. The sequence continues at coordinate 37,862 of JAFWPB010000032.1, forward strand.
TTCATACTTTCGTGATCGCCAAGTATCGTGTTGCGATGGACTATAAGAACAACGAAGTCGTTCTCCGCTATATGTTCTCAAAGATCAAGATCCCGTACGATTCTTTTGACGCAAGAGAAGGTGCTGCAGACCGTGCGACACAGATGCTTCAGAATTCCACACTTGGTGCGAACATGAAGAAGCTGGACTACCTTGTTCTGGATAACGTCTATGAGGAGGTCTGCTATCAGACATCCTCCAAGGATCTGGCAACAAAAGAGGATTTTGATACTCTATCCAAAGAAGCAAAACTGGTCGCTTCTGTCTACAAGGCAAAAGAAAAGTATGATGCACTGAAGACGGATGATGAAAAGGCTGCAGATGCAGCAAAGAAAGACGATTTCACATCTCTTGTGCATGACGCCATGGATGAGGATAAAGAAGAGAAGGCTGCGGAAGCCAAAGCAAAGATGGAAGCAGCAGAGCGCGAAGCCGAGCAGATCCTGAATGAAGAAAAAGAAAAGGCCGAAGCTACGGTAGAAGATGTCAAAGAGAGTGCTGAGGATGCTGTGAAAGACGTTGTGGAAGACGTGAAAGAAGCGGTAGATGAGAAAAAGGAAGATTGATCGTTTTCTTTAGAACAAAATACACACTTTGAGAAGCACATAAGTCGGGAAATGGTAAAAACCAGTTCCCGACTTACTTTTTTGCCTGATTTACAGTGCTTTTAAGTCGTGAAATGAGAAAAACAGGATTACGACTTAATGAAAACCAATTACAGTATAAATACAAAAAAACGTGGAAAATACTGTAAAATCAAGTGCTTTTCGAGATAAATCTTTGACAATCTGCGTAAGTCGGAAAATGGAAAATACCGTTTCCCGACTGCTTTTTAAGTCGGAAAACCAATATTCACGAAAAACGACTTACTATTTTGACGCCTCGTAAGTCGGAAATTGGAAAAAGCCACTTTCCGACTGCTTTTTTG
>JAFWPB010000033.1 GCA_017545245.1 Clostridiales bacterium
CGGGTACAGTTAAGCACGGTATCAAATAATCCCCTTGCCTTTCGTATTTGCCGCCCAGTTCCTCAAATAATGATTTTGCCATTGTCTGTTACCTCCACATTCTTTTTTATTTTGAATGTCCGCAAAATCCGTCCTACATCACTTGCACTATGACATACGTCAATCATCCACCTTCATATTATACGGCTCACCTTTGATCCTCATTATTGTTTCCTTTTGGATGTCAGTCAGTTCTTCATATTGCTTTTTTTCAAGCACAAGAGCTGCCCAAGCCGTCTTCATCATTGGACAATGCGGACATGTCCGTGCAGAAATCACTCCGTAACTTCCCATAAAGGGCGGATAGTCCCATCCTTCCTGGTACGCTTCTTCCGGTGTCATAATCTCAGTCTTTCCGCAGACCTCACACACATATTTAATTTTTTCCATAGTCTCTTCCCACCTTTTCAGATCTTCATCTCATTTATACCCGACCAAGCAGATCCATCAGTCCGAGCATCCCCTTTTCTCCCAGTTTGACCAATAGTATCGGTATTGCCTCGAACGCAGCACCTGCCAAAAACATTTCAACGAAAACCGACACATCCATTATTTTCGTTATTACGCAGAAAACACTTGTAACCATCATGACAAATCCCAGTATGCTCGTTACAGTCTCAAAAAAACCGCCTATAGCGCCCCAAAAACAGAGAGCAACGAGTATAAGTAATCGCACGGGCAGGAGTACCAATCTGATTGGAAACAGCAGAATTGCCTTTAGTATCCGCATTATAAATTCCCCCTCTCCTTTTCCATGAGCACCTTATACGCCACAAGTCTAAGAACATACTCCGGCACCTGCGATGTACCAAGCTCCCAGTCCTGCATAGTGCGGTACGGAATAGCAAGCCACTCAGCAAACTCCTTGCGATTCATTCCGGTCATATTTCTAACCGCAACAAAAGACGTAGCAAGCAGTCTTTTCCTTCTGTCGCTTTCCATCCTTTCAATACTCTCATTTTCAATAAAAACTCCATTTGCAATGAATTCAAGATCCTTAATCTCTTTCTTTTTCATATTGTACCTCCTTGTATACGGAATCCGTATATACTTTCAACTTCATTATATACACGGAATCCGTATGCGTCAACAGTAAGGTCAACCATCTTCGTCTTGCTTTTTCTTCCACTCAGCAAGAAGATCAAAAAGAACTTTCTCCATCTGAGATTTGGTATAGAATGTTGGGAAATATTCCTGGAGTTTCTTCTTGGTGATCGTGAGCTGCTGAAATCTGTTGCTTTCATCCTTGGGAGCATTCTCATTCAGGATCCGCATAAGTTCCATCTTAGTGATGGTATCGTTTTCCTTCAGATAATCTCTCAATGCAAAGATCTGAAATGTCTTGCAGATTTCATTCTCACACATGTACTCGTAAAGCATCTGCTGAACTTCATGATTCAGGAAAGAAACTTCTACAGCAGTAGCAAGTGCCAAGGCTTTCTTATCAACCAGTTCCAAAATCGGAGGAACGAGTTCTACCAGGCGGAGATACCGATGTAACTGTCCGCGGCTTTCACCTACTTTCTCTGCAAGTTCATCATCAGCCCGGCCTTCCGGCAACTTCGTCCCAATTCGGGACGAAGTTAAATCGCTTCGCTGACCTTGTCTGCGCATCGCATCATATCGCATCTTATAAGCGAACGCTTTCTCACTCGGCAGGATCTCTTCTCTCTGCAGATTTGAATCAACCATCGCCAGGACGGCTTCATCATCATCGTACTTCTTTACGATTGCAGGGATCCTTTCTAAACCGATTTCCTTTACTGCAAATAACCGTCGGTGACCGGAGATCATTTCATAATCTCCGTCTTCAAGCGGTCTGACTGTTACCGGAACCAGCACACCATTTAACATGATGCTTTCCACAAGCTCATGCATCTTTTCATCATCCAGGACCTTGAAGGGATGATCCTTGAACGGCCGGATCTTAGCAACCTCGATCTCGTCACAACCGGCTACTGAAGGAACACAGAGTAATTCATCAATGGATGTCATTTTGATCTTTTGTCCAACTCTCTTAGCCACGATCCAACACCTCCTCCGTCAATGTCCTGTACGCATTAGCCGCCTTTCCTTTCGGATCATACTGATAAATGCTGGAGCCTTCTGCACTGATCTCTGCCGCACGGACCGAAAGAGGGATGCAGGTATGAAACACGCCGATCTGATTCGAATACGTATCTATGACAAGCTGTGAGATATCCCTGGCATAATTTGTCCTGGCATCCACCATCGTAAGCAGTATTCCTTCGATCCGGAGATTCTTATTAAGTCTCCTCTGTACACGGCCGATGGTTTTGATGAGCTGTTCCAAACCTTTCACCGGAAGGTACGCCGCCTGGACCGGGATCAAAACACTGTCCGCACACGCCAAAGCATTGATCGTAAGCATTCCGAGTGAAGGCATGCAATCGATGATAATATACTTGTAGTCGTATTCTGCTTTGAGATATTCAACGATGCTCCGAAGCATAACCTCTCTGCTCATGGCATTCACCAGATTGATCTCAAGAGCTGACAATTCGATATTGGCCGGAATAAGATCCACTCCTTCATCGTGCTGAATGATAGTCTGTGTGAGAGACAGTTTCTTTTCTTCCATCACTTCTGATAATAGAGTAGACAACGTATATTC
>JAFWPB010000034.1 GCA_017545245.1 Clostridiales bacterium
ATCTGAATCTTAGTATTATTATGGTCGAGGAGCATATTCTTTATCCTTTCGTTTTTGTCTAGCAACTAAACTCTAGGATAGTTATGCTCCTTTTTCAATTACTTATTCCCACGATTTCCGTGAAGAACCTGATTTTACAGTATTTTCCACGATTTTTTGTATTTGTACTGTAATGGGTTTTCATTACAGTATAGCGAGATGAAAAATGCGATTTATACTGTAATGAATTTCGCATAGTCGTGCGTGTCTTATCCTTTGGCAAAAGCACTGGGCCCCAGTGTGTCCAGCCTTCTGTGCTTGAAAAGCACTAGCGCGGCGGCTGCCTTCTTATCGCCCTTATCCCACTTCTCGAAAAGCACTTGCCTCGCAAAACAAGCCGCATCCGGCGAAACCACTAGATACGACTTATCTTCATTCTCTTCAACAAATAATACTATTACGATTCCGCGTGAATTGCGGTCTTTGCGGCCTCTAGATCTTTCTTTCCGACGTAGACCGTCCAGATCGAGTTGGAAGACTCGCCATAGCTGCCCATTCCGGCGCCGCGGTTCAAGCCGCGCATATTCATATCGCTTGAGGCCACGTCGAATTTGATCCCGGCCGCACGAAGCGCATTGACAACTTTCTGATACTTCTCGTCTTTTTTGCCGACATAGATTTCCTTCTTAAAAAGCACTGTCCCCGCTCCTTTTGAAAAATCAGGATCTGGCGGAACCAACCTTACTTTTGGCCGCCATCGATATTATACCATATCACGCGAAGATTTCCTTGATCCTTCTCATTGCTTCCACTGTATTGTCATGTGTGTTAAAGGACGTAAAACGCACATAGCCTTCGCCGCAGTCGCCAAAGCCGGAACCAGGTGTGCAGATGACGTTTGCTCTCTCGAGAAGATCATCGAAGAAAGCCCAGGAGCGCATGCCGTGCGGGCACTTGACCCAGAGATACGGAGAGTTCTTGCCGCCTGCAAAAGGCCACTTCAACTCGGCAAAAGTCTGCGCCATGATCGTCGCATTTTCCTTGTAATACGCGATGTTCTGCAGGATCTCCTCCTGACCGGATTCCTTCAGGCAGGCAGCCGCCGCGCGCTGCACCGGATAGGAAACGCCGTTGAACTTGGTGCTCTGACGGCGCAGCCACATTTTACGAAGCTGCACGCCTTCACGGACCAGTCCTTCCGGAACTACGGTATAGCCGCATCTCGTTCCGGTAAAACCGGCGGTCTTGGAAAGGGAACAGAACTCGATTGCGCAGGAACGCGCACCCTCAATGCAGTAGATCGATCTCGGGATATCCGGATCAGTGATGAATGCTTCGTATGCCGCATCAAAAAGGATCACCGACCCGTGCGCGTTGGCAAAATCGACCCACTTCTTCAGACGTGTCTTATCGTACGCTGCACCAGTCGGATTGTTCGGAGAACAGAGGTAGATGATATCCGCCTCGAGTCCCGGATAAGGCATCGGGAGAAAATCGTTGTCCGCTGTTGCCGAAAGCTTGATGATCTTTCTTCCGGACATCACGTTCGTATCCACATAGACCGGATAGACCGGATCTGTCACAGCTACGATATTGTCCACATCGAAGATGTCCAGGATATTTCCGATATCACTCTTCGCACCGTCCGAAACGAAGATTTCTTCCGAGTAAAGCTTCACGCCGCTGTGGCGCTGATAATAGGAAGCAATCTCATCACGAAGGAATTCGTAGCCCTGTTCCGGACCGTAACCATGGAACCCTTCCGCAGTACCCATTTCCTCCGAAGCTTTTACCAGCGCATCGACCGCCGCACGACACAATGGCCGCGTTACATCGCCGATTCCCATCTTGATCAATGTCGCACTCTTGTCCTTCTCCATGAAGCGGCGCACACGCTCGGCCACTTCCGAGAACAGATATGTTTCTTCGATGTTCTGGTAATTCTTGTTGATCTTCATTCTTCTTTCCTCCTGTCGATCCGCGTCGACACTGGCGCGCAATAATTTATTCTCTTGTTTTATTTCTTGTCTGCCTTCACAGATCAATCGCTAAATCAAACCTCGATCTCGCCTTCAAAAGAAACCACAGCAGGGCCCGTCATCAGGACGCGCTCATCCGTGTAATTGATCACGAGTTCGCCACCATTCAGGATCACACGGACGTCTTCGCCCTTCTTCGCATAGCCGTTCAGGCACGCCGCCACGACCGTCGCACAAGTTCCGGTACCGCAGGCCCAGGTCTCGCCTGTGCCGCGCTCCCATACACGCATACGAAGAAGTCCCGGTTCCAGGATCTCTACAAATTCGGTATTCACTCTTGCCGGAAACATCGGATGGTTCTCAAACTTCGGGCCAAGAGAAGCCAGGTCCATCTTCTCCACATCCTTCACGAAAAGAACTGCGTGCGGATTTCCCATGGACACACAAGTGATGTGATACTCCTGCCCGTCGACTTCCACCTCGCGGTCCACGATCCGGTCACCGGGAAGGTCCACCGGGATCAGTTCCGGAGAAAGGATTGCACGGCCCATATCTACGCAGGCCCCTGATGCCAGACCATCCGGTCCAACCTGCATCTTCAGTTTCTTTATTCCGCACTTGGTCTCAATCGTGATGACATCCTTCCTGACGCACCACTTATCGTAGACAAACTTACCCACGCAGCGGATGCCGTTTCCGCACATCTCGCTTTCCGATCCGTCCAGGTTAAACATGATCATTCTTGCATCCGCCACTTCCGACGGCGCAACAAGGATCAGGCCATCCGACCCGATTCCGAAATGTCTGTCTGAGACTCGTACCGCCAGTGCTGACGGATCCTCTATCTGATATTCTCTTGCATCGATATAAACGTAATCATTTCCACAACCTTGCATCTTCGTGAATGCATACTTCATCTTCTCCACCTCACTAATTCTCGGATCCTAAAGCATAACTTCACGCCATTGTGCACGTTATGTACTATTCAGTTATTTGTTTTTATATAAATATGTAACTAAGTTATTCTTCTTTTTTATTCTTCGTACGTCTTAATGATCTCGTACGCCACATCGGCTCTCGTCCGCCCGCTGTTCATGGCCTCTTTCTCGATAAACTTATGCGCTTCCTCTTCCGAAAAAGCCAAGGTCTGCATCAGCAGGAGCTTTCCACGGACGATCACTTTCTCGTCATCCAGTTTTTTCTTCAACGCACAAAGCCGGATGTGCGCCATATCGGCTGCATTGATTGCTGTGGCAAAAGCACTTTGGGTGAGCGGTTTGGTAAGGATCGTGGCACCCAGGTCGAGAAGTACTTTGCGCGCGGCCTTGCTTTCTGCATCGGTAAAGCCTGTCTCCTCAGCCAGAAACAGCACGCTTGCTGTCGGATGGGTCACCGCGATGCGGCACGCTTTCTGCGCCAGCGGATCCGCAATCGCCGAGGATACGATCAGGAGACCATAGTCGCCTTTTCTTGCAAGATCGATCCCGTTGTCTTTCAGCGAACTCCAGACGATATCGTGAGGATGCTTGAGGCTTTTCTTAATGAGCTCTTCCAGCGCGCGGTTGGCTCCGGCACCTGCTCTTAATATAAGAACTTTATCTATACCAGTAGAACTCATCCGGATCACCTCTTTTTACTTGTTTTTCCGCACATCTGGACATGCCATCTTATGCTTACATGGTTAGTTTACTCTTACTTATACATTTTTGCAACTTCTTCTTGCATAAAATTCATCCTATATGAAAAATCGTTCATTTTTACCCACATTTTTAACGAATCATGCAAGTTTGATAAATAATTTATGCATTTTCTGTTGACAGACCAGTTCTTTTGGCGTATTCTTCAGACATAAAGCAACGGCGCTTGGTACCAAGGAACGGGTCCCAAGCGCTTTTGACGTTTTTAAGGAGGAAAGAACTATGACAAACGTACCTGAGATCTTCGGAACTATGGTTTTTAATGAACAGATCATGAAGGCCCGTCTCCCGAAAGAAACTTACAAAGCAATGAAGAAGACTATTAATGAAGGACTTCCGTTGAATATAGAGATCGCGAATGTAGTGGCAAATGCTATGAAAGACTGGGCAACCGAGAAGGGCGCTACCCACTTCACACATTGGTTCCAGCCACTCACCGGAATCACCGCTGAGAAGCACGACAGTTTCATCTCCCCTACTTCTGATGGCGGCGTGATCATGGAGTTCTCGGGAAAGGAACTGGTCCAGGGTGAGCCGGATGCTTCTTCCTTCCCGAGCGGCGGACTCCGGGCAACATTCGAGGCAAGAGGATATACAGCATGGGATCCGACAAGCTTCGCTTTCATCAAAGACAATACACTCTGCATCCCGACCGCATTCTGTTCTTACAGCGGCGAGGCACTCGACAAGAAGACACCTCTTCTCCGCTCGATGGAAGTGATCAGCAAGCAGGCAGTAAGAATCTTAAGACTCTTCGGAAATACGGACCCGCACCTTACAGTAAAGACAACAGTTGGTCCTGAACAGGAATACTTCCTCATTCCGGTTGAACTCTATAATCAGAGAAAAGACCTGATCTTTACAGGAAGAACACTTTTCGGAGCCAAAGCACCGAAGGGCCAGGAGCTCGAAGACCATTACTTCGGTTCCATCAAGCCAAGAGTTTCCGCTTACATGAAAGATCTCGACGAAGAACTCTGGAAGCTGGGTGTACTTGCTAAGACAAAGCATAACGAAGTAGCTCCGGCACAGCACGAATTGGCACCGATCTTTACAACGACCAATATCGCAACCGATCACAACCAGCTGATGATGGAGATCATGCAGAAAGTTGCGAAGAAACACGGTCTGGTTTGCCTCCTTCACGAAAAGCCATTCGCAGGTGTAAACGGATCCGGTAAGCATAACAACTGGTCCATCTCCACTTCATCCGGTGTGAACCTCCTTGAACCAGGCGATACACCTTCTGAGAATGCCCAGTTCCTGCTCTTCCTGGCAGCCGTCATCCGTGCAGTAGATGTACATCAGGATCTGCTCCGTATCTCGGTAGCAACCGCAGGAAACGATCACCGTCTTGGTGCAAACGAAGCTCCGCCGGCAGTCGTATCCATGTTCCTGGGTGATGAACTCAATGCAATCATCGAGTCAATCGTCGAAGGCAAAGCATATGACCAGCACGAGAAAGTCCAGATGGAAATCGGCGTAGACGTTCTTCCGAAGTTCCCGAAGGATTCTACAGACAGAAACAGAACTTCCCCGTTCGCATTTACCGGTAATAAGTTCGAATTCAGAATGCTAGGTTCCGCCAACTCCATCGCCTGCGCGAACATCATGCTCAACACTGCAGTAGCAGACAGCCTCTGTGAATTCGCAGACAGACTCGAAAAGGCAAGTGATTTTAACGCAGAACTGGCAGCAGTAGTAAAAGAAACGATCACCGCTCATAAGCGCATCATCTTTAACGGCAACGGTTATGACGAGAGCTGGATCAAAGAGGCAACCGAGGAGAGGGGCCTTCTCAATCTCAGATCTACACCGGAAGCCATGGAGCGTTTCCTCGATCAGAAGAACAAAGATCTGTTCCTGAAGTTTGGTGTATTCAGTCTCGCAGAGATGCAGTCAAGACACGATATCCTGCTTGAGAACTACAGCAAGATCATCAATATCGAGGCATTGACCATGATCGATATGGCAAGAAAGGATATCCTCCCTGCCGTTACCGAATATATCAAAGAACTGGCAGATACCGCGATCGCTGTTAAGCAGGCAAGCGGCGTAGAAGCAACATTTGAGCAGGATCTGATCAAGCAGCTCAGCAAGCTCCAGTCTGACATCGCCTCCAGAACACAGGTACTGGAAGATGCAGTGATCGAAGTACACGAAATCTCCGATATCCTTGCCCAGTCCTATGCATATAGAGACAAAGTATTCGTGGCTATGCAGGATCTCAGAGCCGCCGCAGACCAGGCAGAGTCCCTCTGCAGTGCCAAGATCTGGCCGTTCCCGACATACGGCGAACTGCTCTTCGGAGTAAGATAAGAAAGTAAATAGTGAAGTAAGAAAAAAGCAGCAAAGGTGCTGTAGCTCTCACCCGGAAACGGGATCCGCTACAGCACCTTCTCTGTATACTTCACAAGAAGAAAAAATGAGGTGAATAAAATGGAAGCATTATTACAGTCAGCAAACGACACTATATTTGGTGTTTGGTTCTTAATAGGAGCTGCTCTGGTCTTCTTCATGCAATGTGGTTTCGCCATGGTTGAGACCGGCTTTACCAGAGCAAAAAACGCAGGAAACATCATCATGAAAAACCTGATGGACTTCTGCATCGGTACAGTAGTATTCAGTCTTCTCGGCTTTGCCCTCATGATGAGTGAAGACTATATCATGGGATTCATCGGAGTTCCGAACATGAAGATCTTCAGTGATTTTTCAAACTTCCCGATGTCCTCCTTCGTATTCAACCTGGTATTCTGCGCAACGGCTGCAACGATCGTTTCCGGTGCGATGGCTGAAAGAACCAAGTTCTCTGCATACTGTATCTACAGTGCCATCATCAGCCTGGTCGTCTATCCGATCGAAGCTGGTTGGGTATGGAACTCTCAGGGCTGGCTCGCAAAGCTCGGATTCATCGATTTTGCAGGTTCTGCAGCAATCCATAGTGTTGGTGGTATCTCCGCTCTTATCGGCGCAATCATCCTTGGGCCCCGTATCGGCAAGTACGTAAAAGACCAGAGCGGTAAGGTCGTCAAAGTCAAGGCGATTCAGGGTCACTCCCTGACACTCGGTGCACTCGGCTGCTTCATCCTCTGGTTCGGCTGGTACGGATTCAACGGCGCCGCCGCTACATCCATCAGTTCTTTGGCAGCGATCTTCGTAACCACAACTGTTGCTCCGGCAGTCGCTACCTGTGTGACCATGATCTATACATGGTGCAAAAACGGCAAGCCTGATGTCTCCATGTGCTTGAACGCCTCTCTGGCCGGTCTTGTCGGTGTAACCGCCGGTTGTAACAACGTTGACGTCATTGGCGCTACGATCATCGGTATCGTAAGCGGTATCCTCGTAGTCGTCGTTATTGAAAAGCTCGACATCAAGTGCCACGTAGATGACCCGGTCGGTGCAGTTGGTGTTCACCTGGCAAACGGTGTCTGGGGTACTCTGGCAGCAGGTCTCCTTTCTACTTCCACAGCAGATGCTGGAGTTGACGGACCAATCTACGCTCTCGTACACGGCACATCCTTCTCTGAAGGCTTCAAGGTATTCGGCGTACAGTGCTTAGGTATCGCTTCCATCCTCGCATGGACAGCACTCTGCATGATCCCGGCATTCCTGATCATCAAGAAAACGATCGGCCTCCGTGCTTCCGCAGAAGACGAGCTCGCCGGTATGGATATCTCCGAACATGGTCTCGTATCCGCTTATGCTGACTTCGCATCCGTAGCTGACTTTGCTCCGACAGTAGATGACTCCGCACTGGCTGGAATCAAGGTCATCGGCGAAACACCAATGGCAGAGGCCGTAGAAGTAAAAGAAGTCGCAAGAGCTGCTTCCGGTATCTCTTACAAGAGCCCGGATGGAAAGAAGCTCACCAAGATCGAAATCGTCTGCAAAGAGCGTATGCTCGAGCCGCTTAAGTCGGCACTCCTGGATATCGGTATCACGGGTATGACAGTATCCCACGTTCTTGGTTGTGGTATCCAGAAAGGTAAAGCGGAATTCTATCGAGGCGTTGAAGTTGAACCTTCACTGCTCCCGAAGATCCAGATGGATATCGTGGTAGCGAGAGTACCTGTACAGGCTGTTATCGATACCGCAAAGAAAGTACTTTACACCGGTCATATCGGTGATGGCAAGATCTTCGTCTACGATGTAGAGAACGTCATCAAAGTACGTACAAGTGAAGAGGGATTCGACGCCCTGCAAGACGTTGAATAATACGAATAATCTGAAATCCCATCGGGGTCCTGCTGATTTCGGCAGGACTCCTTTGGATATTTCAAAAGGCAGTGCTTTTACCGCAAGAAAAGAAGCACGGTGAATAAAGAAACAACATATTGTTTTGCAAGAAAATAAATATTGGAGGAATTGTTTATGTGTTCAATTATGTTCTATCTGCGACCGGGTCTTTCCCGCGAGCAATTCAAGGAGGGGTTTGACAAGACCATCTCAAGAGGTCCGGACCAAAGCCGGATCATCGAGCTGTCCGATGGCACCATGGGCTTTCACCGACTGTCCATCATGGGTCTGACCCCGGAAGGCATGCAGCCATTCACTCTGGGTAGCAAATATCTCGTCTGCAACGGCGAGATCTACGGTTTCGAAGCATTTCGGCAGGAACTTTCCGACGCCTATTCTTTTGAATCGGATTCGGACTGCGAAGTGCTTCTTCCTTTATATGAAAAATACGGCATAGACATGTTCAGCAAACTCGACGCCGAGTTCGCGCTCATCCTCTACGATACAGATACAAAAACACTCATCGCCGCAAGAGATCCGATCGGCATCCGTCCGCTCTACTACGGTTTTGACGACGAGGGCTATATCGTCCTTGCAAGCGAAGCGAAGAACATCGTGCCTTACTGCAAGAAGGTCCTTCCCTTCCCACCCGGACATTACTACAAGGACGGCAAGTTCACCTGCTATTGCGATATCACGAAAGTAGATCACGTGATCGACGATGATCTGGATACGATCTTTACGAACATCCATGACAAGCTGGTTGCCGGCGTAGAAAAGCGTCTCGTTTCTGATTCAAAAGTCGGATTCCTTCTTTCCGGCGGACTCGATTCTTCCTTGGTCTGCGCGATTGCCCAGCGCATGGAAGATCATCCGATCAAGACCTTCGCCATCGGTATGAGCGAAGATGCGATCGACTTGAAATATGCTAAAGAAGTTGCAGACTATATCGGCTCCGAGCACACGGAAGTCATCATTACCAAAGAAGATGTCATCACCTCTCTCGAGGAAGTCATCGAAGTCCTCGGAACATACGATATCACTACGATCCGTGCATCTATGGGCATGTACCTTCTCTGCAAGAAGATCCACGAGATCTCCGATGTACGTGTTCTTCTCACCGGTGAGATCTCTGACGAACTGTTCGGTTACAAATACACGGACTTTGCTCCCTCCGCCGAAGCTTTTCAGGAAGAAGCCGTAAAACGTATCCACGAGATCCACATGTACGATGTACTCCGTGCCGACCGTTGCATCTCCGCCAACTCGCTCGAGGCGCGCGTTCCTTTCGGCGATCTGGATTTCGTCAAGTACGTCATGGCGATCGATCCGGCAAAGAAACTCAACACCTACAACAAAGGAAAATATCTCCTTCGTAAAGCATTTGAAGGAGACCTTCTCCCGCACGATATTCTGTTCCGTGAGAAAGCTGCTTTTTCCGATGCAGTCGGACACTCCATGGTCGACCACCTCAAGGAGTATGCAGCATCCTGCTACAGTGACGAAGAATATGAAACCAAACGCAAACAGTACGACTTCGCCACACCTTTTACCAAAGAGTCTCTTCTCTATCGTGAGATCTTCGAAAAGTACTACGAAGGCCGCGCGGAAATGGTCGTAGATTTCTGGATGCCGAACAAATCGTGGGAGGGCTGTAACGTAGATGACCCGTCCGCCCGTGTATTGAAGAACTATGGTGACAGCGGAAAGTGAGGGATGAAAATGACGAAGTATATTTTTGTAACAGGTGGTGTTGTTTCCGGTCTTGGCAAAGGCATTACAGCCGCATCGCTCGGACGTCTTCTCAAGCAGCGCGGTCTGAAGGTCGCCTCCCAGAAACTCGATCCGTACATTAACGTGGACCCGGGCACGATGAGTCCGTACCAGCATGGCGAAGTGTATGTCACGGAAGACGGCGCAGAGACCGACCTGGACCTCGGCCACTACGAGCGATTCATCGATGAGGACCTCAACAAGTTCTCCAACCTCACCACCGGTAAGGTCTACTCTTCCGTTCTCGCCAAAGAGCGTCGCGGCGAGTATCTCGGATCAACCGTGCAGACGATTCCTCACATCACAAACGAGATCAAGGAATTCATCTACAATGTGGGTCTGGAATCCGAAGCAGACGTAGTTATCACCGAGATTGGCGGTACGATCGGTGACATCGAGGGCCAGCCTTTCATCGAAGCCATCCGTCAGGTCGGCCGTGAAGTCGGCCCGCACAATGCACTTTACATCCACGTAGTCCTCGTTCCTTACCTGAAAGCATCCGGCGAGCACAAATCGAAGCCCGCTCAGCATTCGGTAAAAGAACTGCAGGGCATGGGTGTTTCGCCAGACATCATTATCCTTCGTACTGACGAGCCGATCGAGGATGAATCCATCTTCAAGAAGATCGCCATGTTCTGTAACGTCTCCCCTGACTGCGTTATCGAGAACACTACGATCCCGGTTCTCTATGAGGCCCCGCTCATGCTCGAAAAGAGCGGCTTCTCCGATGTTGTCTGCAGAAACCTGCAGCTTGAGACCCCACCTTGTGATCTGAGCCACTGGGAAGAGATGGTCGACCGTATCAAGAGTGCGACCAAATCCTGTAAGATCGCTTTGGTCGGAAAATATACCCAGCTTCACGACGCATATCTTTCTGTTGCGGAAGCCCTGCATCACGCAGGTTATGAAAACTCTGCCAAGGTTGACATCCTCTGGATCGATTCCGAACATCTGACACCGGACAACTACGAATCCGTTCTTTCCGAAGCAGACGGCATCCTTGTTCCAGGCGGTTTCGGTGACCGTGGTATCGAAGGAATGGTCCTTGCAGCAAAATATGCCCGCGAGAAGAACGTGCCTTATCTCGGTATCTGCCTTGGCATGCAGATCGCCGTTATCGAATATGCCCGTGATGTGCTTGGCTATGCCGACGCCAATTCGCGTGAATTTGACGAAGGCTCCGAGCATCTTGTCATCGATTTCATGCCGGGCCAGAATGATGAGATCGAAAAAGGCGGCACACTCCGTCTGGGCAGTTATCCGTGCAAAATCCTGCCCGGCACCATGATGGAGCAATGCTACCAGTCCCAAAGCATCAACGAGAGACATCGTCATCGTTATGAGTTCAATAATATCTATCGTGACCAGATGAAAGACATCATCAGCGGCATCAGTCCGGACAATCTCCTGGTCGAAGCCATCGAGATCCCGGGTCATCCGTTCTATGTCGGCGTGCAGTTCCATCCGGAATTCAAGAGCCGCCCGGATAAGCCGCATCCGCTCTTCCTCGGGCTGGTCAAAAACAGCATTACATAACACTTCTTTCCAATTTATTTTCTTGCGGGTACGGTCAGATGCGCAGCAATGCCATCTGGCCGTACTTTTCTTTAATCGAACATTCCTTTCACCCGAATTCCCTTTACAATCACTTTTACAAAAAATCCCTTTCCAAGCCGCCACCGGGCCTCACCTGGGGAAAGCTTAGAAAGGGATCTGTTTTTACGGATTGATTGAGTGTGTTCTTTCGATTTTTTCTAACACCTGAGTATCAGGATATTGGGCTATCAATCAGAAGAACAACTGTGTCACTCTGAGCACACCATCGATTGCACGAAGTTCAGAAAGGATATCCTCACTGAGTTCTTCACTGACACCGAGGAAGGACTGAGCCTTGGTAGAACCAGGCTTTACACCCCAGTGCATGCTGTTGATGTTGATATTGTGGTCGCCGATCTTTGTTGCGATCTTACCGATGATGCCCGGCTTGTCTTCGTTCTGCATTGCAAGTACGATCGGAGCGATCGCAAAGTCTGCCTGATAACCGAAGAAGCTTACCAGAACCTCAGTGTCTTCACCGACGATCGTTCCGGAAACAGAAAGCTCACGGCCTTCTTCTGTTACAAAGTTCACTACGATCATGCTGCTGTAACGCTCGCACTGTGCACTCTTGCTCTCGACCACTTCGATGCCGTGAGCCTCGACGCCCTGACGTACGTTAACGAAGCTGACACGTCCGTCAGAATGTGCAGAGAGGAAACCCTTCAATACAGAGAGTGTCAGGATGCCTGTCTCCTGCTCAGCGAGAGCACCTCTGAATTCAACCTCGATCTTCTTGACCGGAGCTTCTTCTGCCTGATAGTAGATCTTACCGAGCTTCTCAGCCAGATCCGCATAAGGACGGATCGCTGCCATATCGCCGCTGAAAGAAGGCATGTTGATTGCCGCAACAAGTTCGCCACGCAGTGCTTTTGCCACGAGAGAAGTAACTGCAGAACCAACGTTGTGGTTCGCTTCCTGAGTAGAAGCACCAAGGTGAGGTGTAACTACGCAGTTCGGCAGGGTGAGGAGCGGGTTCTGGTACTGCTGCTCGCCCGGTGCCTTATCGTAGGAAGGCTCCTTGTCGAATACGTCGATAGCTGCAGCGGCAACCTGACCGGACTTCAGTGCATCGTAGAGAGCAGCCTCATTAACAAGACCACCACGAGCAGCGTTAACAATACGTACGCCCTTCTTGCACTTAGCCAGTTCTTCTGCGCCGACCATACCGACGGTTTCTTTATTCTTCGGTGTGTGGAAAGTGATCAGGTCAGCAACAGCGAGGAGATCCTCAAGCTTTGCGCAGCGCTTTACGCCAACTGTATCGAACTTTTCCTGTGTAATATACGGGTCATAAGCAACGACCGTCATACCGATACCCTTGAGCTTTCTGGCTACGATGGAACCGATACGGCCGAGACCGATGATACCGGCGGTCTTGCCCTCGAGTTCGTTACCGATCATCTGGGCACGGCGGAAATCGTCGTTATGTGCTGCCTCGTTTGCGTGGCAGAGATTTCTGAAAATGGAGAAAGCATGTGCAACAGCAAGCTCACCTGCTGCCATGATGTTTGCTTCCGGAGTATTTACGGCAATGATGCCCTTCTCGGTGCAGGCAGCTACATCGATGTTGTCGATACCGTTACCAGCACGGCCTACGACCTTCAGGTTCTTGGCATTGGCCAGAAGGTCCTTGTTAACCTGTGTTACGGAACGAACGATGAGTGCATCGTAGTCGCCGATGAAACCCTTGATCTCATCCTGGGAGCAACCCAGACGCTCGTCTACTTCAAACCCTTCGTCCTTCAGATACTGGATCGCATCTGCTGCAATTTTTTCTGCTACCAAAATCTTCATTTTGTGTTCCTCCCTTTTATTATGCGTTCTGAGCCTTAAGCTCTGCTACTACTTCGTCGAGATCCTTGAGCATTTCCTTGATCTCATCAATGGTCGTATCCGCCATGTGCGCGATACGGAATGTGGTTTCTTTCAGTGCACCGTAACCACCGGACAGGAGATATCCTCTCTCACCCATCTTCTTGTTGATTTCAGCAAACGGGATACCCAGTGTGTTCTTGATGCATGTCACGGTTACGGACAGGTTGTCCGGATCAGAGTAAAGCTCTGCGTTCTTTCTTGCCCAGTCACGAACCAGTTCTGCCATCTCGCAATGTCTCTTGTAACGGTTCTCCATACCTTCTTCGAGGATGCAGTCGAGCTGGTAATCCAGTGCGAACATGTGTGACTCGGAAGGAGTGGACGGATACTGGAACGGCTTTTCGTGAACGAACTTGGCCAGTTCAACATAGTCGAAATAAAGACCACGGTTCGGGATCGTCTTTGCCTTTTCAAGCGCACGGTCGGAAACCGCAGCGATCGCCATTCCCGGAGGCAGGCCCAGACACTTCTGTGTAGAAGTGATGCAGACATCGATGCCCCACTCGTCAACCGGAATATAGTCACCGGCCATGGAACTAACTGTATCCACGCAAAGGATAACATCCGGATATTTCGCCTTGAGGACCTTGGAGATCTCGCCGACAGGATTATGGATACCTGTAGAAGTCTCGTTGTGTGTGATGGTGATCATGTCGTACTCGCCAGAAGCAAGTGCCTCGTCAACCATCTCAGGTGTGGTGATTCTACCCAGTTCGGAACGGAATATATCTGCCGGAACGCCATTGGCGGTCGCCATCTTGTACCAGCGCTCACCAAAAGCTCCGATGGAGAAGATCGCCGCTTTTTTCGCAGTGAAACATCGAACCGCACCCTCCATAAGACCGCTGCCTGATGAAGTGGAAAGGATAATCGTGTTCTTTGTTCCCATAACCTTCTGGAGCTTCTCGGAAATACCCTGCTGGAGAGCGGAAGCATCCTTGGTACGGTGGCCGATCATCGGCGTAGACATCTTTTCCAAAACTTCACGGCGGACTTCCGTCGGACCCGGAATGAAAAGTTTCTTGTGCGTACTCATCGTCAATTCCTCCATGTACTCTATAATTACATACCGTACTATTGTAGACGTATTTTGCCCATTTTTCTAGTGCAAAAGAACTGTCTTTTACAAATTCGGCAATTTAGCAAAAAAAGCCGTTTTCTACGCCGCTTTGCCGACAACCTGCTATGAATCGGATCAAAATGATTTTTATTCCTCTTTCTCTCCACGCACATCTTTCGTTCGAAAGACAGCGGCGGCGAAAGTTCTTTTAACGCGCGAAAAGAACCCGCCCGCAGTGTGAGTATGGGACTAAAATGTATTGGCCCGCCCGGATGATCCCACTCATATGCGACACGAATAAGACCAAACCGCTCCGATTTGCCAATATGGTCCCACCAATATAAACCACGACTGGGACCAAACCGCTCCGATTTGCCAATATAGTCCCACCAATATAAACCACGACTGGGACCAAACCGCTCCGATTTGCCAATATAGTCCCATTGCGAAGGCGAAAAGATGGTACCATATGGCCTTTATTGCTCAATTTGATCCCACCGAGCTGGTAAGTCTGTACGACTATTCTTACTATACTGCTCGATCTAGTCCCATCTGATGCGCCAAACGATGGGATCATCTATGCCTTCCGAGCCTGTTTAGTCCTAATCCTCCTCGAAAAGCACTTGTACCTTCCCATTCTATAAGATTCACGTTTTTTCGTGCTATAAGACAGACGATTTTTTCAATATTATAGAACATCCCGTGATCAATTGTTCTATAGGACTCGAAAATTCCCTCATCTTATAGAAAAAGCCGCATCCGGATAATCTCCAGATGCGGCTTATCTTGTCATTTATAAACGTTCCCACGTGCTCCGACGAGCACCCTCGACCCGGAGCATCCGCGTGTCCCGAGGCCCCCGCGAATCAGAGCACCCTTGGGGCGAAGCGCGAGACGAGACGCGGATCAGATGATCACGCTCGCGGGTCGAAGCACGACTCAGATCGAGCCGCGCTCAATTCCATACTGCTTACAGATGTTAGTGAACTCTTCGGATTCTGCGAACCCGGACATAACGGATTCTCTGCTGGCGCCCTTGCTGAGTTCGCCCAGCCAGTACTGCATACCGCCAGCTTCCGGCTCACGGCCCATGAAGGTGCGGTAGAGTCTCGTCAGGAACTCGGTGTCATCCGTCTTCAGGTTCACGAACTCTTCCAAAGTGAAGAAGAGTTTCGCCGCATCTGCGCCGGTCTTCTCAAGATTGGTGAGAGCCAACGACCAGTACTGCAATCCGCCTTCTTCCGGCTCACGGCCGAGGCAGCAGGTGTAAAGACGTGTCGCAAAAGCGATCGCATTCTTAGATGCAAACTCTGCCTTGGCAGTCGGCGCTCCGGAACGTACTCCGTAGGTCGCGCAGACATTGCACCATTCCTTCGAGTCGATGAATCCGCCAATAACATCCTGTCTGGACATGCGCTTACTCTTCAGCTCACCTACCCAGAAGGACTTACCTGCCGTTTCGGAATCACGGTCGAAGAATGTGCGGTAAAGAGTCTCAACAAAATCGTCGTCGCTCAAACCACGGTTCAGGAATTCCGGTGCTTCAATCAGGAAGAAATGCGCACAGTCGCCACCGGTTCTGTTACCACTCTCAATCTCATTGACCCAGAAATCTTTTCCAGCTTTCTCGGATGGACGGTCCAGAGCGATCGTATAAAGGCGCTCGACAAACTCCGCGATGGACGGACCACTCTGCGGGGCCGGTGTTACCGAACCCGTCGGCTTTCCTGGGACAGTAGTCGGTGTGCTGGAACCCGGCTTTGGTGTAGTTGCCTTTGTTGGTGTCGGGTTCGCCTTTCCTGTCGGCGCAGGCGTGGCCGAGCCCGTTGCTTTTCCAGGCGTAACAGTACCAGCTTTCTTCGTCGGTGTCAGAGTCGCCTTACCGGTCGGCGTTGCTTTTGCGCCACCAGTCGGAGTCGGTGTCGAAGACTTACCAGGTGTAGGAGACTGCGCTGCTTTTGTCGGTGTGGCAGTACCCGGACGACGTGTCGGGGTAGCCGTAGCCGGTCTTCTTGGTGTTGGTGTCGCAGGACGCGGAGTCGGCGTTGCCGGCCTTGTAGTAGGAGTCGGCGTTGCCGGCCTTGTAGTAGGAGTCGGTGTGGCCGGTTTCGGAGTCGGCGTATTTGTTGGTGTTGGCGTCGGTGCCATCGTCGTTGCTTCGACGATATTGCTTCCGTAGCTGCCAAATGTTATCGCATACGCCTCCTTATAAGCTACAACATAGAAGTAATACTTCGTTCTGCTTTCCAGACCCGTACAATTATACGAAGTAGTGGTCACATCTCCAATTGCTCTGTAATCCTCTTCACCTTCTTTTTTGACGAAAACAGAATATCCATCCACATCCTGGACAGCATCCCAGGACAGTATGGCATTCGTCACGCCTAATCCCTCAACATGAAGGTTCTGCGGCTCACCCGGAATATACGGTGCGGTTACAATTTCGATCGAATCATCCGCATCATACTTCAGCAGGGCCTCGCCGTCCGAATAGAAATAGTGATTATCGATCGTATCGCTAGTCTGCCGGTTTCCTGTTTTCACCAAATCCCTAAGTATCGGTGACTGTTCCAGATAGAGGAATTTCAGTTGATTTAGATGGCAATCCAGATAGCTCAGACTCGTATTACCACTCATCTTCAACATTTCGATCTTGTTGTTCTGGCATTGCAGCATCGTAAGCTCCGAAAGACCAAAAATATCCAGTTCTGTCAACTGGTTGTTACTGCAGTCCAGTTCTGTAAGTGTCGGAGAAAGCTTTATCTCCGTCAGCTTATTCTCGCCGCATGTAACTCTTACCAGCTTCGGATTCAATGTTAGATCCAGAGAAGTAAGTTTATTGTTTTCACAATTCAAAACCACCATATCCCGGAAATATTGAATTCCCTCAAGCGAAGCGATATTCTCGTTGGTCACACTCAAAAACATGACCTTGTCGCTTTCGCGGCTGGAAAGTGCGCCATCGTGATCCGTATCCAGATGGTTACTGATATACTTTCTGAAATTCTCATCCGGGAAGTGCTTCTCATCAATGATGTAGCCTTCCTTCAGAGTATTCGTGCTCGAAAAGGACAGGAACCCTTCGTCCGGATCGAAAAGCGAGTATGTCTTAATGCCATTCTCGTTGGTCATTACACCATGCTCGAAAGTATACTGCAGCTTAGGATTTTCACGGATATTCAGCATAGTAAAGGAATTGTTTTCGCATGCCAGCTTGACCAGCTCGGGGCAAGTGTACGTTCCAATACTTCCCAGAAAGTTGTTACGGCAATCGAGTTCTTCGAGCGCTGTGCATTTGTCGATCAAAAGAGAACTCAGCTCATTGCCATCGATCCTAAGTACTTTCAAATTGGTGTTGGGATTAAGATAGAGCAAACCGGACAGTTTATTGTTACTGCAGATCAGCGTCTCCAGGTTTGTGAATACCTTGATGCCGTCAAGTGAAGACACCGAATATTCATCACTGGGAATGTCGATCTTTGTGACCGCCAGCACCTCTTCTTCAGAAAGCATGCCATCGTGATCCTTATCACAATTTGCTTTCAGCCACGCCTGAAAACCGGGATCTTTGAAATTCGCATCATCGATCGCAATTTCGGCGCCTTCGGCTTCGAACTCTTCTTCCAAGGCTATACCATTCTTGGTATCTGCTCCAAAAGCACTGGCTTCCTTAGCAAATACCACCCCCGTAGAACAAAATACAGCCATGGACAGAAAAGCCGTAAGCATTTTCTGCCTGTTCATTTTGTTTTACCGCCTTATAGAAAAAGATCAAATTCGACTGTTATCAAATTTGTCACTAGGATTATAACAGTAAAACCTCGATTTGTCTTTACGCGTTTTCAGTTTTCTTTGATTCCGTCGCGCCAGTCTCAGAAGCCGATGTTTCAGCAGCGACTGCCTTGACTTCGCTTTCACTGATCAGGCATACGTCATAGTACCATGCACCCGTCTTGCCCCGGATATGCGCCCACTTTTCAAGATCAAGCGAATAATCCTCACCGCTGACGTTATTGTGGACAGTTGCTTTTGCCGAAGTAAAAGAGTAATTCGATCCGGTCGAAGGAGCAAACGTATCGATCTGCAAGCAGAACTGGTTTCCTGTGCTGCAGGTCAGACCGAGCTTTACCGTGCTCTTTCCATCCGCAGACTCTTCAGCAAGCTTGGCCCGGTTTTCTGTTTCATTTCCGGTCTTCGTATTGAAAATGACGAACTGCGGCTTGATCGGCTTTCCTTCCGGATCCAGCACGTTCTCCCATGTGATATCGATCGTATATGCGTATTTGTCCGCATCGATCTTACCACGCTCAATGCCATACTTTTCGCAGATGTTAGTGAACTCTTCCGAATCACAGAATCCGGCCATGACACTCTGACGGCTCGCACCCTCGTCCAGCTGAGACACCCAATATTTCAGTCCTTTTTCCTCAGGCTCACGATCCATAAACGTCCGGTACAATCTTGTGACGAACTCCGTGTTTGATGTATCAAAGTTATCGAATTCTTCCGACTGGAAGAAAAGCTTCGCCGCTTCCGCGCCGGTCCGCTCCTTGTTCATGAGAGCTTTGCTCCAGTACGCAAGACCATCTTCTTCCGGATCACGGCCCAGGCAGCAGGTATAAAGTCTCGTTGCAAAATCAACGACATCCTTCGAAGCGGTCTCTGCTTTCGCATTCGGCGCGCCCGACTTGATTCCGTATGCAGCACAGATGTTGCACCACTCTGTCGAATCGATGAACTGATTCACGATCTCCTCGCGCGGCGTACCTTTGGCCAGTTCATCCAGCCAGTATTTCTTGCCCTTCGCTTCCGATGCACGTGCGAAGAATGTCATATAGAGCGTCTCAACAAAAACACTTTCGCTGAGATTTCTCTCCATGAATTCCGGTGCTTCGAGAAGGAAATATCTTGCGCAATCGGCGCCTGTAAATTCAAGGCTCTCGACCTTGCCTACCCAAAATTCTTTTCCTTCTTTTTCCGAGTCACGCGCAAGCGCAATGTTGTAAAGTCTCTCGACAAAGTCATCGAACGTCGGTGCTTCTGTCGGAGTCGGACTTGGTGTCGGCGACACTTCTGAAGTCGGGGCCGGAGTTTCTCCTTCCGCCGGCGTAGGCGTTACACCACCTTCCGGAGTTGGTGTGACTTCTCCCCCTGGTGTTGGTGTCACGCCCTCTTCAGGTGTAGGAGTTACGCCCTCCCCTGGTGTTGGCGTTACCCCTTCTGCAGGAGTCGGCGTGACCGTCGCCTCTTTATCTTTTCCCGCCGCGAGATAATGGAATCCTTCCACCAGCTGGCGGATGTAGGTATAGTTACTTCCCGTATTGGAAATGGAATTTCCTACGATCGTGTAGTTCCAGCCGATACGGACTTTGTCTGACCAGTTGCCTTCCGCAGTTTTCAGCTTATTTCCGTCACGCTCCAGTACCACGACCCAGTGATTTCCGCTCTCTCCGGCACTTACATGCAGAACGTCTCCGCGACGGATCTCATCCGTAGAAGTGAAAAGCTCGCCTGTAGACCATCCGGCCGCCTGGAAACAGTAAAAAACGTAATCTACACAATAGGAATGACAGCCGGATCCCGGATACGTTGACATCTTCGGATGCTGATCGTCTCCCCAATAGGTTCCGCTCTTCCAGCGCTCATCGTTGATAAAAGCATCGATGATGCTTGCCTCTGCATATATATCCTCGTCTTCGGACTCAGTTTCTTCCGATTCCGAATCATTCTTCAAAAGCACTGTATCTTCTGCTCTGGCAGTCTTTTCTGCAAAACCTGTACTCGGCGCAAACGTGATCGCAAACGTGCACGCAAGAACAGTAGAAACAGCTTTTACTAATCTTTTCATAAATCAATCTCCTGATATATAGAAGTCCATATTAATTATACCACGCTCAGGAAATCACGCATTTCGGTTCATTTTCAGTTCGGTTACGGCTTCAGAAAACCGCCGCTTTTCAAATGAAAAAGGCGCCTCTTCTGAGACGCCCTTCGCATTTAGACTTATTCATCTACCGATCAGCTACCCTGAGGCGGAAGCATTGTCGCCGGTGGGAGGTTGACCTTTTCGCCAGCCTTCGGCTTGAACGAAGAATCCAGGTTATTGTACTCGAGGATCATTTGAACATACTTATCAGCCTCATTGTCGATCTTGACGCCATATACGTGATAGAAGAGATCCCACCATGTACGGCAGCCGCTCTTATCGGAGAATGTATAGACACCGATCGGAGCATTAGCCGGTGCTGCTGTTGTCTCAACCGGCGTTGTAGTCGCCTCGGTAGTGGACTCCGTCGTCTGCTCGATCGACTCGGACGGCAATGTGGTCGCGGATGTCTCTGTCTTCTTGCTGTCGTTGCAGGAATGCGCGATCAGGATGATGATCACGATCAGGCAGATCACGGAGATCGCTGCCAGAATGAACGGCAGGTAATTTGTTTCTTCCTCTTCACCATCATCAAATCCATCGTCGACTTCTTCGACACGACGGCGCGGCGGCTGGACATTCGGTCTTCCGCCCGGACGACGGTATTCTGTAGAAGGATTACGCTTCGGAACACCTGGCACGGAATCCGGCGTGACACTATTCTGCTGCATGTATTCCGGTACAGAAGATGCCGCTGCAGAAGAAGCACTTGAACCTGTCGGAGCGAAGTCGAAAAGATCGGCTACGGCCGGAGGCGGGTTATCGAAATCGTACTGCTCTTCAACCGGTGCAGGCGCAGCAGAAGCCTGTTCGTCATAGTAAGTAGGCTGTTCTGCGCCCGGCTCATTGAAAGCAGTATAGCTGGAAGCCGTGTCATAGTTCTCCACACTCGGTGCCGGCTGTACATATTCCGCAGCAGCGCCATATGGATCACCTGCAACCGGTTCCTGCTCCGGAACGGAATCAACTATTCCATCTGTATCACCAAAACTCGGTGTTCCCTCTGCCACATATGGAGAAACCGGTGTACCGGCATTTGCTCCGGCAAGGAAATCATCTTCATCAACCGTATAGGAACCACGTGCATATACACCGGTATCTTCGTATCCGATCGGAGTATCACTGTTCGTCGGATATGTCGGCGGAGTATATGTCGGAGCCTCGTAGATCGGCATTTCCGGAATATCGTTCGCAGAAGACTGCGCAGCCTGCGGGATATCGTTCGATGCAAACGGGATCACGAAATCATCGCTGACTACCGGTTCCGGCTGAGCAGGCGCCGGGATCGAAGATGCCGGCTCATAGTCGGACGGATATTCGCTTTGTGCGTCGTACTCTTCCTCATTAGCCGGTTCCGCATCGCCAAAGAAAAGCGGTGTCTCATCAAACTTCTTCGGATCGTTCTCGGATTCATTGTCCATAGGCACACTCACCTCGTTGTCCGCTTCGAAGACCAGCGGGACGCTCTCGTCAGTCTCCGCAACAGCACCGGAAGCAGTCGGAATCTCACTTGCTCCTTCCACTTTAGGCTGTTCTGCTTCTACGGGTTCCGTCTTATCCGAAGCAATAATGCCGCCGAAAGGATCGTCACCGATAAAGAGCGGTGCCTCGTCCTTAGGAGCTACCGGCACAGCACTGTCTTCTGCTTTTACAGTAGGCTCACTGCCGCCGATTTCGAAGGAGACGTTCTCCGGTTCTGCTTTGCTTTCTCCTATGTTCCCTTCATTCTGTGCCTTGATTGCTGCCTTAAAGAACGGATTCTCACTGTTCTTGACTGCAACAAAAGGCTCTTCCTTCTTAGGTGCCGAAACTTCATTCACTTCTTTGATCGGCTGAGCGGCCGGTGCCTTAGGCTGTACAAAAGGACTGGTCTGGGCAGCTGCTGGTACACTTGGTACGATTCCCGTATCACCGAAAGACGGAAGTGACGGAGTGGAGGTCGGATCCACGATCGGAACGACCTTGGTCGCGCCATCGTCAACCAAAGAAGAAAGCGATGGTGTGGCCGGTTTATCTGAAACAGAAGGTGCCGGTGCAATCGGCGCGATTGGAGCGATCGGCTTCGGTGCAACCGGAGTTACCGGCTTTGGCTCGGAAGTGCCGGCGGTTCCTTCTTCCACGAGATCTTTAATATCACCAAATACAAGCGGTGGTTCCGGAATTGGTGTTTCGATAGCTTCTTTTACTGCATCGGCACCGGTCTTTACGCCGCCTGCAGCTGTACTACCTGCACCTGCCGCTGTAGCAGCAGCCGCAGAAGCTGCGCCTTCTGCAGCAGAAGCGCTCTCTGCTGCCGCGCCTGTAGCAACAGAACCGACCTGTGCGGCAACCTGGGCCGCAAATGTATTGATACGTCTTCTTTCCGTCTTATCCGAAACCGTCGTCTGCGGAACCTTCGGCTGCGCAGGAGCAACCGGTTTACTCTCCGGTGCTTTCGGCGGGATCGTCGGACTTGGTTCTTCGTCATCCTCGAAAAGAAGTGCATCCTTCGGAAGCGGCTTCTCTTCTTTCTTCGGGGACTCCAGCGGGATTGCCGGTGCAACATCGTAATCCTCTTCCGGTTCCTGGTTCTTCTTCTTTTTTCTTCCGAAGCCGAAGAAACCGCCACGGTCACTGGATGTGATGTCTTCTACGAAAGAGATCATGAACTGAAGCGGAACACCCGGAAGCTTCGCTGCCGCCTCGGTCATAACCACGCTTGCAGCATCACTCTGGTCTTCAGCGTCATAGAGAATACGCAGGAGTTCCTGCTGTCCCAGTGCCTCGTACACCTCACGGTTACAGAGAATGATGCAGTCATCAAGTTTCAACTGTGCAATATTGGAACACAGAGCCGGCGCGGTCTTTGTCGCGCAGAAATTGAAGAAATTATCGACTTTCTGTCTCTGTGTATTGATCGCATCGATCCGGATATCGGTCGCTGTCATCGGATACAGCGTATCGTCACGGTAAAGGAACGCAAGGCCTTTGCCAATAGTGATCGCGAACGCTTCTGCATCCTTGACGATCACGCCGGCGAAGAAAGGCGCACGGCTGTTATCCTGCTGGATCTTCATTCTTCCTGTAATGGAAGTCGCTGTATTGACCATCTCACCGATCTGGTCATCCAGAGATCTTCTTCCGGACTTCAGTTCTGTTCCAAGGCGACGCAGTACCGGCTCATACGGCGGTAATGTGTTCGGATCGTAATCCGGATTCGTCTGATGGGAAAAAATCGAAAAGAAAAAGCCTCTGTCCTCTTTATCATTTGTCAGATCCGCCGAACGGGCCACGGTCTTGCTCGTGACGCGCCCATCCATGTAAAAGGCGTCTGTTAACTCTGCTGTTGGAAAATATCTAGCCGTCAAAGTAGTCGCTAGACGAGTCTGCTTTGCCATAAATAGCTCCTTCAAATTATGGGAAAACCCACTACTTCCTGTTAATTATATCATAATGTCTTTTTATGCAAGCAGGCAAACCTCAAAAATTCAACATTTTTCTGACATTTTTACGAATTTTCTTTCACGAACTTGTCCATATCTCTGGAAAGCACTTCATAAGGTGCGCAGCCCAGATTCAAATACGCTTCCACGACCTCTTCCAAAGTGCATTTTCCATCGAGGCGCTTGGCTGCATCGTCAATGATCTCGGATGTCATCATGTAGCCGAAAGCATACTCCAGCGCGTAGCCCTGCGAAGATGTGATACGTTCCCAGTATTCGTCCATGACTTTCTCATCCTGTTTGTACTTCTTGACGTAGGTCAGGCAACGGTCGTAATCCCA
The DNA here is from genome assembly GCA_017545245.1 of Clostridiales bacterium. Classification (GTDB taxonomy): domain Bacteria; phylum Bacillota; class Clostridia; order Saccharofermentanales; family Saccharofermentanaceae; genus Scatonaster. The sequence continues at coordinate 23,891 of JAFWPB010000034.1, forward strand.
TCCCTGATAGTCCACGCCGATACTGAGGCGTGCAGCGATCAGCGCTGAGAAAAGCATCTCCGCCATCCAGGCCGCTTCTGCCATTTCCTGTTCAAAAGGGGCGTAGTGGATCATCATCCACTCGGCATACTGGGCCCAGCCTTCCGCATAAGGCGTGCTGGCTCCGAAGGACTGATAGCAGTTATCCAGGTTCTCCGCCTGATACTGGTGCTGATAAAGGTGTCCGGGATACATCTCGTGGCTGATGAGTGTATACATGCTGTAGCGGGCATCGCCGACCAGACCGCTGTTCAGCCAGACCGTGTGCTTCGTATAGTTATCGATCGGGGAAACGTAGTACGCTGCTGGCGGCATCGTATCCTTAAATTCTTTCGGAACTTCGTACACAGAGACGGTATTGGCCGAGATCGCCGGGAAGTGCTCCTTTGTAAAGCGCTCGCACCATTCTCTTGCTTCATCGAAATCCAGTCCGCCGAACGGAAAGATCGATCCGCGCTTCTGCCAGATCGGATAATACTGGTCGAAGACCTCGTCGATCTTGGCCTGCAGTTTATCGATTCCGTCATCTACCGAGATGCTTGTTCCCGTTCGGAGCTTGAAAAGCGTCTGGTAGTACTCTCTGCCCCTCGTCGTCGAAGCAAGATAATCACTGCTCTTCTTCGATCCTTTTAGCGCAGTAAGCCTCTTGATCATCAGTTCATAGATCGGGAAATACTTCTCCTCAAGAAGGCTCATGTTCTTCTCGTTGTAGGAACGTTCCTCGGTGCTGGACAGTTTCAGCGCACCGACACGGCTCTCGAAAGTGGTCTTCATGAAGTGGACATTCTTGTTTGCGATCATGTTCTCGCAGTCCTTGATCATGAGGTCGAGATTCTCGTCGCTCCAGCCGATCCCGGCTTTACTTCTGTCCTCTTCGATTTCGATCGCCTTAAGGAAAAAGTCATAGAAATCATCCAGCACTTTCAGGTAGCGGTCGATATCCGCCTTACTCTTGAACTGGATCAACGAAAGAAGAAGCGGATACAGGACCTGGTTTCCGGATGTAGGCGTCAGGGCAGGAATAAATTCCGCATACGAGTAGTAATCCCGCTTTGTCTCAAAATCAAAGATCATATCCTCGACAAGTCTTTTCTCGCTTTCACTCAGGTTATCCTGATTCAGGGCCTCGAGATAGTCGATACACTCCTGATAAGACTTGACTGCCTGGGTATACTCTTCCTGTCCATAGCTGACCAGACCGTCGGTCGGCCATTCCGTATAGTAATTCTGCGGATCATCGTACTCATAGTACGCATTCAGGATATCCGGGGCTCCGACAAAGAGCGCCCTGTCAAAGTCATGCAGTTTTTTCGCGTCGTCATTCTGCGAATTGTCCGACATGGCCGGTATGATGTTCCACCTGTTGCTAGGATTACTCTCCTGGCCCTCTTTGGTCGCCATCGTAGGCGGTTTGGCCGCCTGTCCCTTATTCCCGGAACATGACGAAAGAGGCAAAACAAGGGAGGCCACTGCCATAAACAGTGCCCCCCCGCGCATTGTGATTGTTCGGTTCTTTTTTAACTGCATTGTGTTTCTATCTTTCTTGAACGTGATACTTCATTATACACGCTCATGCCGGCCTTGCCTATCCGGAAAATCACTTCTGCTGTTCCACAAAGAGTGGCATATACTTGGCCAGAAGATCATAATTGCTCGCGCCCATGTTCAGGTAAGCCGCATGGATCTTCGCTTTATCCATTCCCGGATTTGCCGCCATCGCATCGTTGATGATCTTCGTACAATTGATGTTACCGAAAGTATATGGTGTGACATAGCAAGGGATCTCGATGACACGGTCATAGAAATCCTGAGCAAGGCCGGAAGCATCACCGAAGTAAGGATTGAGATAATTCAATACATCATCGTACGTCCAACCTTCGTAGTGCACACCGATATCGATACGTGCCTGCATATAGTAGTTGACCACATCCATATTGTCCTTGTAGACGCGGTAGAGAAGCTGGTCATAGTCCGTCAGTCCAATGATGTAGTTTTCGCAGTATGTCGACCATCCCTCTGCATAGGCCGTCGAGGAATCCAGCTGATAGTGGTTCGACAAATTCGCGATGTGGTATACCTTCTCGAACAGATGGCCCGGATAAGCTTCATGGGCTACTGTCGGCAGCATCGGATTCTGGGCATCCGTATAGTCATTTACGATCAGCTCGTTCTTGCTCAGATTATCGATCTGCGTACTCATGTATGCAGCCGGAGAGAAGAACTCGGACAGTTCTTTTGGAATATGGAAAACGAAATACTCGTGTTCCGGAAGAGTCGGGAAATCCTTCTTGATTGCTTCTTTGCAGTAATCAAGATTCTCTTCAAAAGAACCCTTCGAATATATTTCAAAGTCATTCGCCATAACTTTTTGGATCTGACTCTGATTCATCTGCATCGTGGCCATGTTCATATCCGTGATGGCTTCCTGGACCTTCTTGTCAAGGACTTCGATAGCTTCGGGAATCGTCAGGGATGTGCCGGAACGATACTGGAAATAGTACTCGTAGAACTCTTTTCCGTCTTTCAATTCGCACAGACGTCCGGAAGTCGTTGCCGTTCCGTACATGCCCTTGAATTCTTTGATCAGCATCTCATATGCCGGGAAGAATTTCTCATCCAGCGCTTTCTTATGGTCCTGGATCAGGCGTGCTTTGGTCGCATCATCCGTGTTCAGCTTCTGAACCTTCTCATCAAATGTGGAGTAAAGGAAACTGTTCTCCTTATCTTTCAACATGGACTCACACGAATCCACAATGTTCTCCAGGTACTTATCCGGGAGCGAATAACCTTTCTCTGCACGGATCTTCTCGTACTTGACCAGCGATGCATAATAATCATAGATGTCATTGATGACCTTGATGTAACGCTCCGCTGTCTCGACGTCTTCGATTTCGACGGCCGGAAGGAGCATCGGAAGCTCCGACTGAATACCGGTCAGGGAATTCATGACAGGAAGATAGTATTCACTATACTGAAAGCCTTTCTTGGCCATGTTGATGTCTGCCATCATGGTATCGTAAAGGAGTTTGTCTTCCAGCCCGAGATCATCATAGTTGATTTGCTGAAGTTCTTTTTCAATCTCCTCGATTTCCTTCTTATTCTCTTCTTCATCACTTTCCGACCAAGGTGTCAAACCTACGTCCGGCCAGTCGACTCCGTAGTTCTCCGGGTGATCCACTTCAAACTCCAGGCTTAAAATGTCCATATCTTCCAGATCTTTTTTGAAGAGTTTCTCATCCAGTTCATGCAGAAGTTTGGAAGCTTCGCTCTGTACTCCGGAAGTGGTCGTTGTAGTCGGATCGCCTGTCGATTCAGATGTTTCGCCGGTCGACTCGGAAGTTTCTCCCGTCGACTCGGAAGTCTCTCCCGTCGACTCGGAAGTCTCACTGGTGTCCTCGGTGGTGTCTTTTGTTTCACCGCTTTCCAATGTGTGCTGGGTCCGTGTCTCCTTCGCGCGTCTTCTTCTCGAGCACGCGCACCCCAGCAGGATAGATGTCACAAGTGCGAAACATCCTAAACTGCGGATAATATTCCTAACCTTTTTCTTCATTTCTGCGTATCCTCCTTCTTAAAGCACGCGGGATCACCTAAAATATAAAACCGTATCTTTTTCTCTTTCCATATGCAATTAAATCACAAAGACAACTGCTTGTCATGACTCGCACGTCACAATTAACCAAATCTTTAACTGTACCAGTGCTTTTGGAGTAGAAAAATAGCGGGTCACTCCGTGACCTTTTCGCTCTTATAGCATGCCAATGTCACACACATCAGCACAATGGACATGACAAAGAGGGAGACCGCTACCATCGTCATTTTACTAATGTCAACGCGGTCATTGAGCACATCCTGGAACACGATGCAGATGTTATAGACCGGGATCAGGTAATGCTGGATCGGCGACAGGCCGAAACGGAACATCGCAAGCATCGCGGCCATCGTGCATCCAAGCGTGACCGGAAGCTGGGCGATCTGCGCCTGGTTGGCGTTTTTACAGAAAAGCGAGATCAGGACGCCCAGATTGGAGAAGAGATAGCAGAGCAGGACTGCGTACAGAAGGATCAGGAGAAACTCTGCCGTAGTGACGTGGATGCCGGCGAACCCGAAGACATCGTCCCAGCCGTTCGCCGTACAGATTTTACTTCCTAGCACATCAAGCCCGATGTAGATGCCGCTGCTGAAAAGGCTGATCAAAGAGACTGACCAGATCTTGCCGAGGATCAGCGATAAAGACGATACCGGCGAAAGCAAAGCCTGATAGAAGGTGCCGCGTTCTTTTTCTCCCGCGATCGTATCGGCCGCAAAATTCGAGATATTGGCCGTCAGCGGCAGGATCAGCATGTAAGGCAGAAGCATAGCGATCAGGCGGTTATCGGTCGTCTTCTCATTCAAATCGACCGGCTTCACGGTTCGGAAACTCACATCCGGATGGCGGCCGCGGAACAGCTCAGAATAGATCTCGCGGACCATGGAATCGGCTGTGGACTTCAGATAGGAAGAGATCGTATTCTCCTCGTGATAATAGATCTTGACGTGATGCAGGTCCGAAAAGTCGGTCAGTACGTCGTACTTGTGGAAGGACGAGGAGGACATAAATGTTTCTGGATCTTCCGAGATAGAAGTCACGATGATCTCGGTATCATCGAGTTTACCGATGTCATACTCCTGCAGATCGATGCCGTAAAAATACAGCGTGTAGGCTTCCGCCTCTTCCTTTGTCGGTCGGACCATTGAGATGCCGACGGTGATCATCAACGAAAGAATAGGCAGCACGAAAAAGCCGAAGATCATACTCTTGTCTTTGAAGATCTTCGCGATTTCATGTTGAAAAATCAATCTGAGCCCGTGCATCGTTTCCGCCTTTCCTTCTTTTCTTACTTCGTGACGATCGCCTGTTCAACGTGGTTTTCTTCGTAGAGTTTTACGAAAGCTTCATCGAGCGTATCCACATTCTGGGATCTGGCCATCTCGGAAACATCGCCGCAATATACGCTTTTTCCGTCAACAATGACACCGACCCGGTCGGCCAGGCGGCTCACCAGATCCAGGATATGGGTCGAGAGGATGATGCATTTACCCTCCTCTTTCAACCTAACGACATACTTCTCGATCAGACGCTGAGTCAGGATGTCCAGTCCATTGGTCGGCTCATCGAAAATGATCGTGTCCGGATCATGCAGAAGACATATTGCAAGGGATGTCTTCTGCTTCATACCGGTCGAGAAAGTCTCATATCTTCTTTTCGAAAACTCGGTGATGCCGAAATAATCGAAAAGCTCTTTTTTATTCTTCTCGATCTGCTCAGGCGTCATTTCATAAAGACGTCCGTAATAGTTCGCCAGCTCGTCCGGTGTAAACTGTCCATCCAGGCGGATCTCGTTCGTCAAAAAAGCAATACGGCGGCGGACCGACAGCATATCTTCGGTGATATCCTTACCATCGTAGGTGATCTTTCCGGATGTAGGTGTCAAAAGCGTCGACAGCATTCTCATCGTGGTCGTCTTTCCTGCCCCATTCGGTCCAAGAAGTGCGAAGATCTCGCCGTCACGCACCTCAAGAGAAACGTCTTTTACCGCCTCGACCTTATTCTTCTTAAATGTCTTTTTCAGATGCTCGATCGTAATCATTCGTTCGTCCTTTCCCATAACGCGGAAGATATGATGATGCCCAGTGCAAAAATCAGAACACTGATCAGGAAACCCGTCCCCACTGCCGAAAGATCGTGCGATCCTTTGCAGATCGACTTGATGGCAAGAGACCAGTTCGCAACCGGAAAATATTTCACTGTCTCATTTTTGGTAAACGTCGGGACCATGGAACTGATGGAGATCACGATCATGCCAGCCGACGAAAAGAGAGAAGCTTTCTTTGTCTGCGAAAATGCAGAAGCGATCGTAGTAAACACGGCGGCAGTCACGAGCGTCGCCGAAAGAAGCAGAAGGAGCAGAAGGACCACCCAGAAGCAGTTGCCTTGATTGAGTTCCCGAATCGTCCGGAACTGTTCCGGATTCCAGATCCGCATCGCCAGGATCGCGGTCAGGATGCCCACCAGTCCGGACATGAAGATCTCCGTCATCAGGACCAGGGTCTTCCCGAGAAGCACTTTCCGAAGCGACGCGGGACAAAGTACAAGGGTATCAAATGTGTGCCGTTCTTTCTCGCCGGTAACGGAGCTGGCCGACAGGGAAAGCGCATTGCTTGCCATCGTCAAGAAGATCAGCATGCCGATCAGCCCGGTCATCTTGTCGAGAAAAGAATCGAGAACGTCTTCTTTCGTTGAAAGATCGACCATTTCCCTCTCTGGAAGAAAATCCAGCATTGCTTCGTAGATCTCGTCTCCCTCAAAAGCGAACGCCAGGGCATCGGCGCAATCTGCAGCATCTTTCATGCATTGCGAAGAAGAAAGAAGCGCTGAATCGTAATACAGCAGCAACTGATCATCCTGCACCAGGATCGCGCAGTCTACCTCACCCTCCTGCACATCCTTGACCGGGTCGCCGGTCATCGTTCCTGAGATCATAGGATAGGAGGCAAGTACTTTTTCCGCAGAATGCATCTGCTCTTCGTTCTGGAAATAGACGACCGCCTTGTAGGTCGACGTCTGTGAAAGCACATAATCCAGGCCCCAGGAGATAAAAAGGATCGTCACAAGCGGGGTCAGAATCAAAAGAAGGAGCTGAGACTTCGTTTTCGACGTCTTTCTCCATTCATTTTGCATTACATGCAGCACAGGGTTATTCGTCATCTTTTGATGTCACCTCGGGGTCTTCTTCGTCGTCCGGCGCATCTGGGAGCCAGGCCTTCAGGAACAAAGGAAGTGCAGTCAGATCAGAGGATCTGACCTCGCGGATCTTCTCCTCGGCTTCTCCCGGGCAGATGTAAACAGCGATATCCTCCGGCTTACTCTTCGGGACATACGGCGCTTTTTCCGGTTCCGGCTTTACTTCTTCAAAAGCACTTGGCCAGTCGTAGGTGTCATTGATTTTTCCGTCCAGAATGTCTTTCCCAAAGCGGGCCATCTGGCGGTAAGTCGTATAGAAAGCATCTTTCGGGCACTCCGGTGTATCTGTTTTGGAGAAGAAGTTGGTTACCCGACGCTTGGGCATGGAGAAAAAGTCGGAACGGCTGCAGACTACGACCATGCCTGGATCGCTTTCCGTCAGCATATCCTGATAGCTGGGGATCATGGTGTCCATCATGACAAGGCATTCGCTGCCGAGACGGCTCATATTCTCGCGAAGGTCGTCAGGATCCACGCCCGGCTCGACCAAAGCGGAAACCGCGCCGATCTTATTCAGCGCATACACGCAAAAGAGCTTCTGCGGATTATCCGGAAGGCACAACACGACTACAGTCTTTTCCGTAACATTGCACTCTTCAAAAGCGGCGGCAATAATATCGATTTCTTCTACGGCGTCGGTGAAAGTGAAGCTTTCCCCGTCCATGCGGATCGCTTCCTGATCAGGCGTCATCTTCTCTGCCGCAAGGAGTTTCTCATAAAGTATCATCTCATCGTCTTTTTTCTCAAGAGCCGGCTCCGCCACGCTTTTCGCCTGCGTCTTTACAGACAGGTCTTCCATTTCTTTTCCTCACTTTTCCCAAGGCAAACTATGCCAAACAATCTTTAGTATTTTACTCAATTTCGCTTAAAAAAGGAATACTAAGATGATATTATTAGGTGTAGCAAAAGAGATCTGAAGGAGAGCATATGGCGAAGAAAAAAGCGACTTTTGTATGCAGAAACTGTGGATATGAGACCTCCGGCTGGATGGGCAAGTGCCCTTCGTGCCAGCAGTACAACACTTTTGACGAGGTAAAAGAAGAACGTGTCATGCCGGAATCGGCCAAGCCTTCTCTAAAGGCAGGCTGGATCGCAGAGCGCGGCACTTCCAAACTTTCCGAAGTTTCCAAAGAGGAAGAGCCTCGTTTTTCTTCTGGCATCTCCGAACTGGACCGCATCCTTGGCGGCGGCTTCGTCGAGGGTTCCATGACTTTGGTCGGCGGCGATCCGGGAATCGGAAAATCCACCTTGCTCATGCAGGTCTCCGGCGCAGCAGATGTTAAGGGCGAGATCCTCTATATTTCCGGCGAGGAATCCAAATCGCAGATCCGCATGCGCGCCGACCGTCTTGGCATCTCACGCGAATCGATCTCCCTTTGCTCGCAGACTTCCTTCGAGCACATTTCCGAGCTGATCACAGAGAGAAAGCCAGGACTTTGCATTATCGATTCCATCCAGACTTTATACAGCGAAGAGATCGCCTCTGCTCCGGGTTCGGTGACCCAGACCCGTGAAGTGACGGCAGGTCTTCTCCGTCTGGCCAAATCTTTAAATGTTCCGATCGTACTGGTCGGCCACGTGACCAAGGACGGCGCAATCGCCGGCCCCCGCATTATCGAGCACATGGTCGATACCGTGCTCTATTTTGAGGGAGATGGTTCGTCTTCCCTCCGCATGCTCCGCGCTACCAAAAACCGTTTCGGCGCAACCGGCGAGATGGCTTTCTTCGAAATGACCCAGCTGGGTCTGAAGTGCGTGGAAAATGCATCGGCGCTGCTTCTTTCCGGGCGTCCGCATATGGCTCCCGGTTCCGTGATCACGGCCGTGGTGGAAGGAACGCGTGCGATCCTTCTTGAGATCCAGGCCTTGATGTCGCCTACCGCGTATTCCAACCCGCAGCGCATGACCCAGGGACTGGACCGCAACCGCGTTTCCATGCTCCTCGCTGTTCTCGAAAGCAAGTGCCGTGTCGGTCTTTCCAACATGGATGCTTATATCAACGTTGTCGGAGGCATGCGCATCGACGAGACAGCCTGCGACCTGGCGATCCTTTGCGCGGTCTTCTCTTCATTCTCGGGAAAGCCTCTGCGCGAGAATACACTCGTACTTGGCGAAGTCGGTCTGACCGGGGAACTTCGTCCTGTAAGCGATCTGGAAAAGCGTGTTTCAGATGCCGCCCGTCTGGGCTTTACAGCCTGCGTGCTTCCCGGCGCCAGCAAGAGTGCGGCTTCGCGTCTTCCGGTAAAAATCGAATATATCTACGTGGATCGTCTTTCCGAAGCGATCGACATCCTCTTCTCATAAGTGGAAAGGAGCCATCTCATGCAACCACCTCTCATCACCAACGCTCAGGTCATTTTCCAGCAGGATCTGTATGTGATCGTGCCTGCCGCCGGACTCGGCACAAGAATGGGCATTTCCGAAAGCAAACAGTTTCTGAAGATTGCCGGTATTCCTGTTCTCGCCCGTACGCTCCAGGCTTTTTCCGAATTCGGCAAAAGCACTGGCAAAGCGGTGCATGTCGTAGTCGTGACGAACGAGGATGCATTGGACCGTGTGGCCGCCTTGACCCGAGAATATGACCTGGATATCGTGGAAAAGATCGTGATCGGTGGTGCCACCCGTCAGGACTCAGTCGCCTGTGGGATCCGTGCCATCGAAACCCTTTCCCGCGTACCCGGCCCTCTCGATATCGTCTTTATTCACGATGGTGCCCGCTGTCTTCTCGATCAGGACACGATCAAGAAGTGCTTCGCCGGCGGCGCCGCGCATCAAGTCTGTGTCACTGCCACGCCTTGTAAGAACACGATCAAGAGTGTCGTCCCGCAAGATACTGCGGAAGCAAAAAGCGCCGAAGCACCTGCCGGCGTGGCTTCTGGAGATCTTCTCGTGGAGAAGACCCTCGACCGGTCTTTACTGTACGAAGTGCAGACCCCGCAGGTCTTTAAGTACTGTATCCTGAAAGAAGTGAGTGAAAAAGCGCAGGCACAGGGAATCCAGGCGACCGATGACACGGCTCTCGCCGAAGCACTCGGCTACCCTGTCCACCTCATCGCCGGCTCTTACAGGAATATAAAAATCACGACACCCGAAGATGCCGTGATCGCTGAGTATTTCTTATCTGAGAAGCTGTGATGCCTGCCGATTCCGGCGTTTCGCGCCGCCTGCCCGATGGGCTTTCTTGCGGCACCTGCCGTCTTGCCGCGCCGTCTCTATTTTAACCGAGGTCCATCTCCGGCCTGCGCATCGTGACAGAGCAGAAAACCTGGATACCATCACCTTCTCCAAATCTTGTAAGCTGTTCTCCGGTCGTGGCCGTAATGCCGATCCGGTCGGGATCAATGCCGGTCAGTTCACCGATCCGCATTTTCATCGGTCCGATCTTCGCCGCCATCTTCGGCTTCAACGCTTCGATGCTGATGGAGATGTGCGTCAGCTCCCATCCCTTCTCCGTCGCAAAGGAAAGTGCTTTTGCCAGATAAGCAGCGCTGTCTTTAATGCCCTGCTGGCACATATTGTCCGCGATCGCGCCGAGAATGTTCACACCTGAAACACCTGAGATTGCGTTGGTCAGCGCATGCAGTACCACGTCGCCGTCACTGTTGGCAACAAGCGGCGTCTCGCCTTCAAAGACCACGCCGCCGAGTATCAGCTGCTTCGGCCATGCGTCCGCCTTCTTCAGCTGCCGCTCACACGGTTGAAGAAAACGATGGCTGTCTTGTCCGATTCCGTTTACATATTCGTACTGCATTGTTTTACCGCCTTTTGTCCCCAAAACTACCCGTTTATTATATCATGCTTTGACGTTTCCAAGAACCCAGCCGACTAGATCCTGCGCGGTCCACTCGCCACGTGACTTGCCATCAAAGCGGGCGACCTGCGCGCCGTTCTTAATGATGATTGCTTCCGGCATCGCCTCGACCTTGTAAGCCGAAGAAAGTTCTTTTTCCGCAAGCCCGTCGATCGCGACAACGAGCACTTTGTCATGATTCTGCTCGACCATTTCCTCCACGGAAGCAAAAAGGCCGTAGATATCAGCGTGCATTCCCGAATAGAACAGGAAGCAGATCGGGATCGGGCAGGTCTTCACCAGTGAATCCAGATCGGTCACCTGGCGATACAGCACGCCCGGGAACTCTTCGCCCTCCGGCGTTTCAAACACCATCGCGCTGATCGAGCAGTCATAGTAATAGTCGCCCAGATACTTCTGGTAATCGCCCAGATCATCGTTCTTCTTGCTGTTTCCGCACGAACAGAAAAAGCCCGGCATGCTGATCACAAGGATCAGACATACCAAGCTCTTCAATACTTTTCCAAAAGCACTTCGCATCGTTTACGACCTGCTCATTCGCCGAGCATCTTCTCTACAAACTCAACTGTTCCGGACAGGATATCGGAAGGTACCTTCTCGATGTGTCCTTCGTCAACAAGTGCTGTGATCTCCGGATCAAGCGGAAGCTTGTCCAAAAGCGGCACGCCAAGTTCTTTTGCAGCCTTACCGACCTTACCTTCTTCACCGAAGAGAGGTGTCTTCTCACCACAGTGCTTGCAGATCGTGTAGCTCATGTTCTCGACAAAGCCGAAGACTTTCACCTTCATCAGGAGCGCCATGTTGCGGGCCTTGTTTACGATCATGGAAACGAGGTCTTGCGGTGTGGATACGAGGAAGATACCATCCAGTGGGATCGACTGGAATACAGTGAGCGGAACGTCACCTGTTCCCGGTGGCATATCGATAAGCATAACATCGATATTGTCCCAGATCACATCTGACCAGAACTGCTTGACTACGCCGGAAATAACCGGACCACGCCAAACGACCGGTGCTTCTTCATTTTCCATAACCAGGTTGACCGATACGATCTGGATACCGGAATGGGAAACCATTGGCAGGATACCGTTTTCATCGCCCTTAAGTTGACCTTTCAGACCAAATGCCTTCGGAATGGAAGGACCGGTTACGTCTGCGTCCAGGATCGCTACGCGATAGCCGTCTCTGGCCAGTCTCGAAGCAAGAACGCTGGTTACAAAGGACTTACCTACGCCGCCTTTTCCGCTGCATACGCCGATGACTTTCTTGACGCTGGACTTCGCATGAAGAGGAGCGATCAAGGACTCCGGTTCGGAAGAACCGCAGGAACCGCCTTCGGATGCAGACGGGCATGAATCTTTGGATTTGCATGAATCACAAGAACCCATATTCTTTCACCTCAATTTATTTTTGCTTTATTTCGAGCATCGCGCCGGGACTTCCCGCTCGTCGGAGCTGCCACCATTCCAGGCCGGTTGGCCCCTTGGCGCTGCTGCCGCAACGGAGGATTTTCACCCCCACGCGTCTAATGCTGTATTGTACGCTATGAGGCGCAGAAAAGCAAATCGCAAGTGCTTTTGCGAAAGTAGGAATGCTGGCATATGCGGTTCAACAAAACCAAAGCGCTCCCGCTACGAATTCGGCAGACTCAGCGGGTATGTTCCTCCGAGACGCGATTGTGCTAGAACAAGTCCAAGGATCTTACCATAGACGGCATCGATACTGAAACTACCAGGACCGAACTCCATCGAGAAAATCACATCAATATCCACCCTGTATCCTGATTCTTCATAATCCAGAATCTTGTCAGTATTCTCACTGCGGTAACCACCTTTGTCCATCATTCCAAGGTGTTCAATAAGAAAGAAGCGATTTGTCTCCGGACAATATACCGCAAAATCTGGCCAGCGCTCCTTGCCGTTGATCATCATAATCGGCTCGTACTTGTACTCCAAGCCGAGGGATTCCAAAAGCTGCGCAATCAGAAGCTCCGACTTTGAACGGAACAAATGGCGTCCGTGGCGATAGCCATTCTTGATGCTCTGGTCATTATTTTCTACAAGAGCACACCACTCTTCGTACGAGAATTTTTGTGCTCGGTTGGTATTCTCCGGGATGATGCCCATTTCTTGAGAAGAAGCACTCAATCCCGGTCCCACAGGAGCACCCGAGCGACAAACAACAGCCTCCTTCTTCAGTTCGAGAAGTGCTTTTCGCAACATAGCAATTTTGCGCGCAACAGGAATACACTTCTTACCAGTTTTAGAAGAGAGAGAAAGCTCGCCCCAAGTCAATTTCCCGTTTCTTGTCGTGCGGAAGCGAATCACTTCCACGGGTTTACCATTTTTATAGTGTCTGCCAAATGAAACTGAAGGGCTCTTTTTGATCTGTTCTTCCATCAAGGAAAGAGCAGTATTTCTAAGATTATGCGCTGCCCCAAGAATATGTGTTGAGATCATTTCTCATACCTCCGACATGCTGGATTTACTCGACATATCATTTAACATCACATAATCAGAACTATGAGTATGGAAAGAATATATCATCTTCCTCATGAAATGAAAAGATAATATAATCATCATTTCTTCATTTTTGTTTTTTCTTCGACAGTCTGATGAGTGGTCTAATTTACCCCCTCTATCTGACCAACTATCAGACTTTTGACTGAATAGTCTGACATCTGGTCTGATTTACCCACTCCATCTGACCAACTATCAGACTTTTGGATGAAAAGTCTGACATCTGGTCTAATTTACCCCCTCCATCTGACCAACTATCAGACTTTTGGATGAAAAGTCTGACATCTGGTCTAATTTACCCCCTTCATCTGACCAACTATCAGACTTTTGGGTGAAAAGTCTGACATCTGGTCTAATTTACCCCCTCCATCTGACCAACCATCAGACTTTTCCAGACACAAAAAAAGCGGTGATCACTTCACCGCCTTAAGTATCCAGTATCCTGACTCTTTCGCGATCACTTCGCAGCTCCCGAACTTTTCCTGGAGGTATTTCTCCGAAGAAGGCGCGCCTTGCTTCTTCTGCAGGACCACATACAGCAGTCCGCCCTCCGCCAGGTGATCCCACGCCCCGTCGTAGAAGGCAAAGACCGTCTGCTTCCCGGCACGCACCGGCGGATTGGTCAGCACCACGTCAAAAGTTCCCTCAACAGAGGCGCATCCGTCCGACTGGTAAATCTCCACGCATTTCACACTGTTGGCCTCGGCGTTTTCTTTCGCGAGCCCGAGCGCGCGCTGGTTGATGTCGACCATCGTCACTTCCATCGACGGGAAAACGCGCTTCATAATGATGCCGATCGGCCCATAGCCGCAGCCAAGATCCAGAAGCCGGCCCTTTTTCCGACCAAGGCCCGAAAGGTCCTCAATCGCCGTCTCCAAAAGCACCCTCGACCCGAAGTCCAGAAACTTCTTCGAAAACACCTCCGCGTCAGTGGTAAAAAAGAAATCCATTCCATGCATCCTCGCTTGGATGACATGGCGATCGGATTCCCCTTGTGGATTTTCTTCGTAATAATGTGCCAAAAGCACTATCCCCCAATCTTTTTCCTAATCTTTCCTTCCCGTTGCCTACGCAGCTTCATACCGAGCCGGCAGTACGTGCAGCTTCATACCTTCGTACTCCGCTTCGCTCCGTGCGCTCAGGCTTCGTCGATCTTTTCGAACCGGTGCACACCGTCTCTTACGATCTCGAGCCACATAGACGCAGGACGTACCCAGATCCGGAAAGGCTCGGAAAGCCCGCGGTAAACGACCATCCAGTCCTTGTTCTCAGTACTTCTTCCGACGCCCAGGACCTCGTAGCAGTTGCCCTTGTAATGACGGTATTTTCCATTGGAGAAACCTTCGTATGCCACGATCGCATCCGCCGCCGCATGACGCACCGTCTCATTTTCTGACTGGGATAAAACAGAAAGCTGAAGGACCGCCTCCTGGCAGATCACTTTCTGCAGGCAAGGAATCAGAAGCAGATCCCAATCCGGATCATCTTTCTCTTCCACCGTCTTGGCCAGGTCGTTCCAGTCTCTCTCGCTGTACGCACGTAGATCGTTGATGATCTTCGCCTGAAGCGCCTCAGCCTGAACAGGATCGGACGCCGCATCCATCTCACGCAGTTTCTTATCCAGCCATTCAATACTCGGTAACATACCCTGCCTCCTTCTGTCTCCCCATGTCGTCTGCGCCTTAAAGCGATGCTCTTCGCTGCCTTTTTGCGCAATCAAGGAATCATGTATTCAATCGAGTTGATCTTTCCGTCAGCCAGTGTAACAAGCAACACGGAAGTTCCACGCTTATAAGTCAAAGTCGTATCCGTACTTTCATCCGGTTCACCATACTTTTCTTTTGCATCGTCCGCCTTCATGCCGATCTCCAAGCCTTCCGGAGTTCTGACCAGGTCAGAGAGCAGACGGACATCGGAGATATAACTTGTACCATTATCCTTCGGCTCATAGATCGACAGCACAATATCTGCATAGGTGTAGATATGGTCGGTACCATCGTGTGCACAGTTCGGCACATCCAGCTTGGAAACCTCTTTTCCAAGACCCGTCAGGACCGAATCGGTATCTGTCGAACCCAGAAGGATATCCGTATCCCCGTATTTAAATGTAAAGTTTCCGGTCGTGTCGATCGTTACCTCGACACTTCCTTCTGCACTTGACTCTTGCTTCGTTGTTTCCTCTACCTTGGCTGTCGTAGTCGCATCCGCCGCGGTAGTTCCCTTCGTGGAAACGGTCTTGGAATCCGAGCATGCTGCGAGAGAAAGTGCGATCGCCGCGCTCAGGATCCATATACTGATTTTCTTCATTTCTTATCTCCTTCATCTCCGCAAGCGGAGTTCGTCTTTCCTATTATCGCAATCTTCAGAACAGGATTCAATGCTGTTTCCTATCCATTCTGTCACTTTCCGCAACATCACTTTTCCGAATCGCCGCTTTTAGCGCCGTCGGGTTTCTCAGCCTCGCCTTTTGCGTCGTCCTTCTTCTCCGCGGGTTTCTCGCCTTCGCCTTTTGCGTCGTCCTTCTTCTCCGCGGGTTTCTCGGCCTCGCCTTTTGCGTCGTCCTTCTTCTCAGCGGGTTTCTCGCCTTCGCCCTTCGCGTCGTCGCTCTTCGGTTCGTCTTTCTTTTCCGCAGCCTTCTCTGCGCCGCTCTCCTGCTGATTCTGCTTCTTATGGATATTGTTGATATCTTCGGTGGATCCGCCGCCTTCGTCGTCTTCCGCTCTAAAAGCACCTCTGTCGACAAGCCGCAGGAACGCGTCAACAACATCCTCTTGCAGCTGCGTGCCGGAGACTTCCTTGATGATCGAGATGGCTTTCTCGAAATTCATGCGTTTTCTGTAAGGACGGTCGGAGTACATCGCGTCAAAAGTATCTGCCACTGCGATGATCTGGGCGACTCTCGGGATCTCGTCGCCCTTCAGGCCTTCCGGATAACCACGTCCATCCGGACGCTCGTGATGCGATCCCGCACCAATTGCCAGCTCCGGCATAATGCTGATATTCTTCAGCGTATGCTGACCAAGTGCCGAGTGCGACTTGATCCTCGCAAACTCTTCATCCGTAAGTTTTCCAGGCTTGTTCAGCACTTCCTCCGGAACACCGATCTTACCGATATCGTGAAGAAGTGCGATGTTATAGTACTTTTCGATCGTATCCTCATCGTATCCGAGTTCACGCGTCAACATGGCCGTATACTCTGCAACACGGCTGGAGTGGCCATTTGTATACTTGTCCTTCATATCGATGACCTTAGCAAAAGCTTCGACGATCTCGCGGACGAGCAATTTGTTCTCCTGCTCTTTCTTTCTGAATCTCTCCATCTTCTTTCTGGTGTAGAGCATGAATAAAAGCGCACCAAACAGAAGCAGGAACAGAACGCAGAATGTGCGGAACCAGTATCTCTCGAACACGGTCTTCTCTTTCACGATATTCACCGTAAGTTCCTGGATCGGGTTCTCATGAGAGTCGAGAAGTTTCATCGTAAAGACGTACTTTCCGCCGGAAATATTCGTGTAATCCAGTCCTTTCAGGTCGCTTCTCTTGACGATCGTTTCCTGATTGTCAAAACCTTCCAGACGATAGGAAATCTCCGGGTTGATCATGGAGTAATTAAATACGAAAGCACAGATTGTGACCTTATGAATATCCTTCGGTACAGTGATCACGCCTTCCGCATCCGGATAGAAACGCATGCCGTCGCCCTCCACATACGGAACGCTCATCATGACGTCATTCTTGAGATCGAAAGGCTCTTCAATATTGACCTTCGCCACGCCCGTCGTACCGCAGATGTAAAGGTCGCCCTCTGGTGTCAGCGCACTATAGGAATTCGAGGTAGTAATGCACGGAAGTCCATCGTCACGGCCATAAAAGTCCACTACGATATCTTTATCCAGTACCAGCGTTCCCGTCGGAACCACGTAGATTCCGTTACTGCTCAGGATCCACATCTCGCCCTTACTGTTCTCGTACATGTCGAAATTGTTGGAATACGGGAAACTCTTGATCGTCCTGACCTCATAATCCCATGTCAGGAAAGAAATCGAATTACTCGTCACAAGCCAGTAGATGCCGCGGTCCGAGTCCTTTTTAATACGCATGACAATATCCGAAGAAAGGCCATCGTCCGTGCTGATACACTTAACGCCGTCTTTGCGGATCACGTAGATACCGCCGCCGTCTGTTCCGGCCAGAATATCGCCGTTGTCAGCTTCTACTACCGTCAGGATCTCTGTGTTCTCGAACTGGTCACGGTTGACGTACAGCCGCTCGATCTTGTTGCTGCGGATAATAACAACGCCGCCTGTGCATGCTACGGCAAAAGAACCGTCCTCGCGTTCGCACACGGCACGTACGCGCTCGGATGGGAGTCCGTCCGCCTCGCGGAAAACCAGGACCTTACCATGATCATAACGCACGAGAGCATTTTTGCTATATGTGGAGAACCAGAGGCGGTCACGGCTGTCCTTGATGATCGAGCGTACTTTGGCCGTGCGGAGAAGCTCGATCAGGTCCGTCTCCGGAAGCACCTCGCCCGAAGCAGTCACTGCCTCCGTAATCGGGAACGTTGTGATTTGCTTATGACCTTCCAGTACGATCAGTCCGGAATTCTTGGTACCGATAAAAAGCTTGCCGTCATACAGGCAGGTAGAATATACCACTTTATCGCTGAGTCCCGCGCCCTCGAAAATGTCCGTAAAGCGGTTCTCAACAATCTTCATGACACCCTGCTGGGAGGAGACGAACCAGAGATTGCCCTGGTAGTCCATCATCATGCCCTCGATGGAAGTATTCATCGGAATATTATCGAGCGTAAAGCACTGGTCATCTTCCAGATATCCGATACCATTGTCGGCGCAGACCCACAGCTTTCCGTCAAGCATCGTCATGGAATTCAGGTAGGTAAGCGGCGACGTATCTATGCATTCCAGTTCTTGGGCCGTCTTACCGATCCGGCCATAGTATATTTCGGAATTCTTGGTTGCGAGATAGACATACCCGGGATTCTCCGGATCCGGCAGAAGAGAATGGAGACTACTGATGCCAAGTTCTTTTGGAGTATAGATATCTTTTACTTCTTTGTCCTGCAAGGTAAAGATTGCGCCGGCGGAGGTAGCGCCATAAACCATTCCGTCCGGAGCAGTCTTCAGGACCTGGATATATTCACGGATCAGGTCGGTGTTATAGATCGTCTCGATCGTCATATTCTCATCGACCATGCAAAGACCGTTCGTAGTGCCAAGATAGATGTTTCCGTGATCGTCTTCCGCGATCGACTGCACAGACAAAGAACGAAGTCCGTCTCTTTTGTTATAGACATGCCAGCTGTCGCCTTCAACCACTGCAACACCACAATCATTCGTTCCGACCCACAGGCGGTTCCTGGAATCGACAAACAGGCAGATCACGCTGGAGATCCCGTAGGAGGAATCGATTCTGGTAAACGTATTCCCGTCATAGCGGATCAGGCCGCTGTAGCTTCCGATCCAGATAAATCCGTCCCGTGTTTCGGCGACGGCATTGGCTTCCGATGTCGGAAGGCCGTTGGTGTTGTTATAGAGTATGGAAGAATATCCTTCACTTGTTTTCGTGGTGTAGATCGTCTCAGGAAGCGAATCGATATCCGAGGTTGAGGATGGGGTATCGCCGGACTCTTCCTCCTGACGTACGAAGCTCTCCGCAAATGCAGAAACAGAAGGAGTCTTAAGCACTGCGCCGCTTAAACAAGCGCCAGCAGTGACCGTAACGCAGAGCATCAAAGCCAGTCCGCGGCGGCTCCAATCCGTTGCTTTTGAAATAGAATCCTTCCAACCAGGCATATTCCCGCTCCCTAATTTTGGCAAGCCAACACAAGCATCAGCCTGCCTATAAAATCACTCTATCACTCTGCAGGGAGATGGAAAAGAGGAGAACAAGAAGATTCATGAATTGTTCAGAGATTATTAATGTTTTTTGCCGTGTCGTAGCGCTGCTCAACTTCACTCCAGTATTCGGAAAGATCTGGGTCATCTTTGGCACTCTTGATCCCATACTTTTCCACCAGGATCTTTCCCAGATAGGAAGAACACTTCTCGGCACCGGTCACATTCATATGCAGTCCCGCATCGTAGGTATCCAGACTGTAGTCAATGCCGATCTCGTCCTCCGCGATGTCCAGCATATTGATGTAGAGCAGATCATTTTCTTTCGCATATTCGACCATCTGCGCATCCCACTCCTCGTACCAGTGCGGATACAAAGACGGTGACTTGATCAAGACCAGCTTAATTCCCTTTTCTTTGCAAAGCTGCGTCATCAGGTCAAGATAAGCCATTGCATAGTCGCCGAACTTCGGGTCGGCCAGCGGTTTCGGCGGCGGCATCGCCCCTGCCGGCATGATCTCCGTTCTGAGGTAATAGCCGTTAAAAGACACAGTATCCTTCGTGAACCAATACTTGAAATCGTCGGAAGTCAGCTCATTCCAACGGCTGTGGTATCGAAGGAGCGGGAAAATGTATTCGATCATGCTTTCGCCCTCGCACATGGACGCCTTGATTGCGTTCCACTTGCTCGCACTCCAGCGCATGCCGTCGAGCGCCATACGGTTATACGCCTCATTTTGAGGTTCGTTATACATCAGGGACAGAACATTAAAGACGACCACATCCGGAGTCTCATACCGAAGCGCGTCCTCAAGAAGATAGTACGACTGCCAGACCAGCTGCTGCGCGCCGCCACGGATAAAGCTGTTGATGCCGAATTCTCTCCAGAGCTGCACGGTCGAGAAGTTCTCGTACACTTCACAGTCCCCAACGAAAAGAACTTGGTGACGTCCTTTTGATTCGTAATACTCGGCTGTAAGCACCCCCTCTGTGACTTCTCCCATATACTTCGGACGCAGGAGCAGATCGACTGCATAAACCAGCAGGCACGACGCCACGAGAAGCGCCAGAACCAATGCCACCCTGGCGATCTTCCTGTCTTTTTTCTTTTCGTGTACTATCTCAGACATGTCGTCTCCTCTCCTTAGAACTGGTTGTAGATAAACTGTGCCGCATCATAGCCCTGGCCGTACGCGCCGAATACCAGGATGACCAGCACCAGAAGTGTGAAAATTCCCCATCTTGCCGGCAAGGGCATCTTCTTCTCCATCTTGTCACGCACACTTCCCGAGCGGCCGATCATACTCACGACGAACAGAACGATCGTGCCAAGACCCAGGATCACATAGTCCGAGCGGACAAGCCCGAGCCGCAGCAAAGTCCCGTTTCCAAGTGTGTTCCAGTTCCACGTCGTGAACATCGTGCCGAACATCTTAAATGTCAGCGGCACGTCGCGGTAGCAGTCAAAAAGCCGCAGCGCGCTCATAAGAAGGATGGTACGGCCGACCTGGAAAGACTTATATGCTGTGCTTCCATCCGTGTTGAATTTCTTATGGAAGCGCCGGTACAGCGGCTCGAGTTCCTGTGAGATCATGATGACCACGAAGTTTCCAAGACCCCATACGATAAAGTTCCAGCTTGCGCCGTGCCAGATACCGGTCGTGAACCACACGATGAAAGACGCCAGGTACACCGGAAGACGTTTTCCGACCTTCTCACCGAGGTGCTTTCTGCTCCACTTACTGAGCTTGAGCATCGGACCGGAAACCGAGATCGGATAGAAGATATAATCCGTAAACCACGTCCCCATCGTGATATGCCATCTTCTCCAGTATTCCGCAATGTTCTTACTGAAGAATGGCCGTTCGAAGTTTTCTTTCATCGGAATGCCCAGCATCTCCGCGATACCGATCGTAATGTCGATACCACCCGTGAAATCTGCATAGAGCTCGAGCGCATAGAACATCATGACAAGGAAGACATATGCACCTTTATAGGTTTCGGGAGTGTTGATCAAGGAATTGACCGCCGTCAGGATACGGTCCGCGATCACGACTTTCTTGAAATAGCCCCAGATCACACGCTGCAGACCACGTTCAAGCACTCTTCCCGAAAACTTATGCGGCGTGAAAAGCTCTTTACTCAGGTCGCCGTAGCGGCTGATCGGGCCCTGTACCAGCTGCGGAAAGAACGACACGAAAAGCGCATATTTGAAGAAATTCTTCTGGGCTTCGTGCCGGTCGCGGTACACATCGATAACGTAGCTGACCGCCTGGAAAGTATAGAAAGAAATACCCATCGGCAGCGCGATCGTGAGAAAGCCCAATCGCTTCGTCGACCCGAATGCCAAAAGGACACCATTAATGTTATGGATCGTAAAGTTGGTATATTTGACGACTGCCAGAATGCCCAGTGCCAGGACAATACCAATCGTCATCATGCGGCGGCGCTTCTTCTTCTGCGCTTCCTTATAACGCTTTCTGGCTTCCTTGCCGACCTCCTCAGGAGAACCGCTTCCGCTCTTCTCCAGTGCTTTTAGCTCGGCAAAGCGCGCATCGGCACGCACCTTGTTCCGCGAGATCAGAAGTCCCGCAACATAGGTGATCACCGTCACCGCGAAGATATAAAAGAGAAATTTCCATCCTGCAAAGTAATAGAAAACATAAGACCCCAGCAGAAGCAAGGGCCATTTCACCTTCTTCGGAAGCACGTAGTAGAGCGCCACCAGAAGGATCACAAATCCGATAAACTCATAGGATGTAAAAAGCATAGTCTATCTTTTCCGGCTTCGGACTTACTCCTCGTCCTCGAGCTTCTGGATCAGGTCCCAGATCGCCTGGGCCGAATTGAAGTTCTCCGGGATCATGTGCTCCGCCGAAACCACGACGTCAAACTTGTCCGCGATCTCCGAAACGAGAGAAATAATATCGAAAGAATCCAGGATCTTGCCATCCACGAGATTCGTTGCTGTCGCATAATCCACATCCGGGTGGATTTCTTTCAAGATTTCAATCAATTCATTCATTTTCGCACCTCACACAGGCTCTTTTCATTCGATATGATACCATGTTTGCCCACCTTCGGGAAGACATGGAACACTCTGTTATTTCAGCATTGCAGAAAGGCTGACACGGTCCGTCTTTCCATTCGAAGTAAGCGGAATGCGGTCGAGTTTCCTCGTGACATTCGGAACCATATATCTCGGAAGGCTGTCCTTCAGGATCACCTTCATGTCTGCCTCTTCCTTGTCGCCGCTATAAAAAAGCACGATCTTGCCTTTCTCCTTGTCATAGATGCACGCAGCACCCGTGATTCCCTCGATCATCTGCGCATTGACCTCGATCTCACCAAGTTCGATCCTGTGGCCCATGTGCTTGATCTGGAAGTCTTTTCTCGACACGAACATCAGCTCGCCACGCTCGTTGTAGCGCCCGATGTCCCCGGTCCGGTAGATCCACTCCGGCCAGTGCGTCTGAAGCGGATTTCTCGTAAAGGACTCCGAGGTCTTTTCCGGATTATTCATGTAACCCAAGGTCAGCGATGTACCGCGGATGCAGATCTCGCCCTGCTCCCCGCTTTCTTTTGTGACCTCGTGGTCTTCTTCGTCCAGAAGGATGATGTCCGTATTTTCAAAAGGTCTTCCGATCGGGATCGCTTCGCCTTCTTCAAAAGTTCTGTCGACGCGGTAGTAACAGCACATGCCTGTTCCTTCGGTCGGCCCGTAGAGGTTCGTAAACGTCGCATTCGGAAGCGCCTGCCGCCACAGTTTGAACTGCTTGATGGGGAATACCTCGGACCCGAAAGCGATCGTGTGAAGGTATTTCGGCACCTCGGTCTTGAATGTCCCGAATGTCGAGATGATCGTCAGCGCCGAGACGACCCAGCAGATCGTGTTGATCTCGTGTGCATTCAGATACTGCACCAGTTTCAACGGCTGCATAAAGAGTGTCTTCGGAACAAAGTACGTGGTCGCGCCATAGCGCATCGTCGGGAAAAGCTCTTTGAAACAAGCATCGAGATAAAGCGGGGTCTGGTTGCCAAATACAGTCTCGGAAGAAAAACCCAGCACTTCCGAAAGCTGGTCGATATAGTCGTTGACCGCACGATGGCAGCCAACAACGCCTTTCGGCACACCGGTCGATCCCGAAGTAAATACGACATACAGAGGGTCCGTATCGATAGATGCGTCGAACACTTCCTGAAGCGCCTTCTCATCGATCAGGTCTTCCTGACCCGAAAGCTTGCCGCTCACAATATCGGCATACTCCACGATTTTGCCCGAAAAGCCGAGCTCCGTTGCTTTTTCCGCGGTAGAAGCATCACAGATCAGAAGCGGCGCACACACATTTTCGAGGATCAGATGGATCCGGACCTGCGGCATCTCCGCATCGATCGGCACATAGTAGCAGCCGGCGCGGATAATGCCGAAAAAGGCGGCAACTTCCTCCGGTGATTTTTCCATATAGACCACGACCGGGCTTTTCTTCACGCCCTGCCGCAAAATAAACGTTCCGACCGAATCGATCGCGCGATCGAGTTCACGAAAAGTCAGGACCGAGTTTTCCCCACAAAAAGCAGCTTTGTCCGGGAACTGTTCCACGGTCTTTTTGAATCCTTGCAACACATGGTTATGCATGCTGTTCTCCTTATTCCACCGTATTCACGGTTCCGTTCCTGCATTCACGCACACACGCCGATGCAAGAACATCGATGATATCGATATATTTATCGTTAAGTTTCATGCCGGCTTTCGCCTGCGAAAGC
This sequence comes from Clostridiales bacterium, assembly GCA_017545245.1. Lineage (GTDB taxonomy): Bacteria > Bacillota > Clostridia > Saccharofermentanales > Saccharofermentanaceae > Scatonaster. The sequence continues at coordinate 47,666 of JAFWPB010000034.1, forward strand.
TCTGTACATCCGAGTACGACTGCTTCGGCACCCTGACTGAAGAGTCCCTCGGCCACCGGATAAAAGACCTCTTCCGAAATCTTCTTTCCGCTTTTTACTTCGCCGTAGATCATGTCCATGACCTGCTTCTGTCCTTCTTTATCCGGCCAGATGCAAGTCACACCGTATCCTGCCAGCACATCGTCATAGATCCGGCTCAATCTGGCGCCATCCGTTGCCAGGATCCCGAGTTTTGAGATTCCCGTATCCCAGCAAAGTTTTCCCAGTTCACGGATCGCATGCATGACCGTAAGGCCGATTCCTTTTTCCATTTCCTGATGGAAGGCGTGCGCCGTAATACAGGGAATAGCGATCACCTCCGCGCCATTTTGCGCAAGCATCCGTCCCGCATCGACCAGCGCCGGTCTTGGGTCTTCCGCATCCGGTTCTCCCAGAAGGAAAGCAGTACGGTCCGGAATCTGCGGAACCGAATAGATGATCGTCTCAATATGGTCCTGATCCCGAAGGGCCGGGGTAAGCTCCACTACGCGGCTGTAAAAATACGCCGTCGCCCATGGGCCCAGTCCTCCGATTATACCTAGTTTCTTCAAGTACTCTCTCCTCTCATGGCACCTTGACCGGATATTTCGATTCATCGTAACCGAAGTATCCTCTGTGCGAATTTGAATACTCTGCCATCTGCGACGCGCTCCACATGAAGAAACGCGTACCGTCTTCTTTCGTCAGCGCATCACAGAAATACCACTGTCCGTCGATCTTGACAGCATTCCAGAAATGCTGCGCATAGGTGATCGGGAAACGCTCGACCATGAATGTCTCAATGCCGGCTCTTGTATAAAGCGCATGGCAGGCACTGGCAATATTGAAGCAGTCTCCCATTCTGTTCTTGATGCCGTCGTATGCACCCTGGACCCAGGTTACTTTCTCCGCATGGCCCTTATAGGTAATGCTCCAGTCGACCCAGTTAAAGATCGCTTCGACCTTCTGTTTCTCGGTCATGCCATCCTTGATGATGTCCTTCAGTACCATATCGCAGAGTTCCCACAGGTCATCTTCCGTATATGGACGATAGACGACCGTGATAGAAACTTCGACTTTCGTCTCGTTTCCGGCCGCGTCTTTTGCACTGTAAATAACCTTGTAAGTACCATCTTTGGTCAGGTCGACCTGGGAGTTATCGACTTCAAGACGGACGTCCTTATCGGCATTATCCGTGACTTCGATTCCATCTTTAAAAGCGACGGACTGGTTGGTGAGAACGCTCATATCTTTGGCTCCCGTGATCACCGGTGCTTCCGTATCTTCTTTCAGGTTGATGTGCGCAGTTACGATCTGCTCGTTGCCGCCCTGATCTTTCAGGCTGATCTTCACGTCACGCTCGCCCGGCGTCTCAAAATGCGGATCTTCCACGAATTCGATCGTCACTTCCGTCGCGTCGGACACGCCCTCGACCAGGTCTTCCGGCTTAAGCGGATAGCAGGCAAAACCTTCGTATGTTATACCTGTCGCTTCCGGTGGTCTTGTATCTTTCAAATGCAGCACACTGTCGTACTGGATGCCGCTGACAGTGAAAGAAACCGGATAATCGCCCGGAACCATCATGTTGATCGTAGAAAGCGGCGTCATCAGTCTTGCGTCTTCTTCTGCGAATGCAAAAGAACTGATCCCCGGCTTCGGATCTCCTGTTTCCATGGTGATCTCAGGATAGATGCCGATGACACGAAGTGTAGTCGTGACCACCGTGCGGTTTCCACCTTGGTCGGTGCAGGCGATCTGCACGTCCTGTGTGCCGACAGAATCAAAGGCCGGCGTCGTGACAAATTCCGTCTTGCAGGCACTCTCATCGTCCACTGCCGTGATGAAATCTTCGACCGTCAGTGGAACGGTATACATCGTCTCTTTCGGCATCACATAGATCTTCGGTGCGACAGTATCCGCCACATACAGCACGGACTTATAGATCTGGCTTCCCAGCTGGATCTCGATCGGATACTCGCCTGGAGTATGTACGTCAAAGCCTGCTGTACCATTGGCAAAGGCCGCCGAATTGCGGTCAAACCCGAAGCGCACGAAGTCAGCTGCTTCCACAGGTGTTCCTGCTTCGACATGGCAGTCCTTGAAAACACGCTTTTCATAGAAAATATAGAGGAACCCTCCAACCAGTGCGCCGAGCACCAGTAACACCACCAGAAGGATCTTCAGGACCCTTTTGAGGCGTCTTCTCTTTCTCGGTTTCCGGCACTTCGTACCATTGGGCGCATTCTTTTTCACGCTAAGTCACGATCCTTTCCTTTGCGTCACTCTTCACTCTGCGGCGCATCCTTGACCGCATTCGGATTCCTGGATTCCAGGATCTTCATTGTCCAGCCCGCATCGATCAGTTCATACTCTGTCTTTTTCTTCGGGATCACATCCTTGAACAGACGGATGATCTCATCGTAAAGTCCCTCCGGGATCTCGGCAAACAACGTCTTCTCATCCTTGGTAATGATGACAAATCCGTCTTTTCCGTCTTTTCTCTCATAAAGCACCTGCAGTACTTTAATGTCCGGATTCTGTTTTGCAAACTGCGAGAATACGAATGCCTTCGTCAGCTCGATATAGCGGTCATCCAGGCCATTATCGAAGATCTTGATCTTCTCGCAGAGTTCATTTGTATTTCTAACGGCACGCATCGTGCAGACCATTGCCGCTTTCAGCATTTCCGGCGACCACTTATCCTGCTGCGCATTCATCTTCTCAAGCGCATCTTCCGTATCGTCCGGAAGCAGGTAAACCATCAGGGCCAGGGACATGTCGTCATAAAGGCACGGATACATGATCGAGACCTGTTCTCCGCAGTCCGGGCAGGTGAACTTAAAGAAGGATCCGTTCAGGATCTGCTCTTTCTCTTCCGGATGGAGAGAAACGTTCACGCAGGCACGGAGCTGAACCTTACTCTTCTTGCCGCACTTTCTGCATGTGAGGTCCGCCGAGATCGGCTTATATCTTTCTTCCTCGTTCGGTAATAATGGGTGAAAAGCACTTTTGTCGCTCATAGTCATACTCCTTCTTTTTTCATTTTATAACAAAAATTCGCGATTCCTTCGCATATCTTCTTCTGGTAATCCGGATCAGACAACAGCTCGTCATCTTCCGGGTTCGACATATAGCCCATCTCGAGAAGGAAGGACGGCACGCTGGTCGCCCAGTTCAGGCCGCTGTAAGTTGTGGATGCACTGCAGCCTCTGTATCTCGATCCTGTTGATTCCGCCAGGCTCTCACCCAGCATATCTCCCCAGCGTTCCTGCTGGTCAGCCAGTTCTCCGCGGCTACAGACAAACACGCCGATTCCCCGCACTTCGGAACTCTCGGCCGAGTCGCAGTGAAGACGCAGGAACACATCCGCATTACACTCCACAGCCACATTCGCACGTTCGATATTGGAAATATCTACATCGGCCGTATCGCGGGTCATGACGACCTTCGCGCCCATCGACTCGAGGTAATCCCGCATCATCAGACCGATCTCAAGATTCACTTCATGCTCCGGACGTCCTGTTGAAACACCGCTGGTTCCGGAAGACACCTTCGCCTTCTGCTCGTCCGACCACGGAGCAAGCGACTCGGTATCGTCATTGGCATGTCTCTGGTGTCCCGGATCGATGCACACCACCATACCCGAAAGATCGTACGCGCCGGAAGGAATGTTCTGCGTCGTTTCCGGAATCTCTGTCGTTGTCTCTTCGGTTTCTTCCGTAGTTGTTTCTTCTACCGATTCAGTCGTAGTTTCTTCTTCTGTCGTTGTTTCTTCCGTAGTGGTCGTAGCAGAAGTTTCCTCTTCCGACGTCGTTTCTTCACTCGGCGTAGAAGCCGGCTCCGTGATTTCTGAAGTGGAGTCGTTTTCCGTCTCCTCTTCCGTCGTAGTCGTCGCCTTCGTGGACTGTTTCCATTCTGTGCGGCGCTTTCCTGAATCTTCTTTTTTCGCCCATGGTCCAATCGTGACCAGTAATACCACCATCGTCGCAAAAAGCGCTATAGTAGTGATCAGAAGGATCTTCGACGTTTTTTTACTCATTTCTCTTATGTATCCCCATTCGTTTTAGTCTTACCGGTCGTCTCACTTTTTGTCTTCGTACTCTCTTTCGTCGTTTTCGAACCGGTACTTTCTTTCGTGGTGCCCGTGACGATTCCGCCTGTTACGGCAGAGGTGCTCTCTGTGGTTCCTTCCACAGTCTCGCCACCCTCGATCTCGAACTCCAGCTTCTTATATTCATTTCCAAACATATCGTAGATCACGAAGATATACTTGCCTCCCGGCAAAGTCTCCGCCACCTGCGGCTCAACTACGAGCAGATAATCCTTATTGTCCTGTCCTTCCGGAAGCTTCAGCTCGCCCTTATAGATCGGTCCAGAAGCCACGGTTTCTCCCGGAACCGTTTCAGAAGATCCGGTCGAGGATGGATCGACCGCCGTCGTATCCGTTTCGTCATTTTCCTCCGGCACGGCATAGATCTCGTAATTGAACAGAAGATTTCTCGTATCGTATTCTCCTACCAGTTTAACAGCAATATACTGCGTTCCAAATTCATATTTTGTCACTTGCTCACCGGTTTCATCGACAAAGAACGCATTTGTAAAGTGGAACTCCACCGGAATCCTGTAGCCGTCTTTAAACACTTCGATCTGCGACTCCACGAAACACTTGTCCGCAGGATCGTAGACCTTGCACGTCAGGATACCCAGCGGCAGCTTTTCCTTTGGCTTCAGTTCGATCTCGATGATATCCGTTCTGTTCATCAGCGTCGTCTCACCCGAATACAGCACATTATCCTTGGAATCGACGAACTCATAACGAACCGTGACGTTATTGTAGTAATCCCACGTCACCATATATGTGCGGAACAGCCTCGTTGACTCATGAAGGCCCGGGAGCTCATTATACTTTTCGTCATACCAGACACATTCATATACGGAAAAAGGAATGAAGTACAGCGCCGTCGTTGACTCTGTCGCTTGTGTACCAAACTGCAATTTCTCTATATACCCGAAAAGCACTTGGCACATTGTCTCTGCGTCATCCCCGTTTATTCTCCAGGCCTCACCCGAAGCCAAAGGTCCGCACTTGACCTCACATTCGATCTCGATGTTTTCCGCATTCTTGATCAAAGAAACAACTTCATTTGTCGATGTCACCTCATCGCTTCTTCCCACAAGCATAGTCGTATCAAAGTAAGTAAATACGACCTTTGCTTTCGTACCGCCATCGACCTCCTCGATGCTCTCGATCTTATAGGACAGTTCTTTTAGAGAAGTATCGAGAATTCCGGAAACCTCCGAGCGGGAATACTCTTTCAGTTTATCCAGCATTTTGCAGGGGGGATCGGTAAGGGGCGCCATCTTATCGTACTTGCCGCTTTTCAAAAACGCGCAGAAATCATCGAGAAGCGCCTCAGTCTGCTCCTGCGGCGTTTTTTCTTTCTTACTGCCTTTTGTGTTCGAACGGCAAGCCACCGCAGCAAGCATCACCAGAAAGATCAGGCAAATTCCGACTACGGTTTTCTTCGTTTTCATAGGGTTCTCCTTCCCAATAAAAGTCCGACTATAGTTTGCGCTTAAAACAGAAAATGCGCAAGCGTGACTATTTCGATTCGGTTAATTTCTCTTTAAAAATGAACTGGAATTAACGAAAGGCTCTTTTTTCCACATGCCTACCTGTGTTATTATTTGATTGTTGAGTTTTCTTATTTGGTTTGGGAGGGGCTCCACACATGAAACTGTCGGATTTGACAAAATATCAGAACATCACCATTCAGTGTCATGACAACCCGGACCCCGATGCGATCGCATCCGGATTCGCTTTATACCGATATTTCAGCAGCCATCGTTGCAATGTCCGCCTGATTTACAGCGGCCGTTATAAGATTACGAAGGTCAACCTTACTATGATGATCGAGATGTTCCGCATCCCGATCGAGTATTGTGTTTCCGACTTTGGTTCCTGCGATCTTCTCATCACGACAGACTGTCAGTACCGTTCCGGTAACGTACGCTTTTTCCCGGCACCGAAAGTTGCCGTCATCGACCACCACCAGTTCTGTGGCATCGATGTAGACTATTCCTACATCCAGTCCAATGTCGGCAGCTGCTGTACACTCGTCTGGCAGCTTTTCCGTAACGAAGGCATCGACATCAACAAAGATCCTCTTTGTGCGACAGCACTTTACTATGGTCTGTACTGTGATACAAACCAGTTCTCCGAACTCTACCATCCTCTCGACCGTGATATGCGTGATGCTCTGGCTTTTGACCAGGCCGCTCTCGTCCGTCTTTCGAACTCGAACCTTTCTCTTAGCGAGCTTTCGATCGCGGCCCAGGCAATGAATGATTTTACTTTCGACAGTGATCTGCGGCTTGCCCTCGTGCAGGTCCAGCCTTGTGACCCGAACATCCTTGGTTTGATCAGTGATTTCCTCATCCAGGTTGACCGGGTCGATATTTGTATTGCTTTCAATGAGACCTACACCGGATATAAGCTTTCAATTCGAAGCTGTATCAAGGAAACCAAAGCCAGCGAGCTCGCTGAGTATATCACCGAGGACATTGGTTTCGGCGGCGGTCACAAGAACAAGGCCGGTGGTTTCATCTCCAAAGATGATTATTCTGCACAGTACGGTCAGGTCCGTCTGATGCAGTTCCTGAGAAGCAAACTCATGAAGTATTCCGGCGAGTGCACGATCCTGCGCGCCGGCATCGATAAGGTCAGCACCGAAGGCATGACCCGTTACCGCAAGAAGAGAATTCCGATCGGCGTTGTATTCTGCAAAGATTTCGTATCTTCCAATACTCCGCTTCTCGTCCGTACACTCGAGGGCGATATTGACATCAACGCGAATTCCGAGACCTGCATCATGGTCGGCATCCAGGGCGAGATCGTCCCGATCTCTTACTCCAAATTCAAAGAGACGTACAACATGTGCAATGCCAAGTCCCACGTTTCTTCCGAGTACCGTCCTACGATCAAGAATCTCCGTAGTGGCGAGAGTTTCGATCTGGCCCAGCACATCCGCTCCTGCGTTACAAAAGGCACGGAGTACGTTTATGTGAAGCCGATCACGAATTCCATCAAGATCTTCACCGTCTGGGATGCCAACAACTATGTACGCGGCATTGAAGGCGATTACATCGCCGTACGTGAGAACGATCTTTCCGATTTCTACATCATCGAGAAGAACCTCTTCGCCAGAACTTACGAAGTCGCGGACTCCTGATCGGATATCTGTTATCTAAGCAAAAAATACAGCCCGTTCATTATTGTGACGGGCTGTTTTGTTTCTGATTTGCATTTCAGGCTTTGTCGATGCGATCCGTTCAGCCTTCCAGTTCCCTGTTTCCGCTTGTGGATTCGCGGATATAAAGCCTGTGCGATAAGTAGACCGCCTCGTTGTGCTCAATTACGCTCGTCATATTCGACTTCAGCATCTCGACCACGCGATGCCCGATCTCATAGAAAGGCTGATTCACGGTCGTCAATCTCGGATAGGCCGACGTACTGGATTCCGAATCATCAAAGCCGCAGACCGAAAGTTCTTTTCCAATCTCATAATTGCGCTCCATAAGGCAATTACAGATACTTCTGGCAATATCGTCTGAAATACAGAAATATGCCGTCGGCGGCTCGTCCATCGCTTCGTAATAGTTCAGGATGTAACGGGAGTTGTTCGAAGTGAATCGCCCGTAGAAGATATATTCCTCTTCAAAAGGAAGGCCCTTGTCGATGAGCGCGCGGCGGTAGCCCTTCTCCTTCTCCACCGAAGACCAAACACGGCGGTGTGTGGTGATCATGGCAATCTTCTTATGTCCCTGCTCGATAAGATGCGACACGGCATCGTAGGCAGCCTTTTCACAGTCGATCGCAACCGAGAGCACCTTCGCGCCTTCGACGCATTCTCCGCAAAGAGCGATCTGGCAGGTCTTCCTCAGCTGGATGAGGTCATTGGCCTGCATGAACGTACCCATAAAGATCAAGCCATTAAACTGGCCATGACGGAGCGCATCCACATATGTTGTCTCCAGGCTGGAATCGTTATCGCAAATGGCATAGTAAAGAAGAATATCTTCCTTCTTCGCTGCATCACGGATACCGGACAGCATTTCCGAATGCATGCTTCGGATATGATTCGGAAAAAGGATCAGCACACTGAGCTTTCTGTTCTCCGGTTTTTTCTTGCTGGAATGGGGCGGAAGATAGGCCAGTTTCTCGATTGCTTCATAAACACGCGTTTCTGTTTCAGGAGAAACAGGGCCGCTCTTTTTCAGTACTCTTGAAACAGTGGCAATGGAAACATGAGCATATTCTGCAACGTCACGTATAGTCGACATAAGAACTCCTCCTGAAAACAATGCGGTGATACAAATCGATTTTCATGTAACAATTTGTGAAACACTCACCCATTTCTGAAATTATAGGCATGTAACACTCACAATTATACCTATTTTGTCAAATCCGTGCAACCCTGTATTGACAATGGTTACAGATATGTTAATATTCAGTTGTGTCACGCAGATGTTTTTTGAAACTCTGTGAAAATGTGGGAGTGAAGTTGTTTGGCAGTATGCACACCTAACCGTCATCTAGATTTTAAAGGAAGTCTCCACCCTTTAAAAAAGTGATGTATCTCCTTCTTCTGCATAAAGCATGCATCAGCCAACCATGTTGCATACTGGCCAAACCACTTTACACACAAAACTTTATTTGTCTGACGCAGTAGTCAGAGCACGCTGTGCATATAGACGGTTGCTACTCCCCCGTGGCAACTGTTTTTTTATCCCTTTTTATATCCATATATATGATTCTTACGAATACTCCAGATCGATCCAGGTGATGTCTTCTCTTGTGCCATCTTAATCGCAGCAACTCTCATGTACTCTATCTATGAAGCAGCGTCTGGACTCTCTATAGCTGAGCCTGACCTTCGCTTGATCTCAACGTTACTTTGTAGATCCTGATCCTCTTTCTACGCAAACAAAAAATCCGGAAAAGCAAAAATCCGAACCTTCTTTCGAAGATTCGGATTGATTGGCTCCCCCAGTAAGACTCGAACTTACGACCCTGCGGTTAACAGCCGCATGCTCTACCGACTGAGCTATAGAGGAATTTAATCCGGCAGCAATCTATCTTCCCAGGCCGTCTCCAGCCAAGTATTTTGGACACCGGCGAGCTTAACTTCTGTGTTCGGAATGGGAACAGGTGTGGCCTCGCGGTTATAACCACCGGAATGGTTGAGGATCTTAAAGCTGTACCCTCAAGACTGCATAGAAAACTATAACATGTTTTCAAGAAGATTGGAAGAGGATTCTTAAAATGTTCTGGTTATGAGATGTTTCATATAGAGAATCTTAACTTGTGGTCAAGTCCTCGGGCATTAGTACCGGTCAGCTGAATACATTACTGCACTTACACACCCGGCCTATCAACTGGTAGTCTTCCAGGGCCCTTACCAATAAAGAGGGAAATCTCATCTTGAAGC
>JAFWPB010000003.1 GCA_017545245.1 Clostridiales bacterium
ACCGTTTTCCGACTGCTTTTTTGGCCTGTTTTTCAGTGATTTTAAGTCGGAAAATGAAAATTGCCGATTTCCGACTTACTTTCTCAAAAAAAGAATTCTCAAATGGCGCGAAAAGTAAGTCGCATCCGGCTAAATCGCCAGATACGACTTATCTTGCATTTTTTGTTGTTCTCAGGTCTGCCGGAATGCCTTCCCGAGGCAAAACTCGGATCAGATCGTACCCTGCGGTCGCGGCTCGGATCAGATCACACCCTGCGGTCGCAGCAAAGCTCAGATCTCGCCGCGGTCGATGCCGTACTTCGCGCAGATGTTTGTGAATTCCTCACTCTGGCCGAAGAAGGAAAGGACGCTGGCGCGGGTCTGCGTGCCTTTGGCGATCTCGCCTGTCCAGTAAGCGACTTCGCTTGCTTCAGGTTCACGATCCATAAAGGTCTTGTAGAGTCTCTTCACGTACTCGTCATTCTTCAAACCGAAGCCGACAAACTCGTCACTGGTGAAGAAGAATTTCGCGGCGCTGCAACCTGTCTGCTCAAGATTTGTCAGAGCCAAAGACCAGTAGTTCAGGCCCTTCTCTTCCGGCTCACGGCCCAAGCAGCAGGTGTAAAGTCTCGTCGCAAAGCTGATTGCATTCTTGCTCGCAAACTCGGCTTTGTGGGAAACCGCGCCGGACTTAACGCCGTAGGTTGCGCAGATGTTGCACCACTCGGTGGATTCGATAAAGTCGTTCACGACGTCACGGCGTGAAGTTCCATTAGCAAGACGTTTCAGCCAGAAGTTCTTTCCGTCCTGATCGGATTCACGGTCGAAGAATGTTCTGTAAAGAATATCCAGGAAGTCACTATCGTTAAGCTTTCTGTTCAGGAATTCAGGCGCATCGAGCAGGAAGAATCTTGCGCATCCTGCGCCGGTATATTCTCCACTTTCAACTTTTCCTACCCAGAAAGCCTTACCCTCCGGTTCGGAAGCACGGTTCAGGGCTACCACATACAAGCGCTCAACAAAATCGGTAAACGTTGTTTTTTCTTCCGGAGAAGTTTTCGGAGTCGGCTTACGCGTAGGCGTGTGCTGACCCGGCTTCGGTGTTGCGCTTGGCTTACCTGAACCCGTCGGCACAGGCGTAACTTTCTTGGTTGGCACCGGTGTTCCGGCTTTCTTGGTTGGCGTCGGCGCACCGCCCTTCTTAGTTGGCGTCGGTGCACTGCCCTTCTTGGTTGGCGTAGGTGCTCCGCCCTTCTTCGTTGGCACCGGTGTTCCGCCTTTCTTGGTTGGCACTGGTGTTCCGCCTTTCTTCGTTGGCGTTGGTGTTCCGCCTTTCTTAGTCGGCGTAGGCGCTCCGGCCTTCTTGGTCGGCGTAGGTGCACCGCCCTTCTTAGTTGGCGTAGGCGTACCGGCCTTCTTAGTTGGCGTCGGGGTACCGGCCTTCTTGGTTGGTGTAGGCGCACCGGCCTTCTTAGTTGGCGTCGGCGTACCGGCTTTCTTGGTCGGAGTCGGAGTACCGGCTTTCTTGGTCGGAGTCGGCGTCCCGGCTTTCTTAGTCGGAGTCGGGGTGGCCGGTGCCTTCGTTGGTGTCGGTGTATTGCCTGTCGTTATGATCAGAACGTCCCTGTCGCATTGGATCATGGCCTTGCCATAGTATTCCGAGCTCTCAAGAGGATCGAAATGGTTTCCCAAAGCACCGTGCTCTCGCCCGGAGTAGAAGCATTCTGTCTTGTGCCCGTTGAAACATGCATTCAGGTATGGGTTTACCCCAATCTTCAGGTAGCTGATCTTATTTCCGTAACAGCTCAGCCGGGAGAGCATATTGTTCTTATCGATCGTAAGCGAAGTAATCTCACCGTTGAACGAGCAATCCAGCCTCGTTAGATTCGGTGCTTCGGACGCATTCAGACTTCTGAGGCTGTTATAGTTGCAGTACAGTTTTTCCAGCGAAGGCAGGTTGGACAAGGTCATTGTCTCAAGTTTATTATCCTCGCAGTACAGTTCCTTCAGTTTTGTCAGATCCTTCAACACTAAGGACGTAAGCTGGTTCTTTTCCACATCCACTTTTTGCAGAGAGACTGCTCCAGTCAGAGTTAACGATGAAAGGGAATTCACTTTTGCTTCGAGTGTTCGAAGTTTCACACAATCTGAGACATTCAGAGAAGTAATGCTATTATTGGAACAGTTGATCTCCTCGAGTGAGACACATCCTTTAACGATCAGCGTCTTAAGCTTATTGCCCGCGGCAATCACTCTATTAAGCTTCGAACAACCTGTAAGATCCAGGTTTACAAGATTGTTACTCGAACAGCTTAAGCTCTCAAGATTCTTCACATTTGTCAGATCGAGTACACTGATCCTGTTGTTATAGCACCATAGTGTTTTCAATGACGTATCATTGGCCAGCACCAGTTTTTCGATATTGCAGTTTATACAGTAGAGTTCTGTGAGCGCCGTGTCCCCGGAAAGATCCAGCGTCGCGATATCGTTGCCGTCGCAGGATAAGTACGTCAGATTCGGAAGATTCTTTGCCTTCAAAGACTTGATCCTCGGAGAAGTATCGTTTTCATCGGTACTACTGTGCACACAGCGCACTCTCTCGAGCAAGGTATTGTTGGAAAGATCCAGAGATGTAAGTTTCGTATAAGAACACTCAAGAATAGCCAGCTTCGTATTCTTCGAAAGATCCAGTTTCGAAATGCCGTTACTATTGCAATAGAGCTTGTACAGTTCTTTGCAAGCGGTGACATCCAGTGAGGAGAGGTTGTTTTCGGAACACACGAGGACCCCAAGTTTCGTTGCGGTCGACAAATTAATTGAAGGAATCGAGTTCTTCTCTATATCTGCGTATTCCAGCTTGGACATATTCTTTGGCATGGTCAGAGAGGAAATATTGTTATCGGCACAGCCAAGATCCTCAAGATTAACCAGATTACTCAGATTCAGGGAAGTCAGCTTGTTGTGACTGCATTGAAGATTCGTCATCTTGCTCGTTCCGGAACTCGGAAAGGTGAGCTCCGTGATACCGAGGTTGCCACATTTCAGAACCTGAAGTTCCGTATTCTTGGACAGATCCAGCTTTCCGACGGACAGGTCTCTGTCGTAATAAGAATCAATTTCCGCAGATACTAGGGCCGGGTTATGCGTCAGATCCAGCGAAGCAAGCTTGTTGTCTTTCGCGGTCAGCGTGACCAGGGCCGATGCGCCGGACAGATCCAGTTTTGTCAGATTATTATTGTAATTGCAATCGATCTTCGTCAAGTTGGGATTATCCGTAAACGCCAGTTCTCCTATATCGTGATGACTCACATCGATCGTCTTCAGTGCTGTTGCACCGCCTACAGTCAAAGACTCCAGAAGCGCATAGTCTGAATGGTGACGCATCTCGTTGCAGTCTACGGTCTCAAGTTTCTTGTTTCGGGAAATATCAAGATCGGTGATCATGTTGTTGTGAAGCTCCAGCGTCTTCAGGTTCGACACACTGGATAGCCTCAGCACCGGGATCTTGGTATATTCCAGCGTCAGTTTCTGAAGACTCAGCATGCCCTGCAGGTCAAGCCATGTGATCGGCGTGTATTCGATCTCCAGTTCCTGAAGAAAAGCCTTGGTCGTGATTGTAAGATCGGTATTCTTACCATCTCTGATGTACAGGTCCGTCACACCCATGGCATCCGTCAGATCGATATTCGGCGCGTTACAACCGACCAGCGTAAGGGATTTCAGATCTGGAAAATATCGAATACCTATCATGGACGTAAATGATTGGTTTTCTATATACATATTTTTTAAGTCCCGCTCTGAAGGACTTAAAACACTATTATTATCGGTGTCATATCTTCTGACTCCGTTACGGAACCCTTCGTCCGGAAAATGTGCCTCGTCGATCGGTATATCATTCTTACCGGGGACTAACGCGTTGGCCAGTACTTTTCGATCCGCCTTCTTCGGCGCCAAAAGCACTGCTGCCGCCATGCAGGCTGCAATCGCGCAGCAAGCGACTGTGGAAAATTTCTTCATAAACCGTCTCCTTCTTCTAAAAGCTCTTCTTCCTTTCCGAAGTATACCATGTAAAGAAGGGGAACAAAAGGAATTTTACATTCTTTCACAAAAACTTTGAATTCGCCTCATAGAGCGCTTTCTGAACGAGCAGAAGCGCACGGATCGCGTGGGTCTCCCGGATCCGTCTCAGAGTTTCTTCACCGATGCACCGAAATCGATGACGGCTTTCAGCCGGATGTTTCTCGGCGCACCTTCGTACTCCCCGCGCATTCTTTCGAGAAGCATGCGGGCAGCGGTCTGGCCGATCTTGCGGATGGGCTGGATGCCAATTGTTAATGTCGGGTTATAAACGTGAGCGATGGTCTGGTTCTCAAATCCAACGAAGGAAAGATCCTCCGGGATCTTAAGGTGCTTCTCGTTGGCATACATCACGACGCCGCAGGTGAGATCATTTCCGCTTGCAAAAACGGCTGTCGGCGGTTCGGGCAGATTCATGAAGCGCATCATGGCAAGGTATCCGCTCTCTTCCGAAACGTTTTCGAGGTGGATCAGTTTCGGAGACGGCGCAATGCCGGCAGCGGCGAGCGCATCTTTATAACCCTTTACGCGGTCATCGGTCGTGTTGACACCTTCCTGGCCGCCGATGAAACCGATGCGTCTGTGGCCATTGTCGATGAAGTGCTGAGTGATACGGTAGGCGATGTCGACGTTGTCGATCGTAACAGAGTCGCAGGCGATCGAAGGATCTTCGATGTCAACGAAAACGATCGGCACTTCAGCCTTGGCCGCACGGTCCACATCCTCCTGACGGACGTTGATCGGCTGCATAATGATGCCGTCGACCTGCTTGTTGATCAGGAAGTTGATCTTATCGGAAGCGCCGGTCGGATCGGTCTGGGAATAATCGCATATGATCGTACTGTAGCCGGAGTTGTAGAGCTCCTGGTCAATACAGGAAAGGATTGAAACTCCGTAATAGTCTGCAAGGCTCGGAATCAGGACGCCGACACTCATGGTTTTTCTGGTCTTCATGCCGCGCGCCACGGTATTCACCTGATAATTCAATGTCTCGATGGCATTTTCGATCTGCAGACGGTTCTCCTCCAGAACGTTTCCGCCGTTAATAAACTTCGATACTGTGGAAATGGAAACTCCGGCCATTCTGGCTACATCTTTTATCGTCGATGACATACGCCCGTCCTCCCTCTTATATTCAGCAGCAAGCTCTTCCCGCTTTCCGCTTCTACGCTTTTAAAACATCATCCAGTACAAGCATGAATACAAAACTACCGATAGCACTTCCCCAAAAGCGCCGCGCTTCGTGATCCGCCGCATCAGTGCGCTGATAATGAGCGCGGCGGCCAGGATCATGATCTGTATCGAGCATACTTTCCTCTCCATTATAATCGAGAAAAGCAAAACAATCACCATCGGAACGAAACGTATCGCGGAAAATCTTACCGAATCCAGTACGCCGTTTCCCTGCCCCTGCGCTTTCATATAGAAAGAGTCGGTCAGATTGAGCATGTAGACCGATACGCCGAGCATGACGGAAAGGAACACCGCGATCACCAGGAGCAGGCTGAACCGCAGGAATCCGGTGCCTCTCCAGATCAAGGTAAGAAGGAAGATATCCAGAAGCAGCACGCTTACGAAGGCGATCTGCATCGGGAACATCGCGCGGTGCTGGCGCACTTCTTTCTTCGGGAGTTTTCTGATATACCGTAACATGAAAAAAGCACTGGAGAAGAGCGATGTAAACACCCAGATCAGCAGGACATGCTTCACGTGGGAAGTGCTTTTGGCGACGAAAATGCATCCAATCAGGGCGAAGATTGCGCCAAGCAGGAGCTGGAGCCCGAGAAGATGGACGAGCGAAGCTTTGTATTTCACAAAAACCGAGCGGTTCTTGAGTTTGAGACGTCCGTCAGCAGACCGGCGGCTCTGCTCTTCCTCTTCGTTTTCAAGCGTTTCTTTCTCAACGGTCTTCATCTTTCCGGACGGAAGCGTCGCAACATAGAGGAAGAACGCGATCGCCACGAACATGGTGCAGAGGACTTTCATGACCCAGATCCACATCGGGGCGCGGGAGATGCCCTGCTGCTCGAGGCAGTGGTTTTTTAAGTAGTTGGCCAAGTAGGTCTGGACGACCGGGTGGCTCAGCGTGAAGGAAGCCGAGAGTTCCGGGGACTGGACCAGGCCTTCGTAGGTGCCGAGGTAGCGTGTGGCGTCCGGCGAAATATAAAGGCACATGCCCTGCGCGTCGGCAAACACGCCGGAAGTGAACTTGGTGTCTTCACCGGAAA
>JAFWPB010000035.1 GCA_017545245.1 Clostridiales bacterium
TCTCTTTAGAATTTGAGAAAAGCAGGGCGCAGCGTGGCTGGCCGGTGTTAGATAAAACAGGAAAGATCCTCGACGATTTCTGCAAACTGTCAAATCATCAATACGGAACCCAGTTTGAGTTAGCAGTATTGCCAAATACGACTTATCTTGTCTTTTTCTAGACGTTCCCGTGTGTCTCGCGGTGGCCTCGGATCAGATCTCGCCGCGGTCGATACCGTACGTCTTACAGATGTTGGTGAACTCCGGCGACTGCCCGAAGAACGCCATGACGCTGGCCTTTGTCTGCGTGCCTTTGTCGATCTCGCCGACCCAGTAGGCAATCTCACTGGCTTCAGGGTCGCGGCCGAGGCAACAGGTGTAAAGACGTGTCGCAAAACCAATAGCATTTCTTGAAGCAAACTCTTTTAATATTATGGATATAAGAAGTATTAGTTTTTTTACTTACAACTTTTTTACAGGAATCATACCTATATTCTCGCCTGCACACCAGACGGGACCGATGCAGGTATACCTGATTTTTCTTCTTCCTTCTTTTTGACTTTTCTTTCTTTTCCGCCCATAATGGGAATAGAAAAACACAAAAGGAGGAGCCTATTCATGAAGAAGTTCGAAATTACTGCCGTACTGGAAGAAGCTTGCAAACAGACTCTTCTCTGCCGCATGTTTTTGCGTGCGGACCCGAACTGCTATAACTGCTTTCCGCTTAAGAAAAGCGAGGATCTGTTCCTCTATATGGACGAACAGGATTTTCGTCTGGACGGCTATGTCGTCCGCCGTATCAAAGATGTCATGGAGATCAGCTCCAAAGTTGACCTGACTAATGACATTCTGGAAAGCGAAGGAGTCACATCCGAGATCAAGAAACTCGACATCGACCTTACATCCTGGGAAAGCGTACTTCGCTATTTAGATGAGAAGAAATGCAACGCGATCTACGAGTCCGAGGACAGAGACAGCGGGCAGATCGACTATGTGATCGGCCGATTGGAGAAGATGGATGACCGGTATCTTTATGTCCGTGGTTTTGACATCAACGGCAAGTGGGATGAAAAATCCACACGCATTGCTTTTGCCGGACTGGTCTCGATTTCATTTGGTACACGCTATGTCGAGGTCTTCTCAAAATACTTGCCGGCTTGTCCGGTCTGAACGGAGGAAAACACTCATGCATTACACATATAAAACATCGGGAACCTGCGCCAGCAAAATCGATTTTGAGATCAATAACGGCGTGATTACCGATATTAAATTCACAAATGGCTGCAATGGAAACCTGAAGGCGATCAGCCTGCTCGTTGACGGCTGGACGGCCGATGCGATCTCGGAAAAACTTATGGGAAATACTTGTGGCTTCAACTCCACTTCCTGCGCAGACCAGCTTGCCAAAGCCGTACTTGCTGCAAAAGAACAAGAAAACGCGTAATGTGACAGTTCTTTGCGTAAAGAACTGGTGAAAGCGTAGTATAGTAATGGTAGCGGCTCATCCGGAAAGGATGGGGCAAGAAAGGGAAAGAAAATGAAGCGTTCTTTGTTACTGCGTGCACTGGGACCGGTGCTTGCTTCCGGCATGGTGGCAACCGGTTTGATCATTCCTGCGAAAAAAGCATCTGCGGATACCGGTGATTCTTCCGGCAAGGACCCGGACAGCAACGAGCATGCCGTCATTCTCGACGACGAAGATCCACATGACCAGGACAAACTTCTGATCTCGACCAAAGGTGTCGATCTTACGAAGGATACTTCTTCCCTGTCTTTTGACTGCATTCAGGTGGAAAAGGTCGATGTGCCTTTTGATGAAAACCTGTACCTTGTTACACCGGACCCGGATGTCGATACGCTTTCCATCGAATCAACCTACGATCCATCGACGTTCAATTACATCGAATATGACTATCTCATGGACCTTGGCACACCGGTCGCCGATGCTTTTCGATCGGGAGAAGAGGAGATCGGTTACCAGTTCGATTATATGCGGTGCCCGGAGGCCTGGGACCTCATCAAGGAAACACCGCACAGAAAAGTACGCGTGGCCATCATCGACATGGGCGTGGATTTTACTCACCCGGAATTTGAAGGCGTCCTGAACCAGGAACTTTCCTACGACGCATACCGCGAGAGTGCTCTCACAAGCGCAGCTTTCGGAGCCCATGGCACCCATGTGGCCGGCATCCTCGGCGCCAGGTATACAGGCGAAGCCGACAACTGCCGCGGAGTCGCTTCCGGATACGATAACGACATCATCGAGATGCTCAGCCTGAATGTCTTCACAGAAGCCGGCAAGGGCAAGACCTCTGCCTGTGCGCGTGCCATCTCCTATGCGATCGAAAACAACTGCGAGATCATCAACATGAGTTTCGGCAGTTACAAATACACGAACACGATGGCCTCGGCCGTCCGCTATGCCTACCAGAACGGATGCATCCTCTGCGCGGCTGCAGGAAATGACCGCACAAGTGCTTCGCACTTCCCGTCCGACTATGCCGAGAGCATCGGTGTCATCTCCACCTACGCTTTTTCCGACCCGACCGTAAACCGGGGCGACACGAACTATACCAATTTTGGAACACATAAGAACATTACGGCGATCGGCACGCGGCTATACAGCACCGCGATCGGCGGCTACTATTCCTATATGTCCGGCACTTCCATGGCTACACCTTGCGTCACCGGCATCGTCGCCATGATGCTTTCGATCAATCCGGATCTGACGCCGATGCAGATCAAGCTGATCCTCCAGGATACCGCGCAGGATCTCTATACGCCCGGCTACGACATCTACACAGGATATGGTCTGGTCGATGCATATGCCTGCGTACGTGAAGCGAGAGATCTTTTCTATGGGAATCCGGAAGAAAACGATTCTCCGGAGGCTGACTTCGTTCAGCGTGTATACACTTCCGTGTTTGAGCGTCTGCCGGACGAAAAAGCATGTTCCCTCTGGACAGAGCAGCTGAAGAGCGGCGCAACCTGTGCCGATGTAGCTCTGGAGATCTGCGCTTCGGACGAAGCGGATACTTCTTCTGAAAACGATACCGAGTATATCAGCATGCTTTACCGTGCACTTTTGAACCGCGAACCGGATCAGGACGGGCTCTACGCCTGGAAGGACTACCTCGAGCAGGGATACAGCCGTCAAGGTCTTGTCTGCCAGTTTATCGAATCGGAAGAATTCCGTTCGCTCTGTTCCCTTTCCGGTCTGACCTCCGGCAGTGCTTCTTTTGAAAATGAGAGCGACAGAAACCAGGATGTGACCCGTTTCCTGCAGCGTCTTTACGGCTTGAGCCTGGGACGTCCGGCCGATAACGACGGTCTGAATTTCTGGTGCAAAGAATGGAACTCCGGAAACCGCTCCGCCGAGGACATCGTCGATTTCTTCTTCAACAGTGAAGAATACCTTTCCTTTGCAAGAAGTAACGAAGACTATCTGAAAGATCTTTACCTTGCCTTCTTTGGAAGACAGCCGGATGATTCCGGATTTGCTTTCTGGCAGAACAAGTTGAATGAAGGTATGTCCCGTGAGTGGGTCCTTTCCTGTTTCTCGGATTCGGAAGAATTCCTCGCGCTCTTAAGTTCTTTTGGTCTTTCCTGACTTAATCTTTATTATCCTGAAAATTCACCTGTAAGATGTACCGGCTGAGGAATCGCTTGAACTTGGAGTTCTTCTCGCCTTCTTCTTTCAGCGCCTGCTCACCCAGAGAAATGATTTTCTTCCAGTCCTCTTCCATGACACCGGATGCACTGAATGCAGCTTTCTCACCAATTGCGCGGATCTTTCTGGACGGCGTCTTTCCGTATACCGCCATGCTTCGGCTGAAGTATCGGTAATAAGCACGCGTGCGTTCGCTGAAGGTCCCGCTCAAGAGCTTTTTCCGCCATATGAAGCAATAGACTGCACGCAGGCAGAACAGAAGCAGGACAACTGCAGCTACGCTCAAAAGGATGACCACGACTTTCGGGAGTTTAAATTCTGAGTTCTTCGAATCCTTGATCTCCTTTGTGATCTGGTTGATCCTGGAGGCATCGTTTCCTGTAGTAGGCGTTCTGCCGGTTTCCGTAGCGCTGGTCGTCTCCGTCATGGAGGTCGTTTCCCGTGTATCGCTCGAACCCCGTCCTTCGAATGCTTCCTGATGCGCCTGATCCATGCTGAAATCCTTCATGGCATTGCCGTTTCCAGGTGTCGGATCATATAGAAGCCATCCGTACTCCGGGTCGAAGAATTCGATCCAGGCATGGGCATCGTTGGCATATACGAACATCTCTTCGTTATCCCGAAGAGTATTGATCATATACCCGTTAACATAGCGCGTCGGCACATTGACCATTCTTAGAAGGATGGCTGCGGTCGTCGCATAGTGTACGCAGAAACCGCTCTCCGCATCATCGATGAACCATACAACAAAATCTTTGTTGGACGGCGGATATCCGGTCTTGCTGTCATAAGGATGCAGTGTCGAAACAAAAGAACAGACGCGGTTCACTTTTTCTTCGAGTGACATGGAATCCGGGTCTTCGACAAGCTCACGATACCAGCTTGGTATGGCATCACAATTCAGTATTCCTTCCCGGGTTTCTTGCGGCACATCCAGGCATTCATCGTAGATTTTCTTCAAATACCAGTCTGACCAGCTGTCTTCACCAACTTTGACCGGCACATTGTTGTAGGCATAATAGTAATCATCTCCGAGATCACCCACACCACGCTCATTTAGAATTGCAGTCCGATAAAGCGGAAGTTTGTCAAGACCGGAAGAGACGCTTCCGGAACCCAGACAGTTATCCGTATAGTAGGGCACGACGGAACAATCCGTTGAAGCGACCATGGATACTTTCAGGATGTATTTCGATTCCGCCAGATCCGGCAGGATTCCATTCATATAGTATTCCTGTGCAGCAACCCCGGACTTGGCCGAAGACCATTCATTCTCGTCGTACATGCTCATCGCAGAAAACTTCAGATACAGGTATCTTGAATCCGTGACCGGGCCGATGTATTCCGAATTTCTGTATCGTGTGATCTTAAAAAGCTCGATCGCCGGAGGATCATAGCTTCCCGCCATCGACAGGTCTTCTGATCCCTGCTTCATCGTAGCGATCTTTGAAGCGAGGCTCTTGATGGTCGTATTTCCCATCCACGAATCGCTGGTCTGTTCCTTTTTGAAAAGATCAAAAACCGACTTTGGTACCTTGTCACGGAGGCCATAGGCTTTTTCCGCAAGAGAAAAGACGAGTTGCTTCTGCTCTTCTGCTACCGTATTCTTATCGTAGCTGTCGAGCGGGTAGATCCTGCCTATAATGAACAGTAGTGCGAAAACAGGAATCACCAGTTTCAGGATCGTCTGGTCTTTCTGCCCACCGTCCGTTTTCCGAATGTTATGGAAAAGAACTAGCAGGATCATGCTTCCGATCACCAGTTCGCAGGAAAGCATGCTCGGGAACATATAGTCCAGTGCGATCGAACAGAGGATATAAGGAAACGAAACAAGAAGTACAAAAAGCACTGTCTTTCTTTTCAGGATGACCCATGCGATCACCAGGATCGGGATGAAGGAAAGGAAAAGATATAGAAGACTCAAGGAATGTGATTCCAGACTCGCTGCCGAGACAAAGTAATTCATGTCCAGCGAATGGAAAGTACAGACCGTGAGCGTACTCATCACATATTCATATGCCTTCCTTACATCAAAAAGGTTGAAATACCAGAATAATCCACCAATGAATGCAGATGCACCTAATGCGATATAAAACGGAAAGCTCTTCTTGAGTTTTCCGACAAACACCGCCAACATGGTAAAGAGAGCCATTCCCGGAATCAATATCTGGTAATTGATCTCCATATCATAGGTACTGGTAAACATGAGTGTCAGACCGACCGACAGTGCCAAGGTCAGTATATAGGCCAGAATACAGGTAACCCTATCCGGAGGAGACGCGATCCACTTTTGTTTTTTCACTTTACTTGGCATCTTCCGTCTCCTTCGGTATCTTCATGTGCAGGATCTTGATGATCGCCGTATCCAGATCGCGCTGCGACTCAATATCGAAAGCGACCTCTCTCTTCATCGGAGGAAGGACACGGATCTTGTGGTCAATATCGTGTTCGAGAAAATAGTTCGATGTAAAAAGAAGCTCACCGAGTTTTCTGTCCATCTGTTCGCGGTCGTTTTTCAGTTCCAGATAGATTCTGGCATGCCCGTAACAATGCTCCTGCGGCTCTTTTACCAGGATCTTGTCACGCTTGGCGGAAAGCTTCCAGTGGATATTCTTGATCGGATCGCCGACGACATAATCACGCACATCGTAAATCTCGGAATACGACTGAGAGGACTTTTTCAGCATACGCGCCTTAAAGCCGTTGGAATCCGGCAGGACATCCGGGATCACCGGCAACGGACGAACCAGCACTTCCTGGGAAAACGTGATCCGCCTTGGTATGAAAAACAACTTGAAAAGATCGTACATCCGGACTTTTTTGATATTGTATACAAAAGCACCGCAGTGCGTCGTATCGATTGGGATCTCTTTCTTTCCGCGGCTGTCGATTTCCACTTTTCTTTTCTTGGATACGCGTTCCGTCATGACTTCTGTCGACGTGACAGTCACACGGCAGATCGAGAAGGAAAATATACTCGGTGTCTCGGCTACCAAGAGCAGACCGGTATTGTCACCCATCTTAATATTCTTGGGGACGTCCAGTTTCAATGTGGTAAACATCGAGTTCAGGATGCAGGATATCAGCGCGATCGGCGGAATCAAAAGCACGACAACAAGACAGTACCATGCCAGCCACATCTGATAAAACAGAAAGAAGGTGACAACACCGATCAGAAGCACAATATAGATGCACCAGTTCTTGACCATAAATCGTCCTTAAATCTTCGGCACCGAAGTATTCTTCAGGATATCCTTTGCGACATATGTCGTATTCTTCTCATTAACCTCGGCTTCCGGTGTAAGAAGGAGACGATGCCCCATGACCGGATAGAAAACATCGCGGACATCGGTAGGAATTACGTAATCTCTGTTGCAAAGGTATGCATACGATTTCGCCATGGATGTGAGTGCCAGTGTTGCACGTGGACTTGCACCTCTCTCCAGGTCCTTATGCTTTCGGGTCTGGTTAACAAGTGAAAGAATGTAATCGAGGATCGGATCACTCATATACACATGATTGACCTCATCCTGCATCGTCAGAATATCGGCGGTCGTGCAGACCTGCTGGACATCCGTGATTGGATTATGACCATTCTGGCGGTTCTGGATCATGATCTTCTCATCTTTCGAAGAAGGATAACCCATGGAGATACGGATCGCAAAGCGGTCCATCTGTGAGTCCGGAAGAAGCGAAGTACCGGATGCTCCGGAAGGGTTCTGTGTCGCAATGACAACAAATGGTTTCGGAAGCGCATAACTGTTTCCATCTACTGTGACCTGTCCCTCTTCCATCGCCTCCAAGAGCGCGGACTGGGTTCTCGAAGATGCACGGTTCAGCTCATCTGCCAGAAACAGATTGTGGAAGATCGCACCCGGCTGGTATTTCATCGACTGGCTGTTCTTATCGTATACGGAAAAACCCGTGATATCCGATGGCAGCACGTCCGGCGTAAACTGGACACGTCCGTAATCCAGACCCATCGTTCTGGAAAAAGCCAGTGCCATCGTCGTCTTTCCCATTCCCGGAACATCCTCCATAAGGACGTGTCCACCGGATAAAATACCAGTCAGGGCCAGTACAATGATATAGTCTTTACCACAAATAGCCTTCTTGATTTCTTCTACGATCTGTTTTGTTTTCTCGCTCATCTTTCTTTCCTCATAAGTAGGGCTCCGCATGATTTATGTGTTTATGCGAAGCCCCCTTTTTTCGCAAATAATAATCAATTTTCAAACATTTCCAACCGGATGGTTCCGTTACCGCATCGAGTAGTATGGTTTACCATTCTGCATCTCTACGCCTTTATATTCTGCCAGTTCACTGATTGTGACCAGGGTGTATCCTCTTGCGATCAGTTCCGGAATGATCACTTCTGCTGCCGCCGCAGTCGAAGGATACAGGTCATGCATGAGAACAATGTCCCCATCTTTTGCATTATTCAGTACCCAATCGATACAGCGCTGAGTATCCCGATATTTCCAGTCATTGGTATCGACCGACCAGATGATCATCGGCATACCGACATTGGCTACGACCGTGTCATTAAATCCGCCGCCGGCAGGACGCATGACCTTTGGCCAGTTTCCGGTAATGTTATAGATTGCTTCATTCGTCTTATACATAGAAGAACGCACGCCCTCGGCAGAAAGGCTTGTCAGGCGGGTGTGATCCCATGTGTGGTTACCGATCTCACAATCGAGGTTGGTGGCGCGCAGGATACAGTCACGATAGGTATACACGTGGTCACCCTCTACAAAGAAAGTAGCATGGGCGCCGTATTTCTCCAGAACATCAAGGATGCGCATGGTAACCGGTCTGTACGGTCCATCATCCCAGGAAAGAGCGATAATCTTTTCCGGAACGATCGCCGTCTTCGGAAGTCCGAGCTCAGAAAGGCGGGATGTAAATTTCTCGCTTCTCAACACGTCTTTGACGATGCGGCTTCTGGTCACACCATTATGGATCGAGTTCAGTTTTGCTTCATATTCTTCTGAAGAAGCTTCATGTCCATATGCCGCTTCAAAAAGACTGTTGAGGAATTTCTCGCTAGTATTGAGTTTGTTACGGCTCTCGTCACTTGCCAGCAAGAGATTAAAGATTCCGTCGATGCGCTTCGAGCCATTCATGGCGGCACCGACATAATTATTCAGTTCTTCCGGCAGACCATCTCTGCCAAGGAAGAGCTGGTAGACTTTGTTCATGAAAGAAGTCAGTGCGTAGTTTTGGTCTCGCTCTGCAGGAAGCTCGACTTCACCCGGAGTCATTCCATACTTGTTGCAGAGTGTACTGAATTCTTCAAGAGTTGCGATCTTTCCCACGACATAACTCAAAGACACACCATTGGAAAGGATGCCGTCCCAGTAGGAAAGACCTTCTGCATCTGCTTCACGGTCAAACATGGCCTGATAGACCAGTTTCAGGGAAGTCTGTCTGTCCAGTCCACGGTCCAGGAATTCCTTACTCTGGATGAAACTGTTCACGATCTCTGCTGCCGAGACCGAACCCTTTGCAATACGTCCTGTCCAGTAGTTCAAACCTTCTGTATCCGGCTCTCTTTCGAGGAGGATATTGTATACACGCGCAACATACGCCGTAACTTCCATGTTCAGGTCACGGTTCTCACCTGTCCGAAGTTTTCCAGGAACAATTCCATACTTCTCGCAAAGCACTGTAAACTCTTCGGATTTTGCAAACCCGTTAATGATCGCGGTAATACTGACTCCCGCTTTCATGTATCCCATCCAGTAGGAAAAACCACCTTCGTCCGGCTCGCGGTCGAACATCACGTGATAGACGATGTCCAGTTGTTCTTCTTTACTTAAGTTTCTTCCCTGGAATTCCGGACTGGTCATAAACCCATTCAGCATGAATGCCGCAGACATAGTTTTCTTCTTGATCGCGCCGTGCCAGTAATCAAAGCCTTCTTTCTCCGGTTCTCGTTCCAGGATCAAGGAATACGCCCGGGTAACAAACTCAGCAACCGGGTCAGTCTCTTGTTCGTCTTCTGCACGAAGGATTGCAGGAACAAATCCTGACAAAACCAGAGAAAAACAAACTATGACCGCAAGAAGTGCCTGTCTGAATCGATTGGGAAAAACTTGTTCTTTCATACCTAATAACCTCTATTCATAAGATAACCCACTTACTAATTATATACTAATAAGAGAAAGCCGAAAGTGACATATGTGAAATATTCCACACTCTGAAATCCTGTTTTTCCTTGGTATATTTGTGGGTCAAAGATACCCGTTTTTACCTGTTTGCGAAATATTGTTATACTTTTCAGAACGAATCTTGTTTGTTTTCGGTAGCGAATCATTATATAGTTAAACTGTAATTAGAATAATAATGAGCTTTGGCATATTTGGTTCACGGGTTGGCTGAACGGTGCCCACCGACATGATTCGTTCCTCTTTCGGTGTATAAGTTTTGACGGTTTTTTGGTTTTATCCGTCGCTAGCAATTGTTGCGAAAGGTTTTCTCATTTACCTTCGCATCACAAACGGGGATTGGTTTTTGTGTTTCCCAATCCCCTTTTTTTGTGCCCAAAATCCAGCTCCGATTCCGATAACAGCACCTGAGATCTCCCCTTTCTCTACTGTTCACTAATCCGTTACAAAATACTCGTTGTTTCTATTCTTTTATCCATGTACAATGAAGAAAATCGGATATTTTTGATCGATTTCAATGTTTTTTATTTGCAAGATGAGGAGGGATGTGTAATGAGTTCTCGAATAACCTTTAAGAAAGCCGTTACCGGGCTGCTGGTCGCCAGTATGCTCTTTGGTGCGGCACCGGGTCGTTCCTTAGCTGTACTGGCCGGAGAAAGCGATCTCTACCAAGCCGGAGCCGGCGATGCTTCTTTTGATGCGGAAGATGTGATTGACAACAGCATCGGCGGCTTTGTAGAGCGTCTGTATACTGTAGCGCTGGCACGCAAATCGGAAGAAGCAGGAAAGAAATACTGGATCAATGCTATTGAAAGCGGAGAAAAAACAGGCGGTGAATGCGCTTACTTCTTCCTGATCGAAGCCGAAGAATTCAGAAACCGTGGTTTGAGCGATGACAACTTTGTCGAGACGCTGTACAAAACATTCTTCGACCGTGCTTCCGAAGCAAAAGGAAAGGCATACTGGGTCGGTGAACTGAAGAAAAACACTAAGACACGCGATGACGTAATCCGCGGTTTTATCGATTCCACCGAGTGGTGCAATATCTGTGCCACCTACGGTGTTCGTTCCGGTGCACCGACTGCCAAGTCAGAGATTCCTTCAACCAATGCACTTGAGTTTGCAACTCGTCTTTATGAGTGTTGTCTGGGACGTGATCCCGAGGAAGGCGGACTCAAGTATTGGAGTCTTGCGCTGACCAATCTGGAGAAGACCGGCGCAGAAGCAGCACAGCTTTTCTTCGAGCTTCAGGAGTTCATTAACCTCCTTACTGATGACACAGAATATGTTACCCGTCTTTATAAGACATTTATGGGAAGAGATCCGGAAGCGGACGGTCTGAAATACTGGGTCGGCCGCCTGAAGGAAGGCACTTCCCGCCGTGAAGTCATGGCTGGATTTGCAGATTCGAAAGAATTCACCAATATCTGCAAAGAATATGGTATCGAACGTGGTGAGGTTGACATGAATGCACCGCAGCCACCGCTCCCGGAAGCCAAGCCAACTAAGGCCCCGACGGCTACACCAACTTCTACTCCTACACTGACGAATACACCTACTCCGACGAATACACCTACTCCGACGAATAAACCTACTCCGACGAATACGCCTACTCCGACGAGTACGCCGACTCCGACGAGCACTCCGACTCCGACGAGCACTCCGATTCCGACGAATACGCCGACTCCGACGAGCACTCCAACTCCAACCCCGGATCCGCGTGTTCAAGAGTTCCATTACGGTGCTGGATCCACAGAATTGAAAGTCATGACTTTCTCAAACGAAATCCAGACAATGGTAGAATCTTACATAACTGATCACGCTGATTTTGCAGACCAGTACGAGATCGTCCTCTACCTCATCGAAGATTCCGGTGACTATCAGGACATCCTCAACGATGCTCTGGAGAATGGCGGCAAGTATTGTCCGGACGTCTATGTCGCTGAATCCGGTTACGTATTGCCATATTCCCAAGGTATGTATTCCCAGTACGCCGCAGCGTATATCGACCTTTTTGACGATTTGCAGCAGCGGATCCAAACTGCAGAGATTGCACAGTATTCCATCGACATCGGCACACGTGAGCACGACAATTCGATCGTTGCCCTTGGCTACCAGTCCACAGGCGGTGCTTTTATCTACAGACGCTCGATCGCTAAAGATGTTTTCGGATCAGACGACCCGGCTACTGTAGAAGAAGCAATCGGAGCTGGTTCACAGACATGGGACAAGTTCTGGGAAGCAGCGGAAAAGCTGAAAGAAAAAGGATATGCCATTGTTTCCGGAAGAAATGACATCTATAACGTTATTGAGAAAGCGTCCCAGAATCCTTGGATCGTAGAAGGCAAACTTTATATCGATCCGGCAAGAGAAGAATTCTTCGAAATGAGCAAAATACTCTACGAAAACGGATATTCCAACGACACATTCAGCTGGTCACCGGAGTGGAATGATGATATGGCTGGCGTAGGTCCGAAACAGGTATTTGGATTCTTCGGTCCGGCATGGCTCATCAACTACGCTATCAGCAATTTCTGTGGCGGCACCACAGCCGGCGAAGGTACTTTCGGTGACTGGGCAGTCTGTGTACCGAACGTTGGTTTCTGGTGGGGCGGCACTTGGGTCTTCGCCAACCGTGATGTAATTGATACAGAGAAGCAGTCCGGCGTAGCAGACCTGATCAACTTCATCACTCTGGATTGCACGAAAGACGGTCTCCAGTACAAGTGGGCCAATGGTCTTCTGAACGAAACCGGCACAAAAGATACCGTCGCTTCTTCCACAGTCATGGCCATCTCTGATGGTTCGATGGCAATCTTAAGCGGACAGAATCCTTTTGAGACATTCAAGGAAGCCACAAAATATGCATCCGGCACATCCATGAGCAATCTGGATGGACCGATCAATGACTTCTTCCTCGAGCAGGTCGAAGCCTATGCGCGTGGCGATATCGACAAAGCTACTGCAATCAAGAGCTTTAAAGAAAACGTCAAAAAAGAACTCGATCTTCCTTCCGAAGATTGAAGATCTCTCCTAAGATGATCTCTGATCTTTATGTAAAATCGAAGTAAAACCCAAGCAAGCACAGGAACACATCTCACCGGATGGTTCCTGAAAGGGGGATCTCAAGTGATTTACTCACTATGAGATCCCCCTCTTCTTTTTCCGGTATTTCTTTCACAAAACCTTCCGGCTGACCGCCCTGATGACGAAGGCTTTGCCCGATTCATCTCTTCATATGAAGTGATGTCGGATGACACGTCCGAAAGCAGATCATCCCCGTATGGAAAAGTACGCTTCACCAGCCTTCAGATCGATGCCTTTATACTCCGCCAGTTCACTCAGCGTAACAAGCGTATATCCTCTCTCAATCAGTTCCGGTACAACATATTCCACTGCTGCAGCCGTGGTTTCGTAGATATCGTGCATGAGGATGATATCTCCGTCCCGCACATTATTCAGTATCTCGTTGATAACATGATTACTGTCTCTGTACTTCCAGTCATTCGTATCGACGGACCAGATGATCATAGGGCGGCCGACATTGTTTGCTACAGTATTGTTGTACGAACCTCCGACAGGACGCATGACCTTCGTATGGACGCCGGCCAGATTGTAGACTGCGGAATCACAGTCATTTATCTGCTTGGCGACCGAATCACCTGAAATCTTTGTCAGTGTCGTGTGATTCCACGTGTGATTGCCGATCTCACAATCCTGGTTGACCGCACGGATCACGCACTCCGAATACGGATCAACACGGTTACCGACCACGAAGAAAGTCGCATGTCCGTCATACGGTTTGAGTGCATCCAGAATACGGAACGTGACCGGTGTATACGGACCATCGTCAAAAGTCAGCGCGATGACCTTCTCCGGAATGACCTTTTCTGTTGTAACAGGAACACCCAGCTCCGTCATTTTCTCATTAAAGGAAGGCGCCTTCATGATCTCCTTCAGTACTTTTGCACGCGTGATACCATGATCCAGTCCGATCCTGTATCCCTCGGCCAGATCCGCATCCGGTACAGTGCCGTAGAGCACTTCGTATACAGCGTTTACAAAATCCTCATTGGAGGCGAGCGTCTCCTGGCTCTCCGGCGATTCCAGGACCGAAGTCAGCATGTCCGTGATCTTCAAGTCTCCGGAAAGGATCTTGCCAATGCCGTCATTTAACTCCTCTTCGGTCGCCACATGTCCGGAAAGTTTCTCATAAAAACGCGCGATAAATCCTGTCAGTTCATAATGCAGATCTCTCGGCTGGGTCAAGGTGATATTTCCCGTGCTGACGCCCTGCGTCACCCATTTCATCTGATATTCAGGCAGTTTTGAAATCTGATCCAGCACATACTCCATCGATACGCCATGTTCAAGAATATCGATGTACTCTGTCAATTCCTGCTCACTTGGCTCTCTTTCCAGCATACTTTCAAAAAGGATCCGTACCGTTTCTTCACGGGAATATCCTTTTTCCACAAACTCTTTGCGCTTAAGAATATCAAGCATGAGAGTCGAAAGGCCGACCTCATTGTTTCCTAGATTTGCGATCCAGGAATTCAGTTCCATGTTGTCCAGATTCTTTCCCAGAACTGTCCGGCTAAGCTTTGACACCAGAAGCGTCATGTTCGGATCCAGATCTCTTTCTTCCGTTATGCTGACATCCCCCGGCTTGACAGAATACCCGCTGCAGAAAGACTTGAATTCCTGCGTATTGGCAATCGTGTGAACGAGCAATGCCTTACTTACGCCGCCGTTCAGATAGCGCAGCCAGTATTCTTTCCCGTTCTCGTCAGCCGGACGGCCAAGCATCGACTCATATACGATGTCGAGTTTCTGGTCTAAAGAAAGCTCCCGTTTTTCAAACTCCGAGCCCTCCATAAGATTGTCGATCATGGAGACCGCCGAGGCATTGCCCTTCTGAAGGTTCTGGTACCAGAAACGCAGATCTTCGATTGTCGCATCTCTTCCGAGGATCACGGAAAAAGAACGCGCAATATAAGACTCCAGCACATCTTCTTTCTGGAAGATCCTGGAAGGAATCTGAAAAAGGGTCACCAAAACAGCCAGACACAAAAGGAATGTCACGACCCGGAAAGAAAACCGGCAAGCCCGGCGAGTAGATTTCTTCATTAAACGATATGCTCCGTAAACTTCTTACCGCCCAGAATGTGGAAGTGCACATGCATGACCGTCTGGCCGGCATATTCTTTGCAGTTGTTGATAACACGGAAGCCCTCATCCGCACCGGTCGCCTTCACGACCTCCGGGATCGCCTCAAGCACATCGCCCAGCGCTTCTTTTCCCTCGTCAGAAGCCGCCATATCGAGGATATCATCGAAGTGCTTCTTCGGCACGATCAGAACATGGATCGGCATCTGCGGGTTGATGTCCTTGAATGCCAGGACCTTATCGTTCTCAAAAACCTTAGTGGACGGAATCTTCCCCGCCACGATATCACAGAATAAACACATAATGCTATCCTCCACTCGCAAGATTGATTCTATGCATATTCTACTCCAAAAGCACTTGCATTAAATAACATTTCCATCACATTTTGGAAAAAGTTGCATTTTCACGCTTTTCAAGCTGAGCAAGAGTAGATAAGTCGGAAATCGCCAAATCGCCAAAAACGACTTATAATCGGGAGCCATTTGCAATTCTTTTTTTGAGAAAGTAAGTCGCAAATCAGGTTTTCAAGTTTTCCGACTTAAAAGCACTTGAAAATCGCCTGAAAAGTAA
>JAFWPB010000036.1 GCA_017545245.1 Clostridiales bacterium
AGAGATCCCGGATGTGGCATACTATGACAGAAATCGGAGGATCCGGAGAGGTCTGTTCAGAAGCAACACCGGCATCTGCATTAACGCGGATGTAAATGCGGCGTACCAGATAATCAAGCTGGGAAGCATTCGTGAGGTCCGGATAAAGGAAAGAGAACAGATCACCAAACTGAAAGTAGCCTGAATTAGATCAGGTAGAGGCATCAGGCTAGTGCCATTAAAGTGCTGGTATGGTATTCTTTTATCAGCGGTTTATAAATCTCATCTACAGAGTTGAAAATAGCCATGGGTTATTCTGACAAATAAGTCATGAGAAGAAAGATAAGGTGGATAACATGATCAAAAATGTAGTACTCGACATGGGAAATGTTCTTCTGGATTACAATCCTGATGCCGTTTTAAATATGTTCTGCTCGTCAGACGAAGAGAAAGATATCATTCGAAAAGAACTGTTCAACGGCCCGGAGTGGCTCATGGGAGACAAAGGCGAGATCAAGGACAAAGACCGTTTTGATCTGGTGAAGGTCCGGGTTCCGGAAAAGTATCACGAAGCGCTGAGAAACTGTGCTGACAGATGGGGCATCTGCATGACGCCTTTAGATGGGGCCAGAGCTTTCTGTGAGCGTGTAAAAGAACTTGGCTTTGGTATCTACATTCTTTCTAATGCCAGTGATCTTTTCTACGACTATTTCCCGAAGTTTTTACCGCTGGATTTTTTCACCGGCGTATTTGTTTCTTCGAACTATCTCATGCTCAAACCAGATGTTGAGATCTACAAGACCTTCCTGAAAGAGTACAGCCTCCCTGCAGAAGAATGCCTCTTTGTAGACGACCGCGAAGATAACGTTTCCGGCGCCCTGCAGGCAGGAATGAATGCTCTTCAGTTCAAAGGAGATTATGAGGAAGTGATCCGGAGACTGACCAGCCAGGAACACCCGTGATCAGAAAAGATTCTGATACGGGTCTTCCAAATAGGCCGGGCCGTATTTTCCTTCCTTCAGATACTGTGCCAGTGCAAGAAGTGATGCTGCGCATCCAGCACTTCCGTGATAAAGACCAGTGTAGGCTTCGGACTTCCAAGGTTCGTGGCGGTTCCACTGCGTGTACCAGTTCGTGTACTTCTTGAGAGAATCAAAAGTGGACTCACCGATCAGTGTTTCCGCCGCCTCTTTTGCCGCCTTGATGTAATCTCCGTTACCAGTCAGTTTATGCAGATGGATGAAATGTTCAAGCATGCCTGCCGCACCGCAGCAGTAGCAGTTCGTCCGCCAGTATCCTTCTGAGTGTTTCGCCGGTGCGCCGGTTGCCAGAATACCATTGGTCAGCTGCAGGATAAACCTCTTATAGGATTCATCGATCGTGATCTCATAAAGCTTATAGAAGAGTCTTGATGTGCCGACCGGACCCTGGCAGACGCCAAGGTAAAACAATCCCGGAAGGTATGTATCGTTATACGGGACTAACGCCGCTTTCTGATCGTCCGAATAGACTGCGACACTCTGGATGTACTTTGCCGCACCGACCGCCGTCTCAAGAAGTTCCTCGTCTTTCGTATGCTCATAGACTTCTGCAAGAATGTAACCGGATCCTGCCGCGCCATATTCAAAACCCGGAAAATATCCTCCCGCTTTTCCAATCGTCGGGAATTTCGCCGTATCCATTGCATACCAGCGGTACCCGCCATTCGGTGCTTCTTCTCTCTTGCTGACGATGTATTTCGCGCCAAGATGTGCTGCCTCCAGGAAACGCTCTGCTCCATAGGTCTCATATGCATCAACCAGATAAAGGATCAGACTTCCCTCACCGATGATGCCGTAATTTCCATACCAGAAAAGCTTCCCGTCCTCCTGCGTCGCAGAGTCGATCAGATCGTCAGTGACACGGATCGCGTAATCCTTATACTTCTTTTCCCCTGTCAATTCAAATAAGCGGCTGGCCACAAAAGCACCACCTGCAGGACCGTTCAAAAAACCAATCTCCGCTCCCGGAAGGAACTCTGAATCCGACCGGAAATCTTCCTGTCCCCGATACCTGGAGATCACGTAGTTGATGGCGGCTTTCGCATTCTGTAGATACTTCTCTTCGTTCGTCACACCATAAAGACGCAGGAAGAAAAAAGCGACGCCCGGTGCGCCTCCATAGATGCCTGTTTCCTTCAAAAGAAAAGACCCTGTCTGTTCTTTTCCCGGAAGCACATCCCAGTACTTCGTATCTCCATCTTCATGTGCATACTGCTCGATCCACTCCGCCGTCTCGATCGCCTTTTCGATAAGACGCTCGGATGTGACTGGTTCAAATCTTTTTATAAATCCAAGTTTACTCATGTGTTTCCTCTCACTTTTCTTTTCGTTAGCAACATCTTAACAGAGGTTTGGGTTCTTGAATAATCGTTTGATTATATGGGTATCTATAACCTGAGCTTATAGCCCAAAAGAAAAGGCTGCCTTTCGGCAGCCCTTTCCCAGTGAGATTATTCGACGGATGGATCGTTCCGTCAGTTGTTGTCGTAGATGTCTTCCGTAAACGTCAGACTGCCACGATAACCGGCATAAGTACGGTTGAAGATCAAGCGCTCGCTCATCGGGAAAGCTCCCAGGATAAACTGGGAATCCTTCTCCAGCGCAATCTCACGATCGTTACTGGATCCCACGATCAGCGTGATCTCCTCTTCTTCCTCCCGGATCGCCTGATTGATCTCATACTGATCCGACAGGAAAAGCACTTTCGGCGGGCGGGCATATTCGAGATTCGTGATCTCCTTGATAATTGTTTCCTTATCTTCCGGACGGAAGATCGGTTCGGAAACAATAACCAAAACCGGTGTAAAGCTATAGTCGTTAGCAAGGTATCTCGTAAAGCCTACAGCGTTGTTCGCATCTGCGATGACCGCAAAACGCTTCCAGCTCAGGGCTCCGATAGATTGGGCGAGGTAGTGATAGACATACGCTTCTTCATCCGCGATGACCTTCTCCACCAGTTCGGTTTCCAGGTTCAGTTTCTCCGCAACCGCACGGACGAATTTCGTCGTATCCGTTGCGCCGACAAAAAGTCCCGGGACACGAAGGCTCGGCACACCGAACTTGCTTTCATACTTGGCTGCAGGACCCTTGAAGACCCACGGATTGATGATGATGTTCAGTGCCGCAGCAGAACTCTTCTTTACATCTTCGATGCCCTGTCCTTTTGTAAAGAACGTATTGACCCGAAGGCCCAGACGGGAAAGGATACGGTCGATTTCTTCGAGCGTTCCGCTCCAGAAAGGATCGTGATACGGAATGATGCCGAAAATATTGACGAGCTTCTCATCCTTCGGTACATCTTTTTCGATGACCTTATCAAGGAATGTATTCCATACTGTCTCATAACCGAGAGTGCTGTCACCCGTAAAACCCGGTGTCTCGATCGGGTAGATCGGGATGCCTTTTTCGAAAAATTCATTCGTTACGCTTGCGATATCGTCGCCGATGATTCCGGCCGTACAGCCTGTCAGTACGAAATATGCATCGGCATCGATAATATCGATCGCACCCTCTATCGTGGTGCGGAGCTTATTGATCCCGCCGAAGACAACTTCTTTCTCCAGCATATTACTGGAAGGGAGGGATACACCGCTGACAAAGCAACCGTGCTTATGTCCCGACTGTCCCTGATCGGATGCCGTTGTCTGCATGCAGCAGCCGGGGCCACTGTGATAAATCGGGCAGACACGATTGAGTGCACCAAGGACCGAATTGATACCGGCCAGCACGCATCCGCCCTTCGGATTTTCCATGATCTCTGACATGTCAGTTCTCCCCCTTCGTGATATATTTAAAAGCACTTTCCGAATACCAGGATTCCTTATACGGAAGCTTGACGTGGGCCGCCAGTTTCTTATTGAAGCCCGGATTCTCCAGCTGATCGGCGATCTTATTTCCCAGGAACAGAAGACCGTCATAACCCATGGTCGGACGTTTTCCATCCAGGACATGCGTCGTCGGAATGCCGAGTTTAGCAGCCCAGTCCGGTACACCGATGAAAGCATCCGGCTTGAGTTTATTGACCAGGTTCACCTGCTCGAACGGCTGCATGTTCGCAATGTCCACGACAAAATCCTTATGGATGCCGTTTAAGTATTCAATATCGACCTGCGCATCGTCATCGTAAGTCGGTGTCTCCAGACCCACAAGTTCCATACCGAAGTCATCGATCAAGGCCGCCGCGGCAAAAGATCTTCCCGTTCCGCCGCAGATAAACACACGCTTGCCCTGAAGGCGGTCGCGGATCTTCTTCACAAGCGGCTCGATGCGCTCATGTTCTTTTGCAATGATCTCTTCGACTTCATTCTCTTTTCCGATGACCTTTGCGATACCTCTGTACCACTTGTCAGTGTTACGGATACCGATCGGCATGACCGTATGTGAATAAGGAATATCGTAATCTTCGTAGAGGGTCTTCATGAACTCATCGGCGAACACCTTACAAATCGAAGTGGAGGCTTCCGCCGCAGGGATCTTCTTTATTTTCTCGAGCGAACTATAAAACGGGATATAGTTGACTTTAGCACCCAGAAGATGCAGCATTCTCTCCATCTCTTTCTGGTCTGCATAGCTGACGGTCGTCGGCGCGAAAAGATTGATCAGCCCCGGTTCTTTTTCCACTTTTTGATGCTTCAGGATATACTTGTTGATTGAAATGAATGCAGCATCAAAACCGGATGCGCAGATCTTCGACTTGAAACCTTCGCAATGGATCGGAATGATTAAGGTATCCGGATACTGTCCCTGAAGATCTGCGCAGATCGCATCGATGTCATCTCCGATGATTCCGGATGCGCAGGATGCAAAAACAAATACCAGCTTGGGGTGATACCGGTCGACGGCTTTGTCCACGGATTCACGGAGCTTTTTCTCGCCACCGAAAACGACACTCTTCTGATCCAGATTTGAGACGATCAGGCGAGGATTCTTGACGTTACGGATCCCACGGTGGATCTGGCCTACACGGTACATATCGATTGCCATGATGGCGCATCCCACACAGCCTTGCGGAGAATGGGAGATAAATACAGCATCTTCAAGAGACATGAGCGCGGCCAGGCTGTTGATCTGCTGGCACTGCAGTCCCTGAGCGAAGGAACGGTCGGCACGCTTTAAGCATCCTTTCTTAAAGTTCTCGCTAACCTCCTGTCCGGTAGTACCTAAATCATTGAGTCTGCCCGGTTTGCTTTCACGAACACCGGAGTAGGTTACTTTAGCCATAACAATGATCCTTTCTTAACCATTTTCGTGATCACTCGACGTCCTTCGTCCGAAGAGACTGTCTGTGATCGATCTTGTAGTAATATGATGTGATCTTTTCGAGTGCTTCTTTCACGCTGCATTCCACGTCAAAAACAGATATCGCTTTCTTCTCGAATTGTTTCTGTGCCTGAAATCCCACTTTCTTTGCAACCACACAACGGCAGTCTTCGATGAGGGTAACTTTTCCAAGTACTGTGCCGCCACCGCCGCATCCTTGTCCGTTTCCTCCACAGGCTTGACTGTTGCCTCCGCAGCCGGATCCGCAGCCCGGATCTTCCGTTTTTCCACAGGAAGAGGCGTCCGCCTCCTTTGATGCATTCTGCGAAGGAGCATCGGATCCTTCCGCTTTCCGGATCGCGGAAAGGACGATTTCTTTTTCTTCTACAGAATAAATATGAAACGAATCTGTTTCTCCGAATTTACGATCGACCTGTTCTCCGTCAGAGGTGGCGATCGCGATAAAATATGCCATTTCCGTTCTCCTTTTCTTATTTCGTTTTTTAAAGAATGTGCCGGGTTCGTTTCTATTTACTGGCCCGGCACACTCCCACGCAATACTATATCAGTTGAATCTGGATACAGCCACTGTATAGATATCTTCGATCAGACGGATACCGCCTTCATATCCGGCATAGAAGTTGTCGAAAACAACTTTGTCCTGTACCGGCCAGGAGATATTCAGGAAGTTACCCTTGAGGTTCTCTGTGATCTCCTTTTCATAGTAACCGCCGAGCACGAGCGGATAACCGTGATAATCGTGGTTTTTGATCTCTTCGTGGATTTTATAACCGTCTGTCTCAAAAGAAACTTCTGCTTCGATACCGAAGTTCAGTTTTTTAAACTCTTCTGTGATACGGTCTCTGTGATTCTTCGGAGTATCGTCGACAACAAACTGCTTGGCCGGGATCAGGCCGAGATCGTTGACGAGGAACTTCGTGACCGCAAGAGAATACTGTGCATCTGCGACAACGGTGAACTGCTTGTTGATGACACGGTTCTCGAGGAACAGATCCGCATAACGACTGATGAGGTAATAGTAGTAATCCTCATGTTCCTTGATGACACCCTCGACCTTCTCTTCAGGAACGCCGGCGAACTTACCGACTTCACGCAGCAACTTACTGGTCTCTGTTGCGCCGATCGGAAGATTCGGATAGTGAAGATACGGGGTTCCGAACTTCTTCTCCATCTTCTTTACGTTACTCAGTCCTACCCATGGAGACACCAGAAGATTAAATTCTGCTTCCGGGATCTTATTGATGTTTTCGATACCACGCTTATAGCCGAAGATCGTATTCGGAATAAGGCCCAGTTCAGCGATCAGCTTTTCCAGCTGGCGGAGATTTCCGAGCCAGAAAAGATCCTGATAAGGAACGTCTGCCCAGATATTGATCAGACCCTTCTGCTTCTTATCAGTTTTTTTCAGATACTGATCCACGATGGCATCGACTACCTGCTCGTGTCCCTTATAGTTGTTTCCCTTAAAGCCTGCTGTCGGTGCATAGACGACTGGCTTCTCCGCATCTTCAAAACGGGAGACCACTTCACCGGAATCGTCACCGACAATCTCCGGAATACATCCGGTCAATACTACATACAGATCCGCATCGATCACCTTCAGTGCATTCTCGATCGTAGAATTGAGTTTCTTCACGCCGCCGAATACAACGTCTTTCTCATTGATACTTGTGCAAGGAAAAATATTCGGTGAGAAATAACCGGAACTTCCTGTGGATTCCGAAAGTTTTTGTGCGCAGCCAGGGCCGGAGTGCAGGATCGGGAGTGCCCGATCGATTGCCTGAACAGTCTGCATCGCACCCAGTGCGCATTTGTATCTTTGCTTATCTAATAACTTCGCCATTATTTCGTTTCCTCCAGGAACTTATCAACATTCTGCTGGTACCACCAGTCTGTATAAGGAAGCTTGGTACGCTTGGCAAGATTCTCTTCGAAGCTTCTGTTATTGATTGCATCGAGGATCGTCTTGGCAAATTCCAGTGTGTGCTTGTAACCGAAGATCATGTATTCATCAGCAACATAGATCGCAGGTGTACCATTCTTGATCGCCCATACGGTAGAACCCGGGTGACGGGAAAGATACATATCCGGCTGATACTTATGAAGAATATTCATGACCTCGAAGTTCTGCTGGTCAGCTACGCTTGCTTCAAAGTCGATATCGTTATCCAGAAGATACTTCATGGACGGCGGGATATCGCCATTTTCATACTTCTTATCGTAATGCCATGCCAGCGCCCAGACGACTTTGATACCCAGTTCATTGAGTACACGGGATACTTCGAATGTATATCCAGGACCCATACCGAGAACGGCGGTCTTACCTTCGAGCTGTTTCTTCACTTCTTCAATCTGCGGCAGATAGATTGCACGCTGCTCTTCGATATATTTCTCGATCGGCTCGGATCTTCCGGTCACTTTACCGATCTCACGAAGCCACGTCTCGAAACCGACGATACCGCACTGATTGATCGATCTTACATAAGGAACACCATACTTTTCTTCCAGTGCATTTCCGAGGTAGTTACCCAATGTTCCGCAGATGCATGTAGTAGCAAGGGATTCGGAAATGTGGGAGAGTTCTTCAACTGTAGAGTTACAGTACAGGAAGACCGGATCGAGATCGAAGTTTTTGAACATCTCGATGATCTCCGGACGAGCCGATTCGAAGAAGTTCTTGAAGTTGATCTTATTCGTCTTCACGCCCTCTCTCGGAGGCTGAACGATAGATTGCAGTACCGCGTGGTCGGAAATGTCGAATCCGGTTGCCCAGATACGGGACTTAAAACCTTCGCAGTGAACGGCTACGATCGGGACACCTACTTCATCCCTGACCTCATCAACAATACTGTCGATATCCTCACCGATGATACCTGTTGCACAGGAACTGGATACGAAGATCGCCTTCGGGGAATATCTCTTGTTGACTTCGAGGATAACATTACGGAGTGCGTTCGTAGATCCGAAGATCGTGTCGTTCTCATTCATGTCCGTTCCGACATAGATCGTATCGCTGGTGACACCGCGCTTCTTTGACATGACCTTCGACATGTAGTAAGCGCCGGCCGCTGCTACGGAGCATCCTGCCGGGCCGTGATGGATCAATGCCACATCACGGATACCGCAGAGCTGTCCGAGCGCGCAGGAAGAAAGACATGTACTGGACTGTGAGAAACAGCGGGAACAGCCTTTCAAAGTTCCGCATTCACTCTGGGTCGCTAAGTCCTTGAGGGTTCCGACATAACCGGTGATTGAACCGATTCGGTTTTCTCTTGTCGCGACATTCGAATTACTTAAGTTAATAGGCATGTGTTCTTTCCTTCTTTACATAAATCTGATCGATTAGAAACCGACGTTTTCTTCCAGCTCCGGACGCACCTTCTGCAAGTCCTCGGACAGATATCTTTCACCGTTATCCGGCAGAAGCGGGACAATGAGTTTACCTGCATTTTCTTCCTGAAGTGCGAGTTTGATCGCAACGGCCAGAGAAGCACCTGCAGAAGCACCTACGAAGATTCCTTCATATTTTGCAAGAAGATGGATCGCGCGGAGTGTCTCGGCGTATGTGATAAACTTGTACTCATCGGTCAGTTCGTCACTGAAGTTCGTCGGAGCCATTGGCGTGATACCATTTTCGTTATGAACCTGATGGATACCATGGAAACCGCCGTCCTCCGCGCCTTCTACCTTGGAGTTCACTACATCGTTCGGATCCGGCTGGGTGATAACGACCTTCACGTTCGGGTTTTGCTCCTTAAGGAACTTACTTACACCATGGGTGGATCCACCAGTACCAACACCACCTACGAAGATATCGACCTTACCATCCGTATCTTCCCAGATCTCCGGACCGGTGTGCTTATAGTGCGCATTGATGTTGTCAGGGTTATCCAGCTGAAGTGTCGGATACGGATGCTCTACACCCTTTTTCATGTGATCGACTACATCTGCAAAAGCAGCGATACCCTTTTCAAAAACACCTGCGATCAGCTCATGCGGTACATCCGCGATATCTGCCTGATATGCCTGAAGCAGCTTCAGTCTTTCGACCGATACACCATTTTGAAGACCGATCTTGAACTTATATCCCTTCGCTGCTGCAAAAGCGGCCATAGCAACACCTGTGTTACCGCTGGTGAACTCAACCAGTGTGGTCTTATCCGGGCTGATCTCGCCTCTTTTTTCTGCAGCCTCGATGATCTCGAGAGCCATTCTGTCTTTATGGGATCCTGCCGGATTGAAGTATTCGAGTTTTCCGGCAATACGACCTTTCAGACCGAGTTTTTCTTCAAGTCTTTTAAATTCTACGATCGGGGTATGTCCGACCAGTTCTGTGATGGAATTATAAATCTTACCCATGGTGTTTTCCTCCTGTATATGCTTTTTTTGAATCAGATCTTGTAATCGTCGGCCAGTTCCATCATGCCGTATTCCATGAGGATCTCCTCAAGTCTTTCCTGTGTCATCGGTGTCGGGATCACGAAATCTGTGTTTTCGATCACAGCCTGTGCCAGGTTTCTATATTCCTGAGCCTGATTCGAATCCGGACGGTATTCAATAACGGTCTTTTTGTTGATCTCCGCATGCTGAACGATATTGTCTCTCGGTACGAAGTAAAGAAGTTTCGTTCCCAGTTCTTTTGAGAAGGCACGGAGAAGATCCAGTTCGCGGTCCACGTTTCTTGAGTTGCAGATGATGCCGCCCAGTCTTACACCGCCTGTTCTTGCATATCTCTGAATACCTTTCGAGATATTGTTTGCTGCGTAAAGGGCCATCATCTCACCACTTGCCACGATGTAGATCTCTTTGGCCTTACCCTCACGGATCGGCATTGCGAAACCACCGCAGACAACGTCACCCAAAACATCGTAGAAAACATAATCCAGATCGTCTGTATAGGCACCGAGATTCTCCAACATGTTAATGGAAGTAATGATTCCGCGTCCTGCACATCCTACGCCCGGTTCCGGTCCGCCTGACTCGACGCATTTTGTTCCGCCGTAGCCTTCCTTCATGATACGGTCAAGGGAGATATCCTCACCTTCTTCACGGATCGTATCCAGTACCGTCTTCTGTGCCAGACCACCGAGGAGAAGTCTCGTAGAATCAGCTTTAGGATCGCAGCCTACGACCATGACTTTCTTACCGTGTTCTACCAGACCGGCGGTAAGATTCTGTGTTGTCGTGGACTTACCGATTCCACCTTTTCCATAAATTGCAATCTGTCTTAGTTCACCCATTTCCTAATCCTTCCTTCACTTAAATAATTCGTTTATTTTTTCGTATTTCACTAATTTGTCTATTGATTCCGGAATCACTCCCGGGATTTCATAACAGCTTATTCCATAGCTTTCCAATACCGCTCTTGCTCCGTCGCCGATCCGTACTGCCAGGAGATGCGTACAGTCCGAAAGTCTCTCTACATTCTCTTTCAGCCTTGCCTCATCGTGGTTTCCCGTCTCGCATACCGGTTCAAGATGTCTGGTTTCCAGGTGCTCGATCTGGTCATTTTTGAGCGCAAAAATATAGAAGGTCTTCGCATGACCGAAGTGATTGTTCACTACGATCCCGTCGCTACTGGCCACAGCGATCTTATATTCAGTTTCAGCCATGTGAGAAAGTCTCCTTCACTCCGAGTCTTCTCTGGTAGATCTGATCACCGAATTCGGATTTACCGGGAACACCTACCGCATCTGCCCGGCAATGCTGGCAGTGACGGAACACATCGATGTACTTCGATGCTTTGGTTCTTGCGGCGTCGATCTCCGCGCAGGTAGGGGCTTTCACGTCCTTTAACTCATGCTGCGGTATCAATGGAATGATATTGTAGATCTTCGCTCCGGCTTCTTTGACCGCTTTCGCGATGTCCTCGATGTGATCGCCATTGATCTCGGGAACCAGCACTGTATTGACCTTGACAGTGATCCCGGCGGAAGCTACCTTGCGGATACCTTCCAGCTGGTTGTGGATGAGGATCTTCGCTCCTTCCACTCCTTCGATCTTCTCACCATGGTAGATGATGAACGCATTCAGCTTACTCTCTATCTCGGGATCGATCGCATTTACGGTCAC
The DNA here is from genome assembly GCA_017545245.1 of Clostridiales bacterium. Classification (GTDB taxonomy): domain Bacteria; phylum Bacillota; class Clostridia; order Saccharofermentanales; family Saccharofermentanaceae; genus Scatonaster. The sequence continues at coordinate 11,373 of JAFWPB010000036.1, forward strand.
AGTCAGAGAATCTACCCCGACCCGGATCACGTCTTCTGCCCTTTCATTCAGAAGAAGTCCGTTCGTACTCATGCACTTGATCAACTGTGGAAATTTCTGTTTTACGATTTGAAAGGTTTGCAGTGCATAGTCGGATGCCAATGTATCTCCGGGGCCGGCGATACCGGCCACTTTGATATCCGGGCAGATCTCCAGTGCTTTTTTCAGAATATCTTCGCACTCATCAGGTTTTAACACCTTGGAGGTGACTCCCGGCCGTTCTTCTACATCGTTGATGGTCCGGTCACAGAACCGGCATGCAATATTGCATCCCGGGCTTACCGGAAGGTGGATCCTTCCGGCGTTATTCTTATGACCTCCGAAGCACGGATGGGAGTTCTGCAGATCCTCGTACGTATTACTCATCTGCTACACCTTGCAGCTCAGGAATTGAACAGCGGCGTAGAGAGATAACGGTCACCAGAGTCAGGAAGGAGCGCAACGATCACTTTGCCCTTGTTCTCCGGTCTCTTAGCCAGGATCTCAGCGGCCTTCAAAGCTGCACCGGAAGAAATACCGACCAGAATACCTTCGGAAAGTGCGAATGCTTTTCCTTCAGCAAAAGCGTCCTCATTTGCGATCGGGATGATCTCATCGTAAACCTTTGTATTCAGTACATCCGGAACAAAGCCTGCACCGATGCCCTGGATCTTATGTGCGCCGGCCTTACCTGTAGAAAGGACTGCACTTGTTTCCGGCTCTACTGCTACGACTTTTACATTCGGATTCTGGGACTTAAGATATTCGCCTGTACCTGTGATCGTACCACCTGTACCAACACCGGCAACGAAAATATCCACTTTACCATCGGTCTGCTTCCAGATCTCCGGACCTGTTGTCTCCTTATGGATCTTCGGGTTTGCAGGGTTAACGAACTGGCCGAGGATAATGGATCCTTCGATCTCCTTATTCAGTTCTTCCGCCTTAGCGATGGCACCCTTCATGCCCTTAGCACCTTCTGTGAGGACCAGCTCAGCGCCGTAAGCCTTAAGAAGGTTTCTTCTCTCGACACTCATCGTATCCGGGAGTGTCAGAACAGCTTTATATCCTTTTGCAGCAGCTACTGCGGCAAGACCGATACCTGTGTTACCGGATGTCGGCTCGATGATCGTGGCGCCAGGCTTCAGAAGGCCCTTCTGCTCTGCATCTTCGATCATGGCCAATGCGATTCTGTCCTTAACGGATCCGGCCGGATTCAGGTACTCGAGCTTTGCGAGTACTGTTGCTTCTGTAATCTCTCTCTTTTTGGAATATCCATTCAGTTGAAGAAGCGGTGTGTTACCGATCAATTCCAAAGCACTTTGTTTAATCTCACTCATTGTTATGTCCTCCTTGACAAAAAAAATTAGCTGCTACCACTTTGGCAACAACTACACAAAAAATAATGTTGATCACCAAAAGGTTTATGATTCTGTTATGAAACATGTCGAACACATACAACACATGCAACACATCTGCATATCTTTTCGATCCATCATATTCTTCATGTTTTTCCCTCCCTCTTGATGAGTTTTTGCGTTCCCTGTTCGGGATGAGTTAATAGTACCATGACCTTCCGGATTTGAAAAATCGTTCGTATTTATCATACGTGATAACTTCCGCTTATAACACGAAACCACCCGTTATTCCTGGTCTTTCTTCTCCCCATAATCCAGAGATACCGGTGCATCTTCATCTCCCAGAAGCTGACGGGCAGAAAACTCCTTATACTCGTCCAGATCTCTCATCACGGCAAATTTGCCCGGAACATACTGAGCCTGCTCCGAAGAGGACATATGTACCCGTTCCATAGGAGTCAGAGCACCTCCAAATAGAATATCGACCGAATAATCTGTTTTCGTGTCTTCATCGAATTTTTCAATGTTTTTCTTAAGCTTTCTGCTGATCACTTCAAACGTAATGATCGCAGCGAACAATACGCCCCAAACAATAGAATAAAGTATGAAAAGAACTGAAGTATTCATATCACTTCTTCCCCCCTTTTCCTGTATGAAAAACAACGCCGTTCGAGATCCGCCTGGCGCCACGCAAACTATCCTTGAACCCGCGAAGACTGATCACAAAGAGAAAGACAGGCAGCTGTAGGCAGAACAGAATTACTCCAACAGCAACCATAAGAGTCCTGTCATTGCTCTGCATCCATCCCGTAAGATCAAATGCTTTATATATCAGGAACGACAGCGAAGCCGCAACCACTGTAAAAATACAAAGTCCCAGACCCAGGAGTGGCGCCTTCTTCCAGGGAACCGGCGCAACCACTTCACCTGTATTTCCGTTAACCAGTATCGTGCCATGCTTCTTCTTATATTGGTAACTTATCACCCATACCGGAAGATAGGCATACTTTACATCCCGGTCGACCATGCAGGACTCCATCTTCCGGGTAAACGGATACCTTCTCACATCTTTATAATAGTCATTCTCCATTTTTCGTTGAAAATCCTTGCACAATTCATCACGGAAGATCTCTTCTGCGCGCACTTTTGCCGCTGCCCGCAGATCGTGGTTCTTCAGATCCGCTACTGCAGCATAACTTCCATTTAACGCAGATTCGTTGAATAACTCCAGGTCTTTATATGTATAAGGTTCCAGTTTATGGGCCATATTATCCGACAGGATCGTTGATGCATCAAGCGGAAGCCCTTTTATTGACAGAAGCAGATGCCCGATAGCTTCTTCGTGTTGTCTGCTTTGACGGCCCACACTCTCTGCATGCATGACATCGCAGATCCAGTACGGAACATATACACGCCGTATATCCGTAGGTTCCATTTTCCGGATTTTCCTGGGAATATAAGACAGACTATTGAGTTTCTCCTTAACAATCGTTCTGGCTTTCTCTTCGGAAACAGAAAAAGGAAGAATGAATTCCGGAGCAGGTTCCTTAGCCTGGCGGGCAAGGTATACTGTATCTTTGCCACAGTAGATGCATCTCTCGGAAGCTTTCTTTCCGAAATGAATGATTTGCCCTCCACAGGAACTGCAGGCATAGATCTTACAATCGATCGTCGATTCTTCCGATTCATGATGTGTTTCTTCTGACTGTTGCACTACCGGTTCTGCGGATGCAAACGACGGCACAGAGTCCGTTTCCGGATCCGTGACTGTCTGCGAAGCGCAGGAACTGCAGATCCCTGACTTGATCTCAGAAGCAAGCACAAGAGGTGCTCCGCATTTACTACAAAGTATTGCCATATTATACCCTCCGCCTAACCCATCGGCTTTGGGTATATTTTATCAGATTTTTGTGATATCTAATACCCGTCCGGCGTATTCCTTCACATGCTCATCGTGGGTCGCCACCAGAACGGAGTGTCCGGACGCCACATAGTCAGAAAGATACTGAAGGATGATCTTTCCTGTCTCCGAATCAAGCCCGGTCGTCGGTTCATCTGCTATCAGAAGCCTCGGGTCCGTAAGAAGTGCCCTCACCAGCGCCACACGTTTTTGTTCTCCGCCGGAAAGCTCGTGAGGATACCTATCTGCAAGATCCTTGATCCCTAACCGGTCAAGATGTGCCAGTGCTTTTTCGGAGAGTTCCTCCGGATCCGCATCGTTCGTATTTACAAACGGTTCCACTATGTTTTCCAGTATCGTATAGTTCTTGAGGAAGAAATTACTTTGCGGAACATAGCCGATCTTTTTCCGGTGCACCTCAGAAAGCTCCGCATCGGAAAGCGAGTACAGATCTTTCCCATCAAAAAGCACTTGTCCTTCTTCAGGTAAAAGGATCCCGGCAAGGATCGCAAGCAAAGTGCTTTTGCCGGATCCGGATTCGCCCATGATCGCGACAAACTCACCCTCATCGAGCGTAAGGTCGATCGAATCCAGGATCTGTCTTCGGTTATTGTTATATCGTTTACTGATCTTTTCTGCTGATAACATGGACTTATTCCTCCCTTCGAAGTGCCAGATACGGCTCGATATTCGTTGCATGAATAATAAAGAAGATCGATGACAGGAACACGATCAGAAACACACCCAGGATGATAAACAGGATCTGAAACAGGGTATTTCCGGCACTTGGTCCGAGGTACGGCATATTCAGGGAATTACCGATCAATCTTCCGAACGGGATCACGATCAAGGCACCAAGGCCACATCCTAAGACTGCCCCGCATAAACTGATCACACCCATTTCCGTGATCAGTTTCCCAATCAGTCTTTTCTTCGTATGTCCTAAGACACGAAGAAGTGCAACCTCCTGTTTTCTGGAACGCATGATAATGCTATTGATGATCAGAAGGATCGCGACCAGAAAGGCACCAAGAGAAATGGAAACGATATTGATCACACCCGTGATCTTAAGAAGGCTTCCGGCGAGTGATTCATGCAGTTTCTTCGGGTAGACCACATCGAAAATATCGCCGATGCTTTTATGTGCTGCCTCGATCACCCCATCCACAAGATGATCCCCTTTTACATTGATAAAAATGGACGAAAGGATGCCGCTTTTCTTCTGGTCTTCAGTAAGAAAAGAACCTTTTTCTTCGGCATTTTTAAGAAGTTCTTCTTTTGCATCCGTAGAAAAATAAACAGAGCTGTCCAGTGCGGTTCCGGTCCTGGCCATCTTGGAAACGACAGGATACTCCTGACCGAAAAGCTTGATCGTTCCATCTTCACTGGCAATATCGCTTCCGACAATGACAGAATCTCCGGAAAGACCTGTCTTATATTCGGTCTCGATCCATGGTGCCACAACAAAATCACTTACCGGGTCAAAGAAAACGATCTGCACTTCGCTGCTGCAGCAATCTGCCGCGAGTGACTTCAGGAAGCATTGCGACGTCACTTCCGAAATCCCTTCGATACCGGAAACTTGTTCATAGACGGATGCATCGAAATAGAAAGCACTACGGCTTCCTTCCAGGAGCATATTCTCCGCTTTCTCTTTTGAGCCTTTCGGTACCAGCATAATATCCGCGCCAAGGCGTTTTTGCATATTTCCCATACCAGTACGAAGACTCGTGCTGACGATCGTTCCGGCAAGAAGCATGATCGACAGAAGAATAATGGTAGCAAGAAGGCACGCATTATAAAATGCGTGTCTTCGGATATCTTTGAATAAATTGTTTCTTCGTCTCGGTTTCATTCGCTCTGCTCACTCTTTGCCAGGAAGAAGATGTCCACAAGTGACACCAGGATCAGAAGGATCGAAACTACGATCAAAGCAGGAAGTGTTTTCACACGGCATGCCATGTCACTCATTTTGCAAAGTCCGGTTAGTTTCAAAGGATAGGCAAGTACCAGTCCGGAAATGAAGAACTCGGCGATTGCGATCCCCAGGCGGATGTTCTTATTCTTCAAGAAGAAATACACCACTCCTAACGCCGAAATAAAGACACCAAGACCGATCTCCGCTTGTTTCGTATAGAAGCAAGCCATCTTCTTCTCGCTTTCGCAAATAGGAAAAAGTACACTCGGAGCAAGGATCACAAAAAGTCCGAGCAGGATAAACGCGATAGCAAAAATAGTTCTGTTTTTCATATTTTCATTCCTCTCATTTTTCGTTTAATTCGTGTTTTTCATCATATGTAGTGTTTACAGATAGTATTCAACTTCGTCCACTTTACCGCCAAGGTTGAGTACATTCAGGATCTTGGTTCTATATTCCTGGAATGTGTCCTGAGCACGGGCTCTCGGACGCGGAAGGTTGATGTCAATGATCGCTTCCACTTTTGAAGGTCTGGCCGACATGACAACGACCTGATCCGACATATAGATGGCTTCATCGACATCGTGTGTGACCATCACCATGGTCATGTTGTGTTTCTTCCAGATCTCGATGATCTCGTCCTGAAGGTTCATTCTCGTAAATGCGTCAAGCGCACCGAGCGGCTCATCGAGCAGCAAAACGGATGGATGTCCCACAAGGGCACGGGCAAGAGAAGCTCTCTGCTGCATACCACCTGAAAGCTGATGCGGGAAAGACTTTTCAAAGCCCTCCAGTCCAACCAGTTTGATGAACTCCTGCACCGATGCTTTTTGTTCCTTATAGATATGACGCGCCTTTAATCCGAAAGCTATGTTTTTCTCGACTGTCAGCCATGGAAAGAGATTACTGCCCTGGAAAGCAAATCCCCGGTCACTACCCGGTTTCCTGATTTCTTTATCATCAATATATAGCTCGCCTTTTGTAGCCCTGTCGAGTCCTCCGATGATACGAAGCAGCGTAGATTTGCCACAGCCGGAAGGGCCGATCAGGCTCACGAATGATCCTGGTTTAATATCGAGTGAAAATCCATTTAGTGCAACGATATCTTCTTTGGAAGGATCCGTGTTGGGGAACTTCTTGTGCACATCTTTGATACTGATTTCGCCTACCATTTGATGACTCCTTTCTGCCATGTCAGCACTCTGTCTCTTACCTTAAACAAGATCGTCAATGTAAGGGAGCAGATCACGGCAATAATGATCAGTCCGGCGTAAACGCCATCGTATAACATTACGGATTTCTGCCAATTGATGTACCAGCCGATACCACTGGAATTACCATTCATCTCGACCGCCATGAGCGTAGCAAACGAAGAAACAGTTCCATAGAACACACCCAGGAAGATGCTTGGCATAGCTGCCGGGATCGCAACGTGGATGATCTGGTAGATCGTGGATGCACCCAGTGTTCTGGAAACTTCGAAGTTCACGTTGCTGATACTCTGGATTCCGGAGCTGGTCATCAGCGTGACCGGGAACCATACCGCAAAGGCAATCAGGAAGACATTCGCTCCATGTGTCGTCGGAAATGTCGAGAGAGCAAGCGGGATCCAGGCTGTCGTCGGGATCGGACCGATGATCTTCGTGATCGGATTGAGCCAGTATCCGACAACCTTGAAATAACCAAGCATCAGACCTGTTAAGAAGCCGATCACTGCGCCCCACAAGAATCCTGTGGCAAGAAGTTTCAGGGAATCACCCACATTTTTCAGAAGGAACACCCTGCTTTCGAACAGAAGTCCGACAATGCGGTCCAGCGAAGGGAAATATAAAGTCGGAAGCAATGTCGTCTTAGTCGTTACGTAATTAAGTAACAGAAGAAATACGATCACGCCTGTAAGGAAAGGTGCCTTGTGGATGATCCTCTTCCTGATCTTCTCGTTAAACAGTCCGATCAGGATCTCCAGAAGGATCACTGCGCCCAGAACTCCCAAAAAGAAAAGGTAATAAGGATGCGCCGTCTTCTTCTGCTTGCCGTTATCAGCGGCCTGATAGTATACCAATATTGAAATTGCTATTGCGATGAACGGCAATAGCAACTTCAATACTGTAAAAAGTTTCTTTTTCATGAAAAACCTCTTTTTACAATTCTTTAGTTCACCTCAGTAAAGGAACCATTCTCGTATTTAAAGGAATCCGGCACGCCGTCGAACTTGGTAAATGCCTTGGTCACAAACACGTTTGGATCGTCTGCTTTCAGTTCTCCGATACGGATCAATTCGCTGGCCGCGTTCGTGATCGTGACTCCTGCGATGCTTACCGATGGCCCGTAGTTGTACGAGGCAAGAAGCGATGCATTGACCTCAAGGTCACCGGAACACTGGTTGTTATCGATCTGGATCTTGGCCGCTTCTTTCGGATTGGCCTGTACAAAAGCACTGGCCTTCAACATGGCTCTTGTATAGGCGGCTGCCGCTTTTGGATTTTCTTTAGCGAGCTTATTGGTAACAAATGCCATACAACAGTATTCATCTTTGAACTTCTCATCGGTACTTAAGTCGAGGATCTTCTTAAACCCGTATTCTTTCTCTGCACTATACGCAACCGGATCATGAAGTGCCGCTACATCGATCGCTCCGTTTTCCAGTGCAAGCGGAAGATCCGTCAATCCATATACGACCCATTCCACTTCCAGGTTCTCTGTCGTGACTCCGATACCGTTATCGAAGAGAAGTCTCTTCAGGGCGATGACGGAAGAATCTCCGATACCCGGAACGCCGATCTTCTTTCCTTTCAGATCCGCTACCGACTCGATGCCCGATCCGTCCTTGGTGTAGTACTTCGTACATCCGGTGTGAAGTCCTGCGGTGAATGTGATCTCCAATCCGTTATCGATCTGTGGGATCATGGCGCCGGCGAGCTGTGTGGATGCATCTACTTTATCGGCCGCGACCAGACTTGAAAGATTATTCAGATCGATCTCCTCTACTTTCCAAGTCACACCTGCCGCTTTGAACTCTTCTTCGAAATAACCATTGTCTATTGCGATGTGGAGCGGAGCAAGACACAAAGATCCATTTGCCGTTCCAATGATAATGTCAGGATCACCATTGCTCTGGGCTCCGGTGCTGCTATTGCTTGCACCACTTGTCTCTTCCTTCTTGCTACATGCCATCAGACCTGATATACCTATTGCCGCGATCAACATGGCGGATACTATTTTTCCAGTCAATTTTTTCATGTGTTTCATTCCTCCTTTATCTTTGCAAAAAGAAAGAACCAGCGACTCGTTCCGTCACTGGTCCTTCCGAGACCAGACGGGATTTCTTCTTGCTTGGAAAAAGCATATCATTGAAATCCGTTCTTGAATAATGCTTAACTTTTATCGTTTGCGATAACACAACCTTATCGCGGGCAACATTCCTTAAAAGCCCTGTTTTCAGCGATTTACAGGATCTTTACTCTTTATATTTCAGAAGCATATCGATATATTTTTGCCCAATCTCACTGAGTTTGTGATTTGACCGGACGATGTATCCGATCGTCAAAGGATCTTCTTCCTTGAGTTTGATCGTCACAAAGTCTTTCTTGATCGCAAGACTTTCCGTCATGATGCCCGTGCCGATCGAATAACCGTTCATCGCCGCCATCAGTTCAGCCGAAGTCGCACGGTCATTTGTCTTGATGAGTTTGTCGAAATCATAGTCTCCGAGCGCCTCTTCGGTCAGATAGAAATCATTCTCACTGCTCTGGTCAAAAGAGATACACGGATAATCCTTAAGATCTTCCAGCGACAGTTCTTTTCGCTTGGCAAGAGGGTGATCCTTCCAGACATAAACAAACGTCTCTCGCGTGATCAGGGGATGAAACTCCAGCTGGAATTCACGGAAGAGCTTCTTCATGATCTTTTCGGTCGTGCGGGAGTACGAGATCACTCCGACTTCACTATCAAGGCTTCTCACGTTATTCAGCACTTCATCGGTACGCGTCTCGTGTACGGCAAACGTGTATTTCCCAGAATCAAACTCCTTAAGCACTTCGATGAAAGCGTGTACTGCAAAAATATAGTGCTGCATGGACACACTAAAGTGCTTCTTATCCAGATCTTTATCGAGATACCGGTCTTCGATCAGTTCATACTGGCTAACTGCCTCTTTCGCATAGACCAGGAATTCTTTTCCGGGCTCCGTCAGGCGGATGCCTTTGTTCGTCCTCTCAAAAAGCTGGATATCCAGTTCTTCTTCCAGTTCGCGTATCGTTGACGAAAGCGCCGGCTGCGACACAAAAAGACGGCTCGCCGCTTCACGGAACGATTTGGAATTTGCGATTGCGATCACATATTTCAGTTGAAGTATTGTCATTTTTCCACCTCGATGACATGTTCGCGGATCCGGCGCAGACATTCTTCAAGAACGCTTCTCGGCGCCGCCACGTTAATGCGCTGAAAACCTTCTCCAACCTGGCCGAAGATACGGCCACTGTCGAGCCATAATTTGGCCCCATGAATAATTCTCCTATCGATCTCCTCCGGAGAAAGACCAGTTCCACGGAAATCCAGCCATGGGAGGAATGTCCCCTCGCCATCGATCACCGTAACACCTGGGAGGTTCTCCTTCGTATACTGCTTCACGAATGCGATGTTGTCCTTAATATACGATACCACCTTCTCATACCATTCTTCCCCATTCTCATATGCCGCCTCTGTCGCAACAATACCCAGAACAGACAGCTGACTGATCCCGGCCGCATCGATCTGCTTTCGGAACGCCCGCCTGATTGTCGGATTGGGAATAAAGATATTACTCATCAGCATACTCGCCAAATTAAAAGTTTTGCTGGCAGAGGTGCAGATGATGCAGTTGTTCTCAAACTCCTTCTTCACTTTCGCAAAGACTGTGTGTTCAGAAAAGAGTGCAAAATCGTTATGGATCTCATCGGAAACGACCAGCACCTGATGCTTCAGGCAGATATCGCCCAGTTTCGTCAATTCTTCTTTCGTGAATACACGACCAGTCGGATTCTGAGGATTACAGAGCAGGAACAATTTAACATTGTTCTCTACGATTTTCTTCTCAAAATCTTCAAAATCGATGTGGTATCGGTTATCGTCACCTAGATACAGATCATTGCTCACGATCACACGTTTGTTGTCCTCGATGACTTCGGAAAAAGGATAGTAGACCGGCTGCTGGATTAGCACCACATCTCCTTCCTGCGTAAAAGCTTTCACTGCCATCGCAAGAGCAAACACCACACCGGGAGTCTTAATGAGCCAACGGATATCCACGTCCCAGTCATGGTGACGTTTCATCCATCCTGCTACCGCATTAAAGTATCTGTCGTTAGATAAATCAGCGCCTGTCTCACTGTATCCGAAGATCGCGTGGCGGGTCCTCTCAACCACGGCATCTTCCACATAAGAACTCGTCTTAAAATCCATATCCGCTACCCATAGCGGCAGCACATCTTCCGGCATGCCTCTTCTCACTGCAAAATCATATTTCAGGCTATATGTATTTCTTCTTTCAATCACTTCATCGAAATTCAGGTTTCTTTCCGGCATATTCCTCACTCCTTTTCCAATTTGGCAAACACCGTTTCAAGTTCCGCGATCAGGTCTTCGACATCTTCGATCCCAGTAGATAAACGCAATGTACATGGCGTGATCCCGTTTTTCAATCGGACCTCTTCCGGCACATCCGCATGTGTCTGTGTCGTCGGATAGGTGATCAGTGTCTCTGTTCCGCCCAGACTCTCCGCATACTTGATCAGTCTTACTTCTTTCAGAATGAGGAGAGCATGTTCTTTCGTATCGACATTGAAGGTGATCATGGAACCGAAGCCTCTGGCCTGCTTTTTCATAATCGCATATCCCGGATGTTCAGGAAGACCCGGATAAAAAACATCTTTCACTGTTTTCTGTTTATTCAGCCAGGACGCAAGTTCGATTGCATTCTTCTGTGCTTTTTCCATACGGATGCCCAGTGTCTTGATGCCGCGGATCAGAAGCCAGCTGTCAAAAGGAGAAAGGCCCGCACCGGTCGTCTTGATCAGGAAACGGAGTTTTTCGGAAATCTCCTCTTTGTTTGTAACAATAAAACCTGCAAGGGTATCGTTATGTCCACCCAGGAATTTCGTACCACTGTGGATCACCACGTCTGCACCAAGATCCAAAGGATTCTGGAAATACGGGGAAAGAAACGTATTGTCCACGATTAGAAGCAATCCATGTTTCCTGGCAATTTCGGAGATCTTCCTTATATCCGAGACATTCATCATCGGATTCGTCGGGGTCTCGATGTAGATGGCTTTCGTATTCGGCTGGATCGCTGCTTCAATATCGTCCTTTGCACAGTTCAGAAATGTAAACTCGTAACCGTTTTTCTTAGATACATGATCGTATAAGCGGATGCTGCCACCATACAGGTCCGCCTCGGAAATAATGTGATCGCCCGGTTGAAACAGTTCAAACAGAAGCGTGATCGCTGCCATTCCTGTCGAGAGTGCCAGTGCATCTGTGCCATGTTCCAAAGACGCGACGATTTTCTCCAGTTGTTCTCTTGTCGGATTCTGAAGACGGCTGTAGTCATACCCCGTACTTTGTCCTACTCCGGGATGCGCATACGTCGCCGTCTGGTAGATCGGGTAACTCAGTGCTCCATAGTTATCGAATCTGCCTTCGGTTTCTTCCAAGTGCAAACATCGTGTATTGATTCCTCTGCTCATATTTGTGTTTCTCCAGATATTCACCATAATCTTCGCCAAACCGCGGGTGAAGTTCTTTTAAGAAAATATAGCAGACGATCAGTTTTTTGGATAATTCCCTTTTCGTATCAAGGAATATAAGAAAAACTTATAACGACAGGATCTGGTTTTCCAGGATACTGATTTCCTCGAGCAGTTTTTCACTTGCTGACTTCAGCTCTTCTTTGGAAATCCGTGCTTTCTCCAGCCGGTCTATGGCTGTTAAAAAAGCACTTGGCGTGTTCTGTTGCTGCATCTTTTCAGGCTTGGGCATGGAATCCAGCTGCGAAACGGGGTCTTTCATGTACTCCTTTGCTGCTGATTTATTTGCCGCCGCATCTCTTGTTCTGGAAAAAGCCGGGCGATAAACCGAGTCTTCGTCATCGATCAAAAGGAAATCGAGCACATCAAGAACAACATTCAGCCCTGCAGAACCGGTATCCTTCGGCGCAATCACGCCACTATGGCGTCGTGTATAAGAGCTTGGAAATCTTTCCTCATAGTCCTCGTACATTTGCTCAGGCGCAAGTGTGTTTTCCATCTCCCGGGCTCGTTCAAGATCTTTCATTCTTTTCATGGTACTCAGTTCTTCTTCATCCATCTTTGCAAAAGAAGAAGTCACGGTTTTCGGTTGCTGTTTGTTCTTCAGAACGATCTTCTTCGCATCTCCCAGCAGCACAATAGAGATTGCACAATACTCCAACACGTTTTTCACATATTTCCGTTGCTCAGAAGGCAGTGCCGAAACCATCTCCGTCCAGTCTGCCCGTCCGGCAAGTTTTTCCAGCTTTATGGAACTGGATGAGATAGATCGCAGGATTTCTTCGGTCGAGCTGGCCTGATAGCCGCAAAGCAGGAGAAGAAGGTCTGTTTTTCCGACATTTATATGCTTCTTCCGATAATCAGACAGAAGTTTTCCTGCGCATTCGAAATCCTTATTCAAAATTGCAGTATGGGCTTCTTCCAGGACGGAAAGCTTCGCAGTTTCCGGTTTCTCAGATGGAGCATCAACTGATTTTTCAACTGGAACCTCGATTGGGGCAACCACTGGTATTTCAGAAGGAACCGGGGTACTCACGGCACTCGTAAATTGTTCGCTTTCTCGCTTCTCAGCAACACTGTTTCCGCAAACTGCGCAGACCCATGCACGGGTAAAGTCATCATACTGCATTTCAGAGCCACAAAGATTACAGGTTTTCTCCGCCATATTCTACCTCTTTTATTTCAGTACGTTCTCTTTATACTTACTCAGTTCCGCCACATACTTTTCTGCAAGGTCACTTAGAACAGCCGACTTTCTCGAGATATATCCGATGGTCATCGTCTCTTTCGTCTTCAGTTTCACGGCACAGTAATCCGTACCATTCAGGTCCTCGCAGATAATGCCGGAACAAAGCGTATAGCCGTTGATGCCCACCATGAGATTCAAAAGTGTCGCACGGTCATTCGCACGGACCACCTGCTTATAATCGTAGGTACTCATCACTTCTTCTGCATAGTAAAAAGAGTTATGGTCACCCTGCGCAAACACCAGACACGGATAATCATCCAGATCCTTCATGGTAATCAGTTTTTTCTTTGAAAGCGGATTGCTCTTACTCATATACGCATAGATTCCACAATCGAAAAGCGGCGTAAACTCCAGGCCCGCCTCATTAAAGATCTTGGTCAGTACACTTCTGTTAAAGTCGTTCAGATAAAGTACGCCGATCTCGCTCTTCTGGTTCTTCACATTATCGATCACTTCATGCGTCTTTGTCTCATGGATCTCAAACTCAAACTTTTCCATGCCATACTGCTTGATGACCTCTACAAAAGCATTGACTGCAAAAGTATAGTGCTGCATGGAAACATGAAATGTTTGCTTGGCGCTGGTGCCGGAAATATATTTCGCATCGAGGATATCGTACTGCTCGATGACCGACTTCGCATAGCCAAGGAACTCACTCCCCTTCACCGTCAGTGAAATACCGCTCTTTGTGCGAAGGAAAATATCGAACCCAACTTCCTCCTCAAGTGCTTTTAGAGCAGAAGTCAGCGCCGGTTGCGAGATAAACAGCCGCTTCGCCGCCTCGTTAATGGAGTTTACTTCAGAAAGTGCAATTACATATTTCAGTTGGTTCAGCGTCATACAGTCGATCCTCACTTATTCCAGAAGAATTCCCCGGCCCCATGCACGCGCATCACGCATAGCCGTTACGTTCATTTTAACGGTTTTACGTGTTTTGTCGAGAAAAAAAGAAGAAAGTAATAGAAAACCGTGTTTTAATCACTTCAACTCAGGTTGAAAACATCATGGCTTCTACAAAAGCACTGAAGATCTTCCTGCTGTTTTCATCATTTCTGAACGAGAATTCCGGGTGCCACTGCACCACCCAGAGGAAGCGGCTTTGGGGTCTGTACAAAGCTTCGACCAGTCCATCTTCTGCTTCTGCCATTACCGTAAGTTCCGGCGCCACATCTTTTACCGCCTGATGATGGTAACTGTTTACCCGGATGCGGTCTTCACCAAGGCAATCGTACAGCGGGGTATCTTTTACGATCTTCACATCGTGAACGGGAACATCATAGGGCGGAGTCTGGTGATGCTCCGTCGTTGACGGAAACTGCATCGGAAGATCCTGATAGAGTGTGCCGCCCAAAGCGGCGTTAACAAACTGGATCCCTCTGCATATTCCAAGCAGTGGTTTATCCTGAGCGATGGCTTCCCGGAGAACTATTTTTTCCATTTCATCTCTTGGCGCGTAGGATACGGTTTCATCAAGCGGTTCTTCGCCATAAATCTCAGGCGAAACATCGTGGCCGCCGGTCAACAGGATTCCGTCACACATGGAAACCAGACGGGCAAGCTCTTCTGCATCATCGATCATGGGAAATATGACAGAAGTCGCTCCAGCTTCCTGCAATCCTTCCAAATATCCCGGCAGCATCCAGTAACTCTTCTTTTCATCATCCCACAAAGGCATGACCCCGACGATCGGTCTCAAATCCATCACCTCCAAAAGAAAAGCAGACCATGACACATCAGGCGTCTTTGTCTGCTTGCATTTCATTCTACTCCGCTTTTTCTCCCACGGCAACCTCTTATACACATCTTACAAGAGTTGTATAATGTTATGCATTGGAGGTGAAGCAAATGCTGATCGGTTTTTTAGTAGAACTGGCTGTTGCGTTGCTCTGCATAGCTTTGGGACTGCTGATCTGGATCAAGAGAATGATCTCTCTTGTTAATGAAGGCCAGTGCAGAAATGTGCAGGCGGCGGATATTCCTGCATATACTCGTCTTCTGGGATTAGGTCTGATTTTCATTGGAATCGGAGTCGGCATTACAGGAGTGTGCAATCTGTTCAGATCTCCTGAATGGTGGATTCCTCTGACCGCAGGCCTTGTAATTGGCTTTATATTCATAATCCTAGCACAGAGAAAGTATAGCAGGTAATAAAAATGGAAATCAGAAAAGCAACAATAGAGGATATCGAAAGTTTGAAAACTTTATACCGTGAACTCGAGCAAGATGCAGTCCGGTTCCAGCCGGAACATTTTGTTTTCGGAAACCGCGATGAACAGTTCTTCGGAAACATCTTCAACAGCGAAAACCAGGATATTCTGGTAGCTGTCATTGACGGCAAGATCGTCGGCTTCGCGCATGTCATGCTGCTGGAACAAAAGCGTGTGCCTTGCCTGAAACCCGAAAAGGTCATCTACCTGCAGGATCTGGATGTTTCCGAGAGTCTCCGGAGCGGAGGAATCGGAGCCAAACTGATTGAAGCATGCAAAGAGTACGGGAAAGCAAATGGCGCAGACTTTATGAGAACGCAGGTCTTCCCTCAGAATGTCAGAGGAATGAAATTCTATGAGCGCCAGGGCTTTACGGAAAAGATGAAAACTATAGAGACATATTTGTAATAGAGTTTCTCAGCTTTCACGAGAAACTGCTGCTTTTGATAGATACAATGAATACGGAAGAAGCGAAAAGGATCGCAGAAAAGCGACACGAATTCATGGAAGACTTTCTGGCGGAGTATCAGGAAGAAACTACGCTTGATCAATAACCTTATATTGGTTCTCTGCGAATCTCTTAAGCGTTTCTTTTTCCATCCGTATGATCTGGATCATGCGGTCGATGGCACAGACTTCTATATAGGTAACGTTCTCCTTAAGCATGATCTCTTTATTTGCCATAGTACCTTTCTCGTATTCATCGAGGATCTTGCTTCGGATACTGATTTCACGCTCCAGTTCTTTTTTACTCAGAACACCGGAATACATAACGGCCAGGCAGAACCATACCGAGTCAAAATCAACCCGTTCAAACAGTGCACATATGCTGCTTTTTAATTCCGCCAATCCGGATTTCGTAATGTGATAGATTGCTTTTTTATCGGATTCCCCGGTGTTCTCGATATAGTTCTTCTTCTCTAACCGAAGGCATGTTTCATAAAGCGTCGTCGCTCCGATCGGGAACCAGTATTTCATATTCATTTTCTCAATCATTTTGAGCATATCATAGGCATTCATTTCGCCTTTGCTGAGCATGCCCATGATCACGATCGAAGTTTTTGACAGCATTTCTTTTACTCCTTCTGTATCTATAGAAGATCCAAGCCGCAGATGCAAGCAGTATCACAATTGCGATGGAAAATGAAACCGGGTTCTTGATCTCATTACCTGCTTCTGATGATACCAAAACATCCCATAAAGCGCCAACACCCCAGAAGAATGGAAAGATCACCAGCAGGTTTTTGGTAAAGTAATATACTGAACAATACATCAGTCCTACCAGGAACAAATGAATAAACTCCGGCTGGAATCCTGCGTGGTGAAAAGAATAGAACACGGACGTCAGAAGGATCGCCGGAACGATTCCGAATGCTTTCTCAAAACTCATTCTGAGAAAACCATAAATAAATGTCATCTCAAATATACCCGCGACCAGAATGTACATCGCACCATAGAAATTCTCCAGGGATAACACAAGCTCAGGGACCTGCTCTTTCAAAAAGACCGCCAGAAGCCCACCAGCCAAAACGATGTCAATGATCACGCTTAAGATCCACTTGCGTCTGGTAAATCCAATATCGTCCAAAACACTTTTTCCGTATTTTTCTACATATAACGATATAAACACGACACCCAGACCAAAGATCATGAGAAGATCTCTAAGGATGAAAGATACTGCTGTATCCCTTACGGATGATCTGCTGAAGGGAATCATGAAAAGGCTTAAGGCAATCATGATCAATCCTGCAATTGCCGCCACGCCGGTTTCTTTTGTCACATTAAACTTGAACAGGTTTTTCATCTGGAATTATTTCTCCTTCCGTTTACTACGTATACGTAGCATACTACGCATACGTAGTAGTTGTCAAGAAGATTTCTCGCCTTACAAAACAACATGTATGTTTTCACTCCAAAATCTGTTAGTATGAGTGAAAGGAGATGAGATCGTATGAGATGCCCGACTCGTATTAAATTGATCTGCACACGGATCCTCGCAGTTGTGCTGGCACTTTCTTTTGGAAGTGCTTTTGCCGCATGCAAAAAGAAATCCAAAGTCCCTTCGAAAGAAGATTTTCTTGCTTCCGGCCTGAATGGTCAGGACCCTCTGGATATAAAAGAGTATGAGTTTGACAGGACAGATCTTTTCGATGCCTGGGGGAACCCGGATATCGACAAATATATGTCTTACATGGCAGTTTGGTCCTGCGGAGAAAAGTTTATCATAGCGGAATTTGACCCGGATCTGCCGAACAAGATCACCATGCTCTACGCCTCTTTTACTCAGGACATGGTGGTGCTTTTCTCCTATGCGACCATCATATATGTTTCTCCTCGAAATGGTGACACCACCGAGTATTCGCGTTGCGTGATGCTTCCTGATAAATGGTTCTCAGAAAATGACCTTGCAAAAATTCAGCCCGGCACGATCCTGCAGATGGAGTTTGGTGGATCCTTTATGGAAAGCTATCCGGAGCAGATCAACGAGCCTTTTTCGCTGAAGATCATCGGAAATGTGCCGGACACGGAACTCCCCAAACTTCAGGAACAAGCGCAGCTCGTCCGTGACTTTTGCATTCATGAAGAATAATCATGACAACAAATCAACTTCGCTATCAGACTAGCTGTCTGCCAGGCGTTCTCTGCTTGTACCGGCTAACAGATAAGGCACTTCTTCTCTTCCTTATCAGACCGAAGACTTATTTCTTTCGTCTGATCACATAGCTCTTGATCACCGGCGCTTCAAGATCCTTCAGTTTGACTTTGCGAAGCGTTTTCTCTTTGATCAGTGGCTGCGCCATACCGATCGGGAGAAACGTATAGAATTCTCTCCCCTTCAAAAACGGGATGACCTTTGCACAGTCATCGATTTCGACCGGAAACCTGTGATATTTCGGGAACAGGTTGCGGATATACTCACCGAACTCTCTTAACGCGAAATCGCACATTACGTATTTCTCGTTAATGAGCTGCTCCTTCGTGATACTCGAATACTTCGTATTCTTATAATCCGTAACCAATACCATCTCATCGTTCTTATACTCCTCACAGGTAAAGCCTGATTTGTGAAGTGGAATGATCGAATAGATCACATCGAGTTTATCTTCCTGGATCTCCTCGATCAGTTCTCTCGACATATCAATGGAAACGATCACGCTGCTATCCGGATGCTCATCGATATACTTGCTGATCTCTTTTTCCAGATGACAGGCATAGACAGTATTCGCACAGCCGATCCGTATCGTCTCTCCGTAATCATTGGTAATGTTCGGAAGCTCCGTCTCCGTAAGATCTACGATCTTTCTGGCGTATGTTCTGAATCTTTCTCCGTGTGAAGTCAGCTCCACCTTTCTGTTTGTTCTCTCGAAAAGCTTGACCTTCAGTTCTTTTTCCAGCTCAGCGATCCGATTGCTTACTGTCGACTGGGCAACAAACATCGTCTGCGAGGTTTTCGTAAAACTTCCCGTATCTGCCAGTACCAGAAAGGTTCTCATTGATTCAATATCCATATGGTCTCCTCATAATTATCGACATCTTCGATTGTTACTATCAATTTAATTCGTTTTACAGATAGTATACTCCTGACTTATACTCGAAGCAAACCACAAAAAGGAGTCAGTGAAAATGAATATTACCTACAATGACACACATACATTTACAGAAAGTGACCTTCGAAGATTATTCCTGTCCGTCAACTGGGAATCCGGAAACTATCCTGAAAAGCTCAAGGTCGCCATGACAAACTACGGCTCTGTTTTCTCCGCTTGGGATGGAGACCGCCTGATTGGTATGGTATGCGTTATGGATGACGGGATCATGACGGCATATATCCAGTATGTTCTTGTCGACCCCGAGTATCAGGGCCAAGGCATCGGAAAGCAGCTGCTCAATCTGGTGAAGGAGAGATACAGCGAGTATTTAAGGATCGTTATTGTTGCCTATAACAACAGGGTTTCCTTCTACGAAGCCTGCGGATTCAGCCGTGGAGTCGAAAAGAGCCCCATGTTTATTGAGAATTTCTAAGAAACACCATCACTTCCCATTCAAAGCTATACGGGCATCTTTTCTATGAATACAGTATAATATCCGTATAGTTTTCTTTACTGGGGGAAGTAAGATGAAGAAGTATAATGCCACATATATCTTGATACAGATCCTGATCGTCATAGCACTCGGTGTGGGTTCGGGTTTTGCGTTTGTATACCTGACGCATATGAAGAATCCTTTAGCCAGTGGGATCGCTTTCTCCATCATATTCTTATTCTTTTTCTGGTTGATCGCCATGATGGCCACCAATTCCTATTCGGGAATGATCGCGAAAAAGACCATGAAGAGAGAACTGGAATCACAGCATTTCGATAACTGCAGTACTTTTACCGCGAGCGCGTCTTTTACACTCGGCCAGATCATCAAGGTCGATGTTCCGACAGGAAGAGTCGCCTATATTTCGTTCCAGAATCCGAAACATTGTCAGATCGTATTCGCTAACGAACTTTCCAATATAAAATCAAGTTATATAAAAGGACCTTTCGGCGGAACGAGATATGTATATTTCGAGTTTTATTATCAGAACAAGTGCGTACGCTTCGCAACATTCACATCGAGAAACATGTACAGCCTTAGTTCCAAGCAGGTCCTCGAAGGTATCTCCAAAGCGGATATGTTCCGTGATATCCTTCTGGTCGCGCAGAAACCGCAGTTGTAAAAGATGGCCGAAACCGGCGATTTTTTCCTTACGAAGATTTCAAGGATTTCTTTCGATCTGCTTACCTGCAAGATCGTTAATGACCTCACCCGCAATGATCAGTCCGACCACGGAAGGAACAAACGCGGTGGAGCCGGGGATGTCCCTGCGCTCTGTGCATTTTCTGACGGTTCCGGGCGGGCAGATGCAGTGCTGTCTGCAGCTGATGGACATATCCTCCAAAGGCCGTACCGGTACTTCCTTGGAATAGACGACTTTGAGAGATTCGATTCCTCTTTTCCTGCACTCACGGCGCATCACTTTGGCAAGCGGGCAGATGGATGTCTGGTAAATATCCGCTCACGCCCCGTAAATCAAACACACTTCTGCCTTTCCTCTCAAGAAGAATCCGGCCATTTCGTTACATCCTGATGAAAAAAACTCTCTCTTTCAGTTATACTATCATGTGTACATATAAAGTACACATCATCCGAATATGATAGTCACATCAAAGCTTAAAGGAGTATCAATATGAAAAAGAACTACATCATTTCAACTATCATAATCGGAACCTTGATCCTTTTTGTATTCCTTCTGGGAACAGCATTCTGGACATACAATGAGGCGCAAAGCTTCATGAAGACAAAGCTACAAGAGATGCAATACGTAGACATGTTCAGGTTGACCGAGTCCAGAGAATACCTGACAGAACAGGATACGCTCTTCGGCAAATGCGCTTCGCAGTGGGAAGAATGGAACTTTATACCGAATACCGGTTTCTACGGAGTCTTGCAGATGGACGGCAAGGCCGTATACGATACCTCCTCGAATTACGGCATTGTCGCTGATTCGGAGGATAACCTGTACACTTTCGCTGAAGAGAAGATCTTCCGTTTCGAAGAGGAGTGTCCTTCTGAAACCGGCGTTTTATCCGACATTCAGATCGATTCCCGGTGTGACGATTCATTTCTCTATGGCGGAACCCTGACCTATCAGGGCAAGACTTACAAGCTCGGTGACTTTGACTATCAAGGCTCCGAAAAAGTATCTTTTGCCGATTGGACAGGCAATAAACCCATATACGCCCACATCGTGAGAGTCGATGGTGGTTGGGGAGAAAAAGAACTGGACAATGATGCGAAGGATCTTTTCTATAAACTTCAGGCTAGCCTTTCAAAAGGAGAAAAGATTATCACCCAAAAGGAAGACCTCTGGACCTCCTACTATTTCATACTCGTCAACAATGGTTCCACAACCTATGGCGCATTGAGTCTTATCCATCCTATGAGCACCACCCTTCAAAGATTCACGTTGGTCTATCTTATTCTTCTGATCGCTCTGGTTATTGTGGAGATTTCCTTGATCCATACCATGCGTAAGCTTTACCGAACCAGAAAGGATTTCACGGAGAGATCCAGAAGATTGACCCGAGGCGTGGCACATGCACTGAAGACTCCTCTGGCCGTTACGAAGGCATATGTGGAAAACTGGGACTATATTGATGAGTCAGAAAGACCGGAATACAAGCAGAAGATCATCCGTGAAGTGGACGAGATGACAGATCAGATCAACTCGCTTCTTGAGATCGATAAGATCGATTCCGGCAGAGTGGAACTGAATCCGGTTGAAGTGGAGCTTTCGTCGCTCATTCGTTCCGTATATAACCGTCTCCGTCCACTGGCAGAGGAAAGAGATCTGGAAGTGCTCATGCCCGAAAAGGATGAATATGTAGTGAAGGCAGACCAGCGGCTCATGAAAATGGCTATCGGAAACTACCTGACTAATATGCTCAAGTATGCGGATAAAAAGGCTTCGGTAAAGCTCAGCCGTTCCGGCAAAAAGATCCACGTCGAGTTTACCAACGACATTTCCGGCAACAATGAAAACAAGTCAGAGAGAATAAGCAACAACGGCATGGGACTGGAGATCAATGAGAGCATCATGAAACTCCACAACTTTGAAAGCGGCAGTATGACCGACAGCCGTAACACAACATTCTGGTTCGAGGCGAAAGAAGTATGAGTAAGATCTTATTTGCAGAAGATGACCGGATCCTTCGGGATATAACCGCGAAATACCTGAGTAAGAACGGTCTGGATGTGGATGTGACCGATAATGGAAACGAAGCCTGTCATATGGTGGAGAGAAATCACTATGACTGCATTGTGCTGGACATTATGATGCCCGGTAAAAGCGGCTGGGATGTCTGCCGGTTCATCCGAAGCAAATACGATGTTCCCGTCATCTTTCTGACCGCATTAGGCGACGAGGAGGATGTCGTCACCGGCTATGAAATCGGCGCAGACGAATATATCACGAAGCCTTTCTCATCCAGAAGGCTGCTTCTGAAGATCAACGCTCTGATCAACCGCTACCGTGGACTTCTTGTCCAGAGCGGGAGGATCGTCATGGACGAACTGGTGATCGAACCTGCCAGAAGACTTGTCCTTACAAACAGTAAACCTATTGCACTTGCTCCGAAAGAATATGATCTTCTGCTGTATCTCATCGAGAATCACGACCTGGTCTTAAGCCGGGATCAGATCCTCGACCATGTCTGGGGCCTGGAATATGACGGCTATGACAGAGCGGTAGATACCCACATCAAGAAGCTCCGCGCGGCTTTAGGTCCATGCGGAGCCCATGTGGAAACGGTTATAAAAGCCGGCTATATGTGGAGATGTCAGGCGTGACCGCATCAAATCCGGTGCTTCTTCCAAAGCAGTTTTTCACTTCTTGACACCACGGATCGTCACTGCGGTAAGGAAATGCTTCTGGACAAACGGATAGAGAATGGCCACAGGAACTATCGTCAAGAGTGATACAACCGCCACAACCCCGCCACGGCTAGGCATAGCGGACTGAGACGAATTCGTAGAAGTGGCTCCTATCGTATATGACGAGGATAAAAGTTTCATCAATTCAAACTGTAATGTCGAGTACTCCTGACTCATCCGATTGAAAATGAAAGCGTCAAACCAGGAATTCCAATGGTTTACGGCAGTAAAGAGTGCGACTGCGGCATAGACCGGTTTACAAAGGGGACAGACAATGCTCCAGAAGATCCGCAAATATCCTGCGCCATCCAGCTGTGCAGATTCCTCCTGGGAGTCCGGAATCGTCTCCATGTACGATCTCATGATAAGCACGTGAACCACACATACCATTCCCGGGATAATATATACCCAGAAGCTCTGTATCAGATGGAGCTTTCTATACAGGACCAAAGTGGGGACCAATCCGCACGATAAGAACTTCGTGAAAACCCAAAACCGGGAAAGTTCTGTCCGGAACATGAACTTTTTCCGGCTAAGGATATAGGAAAGAAGCGCGCAGGCAAGCACAGAAGTCAGCGTGCCGAGAACTGTTCTGCTGACACTAACGAAGAGTGCCTTCCGGTAGTTCATGTTCTTAAACAGCACCAATTCCCAGTTTTTAAGGTTGATGGAACTTGGAATCAATTTAAGAGCAAATGTTCTATCTGTTATAGAAGTATAAGTATCGCTAAAGGATAACGAAACAAGGCGAAGGACCGGGTACAAGGCAACGATCGAAGCAAATATAAGGACCGTCCATGTAAATATCTTAAAACACCGCTCAGAAGCAGGCATCGGTTTTTTGTACAGATCATACTCTTCCATGTTTCTTTCCCCTCGGATCACCAGAGTTTATATACATTAGACAGCTATCCAAAAGTTTCGTTACATAAGAAATCATAAAAAACATGATATTTTACAAATCTCGTACATTTACAATATGATTCTAGGACAACCAGGAAGTATTATCAACTTGCTAGCAACAAGTACAACCGATCTGGAGGAATGCAATATGGCACGAATTAAAAAACTATCAGCAGGACTTACTGTCATCTCCCTGCTATTTACAAGTTTCACTTTGACCGCCTGCAATAAAAAAGTATCCGGAACATTTGCAAACTTAGAAGCAAGCCAAAGCACCAACATGCAAACGACCGAAGAAACAACAGCAGCGACATCACGTCAATCTGACCCGACTTCCAACCTAAATCCGGTCACCACACAAGATCCACTTTCCGGAAATCCACAGTCACTGGACAAAGATGCTCTTTTCAATTATTTCGAGGATGTGGATGATTCAGTAATAAAACAAGTAGAAATGCTTTGTAAGCCGCAAATCGGTGGCGATGACGGAGTTGTCTACAGCAACGAAAAAGATCTGTATGTGAGGCTCTCGCCCGAAAGCCAAAAACTTGTCGACATAAAAGATATCCGGTTCATCTCTTCATCTGTTTCTTACGAGGAAGAAATAGATCTATCACAAATAGAGGATCCGGACTTTCAAAAAGCCTTGGCTCCTTATATCAAAGATGGATACAGTATATCAAGTAAGGTTTCTGAGGATAGTATGACCTATAACGGCGAACGCCTTGTTGGAGATCTCTATTTTAATACCGGATATCATATTAACGGATCAGACGGAAACGAAGACCATCACGGGTTTTTGGTTAAGATCACAGACGAGCTTTTTCAAACATACATTTTCACATTAAGTCAAAAAGCATCGTATGAATCTTCTATGGGATACAATTTTGATGTGACCAAAAAAGATGATGTCTACAAGGTCGAGATCACCGGTCAGGAAACGAACAATATTGAAATCGAATATGATACTTCTTCTGATATAATGACATATATCATTAAAATCGATTTTTCTGATGACTAACTGCCTGGCGAGATAAGGGAAAAGATATGCACAAGATCCTGATTATTGAAGATGACAATGCTATTTCCAACCTGATAAGGTCTGCCCTCACCAGGGAAGGATATTCCTGTGAGATTGCTGAAGATGGCCTGATCGGCGAGCAGATGTTTGATTCTAAACATTGGGATCTTGTACTCCTTGATCTCATGCTTCCTGGAACAAGCGGATTTGAACTCATTGACTATATCAAGCCTTCGAAAACACCTGTCATCATTATTTCTGCCATGAACCAGACAGGAGATAAGATACGTGGTTTGAAAATGGGAGCAGATGATTATATCGGAAAACCTTTCCAGATCGGCGAACTTCTGGCCCGCGTCGAGGCCCTCTTAAGAAGGACTTCTCCGGCGGAAAACATCTTTACTTACCTGGATATCGAAGTGAATCTAGACTCCAGGACCGTGACCAAAGCCGGTAACCCACTGACATTAACCGTCAAAGAATTCGATCTTCTGGAAGCCTTTATCAGAAATAAAAACATTGCCATTTCCAGAAGCAGTCTATACGAGATGGTCTGGAATGAGCCGATCATGGGCGATACCAGAACCGTCGATAACCACGTAAGCAGTCTTCGGAAAAAGCTCGGTTACGATGGCCTGATCCAGACGGTTCACGGCATCGGCTACAGAATGGATGCGATACGATCATGAAACTATCCACCAAACTCTTCTTAGGTATATTTAGCGTCATTGCTTTCACCATTCTTATCTTCGGGTATTTCATATTGTTTGTCGATTTCGATAAGAATCTGAATTATCAGATAGATAATGGTACGAGAGAGTTTCAGGGCAGCAGTCAGATCATCTCACAATACTACAACGCCTTGAACGAAAATCTCGATCACGGAAACGCCATAGCTCTTGCCGCTTATTATTCCGACAAAGCAAACACAGATCACATCAATCTATATACATATACCAAAGAACCGGTATTTACTGGCATCACCTATACTCTTCCGCAAGACTTTCTTGATCACACAGAGAGTAACCGGTACAAAAGCATTACTGTTGATGGTCGAAAGATCATCGTCTTCACTGGCGTTATTACTGTAGGAAATAGTCAGTACATCCTTCAGACTTTGAAGGATGTAACCGATGTTTACAACAATGCCGACAGCCTGAGAAACAGTTTCATCATCATACTCATCTCTTCCCTTGCAATAAGCTTTGTCATAGCCTTTGTGTTTTCCAGAATTATATCTTCCCGAGTTGAGCATGTCCGAAAAACAAGCGAAGCTATGGCTTCAGGAGATTACAAAAAACGCATAACGATCAAAACAAAAGACGAGTTCGCCGACATGGCCGAGTCTTACAACAAAATGGCGGACACCATTGAAGAAAAGATTTCTGAACTTGAAGATTCCGTGCAAAAAAGAGATGACTTCATCGCTGCTTTTTCACACGAAATGAAAACACCCTTAACAAGTATCATAGGTTATGCGGACATGATCTATCACAACAACGCATGTGACAAGGACACCAAGGAAGCCGCGAACTACATCTTGAACGAAGGGCTAAGACTTGAAAAACTCTCCTTCAATCTTCTGAATCTTATCACCATGGATAACACCGGGATCAACAAAGAAAGTATCCCGACAGAAGAGCTTTTTGATGATCTTAGTAACGTGTATAAGTCGATCAATCAGGACATTACTCTCACGTACAACTATGACAAAACATACATTAATATAGAGTACGATCTGATCAAGACGGTATTAACAAACCTGATCGATAACGCCCTGAAGTCAAATACAGACCGGATAGAAATATCCGGAAAAGAAACCAACAAAGGATACACTTTCCAAGTCAAAGATCATGGTATGGGAATACCTGAAGAAGACTTAAAGAGAGTCACTGAAGCTTTCTATATGGTGGACAAATCAAGATCCCGAAAAGCTCACGGTGCAGGTCTTGGTCTTGCCTTATGCGACAGGATCGTCAAACTCCATGGTTCTCAACTTGATATTCAGAGCAAGCCAAACGAAGGCACTACCGTGCAGTTTACAATTGCAAAAGATTGATCAGGCTCAAAATGCCAGGCCTCCTCCGGTACTTCAACCCAAAATGTAGATCTTGGAAGTGTCTTTATCCTTCAGATATTCGTCGATTCCCTTCTTCACGATGAACTCTCGGTCCTCCTTCGTGATCGGAACGAGCCAGAGCAGGTTGACTTTCTCCCCCATAAAATCGTCGTATGACGGCGAATCCGTATTCTTAAGAAGCCTGTCATTCAGGAACAGAAGGTAATCCAAACCTTTGATATTCCTAAACGGGATCGTGTGCCCATGTCCGAAGAACGTCAGTTCCGCCCAGGGGTAGGAAGCCAGCGAGGACATCGTGGAAAAGAACGGTTTCAGGAGTGTTTCATATTTCTCGTTGCATGCGAAACCCAGTTCCATCCTGCGGAAATCTCTGTATTCGTCCTGATAAACCATCTCAACTTTCGGCATCGGGATCATACTCACGCCCAGCGTAATTCCGTACAACGTGTTTCCCTTTCTGCCCTGCACCAGTGCTTTTGGCGGAAAATGACCGCCATCGATTGCATAATACTTCTCTTCCTTACCGAAGAGCTTATTCAGCGCCGCAATATGGAAACTCTGTACCTTGCCCCAGAAATCTTCGTCATCGAAGAAAGACCAGAACTCTCTGCTCTTCTTCACGTCGTTTTCCAATTTGGCATAGGCTTGCTTCATTTCCCATGCAAAAGGACCCGTTCCTTTCGCGAAAGCGGAGTATCCGTAGAAGCCGTTCATTCCACTAAAACAAGGAATCATCGCGATGATCTTCTCACCCGACAGAAGCGCTGCCGCATCGCCTTCTTCCATCCACTCGATGGACAACGATTCCGGATCCAGTTCCATACCCGCCGGGTCGTGATCCACAAATTCCGCCGGCATACAAGGCGCTTCGCCTTCCACGGCAAAAGCTTCCTTCACAGTCTTCGGTGCTTTTACTCTGTTGCAGATCCAGCAGCTACGCATCTGCGGAGAATCGCTTTGGGGATTGATCCACAGATAAAAATAGTAGTTCTTCTCGCTCTTTTCAACGACCGCTTGAATCTCTGTCACCGGCGACCACTCTTCAATCAAAACTTCCGGTTCCATAGTGTCCTCCCCATTTCATATGCTTTTTTCCGTTCTTGCGGAAACACAGTTTCACGGCGCTGTTTTTTCCGCTCCGGGTCAAACATCGACCATTCCCAATCAAGCTTGCTGTAGTCTGCAAGCTGCAATGTCTCACCGCTGACCAGTACTTCGCACGGTCCGACAAAAGCACTGAATGTCTGCTTGTAGCTATTCAGCAGATCCAGATACATCGTGTCCGGAGCGTTGCTCGTCATGATGAAAAGCACCGGTATTTCTTTCTCCTTGCAGCAAGGATTCTCCCGGTTATAGGTTAGATTCTGGAAGATCAGTCTTTCGTAGAGCGCCCGGAAAGAAGCGGTGACATTCGAAAGATAATTCGGAGATCCGATGATCAGACCGTCCGACTCCCTGATCGCATCAAGTACCGGAGTGAGTCCGTCGTTGCATACGCAATGTCCCTTGAACTTTTCTTTCTTACATCCAAAGCAGGAAATACAACCCGTATATTTTTCCAGATGAAAAAGATCAAATCGAATGATCTCCGCACCTTCACTCGCCGCTCCATCTGCCGCCTCCGACAACAGAATATCCGTATTCCATCCCGCACGCGGCCCTGCATTTACCACTACGATTTTCTTACTCATATTACGCTCCTCATCTCGGTTCAGTCTTGTTTGAATTTAAGTATATATTATCAGCATATCACATCAGAGATCGTTCTTGATAAAATGAGTAAAGATCCGTGAAAGATTCAATACGGCAGGCCTTATGTTTCTGTCCTTATGTCGCAGTTCTTCAGATTAGCTGCTGCTCATTGATGATCAATTTGAACTGAAGTCCCAGCGTCTCCGCTGCTTTACGGCACAGCACCATTCGCTGCAAAAAGATCTCGAAATAGTCCATTACGGAGCTATAGTGTGTATCGACCGCGAGTTTCAGCTTGATGATCGTATGCGCCTCATTGATCTTCAGTTCAGACTTGGTGACTGAATAGTTGACGCGGTCATGAATATCAAAGGAGGACTTGTCCTGATTACGGACACGGTTACGTCGCACATCGCTCTTATCCGCGAGGATAATCGCTGCGGCAAGAGAGCTTACGGGAACACCCGTTCCTTCATCGTGATTTCCTATCGCCGTGACGATCATGCCGATCTCCTCCGGCGGGAATCCCATCTCATTTAAGAGCCGGAAAGCAATCAGCGCGCCCGACTGGCTGTGATCCACCCGGTTCACCAGATTACCGATGTCATGGAGATACCCTGCAATTTTGACCAGTTCCACTGTTCTCTTCGGATATCCCAGCGTCTCCAGAATATAGCCGGCCGTCTCCGCCACGAGCGTCACGTGGGCAAACCCGTGTTCGGTATACCCGAGCGCATCCAGCGACTCATTGGCCTGCTTGATATATATTTTGATTACTTCGTTATTCTTAATCTCTTCGTAAGTCATATTAATTATCCTATGTATAAGTATTTTTGTTCAGATTTTCTGAACATGCCTCCATTATATCATGCCGTAAAAAACTCGCCGCAAAGCACTGAAATTTCGGCACTCTACCAACAGTCGGTTGCTTAATCAAGCCAAAACTGATACGTTTAAACTAGAAAATTATCAGGGAGGCACCTTATGGGTTACCGAAAATTCTTAAGTTTATTGACCTCGATCGTATTGACTGTTTCTATCTTTTTTTCTGCATCTTTGGCGGCTGCCGATGAGAACGGAAAAACCTATTCCCTTCCCGAGGGACTTACGATCACTCTTCCTAAAGAATTCGAAGACGTGGTCTGGGTCGGCATGGATGAGACCGATCCCTATGCAGATTATATCAAGGAATTCTATGAGGACGAAGGAATGACACTTGAGAGCTACGCCGATCCGGTAGGTAAGGACGACGGGCAGCTTTTCAACGTTAAGACTCATGTGAAAGATGCACCTTCCGATGTCAGCGAAGCCACATTTATCGATAATGATGCCGTAAACGAAGCGGATAAAGAATATCTGGAAAGTGTTCAGATCCTCGAAAAAGGTTTTGTCCGATTCGGAAATATCGAGGTTTACAAGACTTACAGCGAGATCGCTACCAACTTTGAATTCGAAAACCATCACAGCAGATACACGATAAGATCATACAAGAATTCGTTTGTTACCGAATCAGGAAAGCTTCACGAAATCGAAATATCCATCTTAAGTGATCCGGAGAAGCTTGATGACGCAATTCCGTTTACTGATGAAGATCTTAAACATCTGGATGAACTTGAAGCCGACATCATCGGTTCCCTTAAGTATGACGGAAAGACCGTGAATATCAGTGGCGCTTCGTCAGATACAGACACTATATCCAGAGAAGATGGCAAAACCTATGACCTTCCTGAAGGTCTTACGCTCACCCTGCCGAAAGAATTCGAAGAAGTTCTCTGGGTCGGCATGCAGGATGAAGATACGGAATTAACCCGGCAAGTCGGCGCAGATAAGATTATCCAGCAGCTTGAAGAATTAGGCTGTAGTCTTCAAAGCAATTCTCCCGCTGTAGGCAAAGATGACGGGCAGATCTTCTTTGTCAGTACAACTGCAAAAGATGCTCCTGCCGATATCAGCGAATCCTCATTGATCGCGCTTCTCGGCGAAAACAAAGATGATCCGGATGATTATCTTCACATCGATATCCTCGAAAAGGGCCTGGTCCAAGTCGGTGATCTCGAAATGTATAAAGTCTCCTTTGAAGTCT
This sequence comes from Clostridiales bacterium, assembly GCA_017545245.1. Taxonomy (GTDB): domain Bacteria; phylum Bacillota; class Clostridia; order Saccharofermentanales; family Saccharofermentanaceae; genus Scatonaster. The sequence continues at coordinate 42,048 of JAFWPB010000036.1, forward strand.
CTATCGAACAGAACACAAATGTTCATGTGAAATATAAAACAAGGTCATATATGTACGGGTTCGTTACCGAATCCGGGAAGGTTCACGGCATCGAGATATCGATCTATAGTAATCCCATGAATCTTGGCGAGACGGTCCCCTTCACTCCCGAAGATCTCGAGCACCTGGATTATCTCGACTCCTATATCAGCGGATCCCTTAAATTTGAAGGAAAGACCGTCAAGATCGATGCGGAACCCTATCCTACGGCTGAAAACGGAAGTGGCAAGCAGCAAACAGAACCTGCTGCGACCGCAACGCCGACGCCGGAAAAGGCGCCTACAAAAGCACCTGCAAAGAATTTCTTCAAGAGTTTCACAAGTTTCTCCTTCCCGCTCTGGATCCTGGCAGCCGGACTTGCTTGCATACTGATTGCAGGCGCAAAAGTTTCCAAGAGACGCGAGTGGCAGGAAGAACCGTTTTCTCTTGCCTCATCCAAGGCAATTCAGGGATTTGCTGCCGTTGCCATCATCCTACACCATCTCTCCCAGGATCTTTTGGAGAAGGCAGGGCCTTTCCAGTTCCTGTCCGAGTGCGGTGTACTCTTCGTAGGTATTTTCTTCTTCTTCTCCGGTTACGGACGTTATACCAGTCTCAAGACGAAGAAGGACTATCTCAAGGGCTTCCTTAAGAAACGTCTCGTGACGATCCTTATACCGTTCTATATGTGCATTGCGGTATTCACCATTGCGTCCTGCATCTGCGGCACCAAGTACAAACCCTTGGAACTGCTGGGAGTGCTTTCCGGGTGGTCCTTGATCAATACTCACATGTGGTATATCGTTGAGATCGCGATCTTGTACCTGGCGTTCTTTATCATCTTCAAGCTTATCAAAAACCGCACAGCGGCAACGATCGTCATGACCCTTTTCGTCCTTCTCATGATGGGCGGAAGCCTGTATCTCTGCCACGGCAAGGATTTCTCCTGCAGCTACTGGTTCATGGGTGAATGGTGGTACAATTCGTCGATCCTCTTTATCGTTGGTATGATCGTTTCCAAGCATCAGGACGGTCTTCAAAAGATCGCGAGAAAAGGCTACATTGTCCTTCTCCCACTCTTCGGCATTCTGACCGGCGTTTTCGGATATATCACGAAACGCTTCCTCGAGAAATACTCCTACTGGAGCGAGATTCCAGGCAAAGATCCGAGATACCTCGATAAGCTCCGTTGCCTCTCTGTACAGGTTCCGTTCATTCTTTTCTTCGTACTCTTCGTCCTGCTTGTCATGATGAAGGTCCGCTTCGGAAACCCTGTCCTGAAGTTCCTCGGCGCCATCTCGTTGGAACTCTACCTGATCCACAATCTGTTCCTTACAGGCCTTTCGGACGGAAAGATCTTCAAGGTAAGTTCACCTTCCATGTACATTCTTCTTACACTTCTGATGTCGATTGGTGCAGCCACAGTAATCAGCGGCGCCGATAAGTACCTGGTCGGACTTCTGAACAAAAAGAAGAGCAGCGAGCCGGAGCTTGCTCCTTCCCGCAACCATTCCATCGACTTCATGAGGATCGTGATGGCGTTCCTGGTCGTAACCATCCACCTGCCATTTGCGGGCAAGGCTGGAAATGTCTTTATCACATTCGGTAAAACCGCCGTTCCGTTCTTCCTCGTCATTTGTGGCTATATGCTTTATCGTGACGATGCAAAAGAACTGATGTCCCGTCTTCTCAAGCAAACGAAACGGATCCTGATATTCTTCATTGCGTCGAATGTCTTCTATGCCGCAGCCGTGGCACTCAATGAAAAGGTCGTGGAAGGCAAAGTCAACATGCGCCCGTACTTCACCGCCAAGGCCATCAAAGACTTCCTTCTTTTCAACTTCTCACCGTTCTCCGAGCATCTATGGTTCTTCGGCTCACTGCTTTATGCTCTCGTGATCCTTCTGATCCTGAATAAGTGCAAGATCCTGAAGCCGGCCATCTTCTTGGGACCTGTCCTGATCGCCGCCTATGTAGTGCTTTCGCACATGGGTGTCGGAGAGTCCTATCAGCTGAGAAACGCGATCCTGGTCGGCCTGGCATACACTATGACAGGCATGCTGATCCGAAGATACGAGAAAACGATCTTGAAGATCAAGGCCCTGCCTGCGATCCTCGGTATCCTTGCCGTCGGTGCAAGTGTCGCCGCCATCGTGGAACTGAACACCTATAAGAAAGGTGTCGAAGTTCCCTTCGTAGGCTGCGAGATCCTGACGATCGTACTCGTACTTCTGTGCCTCCGCTTCCCGAACTTCGGCAAAGGCACCTATGCAGAAAAACTCGGCAGAACATGCTCTCTTCCGATCTACGTCATGCACATCTTCACGATGATGGTATTCTACATGACCAAAAACGAAGCCTTCTTCGGAAGATTCGGCGCAGTCACGATCTTTGTTGTGACCGCGGTAGCCGTAGCCATCTATGAGAACATAAAAGAATCCATTATCAAGACAAGAGCATAATACTCCTCATATCTCATAACCTAGGAGAAGGAGTTGTCTCAAAATGTTCTGTTTCATTGAAGCCCTGATTCCGGCCATATATTAGAGAATCAGGTAAAAACCTGAAGTCTTTTAGGGTCGGCCGCGGCGCTAGTGCTTTTCGAGCAGTGGGATAGGGGCGATAAGTCGTAAACGTCGAAATTACAGAAAACGACTTACAAATCGGGTTCTTCACGGAAATCGTGGGAATAAGTAATTGAAAAAGGAGCATACTATCCTAGAGTTTAGTTGCTAGACAAAAACGAAAGGATAAAGAATATGCTCCTCGACCAT
>JAFWPB010000037.1 GCA_017545245.1 Clostridiales bacterium
AACGTTTCTACATAGACAACTTCGTAGACTTTTACGGAAAGTCGCTGTTTTGGTCAACGTAAAACGTTTCTACATAGACACTTTCGTAGACTTTTACGCGTATTCGCTGTTTTCCTCACCAAAATCACTGCTGAGGTGACACTTCTGGTTAAACCTAAGGAGATGATTCACCCTTGACGGAAAACTTCCCTACTTTTATAATCGAAAAGCACCCGCACCACGTGGAGACGTATCGAAGTGGTCATAACGGGGCGCACTCGAAATGCGTTAGCCGGTTTCCGGCTCGAGGGTTCGAATCCCTCCGTCTCCGCCAGATTTCATGAAGTTACCCCCATTTTTTTGTACAGCGATGTACAATGAATGGGGGTACTTTTATGCTAATAAAAAGAGAGACCAAGTTAAAAATCGTTAAAAATCAGCTGCACCCAGATTGGTTGAACGATGCACCAGTTTTGGAGTATCATTCAGCTTGAACGACCCTTCAAAAATAGTGCATCGTTCAACGAAGTATCTGTTCAAGCGCATTTTCTGGATCGTAGTGGTGATCGCGATACTTGCATTTTCGGTATTTACCATGTTACATTCCATACAGACGGGAATAAAGTGAGGTAAGGATCATGTTTATTATATTGTACTTTATCGCTTTGGGAGTTTTCGTAAAATTCTGGGGTGTGGAAATGATACATGATGTGAAATCAGGGATCATTCTTATCGTCGGTGCGATGATCGGACTATATCTTGCCGTGGAGATAAACTCGATCCCCAGGAAACTTCGCGCCAGAAAGCAGCTTGCCCATCTTACCGGAAGGGCGGAAGGCCGGATCACAAGCCATTACGAGGATACATATGAGACCGAAGATGAAGACGGGGATAAGCATACTAATTCCCGTGGAACCGTCATTTACTATGAGTTCGATGTCGGCGGGATGACGTATACCGGACAGGGGTATGGTTCCTGGAAACGCGCAAACAGAGACCACCAGACCATATGCTATGATCCGGATCATCCGGAAGATAATCTTCCCTTGTATGATGTAGACAGCAAAACGAAGACTCATTTTATCGGATTACTTTTGTACTTGGTCGTGTCGTTTGCGATCTTCTTCGGACTCATCTGGCTGTTTTTCTGTAAGATCTATACCGGCTGATATGTGCTTTCTATAAATATGGACCCCGAAACCGTTGTGGTGTCGGGGTCTTTTCTTAGTTCCAGAAGAACTCATTTAAATCTTCTTCGCTCCATTTTCCTGTTTTTGAATCATATTCCTGCCGGTGTTCCCGGGTGATGTCATAGTTGAATTCTTCCTCGTAGTACAAGCTGATATCTCCGTCATTGAAGTCAATATCCCTTCCCAGAATGGAGATGAAGCCTCTTCCGAAATAACTCTCCGGCTCTTTCTCGATTTCTTTCTTTTTCTCTTCGGAATAGAAGGTCTTGACGATACATATCCGGTCCTTTCCGGAGACCGTCGTTGCCCAGCCGTCAGTATTGCTTTCCTCGAATTGTCTGGCCACGGCTTCCTTATAATAGTCTTCCTCCCAGCTCGTTGCCCATTCGGGATTTCTGTCGAAGTTATATAGCGTGTCGATCGAATCGAAAGTCTTCTGATCAAAAACCATCAGGACCGTATTCTCATAAACATAGATCTCTTTCAGCCCGAACATGTTGTCCGCCGGACACGAATAGTGTTCGATCAGCTTCTCGTCATCTGCCGGGAGAAACGTGAAGTCGTCCGGAACAGCGTGGAGGTTGGCTTTAAATGTGGATTCGTCCGCAAGGATCGGGACGGGTTTCGTTGCTTCCGCTTTCCTGTCCTCGACCGGAATCGTATAAGTGGTGAACGAGTCTTCCTCCGGAAAAGCACTTTTCTTCTTATTCTTGCATCCTGTTACGCTTGACAGTGTACATGCAGCCAATGAAACCAATGCGATCAATCTTACTACTGACTCTCTCATACGGCACTCCCTCTTTGTGTATCTTTTATGTGGTACATCTTTCCATGTAAATAAGACGATACTTCAGAAGAAGTTGTTGCACCGTGTTTCTACAGAATCTTTGTCCAATGTATATACGGCTCATTGACAAGACAGCTCTCCGTATATTTTCATTAATGGGAAGAAATCTTTTTCTCGTACCTGCGAAGAAATTTCCATTGTCATGTGTCTATAGGATAGATGCGGACATAAGGAGGCAGAAGAAATGGATAGAAAAGAACTTGAAAAGATCTACAATGAAGCCTATCGTGCGGTGTACTGGACGGCATTTTCTCTTCTGAAGAATGAGGACGATGCGCAGGATATCGTGCAGGATACGTTTGTTTCCCTGATCAATTCGTATGACAGCATCAAGGATAAAACGAAGATCCTGCCATGGCTCAAGAAGGTCGCCGCCAACAAGTCCCTGAATCGTCTGACCAGGACGAAGACGGATACTGTGGAGGACGAGTTCTTTGACAGCATCGAAACGGTCCCCGAGGATTTTCTGCCTGACTCACTTGTTGAGTCAGCCGAGACGCGAAAGATCATCATGGATATCATCAACAATTCTTTGTCTGAAGATACCAGAAGGACGCTTATTCTCTTCTACTTTGATGAGATGAGCACCAAAGAGGTCGCACAAACTCTCGGGATCCCGGAAGGAACTGTATCGAGGCGCATTCATTCTGCCAAAGCAAAAATCAAAAAGGAGGTCGAGAAATATGAAAAAGAAAACGACACGAAACTGTTTATGGTCGTACCATTCTTAACGAGTCTATTTATCAAAGAAGCTGAGCAGGTACCGTTCAGACCAATTCCTGCTTCACTTCTGAATCTGTCCGCATCTACCGGAGCTGCCACGGAGGCAGCCGGATCCAAACTTGCTTCACAGGCAATAAAGAAAGGGACAGAGGTTACTATGAAAAAGACTATTATTTCTATCGTATCTATTGGACTTGCAGGTGCTGCCACAGCCGGGATCGTCTTCTTTGCGACAAGAAAAGATAACAACTCCGGAGCGAAAAAGAATACCGGCAAAAATGCAGACAACGAGATCACCGAGATCAATCCTGAGGATCAGAATAACGGCATCGATCCTGCCGGCAAGGGAAACACAGAGGATGAGTCTTCTGCCGCAAGCGATGACGGACATTACTACAAGTACTTTATCGTTGAGAACGCCAAGGACTATTTCACAGGCGAGGAATATGTTGAATTCACCATAGATTACACGCAGTACTCGCTCAAGGAAGCAGCCGAAAACGTCGAGGGCGAGATCATCATTCCGGACGGCGTAACAAAACTGGGATTCACCTTCACCTCCTTTGATAAAGTAACGAAGGTCGTATTCCCTGAGGGAATGACATTCCTTCCCAGAAATTGTTTCTCGGATTGCGAATCCATCGAAGAAGTCGTCCTTCCGGACTCGATTGATACTCTGAAGGGATACTCCTTCTACCACTGCTATAACCTGCACAAAGTCGTGATGCCAAAATCTCTGAAGCATATTTCAGATGGCGGAACTGTCAGCTATGACATGGATATCGATATCTACTTCCCTGCAGAAGTAGAACTGGAAACATATAACAGCAAAACCTTGAGAACTCTGTTCACGAATATGCCGTTCGGAAGTAAGGTCACCGTCCATCTCGTCAAGGGCTCCTGGATGGATACCCACTTTAAGGAACTGTATATCGATGAATCCAGCTCTACCGTAGACGGTGTATATACCAACTATCCGAAGGTAGAATACTGGGACGGCGTAAATACATAAGCAGTAATAAGAAACGGAGGCATATATGAAAAAGAAGATCCTTATTATCTCGATGGCTATGGCTATGATCCTGACATCTGCCTGCAGCTCCAAGAGCGACAGCAAGGATAAGAAAGTAAAGGATAAGGATGAAACGACAACTGAAGCTACAGAGGCTTCAGAGGATGAGTACACGGAAGCAACGCCGGCGGAGAAAGAAACCACGGAAGCAACGCCGGCGGAAAAAGAAACCACTGAAGCAACTACTGAAGAGTCAACTGAAGAAACGACCTCGGAAGCTACTGCGGAGACCTCGAAAGCTACTGCGGAGACCTCGGAAGCTACTGCGGAGACCTCGGAAGAAACCACGACCGAAGCTCCCACAGAGACATCCGAAAGAGACGAGAACGGATATGTTTTCGATCTCAGTGGTATGACTGCGGAACAGATCGCTGATCTCTGCGACAGCCTGACCACCAGAAAGATCCCTCAGGTCGGAGATACTGTAGAAGATGTCCGCAAGACATACTATGATGTTGAACCCTGGAACTACACACAGGAATTCTGCGGAAGATACAGCAAGTCCGATAAGGATAATGTCAACTGCATCTATGTAAGTGGCGTATACGGAGACGGATCAGAGGAGAACGGCGGCCCGATCGTGAATAAAGTCACAAATTTCGGAACCGGACTCGTGATCGATATCTGTGATAAAGCAAAGGCCGATGAGTTCATCGTGATCATGAAAGAAAGACATCCTGCTATCGAGCAGAAAAACGACGGAAGCTGGAAAGGCGAAGATTTTGTTGTCGGCATTACTCCGATTGATTACTTCGACTCCAGCAAAGGAACACATTTTCAGATCGCTTATGGTGAAAAGAGCACCTGGTATGAATCAGTCGCAGGGTTCTTCGGATTCGGTATGGAAATCTCAGATTAAAAGCACTGCAAAAGAATAACCTTTCAAAAAAGGGGGCGCCTCAAAATGATGCAAATCACATTGAGGCGCCTCGCTTTTTTGCAGCTTTTGAGAAGCTCATAAGTCGGAGATCCGAATTTTAGAGGTATTCCTTCCGCTCCAAAAGCACTTTCCCTTCGGCTTTTTCTTTTCGGAAAGTCTGACATCTAGTCTGATTTGTGTCTCTATCTGACCAACTATCAGACCCTCTTCTTTCCGCGTAAGTCGGGAAATGGGAAATACCGCTTTCCGACTGCTTTTAAGTCGGAAATCCAATATTCCCAAAAAACGACTTACTATTTTAACGCCGCGTAAGTCGGAAATTGGAAAAAAC
>JAFWPB010000038.1 GCA_017545245.1 Clostridiales bacterium
AGAGATCCCGGATGTGGCATACTATGACAGAAATCGGAGGATCCGGAGAGGTCTGTTCAGAAGCAACACCGGCATCTGCATTAACGCGGATGTAAATGCGGCGTACCAGATAATCAAGCTGGGAAGCATTCGTGAGGTCCGAATAAAGGAAAGAGAACAGATCACCAAACTGAAAGTAGCCTGAATTAGATCAGGTAGAGGCATCAGGCTAGTGCCATTAAAGTGCTGGTATGGTATTCTTTTATCAGCGGTTTATAAATCTCAACTACAGAGTTGAAAATAGCCAAAAAGTTTATTTCTCATCGCTTTTTTCTTCTTTTAGTGTTTCAGAAGCAGTTTCTTCTGTTTCCGGAGCTGGTTCGGATTTCTCTTCTTTCGGCTTTTCCGTCTTAGCGGAAGAAGCAGCCGGTCCATGTGATCCCTTCATCTTCGCGGCATGGTAGTGATTGATGATACCGGAAGATCCTTCTGCTTCGCGAAGTCTTCTTCTTTCTTCGATACGTGCTTTCTCTTCTTCGATCTTCTGCTTCTTTATCTTCTTCCTTCTTTTTATAAGGAGTCTTATTATAACAAGGAGAACCGCTGCCACTGCCAATACAATGATCAGTATCCACCAGTTCAAAATGAAGAACATCAGTACTTTTTCCAGGAAACCGGTGAAATCATTCCACGATTCTTTTGCCGCTTTCGAAACGCGGGTGCTGAAAGTATCTTCTTCCTCTTCCTCTTCTTCTACTTCTTCCACGACTTCTTTTTCCGTAACTTTATGGATCTTGATGGAAACATAAGAATAGGCAACATCATTTTCCATCATGCTCATCTGCGTCTTAATATCCGAGATCGTAACAGCAAGGCCGCGAAGTTCCCCTTGGATCTTCAGTGCGATATTTTCATCTTCAGTATTCTCATACTGCTTCATATAACGGTCATACTGTGCTTCATAGATCTCCAGCTGATTCTTCAGTGTACCGTATTGTGTCGCCACATTATCCACGCTGCTGTTTTTGGAACGTAAAATGCCGAGTCCCTCCGTTGAACTGACAAAAGATTCATAGTAGCTGGAAGGCACACGGATCGTAGCGGTATATAAGTAGTCTTTACTGTTCTCATCAATCACATAGCGGCCATTCGAATAGGAACCGTCACTCAGTTTCTCATTCTCCAGAAAGCCATGATACTCTGCGATCTTCATCTTCAATGCCGCGACTGTCTGTTCAAACTCAAGCGTATCAAGTGCGATCGAGCAACGATAGACCAGCATCTCTTTTTTTAAGTCAACCTTCGTATCGGCACCTGAAATGCCCGTCTGATTGTATTCTTTTGAAGACACGTCTCTTTCCATCTGATCCTGTGACATTTCATCGAGGTCCGGATTGTATTCAAAAGCAACGTCATAATATGCATCTTCTGCCATTTCCTGCGCTCCAGCGGAGTAACTCGTAGCATTAGCGCTCATTGTTGTTGCACCGCTCTGCGAGGAAGCAGAATAGGAAACGGCAGCATGCGCAGCGGATGCACTTCCTTTTGCCGCTGGCTGCGGATCTCCCGAGCATCCTGCCAACGATGCAGATAGGACCACCGTCGCCAGTATTGTTGATATCAATGTCTTCTTCATGATTATTCCTCCTTACAATCCTAAACCGCGGAGCATCTTTCACTTTCTTCATGTCCGCATATCTTCACTATGTTTATTAGACAATCCACTTTTCCATCCGTTACAACACAATTCAAATTTTTAAGAATTTCATGAAAAATACCTTCTTTCCCGTTGATCATCGAAGCGGAAAGCACTTGAATTTCAGGGATTTTCACTGTTTAATGATTGTTTAATAATTCGAGATGTAAGATAGAGTCACAAAATGAGAAATCCGGGAAAGCAAAGAAGACCTTTTCCCGAAATATAAAACACAGAAAGGAACACAATATGTTTCTACGAATCTTAAAGAAAGACCTTGTTAAAAGAAAAGCAACGAACCTGATCGTTCTGCTGTTTGTCATTCTGGCATCCATGTTTGTCGGCGCAGGTCTGAATAATGTGCTGACTGTTGCCAATGGTACAGACTATTTTCTTAAGAAAGCCCGCATCGGTGATTTCGTCGTCGTCACGATGAAGAATACGGACAAGTGGGACGAGCTGGAAAAAATGTTGAAAACAGAACCCTCCGTCAAGGATTACCGTCTCGATACTGTCATCTATACTTCACAGGATGGTTTGAAAAAGATGGACGGCAGCGAGATCGAGACGAAGAATATTACGATGGTCCAGTGTCTTCAGGATACAGATTTTCTTTTCTTTAACGAAGACGACGAAGCCCCGGCTCCGCTTCTTCCCGGTCACTGCTATGTATCTGGTAGTTTTCTTTCCAAAAACAACCTGCATCCCGGCGATTCGATTCGGATCAGCCAAGGGGACGTTGAATTAACGGTGATCCTCGACGGGAAAGTAAAGGATGCGCTCTTTGGTTCCGACTTTATGGGAAATACACGTTTTCTGTTACACGAAGAGGATTTCAAAAAGTTCTCGGAAAACAAAGAAATCTGGTCCAAGTTTGCAGGTCAAGTCTGCTGCATTGACACCATAGATCACGACACAAGCGGCCTGGAAGATGCCATGACGAACATCAATGTTGCTTTTGCCAAGCCGAGTTCCACGATCAGTCTGTGTTATGTTATGGATATGATCGTTGCATTCGTAGTACTGATCCTCTCTGTCTGCCTGATCGTCCTGGCATTCGTGGTACTGAAAGTCTCTCTCTCCTTCACGATCACAAAAGAATTCAGAGAGATCGGTGTTCTCAAGGCGATCGGTATTAAGAACATCAAGATCCGTACGCTTTTCCTTATCAAGTATCTGGTCATCGCGCTCATCGGCTCCGCGATAGGATTCTTCTTAGGTATTCCGCTTAGCCGCTTTCTCCTGAAATCTGTCTCGGAGAATATGGTTCTCGGAAACAGCATGGGAATCCTTCTAAACCTGATCGGTGCAGTCATTGTTGTCATCGCCATCATACTCATGGCCTTCTTCTCTACAAAGAAGGTTAAGAAAGCAACACCAGTCGATGCGATCCGCACAGGCCAGACCGGAGAACGCTACAACAAGAAAAGCAAGCTCCACCTTGCGAACCAACACTCTGGAACAAGTGCTTTTCTCGCAAAAAACGACACGATCTCCAATCCGAAAAGATACATCGCCATCATCATTGCATTCTGCATCTGCACACTCTTCGTACTGATGCTTGTAAACACAACAAATACCATGAAGAGCGATTCCCTGATCTCCACATTCTGCGCCAAAGCGGACTTATACATCAACAACCTTACTGATAGTATGGAAGTGATGGGCAAAGACATGGAAAACATGGACCGGTTCTTCGCGGAGAAAGAACAGAAGCTTGCTGAACTTGGTATGCCGGGCAAGATGTCTGCGGATATGCAGTACACGTACGGAGTCACGGCGAATGGAAAGACTACAAAGGTCGTATGTGAACAGGGATATAAGACCGATTATGATTCCTATGTATTCCTCGAAGGCACCCGCCCTGAGAACAGAAATGAGATCGCCGTCACTTCGATGTTGTGCGACAAACTCGGAGTAGGAATCGGCGACAAGGTGACGATCGACTTTGGAAGCGAACAGCTTGATTGTCTCATCACGGCCAACTATCAGTCATTCAATCAGATCGGTGAAATCATCCGTCTGCACCCGGATGCTCCGACGGATAATAAATACAGTAGTTCCCTCATGGCTTTCCAGATCACCTTCGATGACCACCCCTCCGACAAAGTGATCCTTGAGCGTAAAGCCATTCTGGAAAAAGAACTGAAAGGTTACGATATCTTCACCACTTCCGGGTACGTTGCTGACTGCATCGGTGTTGTCGGAACTATGGAAGCCGTACAGTATCTGCTGCTCGCGATCACATTGATCATCGTATCTCTGGTCACCATCCTCATGGAGTTGTCCTTTATCGCTGACGAGAAGAGCCAGATCGCACTTCTTAAGGCCATCGGTTTTAAGAACGGGAAAATCTACAAGTGGCATGTCATCCGATTCGGTATCGTTGCTGCTGTCGCCTGCATCCTGGCCGGGATCCTCTCGATCCCAATGACGGAACTCTGCATCTCACCGATCTTCGGATTAATGGGTGTACACAAGATCAGTTACGCATACACGCCTTTACAGATCTTCCTTCTGTACCCTGGCATCATTCTTCTCTTGACTTTGATCGTGGCTTTCTTCACTTCTCTTTCCAGCAAGTCGATCCACAGCTACGATACGGCCAATATCGAATAAACCGACCCAACCTGTCTGGTTCGGTCCGAAGGCAAGCCTGCCGGACGGGACAGGCCCCTAAATGTAAATGATATGGAGGAAAAACCACATGAAACACTTACTTGAAGTCAAAGATCTCTGCAAAACCTACGTCATTGAGAAAAGACAGAATAATGTCTTGAAAAATGTTTCCTTCACCGTGGAAGATGGTGAGATGGTCGGTATCATGGGACCATCCGGTTCCGGTAAATCCACCCTCCTTTACTCGGTCTCCGGCATGGACCGCGCCACCTCCGGCAAGGTCATTCTCGACGGAAAAGAAATCACAAAGCTTTCGGAGCGCGAACTTGCCTCTGTCCGTCTGAACGACATGGGATTCATCTTCCAGCAGATGTTCATGATGAAGAATCTGACGATCATGGATAATATCCTTCTTCCAGCGATCGAGTGTGATAAGAATAACGAGTCGAAGAAGGAAAAGATCGAGCGCTGCGAAAGCCTGATGAGAAAACTCGGGATCATCGAGATCGCCGGAAATGACATCAACGAAGTATCCGGTGGACAGCTCCAGCGGGCCTGCATTGCAAGAAGCCTGATGAACAACCCGAAAGTTCTTTTTGCAGATGAGCCGACTGGTGCTCTCAACCGTCAGTCCTCTTCTGAAGTCATGGATGAGATCTGCAAGCTGAATAAAGAAGGCACAACGGTACTCATGGTCACACATGACGCCAAGGTCGCTTCCCGCTGCTCCCGTGTCCTCTACATTGCAGATGGAAATATCCAGAGTGAATATAAGATGCCGGAAGGCTTAAACGAGAAAGAGCGTGAGCGCGCGCTCAAGAACTGGCTCATGGACCAGGGATGGTAATGTATCCGTACAAGCATGCCAAAAAACATTATTACATCAACCCTTACCAACCAACATAATATCCGGCTTGCTTGAGCAGATAACAAAGCCCCGAAGATCTTGATCCTCGGGGCTTTTCGTTAATTCACCTTGTTTTAAAAGTACTGGTCACACGCCACGGTTGATTCCGTAACTCTGGCAGATCTGTGAGAATTCATCAGACTCTGCAAAGGAACGGAGAACATCTTCACGGCTGGTACCATTGACCATCTGTCCCATCCAGAAACTGAATCCCTTGGATTCCGGCTGTCTTCCCATGAATGTGGTATAGAGACGACGGAGATATTCGGCATCAGAGAAACGGTAGTTTCTAAATTCTTCTGACTCGAAGAACAGCTTGGCCGCTTCGTATCCGGATCTATCCTGGTTGGTCAGTGCCACGCTCCAGTATTCCAGACCCTGATCCTCCGGTGCTCTGCCGAGACAGCAGGTATAGAGGCGGGAAGCAAAAGCTTCTGCATTTTTCGATGCGATCTGAGACTTATGCGTCGCTGCTCCGGAACGGACACCATACATCGCGCAGATGTTGCACCATTCATTGGAATCGATAAAGTTATTTACGACATCCTTACGCTTGGTGCCTTTCTTAAGGCTCTCCATCCAGAAAGACTTTCCTTCTTCATCTGATTCACGGTCAAAGAAGATCTTGTACAGTGTATCGATGAATGCATCATTACTGAGCTTTCTGTTCATGAATTCCGGTGCTGTCAGAAGGAAATAACGGGCACAATCTGCACCGGATGCACCTTCGTTCATAACATGGTTGATCCAGAATGCTTTTCCCTCCGGATCCGACTCGCGCTCCAGCGCAACAACATACAGTCTCTCAATAAACGTGCCAAATGCCTTCTCATCCGTCACAGGCTTCGCCATTGGCGGTACCGGAGAACCCTTTCCATCCACACTGACAATGACATCGTTATCTACGCCGAGAGTATAGTTTTTGTTGCCCTCAGAATAGTTGTATGTAATCGTATTCCCGGCTATGCTCTTCTGGTCTTTTTCCACTGCTGTCTTGATTGACGGAAGTTTGCTTGCGTCCAGGAAAGCAAAGTCATTCCCCTCCGCGCGCAGAACATTCAGGTTCGCGTTCTTGGAAAGAGAAAGGTAGCGGATGTTATTGTTCTGACACTGCAGTGTCTTCAAGCTCGGGTTACGGGAAATGTCGAGACTCGGCAACTGGTTACCAAAGCACACGAGTACTTCCAGCTTCGCATTATGGCTGACATCCAGAGAAGTAAGCTTGTTGTTATTAAGATACACGATCTCCAGGTTCGGATTGAACTGCAGATTCACCTTTGTGATCTCATTGTCATTTACCATCAACACTTTCAGGTTCTTAAAATTCTGGATACCTTCAAGGTTGGTAACTCCTTTTTTTATGCAACGGATCATGGTAACTGCATCCATCTCATCCTGAGCCAGATAGCCATTACGGTTTGTATCAAAAGTAAACAAGACCTCCCGGAATCTCGCGTCCGGAAAATTCGCCTCAATGATCGGCGTTCCTGTCGGGATCTGTGTCGGAAGCGGTGTCGGTGTTGCATAATCGTTCTCCCTGAGACTTGCATAACTTGTCTCCGGTGCGTATGCACGTGTCGTCTTCGCCGCCACGACCGGAATCAGGATTACTGCCAACAGCATTGCCATCACCATTGTGATCCTGCTTCTTGCTTTCATAGAAATACCTTCCTTTTCCTTATGTGTTTTTTTGTCTGTGTGAATTTCTCACCTTACATGAATTTCTTCAACATGCCAAGCAAGTCACCGGTATCGAAGCCGTCATCTTTTTCGTCTTCGTTGTCATCGCTGCTCTTCATGAAGCTCTTGAAGAATCCGCCAAGGAAAGAACTGTCGTCGCTCTTTGCTTTTTCAGCGCGCTCTGCTGCTTCTTTCGCCTGACTTTCGGCTGTATCCGGCTTCGCCATATCCGAGATGAAGCTAAGGATTGCAGGTGCGATAGAACTCAGTACAGAATTGGTCTGACCAAGATTCAGTCCGGATTTTGCTGCGATCTGGGAAATGAAATCGTCCTTGTCACCGCCCATGATCTTTCCGATGATCTTGCCGCCATCCTCTTCGTCCGCATTCTCGATCTGAGAAGAAATCGAATTGGTGTCCTTATGCTGGGCAAGTGCACCAAGCAAAGATTTTGCACCGGAACTGGAAGACGCGTTCTTCGTCATGGAACCGACCAGAGAAGGAATTGCAGAAGTAACCGCATTCTCGATCTGATCTGCCGAACCACCTGTCTTACCTGTCAACGCAGAAAGCGAAGACTCCGAAGTCATACTGCTAAGAAGCATTTTTACAAGATCCATAAAATCACCGTCCTTATCTTCATCCAAGATATAATAATAGATAATCTGATTCTATCATAAAAAGCACTGACATTTATGACTTATCTTTAAGATTTTGGCTATTGCTTTTTCACTCGGCACCCAGATATTTGAAGTCTTTGCTCTCGATGACTTCGCGGACAACAGCCTCGTCGAACTCACCTTCGACCTCAACGGTTGCGATATTGTCATTGTGGTTCGGAGCTGCGGAAACGATAAACGGCAGCGCCTCAAGTGCTTTTTTCACAGTAGCCTCGCAATGGCCGCACATCATGCCTTCGATCTTCAATGTTTTCTTCATGGAAACACTTCCTTTCTCCCTTTGCGGGATCGTTATTTTCTCGGAATTTCCTCCGTGTAGAGGCTTGTCATGTGAGGCATCCCTCATCTTGAAAAGGTTGAGCCGCAGCGCATTCATGCAGACTGTAAAGCTCGAAAGACTCATCGCTGCTGCACCCACCATCGGATTCATCTTCCACGACAGGATACCTGCCGCTACAGGAATGCAGATCAGGTTATAGAAGAACGCCCAGAAAAGGTTCTCGTGGATGTTCCGGAGTGTCTTCCTGCTCAGACGGACAGCCGCTGCGACATCTGTCAGCGAGTTGTTCATGAGAACCACATCCGCACTCTCGATTGCAACATCCGTGCCCGCACCGATTGCAATACCAATATCCGCGGTCGTTAGTGCCGGAGCGTCGTTGATGCCGTCACCCACCATGATGACTTTTCCCTGCTCTTTCAGCTCATTCACGATCTGCGCTTTTCCATCCGGAAGCACATCGGAGATCACGTGATCGACACCGGCGCTTTTTCCGATTGCATTCGCCGTGCGCTCGTTGTCTCCTGTAAGCATGACGACCTGCATGCCCTGGTTCTTGAGCTGCCGGATTCCTTCCGCTGAATCGTCCTTGATCGTGTCTGCAACGGCAATGATACCCAGAAGTTTCCCTTCTTCTTCAAAGAAGAGCGGCGTCTTTCCCTGGCTGGCGAATTCCTGTTCTGCCTTTCTCTCCGCATCGCCGATTCTCGTAAGAGTACGTATATATTTTCCGTTTCCTCCGTGGAGTTTCCTGCCACCGAGAATGCCTTCCAGTCCGTGCCCGGCATGGATTAGAAATTCAGTCACTTCCTCCGGTTCTTTTCCATCTCCCAGACGCTTTTCAAATGCAGAGACGATGGCCCGGGCAAGAGGATGCTCACTCTTTTTCTCCAACGCGTAGGCTTTGGTCAGAAGCTCGTCTTCTGTCACTTCTCCGGTCGTCAGTATATCTGTAACTTCGGTAATTCCCGAGGTGATCGTCCCCGTCTTATCCAGAAGTACTATCCTTGCTTTTCCAGCCATTTCCAGCGCTTCACTCGTCTTAAAAAGAACTCCATTTTTCGCACCAAGACCATTTCCCACCATGATCGCAACCGGCGTTGCCAGTCCCAGCGCACACGGGCACGAGATCACAAGTACCGAGATGCCTCTTGCAAGGGAAAAGCTCACACTTTGCCCATAGATCAGCCATCCAATCACGACCAGAAGAGCGATTCCGATCACGGTCGGTACGAAGATCCCTGAAACCTTATCTGCGATCCGTGCCACAGGTGCTTTTGTAGCGGCAGCATCAGAAACCATCTTCACGATCTGTGACCATGTCGTATCTTCTCCGACCCGCGTTGCACGGCACTTCAAATAACCGGAAACATTGGTTGTCGCCGCGCTGACCTTCGATCCCGGCTCCTTATCGGCTGGCACTGATTCGCCCGTCAACGCAGATTCATTGATCGAACTCATTCCCTCGAGCACGATTCCATCGACCGGAATACTCTCACCTGGTTTAACTACAAAAACATCCCCCACGGATACTTCCCCGACAGGGATCTCCTCTTCGATTCCCCCGTCGCGCAGGATTCTGGCCGTCTTGGGAGCCAGGTCAAGAAGACTCTTCAACGCACTCGTCGTGCGTCCTTTTGACAGAGACTCGAGTGTCTTTCCTACCGTGATCAGAGCAGGGATCATGGCCGCCGATTCAAAATACAACTGTCCGTGATACATCTCCATCAGATCAGCATTCGCGCCTCCGGCCGCGATCTTTCCACTCATGGCAAAAAGCACATACGTACTCCAGGCAAAAGACACTGAAGAACCCAGCGCTACCAGCGTATCCATGTTCGGCGAGCCATGCCGTAATGAGCCGAATCCGTTCGTAAAGAACTTTCCGTTGATCAGCATCACGATGGCGGCAAGGATCATCTGTGTCAGCGCAAGACCCAGATAGTTCTCGTGGAAAAAGGAAGGAAGCGGGAGTCCCAGCATGTTATGTCCCATTGACACATACATCAGAATAAGAAGGAACACGATCGACTTGGCAAGACGGCGTACAAGTTTCGGCGTCTCGGTATCTTTCAACGCGTCTTCTTCCACGCCCGCTGCACTGCTTTTTCCTGATGCTGCGGCACCCTTTGGACTCGCGCCATACCCGGCCGCTTCCACCGCGCGGATGATATCACACGAAGCCGCCGTGCCTTCCACGCCCATGGAATTGGTAAGAAGGCTCACGGAAACAGAGGCCACTCCCGGCACTTCCGCCACAGCCTTCTCCACGCGCGCCTGACACGCCGCACAACTCATTCCTGTTACATGATACTGTTCCATCGGGATCCTTACTTCATCAGCTTCTGCATGAGTTTCACAAACTCATCGATCGTCTCTTCTTTACCGGACTTGATGTCCTCGATTACGCAGCTGCGCATATGGCAGGCCAGAAGTTCCTTGTTGAAACTATTGAGTGCCGCTGTTACCGCCGCGACCTGCGTCAGGATATCCGGACAATATGCGTTTTCCTCGATCATCTTTTCGATTCCGCGGATCTGTCCCTCTGCTTTTTTCAGTCTTGTCAGAAGGGCCTTCTTCTCCTCGTCGGAACGCATTTTCTTTCTATTACTGCAATTTGGACACGTATTCTTTTCGCTCATACAACTTCCTCCCGATACCCCACCGGGGTATCTCTATGGCAAGGTCATTGTATACCCCCAGGGGGTACTTGTCAATCTTTTTTCCGAAGGATCGGGATAAGCTGTTGTCCAACCAGTGCAGCCAGGACCATCTTGATGGTGTCCGCCGGAAGGCACATGACAAATCCGTGAAGAAGGAGCGTGCCGATCGCCATCGGATTCTTCAGGTAGAACGAATAGATCAGGTAGCAATGTACCAATCCGAAAAGATAGATAAACAGGAGTCCGGCAAAGTTCGCAATAAGAAGGCGCCAGAAACCGGGTTTTTCTTTCTGGGAAAGCTTTCCCGTTACAAAAGCACCGACAATAAAACCGATAATATATCCGAAGCTGGGCTGAAAAATATAGGTGAATCCTCCGCCACCGGTGAAGATCGGTACGCCGAGAAGGCCCAGGATCACGTACATGCCGACAGCCAGCGCGCCAAGTTCTCCGCCGAGCAGAAGGCCTGCCATCGTCGTAAAAAAGATCTGGAGCGTAAACGGAATCACCGGTACCGGGATACGGATGAATGCACCGATTGCGGTAAGTGCCGTAAACATGGCGATCAGCGCAATCTTGTATGTTTTTTTGCGGTAGGAAGATCTCTCGTTTTTGGTACTCATTTTGTCCCCCTCAGCGGACGGATCCGGACTTCACCCGAAGAGAGAATCCCTTCCGTTCCATCGTCATAGCGGACAACAAGGTTGCAGTCATCCGTAATATCGAGTACGAGCGCACGTCTTTCGCCAAGTGCGGAGATCACATCCACTTCTTTTCCCAGAACGAGGCTCTTCTCTTTGTAACATGTCTCATAATGGAGATGCTCCGGATCGTCATAGATCTCGAAGAAATGATTCAGAAATCCTGCCGCGATCCGGTTTTTCGCGTCAGGCATCTTTGCATCAAGCAGCGCACCTGCAATATCCGAAAGCTCCTCCGGGAAGCCACCTTCCGGAAGATAGACATTGAATCCGATACCAAGTACAGCATACTCAAGGTTGCCGCTTTCCATGCTCATAGAGGCCTCGGTCAAAATACCGACCGCCTTCTTTCCGTCCACGAATATATCGTTGACCCACTTGATCTTCGCTTCTTTTCCAGTCACCTCTTCGATGACCGATGCCGCCGCCACCGCCGCCATAGTCGTTATCTTCAGTGCTTTTTCAGGAGCCATCTCATTCGGTCGGAGAAGCACGCTGATATACACGCCGGAATTACTGGGCGAAAAGAACTTCCTTCCCATTCTTCCTTTTCCTCCGGTCTGGGAGTTCGCGATGACCACGCAGCCCTCGCCCGCACCACCGGATGCCAGTTCTTTGAGCAAAGTATTGGTGGAGACCACCTCTTCAAACACCTTCACATCCAGGTCTTTCTTCAGGTACTTGGCCACGCCCTGCGAAGAGACGATATCTGTATCCGGCGAAAGGCAGTATCCCTTGGATTTCACCGCTTCGATCGCATATCCGTCAGCACGGAGCGATTCCACCGCTTTCCAGATCGCGGTCCTTGAGATGTCGAGTCTCTCGCCGATCTCACCGCCCGAAAACCACTCGCCTTTGTTCGATTCAAAGAGTTTCAATAATTCGTCTTTCGTACTCACGGCCATCCCTCCAATCGAAGAAAAGATAACACTTCTTCCGTTACTAGTCAACCAGAAATTTAAGATAGGTTAACAAGTCATCCGGATACGGTTCACTGCCGCTTTTTAGAAAAATGAGCCTGATAATATACCTGTATTGTATGCATGCGGGGGATTTGATAGAATAATCAGACTTGAACGCAGGAGAAAACCACAATGACACTTCAGAAAGACACAAAGAATACATACCGCACTCTTCTTGCCATCTCGATTCCGATGATGGTGCAAAATGGTATTTCCAATTTTGTTAACCTCCTCGACAATCTCATGATCGGAGATCTCGGTACCAACGCGATCTCGGGCGTAGCCATCGCCAACCAGCTGATTTTCGTTTTCTATCTGGTCATCTTCGGCGCGACCGCCGGTGTTGGCATTTTCACCGCCCAGTACCACGGAAAGGGCGATGACGAAGGTATCCGCTACACTTTCCGTTTCAAGATCGTAGCAAATACGATCATTGCCGCGATCTGCACGCTTCTTTTTGCGTTCTGCTCACCATTTCTGATCAATCTCTTCCTGCAGGGCGAAGGCGATCCGGCTGACGCAGCAGCCACTCTGGAGATCGGTATTTCCTACATGAAGGTGATGCTGATCGGTCTGATCCCGATTGGTCTTACACAGGCATATTCCGGAACACTGAAGGATCTCGGCCGTACGAAAGTGCCGATGATGGCTTCCCTCTGCGCGATCGTTGTCAACCTGATCGGTAACGCACTTCTCATCTACGGTAAGCTCGGCTGTCCGGCACTTGGTGCTCCCGGCGCCGCTATCGCTACTGTCATTTCCCGCTTTGTCGAACTCTTCATCCTTGTGATCTACACAGGCAAGAATGCCGACACGTTCCGCTTCATCCGCGGTGCTTTTTCCAAGTTCCGCATTCCGAAAGACCTGGCCACCCGCTTCTTCCTCAAAGCACTTCCGCTCATGGCGAACGAGACTTTCTGGGCTTTGGGCATGACCACACTGACACAGTGCTATTCCTACAGAAGCCTGGATGCCGTTGCCGCACTGAATATTGAGTCTACGATCTGGAATCTGATGGGCGTATCTTTCATTGCAATGGGAGAAGCCGTCGGTATCGTGATGGGCCACATCCTTGGAAACGGCGAACTCGAAGGCGCCAAAGAAAAAGCGTACAAGATGCGCCGTTTCACTGTGCTGTGCGGATTGGTCTTCGGTGCGCTGATGCTGGCCATCTCGCCATTCTTCCCGCTTCTTTACGACACGAGTGATTTCATCCGTTCCATGGCGACTTCGTTTATCATCATCGCCAGTATCACGATGCCGTTCTGTGCGTATTCCCACGCCTCGTACTTCATCATCCGTTCGGGAGGAAACACACTCATCACCGTCGTTTTCGACAGTATTTTCACGTGGGCAGTCGTTGTCCCCACCGCGTATGTCCTGAGCCGTTTCACCAACATGAACATCATTATGATGGTCGCGATCGTCCGTTCTCTTGAGTTCTTCAAGAGCTTGATCGGCTTCATCATGGTCCGAAGCAACATCTGGGTCAAGAACATCGTGAAGTAAACAAAACCGCCTGGTTTCAGTGCTTTTCGTGCATCTGCAAAAGCACTTGCCAGGCTCGTTTTTGTTATCATCAATAAATTCTAAGCATGTTAATCGGCAAAATGTATTGAACTTTCATCTCAGAGTGCTATACTGAAACAACGATTGAGGAACGCCTAATCCTGAATCAATACATGAAAACGTAATTGTCCAGCGCGAGCTGGTTGTATTGATGGATTGCTCGGCGTTCTTATTTTTTTACTGGAAAGGAGCTTTGGTGGTGCGGTTATACAGAACTATAGAAAACCTGTTTGATACGAAGAACAGACATACGATTCTGCAGGGATCCAATGTTGATCGGGGCAGAGCCGGTGTTTCTGTTACAGTATCTTCCTACCTCTATAGAGGAGTATCTGTACCCATCGGGCTTTCACATCAGTTATGTTAGGGTAATGCTTCATTTCCTGCAGGCTCTTGTAAAGTCCGTCCCGTTTCCATTCGAACAGGGCGGTTTTTTATATTCCTTAAAGGCATTATCTTCTGTACATCCAGCCCTTGTAGGACATGCGATACACGCTTGGCGTCGTCTAAAGGAAGACCGGTTTCATTTCTAAATCGCATGCGAGTTCAAATCTCGCCGCCGGGCAAGTTCATATCGTTCTCTTCTTACGAGGACTTCTTAGAGGTCAGTGCGCGTTCCTTTCAGATTAGGCTATGAGAGGGACCGCCAAATCCTCTTCTTTCATCCGCTCTCGGTTTTCAGGGAGGCTGTTTCCCTTTCTGAAACCAAAGACACTGAACCATCTTCCTTTCGAATTCCGTCCGGAAGAGGGCTTTGTGTCCCATTCTCAAAATACAGTTATTGGAGGAACAAACAAAATGAAAAAGGAGAGATTTTCATCGAAATCTGAAATCAAGGAAGTGCTTACCCGTGTGTCCAAGCCAGGTACGGCAGGTGGTCCGATCCTGTTTGTCGATCCGAAAACAGATGAACCATACTGTTTGACTTCTGAGAGCAATGTGGTCTTCCTCGGTGTGACAGGCTGCGGAAAGACACGTCGCGGAACCATACCCATGACCTTGAATTTCATCAACAAGAAAGAGTCATTCATCATGATCGATCCGAAGGGTGAAGTGCGCAACAGCACCTACTGCTTCGCCAAGGAGAAAGGCTACAAGATCATCACGGTCAATTTCCGTGATGTTTCTCAGAGCATCGGCTTCGATCTCTTCGCATACCCTTATGAGTTGTATAAGAGTGATGCAGCGTATAACCGCCAGCTGGCTGCCGAAATCATCTCCGATATCGGACAGTGCATTTTTACACCTCCGGGACACTCTTTTTCAGGAAAAGATCCTTTCTGGGACAATGCCGCCAGGGATACTATGGAAGGTATTGTTTTCATGCTCTTTGATCACGCGAAAAGCTCCAAGGAGATCAATCTGGAATCCATCATGAGAACAGTTTCCCAGTGTGAAGGAAACCGTTCCAGTTCGAATGCTTTCGAGTACCTCTGCAGGAATTATGAAACATCTACATTCGCCCAGCTTCTGAATACCATCAGGAACGCTCCGCGAGACACGCTGGGTTCCATCGTTGCTTCTTTTTTCGAACCTCTTTCGATTTTCATCAAGAATGACGGCATCCGCAAGCTCATCAGCACGGATGAGTTCAAGATCGGAGACCTCAGCGGTGATGAGGAAGTCGCGATCTATATCGTACTGCCGGATGAAAACTCTAATTATTCCGGTCTGGCCGCGATTTTGGTAAGCCAGGTGATCTCCCACTACATCCGTCTGGCCCACATGAAGTACGATGGCGTCCTTCCCAAGCGTATGAATATCGTGCTGGAAGAACTGGGCAATATTGGCGCTTCTCTTCCCCGTCTCAACAGCATCATGAGTGCCGCAAGAAGCAGGAACATGCGTTGTTTCCTGACTCTTCAGGCATTGGCGCAGCTGGACGATCTGTACGGAAAATCAAAAGCAACGACCATTCTGTCCAACGCTGATACGATCGTCGCTTACCGCACAAACCACTGGGACACCCTCGAAGAGCTTTCGAAGAAGTGCGGCGAGGTCCATGAAGAAGGCGGACTGCGAAGGGAACCTCTGATCTCGCCGACTGAACTGGGAGCTTTGGAGTTGGGCCAGGCACTTGTTCTCATCTCCGGACGCATCAAGTATGTCACGAAGCTTCCGGATTATACAACTCTCTTTCCGATGGATCACTGGAACAAGCCAGACGAGACCTTTACCACCAAGCGTTCCAAGAATGCCATTTTCAATCTGGAGGAACTGGTCATGGAGATGCGGGAGAGGCGCTCGGGGATTCCCAACCAGCCGATTCCGGGCGGATTCGTCAATCCATTCCTGACCCCCTCTTCCCTGGATGACTTCGATCCTATGACCGCTGAGTATAAACGGATCCAGCGCAAGCCCGCAGAAAAGTTGAAGAAAGAGACAGCAAAGAACAAGCGTCCTACTGAAGAAAACGTGAAGAAGACCGAACTGAAAAAACAAGAAAAGAAGGAGGAAAAGAAGAAAGAAGCAGATCCGGCCCTTTCTCCTGCGAAGGAGGAAGAATTCCTTTCCATTGAACCCGATAAGGAGAATTCCGGACTTGTTGACGCAGTCAACGATGTGGCCGAGGAGGAGAAATTTCTCGCCATTGCCGAGCGTGTGTGCCAGATCAGGAAGATCGAGATCCCATTCTATTACAAGATCGTGGTCTATTCGTATTCGGAGAACAGCAACCGTTCCCTTATCCTCAATGAGGCCAACCGCCGCCGATTCTCAGAGATGCTCCCTGCATCCAGGAATACTCCGTTCGTGGTATACATCTGCTTCACCGATGGAGCACGCCACTTCATCAACACAGTAACGAATCTGGGGGCAAAAGCCCAGGTCAAGAAGATAAACCGCCAATAGCAAGAAGGAGGAAAAAAATGACATCTTATTCAAAAGAACTGGTCAAGTGCATCCATGCGTGCTTGACCGAAGAAAACCTGAATTACCATTTTGATAAGAAAAAAGGAGTCTTCATCTTTGGCGTCCGCCATAGAAAAGGCAGCAGCAAGATCATGTTCTTCATCCATGTCCGCGCGAACGATTTCTTCGTTCACGGAATCATGAAAACGAAAGTAGATACTAAAGACAAGAAGCTGATACAGGACATAGCTTTGCTCCTTCTTGCTCTCAATGCCCACCTTGTTTACGGATACTTCGCAATGGATCCGGAAAGCGGACGTATCCTGTACAAGACCTACGTGGATTGCAACGGTATCCGTCCAACCTACGACATGATCCGCGAAAGTTTCTGCTGTCCGATCCTGATGATCATGGGAAACATTTCTAAAATCAAGAAGCTGATCAAGGGAAAAGTGACCATCGATGAATTGCTCAAGCAGCTCAAGAAAGAGCAGAAAAAGGTCAAGACCTTTAAGTCCATGGAAGACGAGCTCTTCTCTGCTTCCTTGGAACATCCCGGAAGCAGTCCGACACTTGGCATCGATTTTGGTAAACGTTCCAGAAAAAGGCGAAAGGCAGATATGCAATCTCCATCGCAGAGCGAAAACGTGGAACTCGCCCTGCCTCCTGATATCCTCACCAAGCTGATTTCCGAAGCAGCAGAGGAATCCAATTATCCTACAGAACGCGATGGTCTCTTTGACTCAGACGATATCGATGATTTAGGCGACACCGATAACAAAGAAGATAAGTGACCGATTCCAGACAAGAAGTGGCCCGGTGGTTTTCCAAAAGAAAACCCCGGGTCGTTCTCTGTTCTGCTTATTACAGAAAGAAGACCCGGGGGAATCAAATCACTTTATAACGATCGTTTTCAGATCAGCTGGAACAGATCCGTGCACTCCATATCCAATGCAGCAGCAACGTTCTTGTTGGTGATCTGGCCATCGTAGCAGTTTACACCGGAAACGATCACATCACTCTTCTTGCAAGCTTCTTCGAGGCCTGCCTCAGCGATCTGCAGACCATAACGAAGTGTCGCATTGGTCAATGCAATCGTACTCGTTCTCGGAACAGCACCCGGCATATTTCCTACGCAGTAATGTACAACACCTTCTTCAATATAGACCGGATCGTCATGTGTAGTAACGTGAGAAGATTCACCACATCCACCCTGGTCGATTGCAACGTCTACAAAGACAGCGCCATCCTTCATTTCCGGCAGATACTTCTTCTTGAAGAGCTTCGGTGTCGAACCACCCGGAATCAGTACAGAACCAATTACGAGGTCAGCTTCTTTTACAACACGCTCCACATTGGAATCATTACTTACGAGAGTCTGAATATGTGCACCGAACATGTTGTCGAGTTCTTCCAGTCTCTTCAGGTTAACATCCAGGATCGTAACATTGGCACCCATACCAACTGCGATCTTACAAGCATTCATACCTACTGTACCACCGCCGAGGATCACGACGTTGGCCTTCGGTGTACCCGGAACACCGGCAAGAAGGATACCTTCTCCACCGAACTTCTTTTCGAGGTATTTTGCACCTTCCTGAATGGAAAGACGGCCGGCAATCTGAGACATTGGAGCCAGGCAAGGAAGAGATCTGTCCTTCTCCTGAAGTGTCTCATAAGCAACTGCCTTGACCTTACCGGCAAGGAGCGCTTCTGCCTGTTCTTTGTCTGCAGCAAGATGCAGATAAGTATAAAGGATCAAGCCCTCA
This sequence comes from Clostridiales bacterium, assembly GCA_017545245.1. Taxonomy (GTDB): domain Bacteria; phylum Bacillota; class Clostridia; order Saccharofermentanales; family Saccharofermentanaceae; genus Scatonaster. Next base: position 18,356 of record JAFWPB010000038.1, read on the forward strand.
TGGAACAATGGATATTCTTCCGGAAGCGGCTCTTTGACCTTGATCATCATGTCGACCAGATTCCAGACATCTGCCGCATTATCGATCAGTGATGCTCCTGCATCGACATACTCATTATCAGTAAAACCAGAGCCTACACCCGCCCCTTTTTCCATGTAAACATGGTGACCGGAAGCGACATACGCCTTCACGTTATCCGGCGTTAACCCAACTCGGAATTCATTGTTCTTGATTTCTTTAACACAACCAATTTTCATAACTCGATTCCTTTCCGCATTTATATGCTGACAAACTTCTTTCATTATAGTAGAACAAAAACAAAACTGTCTACTGTGAGGAACTTCCCTTTTTGATTTCCGCGACCCTCTTAATCTCTTTTTAATTCTTTTAGATTTTACAGTCTGTTCATAAGTACCCCTTTTTATTGCTACTCTCACGGGCGTATACTAAATATGAAGGAATTATGTTTACCATCCACCCGATCACTCAGCAAAAAAGGATCTACAATGTGAGGTGCTGAACATGAAACAAGGAAGAAACTATTATGCAGATAAAAGAAGAGAATTGATGGTCTCTGTCGACGTACGGCTGCCCAAGGAACCTTTGCACTGCCATCTGTATTACAAAGGGGAATTGATCGGATGCATTCTGCTGGAAGACGAAGCCAAGAACAAGACGTATAAGAGCATGTCTGACAGCGGATTTCTGAGCATGTTTAAGAAAACTCCTCTCCGACTTCAGTACGATTTCATCTCAGAGATCGACAACAATAAATTAAACAGCTTGATCGATCGGTATCAGGAGGACTGCTACCGTCATGCCCACCTGGGTTCTGAGATCAAGGAAGAAGATACGAAAATGATCGATATCGCGACTCAGTTTGTTATCAATAACGCAGATATACTTGCGGAAGAACAGACGCATCTCTGATGAGAACGTGTCTTCACGCAAATAAGAAAGAGCAACACCGTGACCCGGACCAAAATCGGATCACGGTTTTTTCTTTGTAACGAAATCCACCTTCACCTGTTAAACAAATAGACAGGTGATGATTGGAGGGTGCTGTTCATGAAAAGATATGTGGGGATTCTCATTTTTTTCGTTTCTCTGATACTTATTTGTGTCGGCATCGACAAGATCCGTTCCTCAGGATGTCTTCATAGAAAAGAAGGCTGCGCACGAAAAGGCCACTGCCAAGGCCTGAATGCCGCCGTGAAAAGAAACCGGGACCGGTATCTTTATCACCTGATCTTATCCGTCAGTTCTTTTTCTTATGAAGTTCACTAAGAAGCACACTCAATCCGCCATAAAGAACGCCGGCGATTGCCCAGACGATCCAGGTAATGTCCCATCTGTTGGACAGGAAACTCCAGCCGATATAGATAGCGGTCGCAACCATCCAATAGATTGGCGTGATTGCTTTTAGAACAGTGTTACTTTTGCCTTCTTTACTGTAATCGCCTTCCTGAAGAAGCTTTGAATATCCGTCCTTGATGATGCCTGCGCGGACGATCATGAACACGCCGATAGAAATACAAAGCATAAGCAGACAGCATAGTCCCATCAGGAGTGGTTCATTATTCTCGTCGATTATGGCACCGATAAAGAGGGCAATCACCCCAAGGATCATGGTGACCGTACCGGTCGTGATTGCACGGATGAACCGGCTCTGGAATTTCTCGGATTTGGATCTCACCATTCCATCCACGCCATATTCTGTATCAAACATTTCCTTCTCCAGCCAGTCCCACTTGGCATGTGCCATGGCGGCCGGGATAAAAAAGATAAGGGAAACAGCAACCACTGCAAGAAGAAGGACCATACCCAGCGCACCAGCTGGATCCTCCGCCAAAGGAAGGATATTCAGTTTCTGAAGTGCCATCACGCCCAGAAGCGGTACCGGGCAAAGGATGCAGATCAGACAACCGATAGCGATCTTCCCGGCAAAGCGGTCGTTTTCCTGCATGAACTTGTTCGCTTCTTCCATCGAAACACGGCGGAGCTCCATTCCGGAATCCTCCGTGGCCTGCTCGACCGGCCGGGTCTCCACTTCATCTTTCAGAAGGTAATCTGTACTTACATTGAAAAGCTTGCTCATTTCCAGGATGCGCTGCAGATCCGGTACGGACTGGGCACTCTCCCACTTGCTGACTGACTGTCTGGATACGCCAAGCTTTTCAGCAAGTTCTTCCTGCGACCAGCCATTCTTTTTTCTTTCATCCATTATTTTCTCTGCCAGGATCATTTTACTCCCCTCACTTTAACTCATTATATCAGTTTTCAGGTATTCATCTGTTCAAGTCATCTGTGCACTTGCTTGATGGTCCCAATATAGCAAAACTTCCGATTGCCCACCATCAAGCCAGCTTGGAAATATGTCAACTGACAGTTGCAACCCGCTGAAAAAGGGCACTTCGAGGGAAAACCTACTATACGGATCTTCTGAAAGGCCGATTTCTTTCTTCTTTCGGAAAAGAACTACCGAGCCTTTCCTTATTCCTCATCCGAATCGGATTTTGGGAGGAACTCCATGATATCATCATCACCGGGAGCAAATTCCATCACATCGTCCGTCTCCGATTCGTCTTTCGATGGGATCAAAGAAGCTATCGCGCCTGCCACCGCTTCATATTTCTCCATCATGGAATCATGTTCTTGTCTGATCGTGCCGGCATCTCCGGCATTTGCTGCTGCTTCCAGTTTTGCCGCCTGCTCCGAAAGAACTTCCGCTCCGATCATCTTCGATGTACTCTTGATCGCATGTACATAGATGGCATAGTCATGCCAGTTCTCTTCGTCCAGGCTTTTTCTCAGACTCTGTGTTTTCTCACTCTTTCCCCGTGAGTACTCAGCAAGAACGGACCTGTAGAAGGCTTCATCATTCTGGCAGTATTGAAGTCCGGTCTTCGGCTCTACGCCTGCAGAACGAAGTGCATCGAAACCATCGTTCATCTTTTCCTGCGAAGCAGGGCCGGATCCCGGTTTCTCGTGTACCTTCTCGACTTTCTCTTCCGGCAGATACTTAATCATCATCTTTTCCAGTGCATAACTGTCGATTGGTTTTGTGAGATAATCCGTAAATCCTTCTGCTATATACCGTTCACGCGCGCCAATTACAGCGTCTGCAGTAAGACAGATGATTGGCGAATCCTTGCTTGCACCATCTTCTGACTCGCGGATCCGGTGCAGCGTTTCTGTGCCGTCCATCACAGGCATCCGCTGATCCATCAGGATCACATCGTACTGGGTCATCTCTGCCATCTCGACCGCGCTTGCACCACTGGTAACTGTATCGATATTCATCTTCGTTTTTCTCAGAAGATTCACTGCCACAGTCAGATTGATCCTTGTATCGTCTACGATCAGGATCCTTGCCGATGGAGCCTGGAAGGATTCCCGATAGGCTTTTGCTTCTAAAACATTCGTCTCAAACCTTGCCTGGAAATCTCCCACCGGAACATCAGAAACGATCTTTTGCGGAATCGTCACCTTGAAGACCGATCCCTTTCTATGTTCGCTTTCCACAGAGATGGTTCCACCCATCATGTCCAGGAGTCTCTTGGTAATTACGAGACCGAGACCAGTTCCTTCGACTGTACTGTTACGGTCCATCTCCAGACGCTCAAACTTGGTAAAGAGCTTCTCTCTGTCCTCCGGACGGATACCAATACCTGTGTCTTCCACATCCGCCTTAAGAAGAATCATCCCGTCTTCTTTCTTTTCTCCGGTAAGAGTCAGCTTAACATAGCCGTTCTCCGTATACTTCACGGCGTTATTCAAAAGATTCGTCAGGATCTGCCGGACTCGTTTCTCATCGCCGTGGAGCTCGTCAGGAAGTGAAGGATCCACTTCGATTACAAAATCCAGTGATTTGTCCTGTGCCTTAAAAAGGATCAGATTACTCAGGTTATTTAGAAAAGAACTTAGCTGATACGGCGCTTCCACCAGGTCCATCCGTCCCTCTTCGATCTTGGAAAAATCCAGGATATCGTTTACGATGGCAAGAAGGTTATGGCCTGCGTTTTCCACATCTCCGGCATATATAAGAATATTCTTCAGAGAACTCTTCACCGCCGGGATTTCACTGTTCGGCATTTCCTGTGCCAGGCGTCCCTCTCTCAGGATCATCTCATTCATTCCCAGAACGGCATTGATCGGTGTACGGATCTCATGGGACATATTAGCCAGAAAGTCACTCTTGGCGTGGTTGGCACTCTCTGCACGGATCTTTTCTTCTATGAGTTTTTCCTGCAGCTGTACAAAAGGACGCACTATCAACAGCGCAAGAAGTGCTGCAATAAGCTGTGTCAGGATGAGGATGATCACATAACTGATCACAGTGGAACGTGTCTGTTCGGAAAGCTGTCCTTCGAACCATTCCACGGAAAAATCAACAGCGATGATGCCTGCAACATTGCCGTTCGAATCAAAGACCGGGCTGTACGCACTGTAAAAGTTGCCCCACTGGTCTGTATAAGGAACTTCATCGACCGCCGCCGTTCCTTTTCCAGCACTGGCAAGCGCATCCGTATACTCTACACTGTCTCCGTAACTGGCCGGGGTCAGAAGGTCAAGGTCCATGGTAAAGATGAAATTGCCCTCGCTGATTTCCTTGATGCTGTATACGTATTCCAGTTCAACATTGTCGCGGAAAACCGCCAGTGTGTCATAGACATCGTTATACTCTTTACTTCCGACAGTATCCTCCGTAAGACCTTTCAGGACATCTCCGTTTACCGAACCCGAAGCGCAGTTTGCTATATCCAGCATTCTCTGCTGGATCGATTCACGGATTCCTACTCTGGCTCTATATACGGAAACTGTACAAAAAAGGATACTGGATACCAGCAGAATGCCTTCTATCATCAGTATGATCTTGGTGGAAAGCTTTTTCTTCGATGTCATGAAGACAATTCCTCCTTATCCAGATCGCACTTTTCCCCTACAAAGCATGATACCACACTTTTGCCTTCTTTTTCCGACACTTGCGCATTCATCTGCTATAATTTAATTCGATTATTGCATAATGACCGAAAACTAATTCTCTTTCGAATAATTCCGTTTCTCTCTGTGTCTAGTAGATAGATGCGGAAATCAGGGGGCATAAACGATCATGACAGAAAAGGAACTCGAAGAATTATATACCCAGGCATACAAAGCGGTATATTGGACTGCGCTCAACCTTCTCAAAGATGAGGACGAGGCAGAGGACGTAGTGCAGGATACTTTCATCTCTGCCTACGAGCATTACGATACTCTTCAGGATAAGACAAAAGCAGTCGCATGGGTAAAAAAGATCGCGGCAAACAAGTGTCTGAACATCCTGACCAGAAAGAAGACCGTAAATGCTGATGATGAATTCTTCGAGGACGTCGAAGCAATCGGAGATGACTTTCTTCCGGAATCCATGATTGAATCCGCAGAAAAACGCAAGATCATCATGGATATTATCCACAATTCTCTTTCGGAAGAAACGGCCATGACCATCATCTTGTTCTACTTTAACGAGATGTCGGTCAAGGAGATCGCCGAGCGCTTGAACATTCCTCAGGGAACCGTCCTTTCGCGCATGAACTATGCCAAGAAGAAAATCAAGAAGGAGGTCGAGAAATATGAGAAAGAGAATAAGGATAAATTGTTTATGGGCATCCCGTTCTTAACGATGCTTTTCGAGAAAGAAGCCGAGCAGATCCCGTTCAAGCCTATGCCTGTTTCTCTTAGAAATCTTGCCGCATCCGCACAGGCAACGACGGAAGCAGCTGCCGCCACTGCAGCAACTGCAGCATCTGCAGCAAAAACTGTTTCCACAGTAGTGATCGTCCGAAATATCGTCATCGCTGTAGCCGCTTCGCTGGTAATTGGTGGAACCGGTTTTTTCGCGTATAAAAAAATCATCTCTCATAAGGATGTTCCCGAAAGCACTTCTAATGTGACAGAAACGGTTGAGACAAAGGAAGAGTCCCAGAAGAATATTAATGTACAGGGAATGACTCCCGACCAGCTCGACCTTACGGGCGGATATGTACGATACTCCAAGTATCACGATTACTCTACCGGTGAGGAGAGTGATAAGAATCAGCTCTACTACGATGCAGACGGCAAGCTGGTGCTTGACTGTCTTTATAACGAGAACGGGCAGGTCATTCATTCTGACTATTTCACCTATGACGCCAATGGTAATGTCATCCGGGAAGAACTTTGGGATGCCAGCACCGATACTCTGGGGACATGTAAGGTATATACCTATGGACCCAAAGGTATCGAGCGCGTAGATTCCGGGTATTTCAACAAGGACGCTGAAGAATACTACGAATACGAATATGATGAACAGGATAGACTCATAAAAGTTTCTGAATACAAGATCAAGGCCGGAGCATGCTACTGGTTCTGTGACTATACCTATGAAGAGGATGGTTCCTATACTAAGCAGGTTACCTCATTTGACGTCTTGTCCCAGAAGATGAAACAGTCAAAGGATTACAACTGCTACAGCGCAGATGGTCGCCTTATTAAGGAGTACAAGAGTTTTTCTAATGAGAACACCCTGTACACCTATGATGAAAATGGTACTCTCACGCTGGCAGAAAACTACCATGGAAAAAAACTGAACCATACCACAACGTATGAATATGATGCAAAAGGCCGTCTGGTCCGCGAGTCAACATCATCCACGGATGGCAAACAATGGTGGGATTATTCATACGAATACGAAAATCTTTAAAATTTTTCCAGAATCTTTCGAATAAAACGATTCCTGTTTGTGTCTTAAGAGTAGAAGCACAAAACAGGAGGCAGAAAAATGAAAAAGATCAGAAACACAATTGCTTGTTTAATTGCATTGAGCATGATGCTGGCGGCAGCAGGCTGCAGCACCAATAAGGCAGAGGAACCAAAAGAGACGATCACGTCTACATCCGTCCTGGGCAAAGAAAAGAAACAGGACAAAGCATCTTCTGTCGAAACAGAAGCATCCGGGAAGGATGCAGAAGAATCCGAAGATAAGGCTGAAAAAGAGCAGGAGAAGGAAGCGAAGGAAACCTCTGTGGCTTCCTCAAAAGAAACCACAGAGGCATCCTCCAACAAGGTCGATCTGGGATTTACCGAAGGTTTGATCGAAATCGACAACATCGAGAATGCTTTTACTAAAACCTCTCCGGATATGCTTGATCTGAAAGGCGGATACGTTTCGCATCCCGATTACCAGGGTTTAGATGACAAGAACGGTTCCAAAGACCGTCTACTTGGTGAAACATATTATGACAGTAAAGGAAACATAGTTCTTTTCTGCAGATATGCTGAGGACGGAGATCTCGTTCGCTCGGAATACTATGTTTATGACGACCAGGGCAGAGTGCAGAGAGTAGAAAACTGGTCCAGAGACAGCTATCAGGATTCATATTCCGAGTCTTACGAATATGGCGAAAACGGCCCGAGCAAAGTTTCTTACGGAAAAGCCAGCGGGTACATCTCCACTATAAGTGTCTTTGAATACGATGAAAAAGGAAGACTCCTGAGCGAAACCAATTCCATGAGCGAAAGCGGGCAGCCAAATTACAGATACGACTATTTCTATGAAGAAGATGGCTCCTACAAAAGAACTTACTCCGGCTGGTCCTCACTGGATAAAGAACTGAAGAACTCAGCGGAACAGTATGAGCTCTACGATTCCAATGGAAATATTGTCGAGAAGTACAAGGGCACCGTTGGTAATGAGTACGTGTACTACACCTATGACGATAAGGGCTTATTGGTCAAGGACGAAGACTACAAAGGAAAGAAGAGCAAAGGCTATTCCGAGTATACCTATGACGAAAAAGGAAGAATGATCCAGAAAGACAGATATTCTGCCTCCGGAAAACTCAGCCATTCCATCGTCTATAACATTCAGGAACTGTAAGTTACCTCCGCGGTACTTTCTACCTTACTTCACAAAGCCGTCTTTATTCCACTTCAGAATCGTCTTATAGCCCAGTCTCGCGTACCAGTGCGCGACTCCTGTGAAGTGGATATAGCTGTAGTCGTAGAACTCATCTCTCAGGATCGTCGTCACATTACGGACCATGGTCAATCCGATGCCACGGCCACGGCATTCCGGAAGTGTTCCTACACATCCCGGGCCGCCAATCTTCCACTTCATGCCATTGACGACATGCTCACCGAAATCCTCGATAATGCAGAAGCAGATGATTTTTCCGTTTTCTCTTCCACAATAGACGCGGCTGTCCTCTTTGAAAAACTCGACCCAGTTCGGGTTCACATGCCGGATCGCCTCATGAAGATCTTCCTGCGGGCCCTCGTAAAAACCGAAAGTCACACTCGGCGGAAGTTCTTTTGAATAAGAATGAGGATCGAATTCCTGAAGACGCAGGATCTGCTCCGAAGAAACGATGACACCTGGAAGAGAACTGATATAGTCCCTTTCGAAGAAGTTCGGATGCAGCTCCAAAAAGAGCGCTTCGTACTGCTCTTGAGTGACAAGTTCGCTTCGAAGGATCGAGTAGTATGCAGCATCATAAGAACCTCTCTTACTTTTCTTCGATGAACGGAGAACACCATCAAAATGCATCCCCGCCTTCTGCATGACGCGTCCTGATTTCTCGTTTCGGACATCGTGGGTCGTAAAGATCCTTTCAAGATCCTTTTCTCCATCAAATAGATAACGAATCACAGCCTTTAATGCTTCCGGCATAATGCCTTCTCCCCAGTGGGCGCGGCTCAGACAGTATCCGATCTCAAAAGAACTCGTTTTCTCGTCTTTGCTTACTACCGCGATATTTCCTATCACATGGTCATCGCCCTTCAACGTGATGCCCCAGTTGTATGTTCCGCCATCATCGTAGTACGACACCCACTCCGTAAGCATCTCTTTTGTAAAGCTTACATCGGTATGGGTCGGCCACGGCATGAACTTTGTGACCTCCGGGTCAGAAGTCCAATTATTAAACATATCCTCTGCATCATCTACGACATATCTTCTCAGGATCAATCTATCTGTCTCAATCGTCTTTGTCCCAATAGTATTCATCTCAATTCCTCAGCAAACAGCTTTCTTTCCGCGTTTTCACGTTCGTTATCTGGCAAGGAAATTGTATCACAGTTTCCTTTCTTTTTGCTGATGAGAAGGATTGCAGCAATGACCAGGCAGATTGCGATGACCGCTCCAAAAGAACCTTCCACACCAAATCCCGCGTCATAGCAGAATCCGCTTATAGCTTTTTCCGTATTAAGAATCGAGTATGGTGAAGTCATGCCGCTGTTCGGAAGTCCGAAGATGATGGTCTGTGTGAAGTTCCAGGCTGTATGCATGGCAATCGCCGTCCAGATATTTTCGAAATAGTATACGATCAGAGAGAACAGGATGCTTGCGGCTAAGACACCTACGACACTTGTTACGGTAACGCCGGGATTTCCCAGGTGAAGAACCGTGAACAGCAGGCTGTTTCCTGCAATGGCAACTGCCGGGCTCTTATATCTTCTCTTAAGCTTACCCATGATGTACATTCTGCAGATCAGTTCCTCTCCGCCCGCCTGGAAAAGGATCGCCGCGAAATAACCGATGATCGGGAGAACCTGGATATTTCCTTTTGTGTATGAGAGGCTTCCTGTCGCGATCGCGCCTGCGATGATCGACGCGTTGAGGACAAATCCTGCCAGAAGACCTAGCCCCATTCCCTTGAAGATATCCATTTTCTTTTCTAGGCAAAGAGGCTTAAGGAGCTTTCTGTTCTTCTTGAATACCACAAGACCGAGGACCATGGAGATCCAGAATCCGAATGAGACAAAGTACTCACCTATATCTGCAGCAATCTCTGCATTGTCCGTAAACAGGTATCCCCATTTGTCAGCCTGAAGAACTTTCATTGCGAGAAATCCTCCCAGCTGCATCCACAGATACGCCTGGATTAATACAAGGATCAAAATGTCCGTCCATGATCTTTCTTTTCTTAACAGTTTTTCTTTGATGTTCATTGAGTCACCCTCCGTGTTTGTTTGATGACTCCACTATAGAAAAAGTCACGGTAGCATCTCCACCACCGTGACCTTGAAGTTTGTAAACCTTGGGTTGCAATCCCGCTCTTATCCCGGAAATCCGTGATTTACGATCACATAGATCAGTAAAACGATCAGCTCGACCGACATCAGAGCGCCAACTCCAATCAGGACATATTTGACGAGAGTCTTGATTCTTTTTCCGTTCTTTTCCGTGAGGATCTTCTGGTCGATCACATCGGCCATGGTCTTATGGTCCTTCTCCTCGACCGGCTCGATTCCTTTAAGAAGATAATCAGTAGTTACATCGAACAGGTCGCTCATGATGACTACCTTCTCAAGATCAGGGGTCGCCTGTTCGCTCTCCCATTTGGAGACTGCCTGACGGGATACGCCAATCGCATCCGCGAGCTGTTCCTGGGACATGCCCTTTGCTTTTCTGAGTGCCTGAATTCTATCCGAAATGTTCATTGTTGTTTCCTCCTGTGTTTTGATGTCCTCACTATAGCAAGACCACCATTAGCACCTCCACCACCTGAAGCTGGAGTTTCGTCAACCAAAGGTTGCATTCCTGCTCCTGCAGGGTTTTCAGCACTTTTAACACAATGTCATTATAGCAGAATTCAGATCCTTTCTGAATCAGCATAGAGCCGGCATGAACTTTGCAAACAGGAACAGCCCCTCTTCACCGGCATGTACTTCATGGTGCACCTTCGCCGGCATGATCGAAATCACTCCCGGAACATACTCGATCTCTTTCCCATCATTGATACATGTTCCGTATCCGGCGATGACTTCGTGTGTCTCAAGCTGCGGATCGTGAATATGGTCAAGGATGCTGCAGTTCGGTGCAATCCTTACCATGTGAAAGCTATACGCCCCTCCGGTCTCTTCCCCCTTCACGATATGCTTCAGTTCAACTCCTTGAAAAGTCGGGTGCTTCGACCACGGAATATCGGAAAACCCGATCGTCTTTCCCGGCACTTCAAATCGACCCTCATCAAATGCATCAAATACTTCGTTTCCCATTTTTTCCTCTCTTTCCGACGTTACCTTCTCCTCGGGGCGTCTCATGATATGAGAGGATAGTAACATGAGGACTATTCCCCGGACTTGGACAAAATTGCTGACTCCGCATACTGTTCCGGAGTGATTCCGACCTGCTTCTTGAAAACACGGTCCAGATGACTCTGATCACAGAATCCGACCAGCTGCGCTACTTCAGTAACTTTATAGCCATCACGGAGAAGTTCCTGCGCTTTTCGGATCCTGCACTGCATCTGGAATTTATGAGGTGTCAGTCCATTCTCTGAACGGAACTTTCTTATCATATGATACGAACTGATATTCACTTTCTGAGACATCTCCGCGATGCTGATCTCAAGCTCGGGATTGCCTATGATATCTTTCTTGATAATATCCAGCTCCCGGTTGATATCCCCATCTGCAGGAATACACGTCGTTACCAAAGAATACCTTTCTGAAACAGGCTCGATCGAGTGGCAGACATCGGGATAAATAGAGAAATACTCCCCCTCCTTGCAAGTCTTCGTCTCGTCACCGATCCGGATTGAAATACTTCCTTCAGTCACAATGCCGAGCACATAATGTCCGGTATGCGTATGCGGAGGATACGAAAGGTTCACTTGTTCCAGGCTGACGACCTCGACTCCTGTCGATGCATCTTTGATAAAAGCAACCTTTTCCATATTAGACTACTTTCTCGCAGATGATCGTATCCATACAGTGATAGTGCGGGATCCCGTTACTGTTATCCTCGAAAATGACTTCATCGATCCGATGGAACTTCCAGTTCGCAAAATAGGAAAACAGTTCTCCGGACTTCCACATCTTCTCTTCTTTATCCCAGTCGGGCGGGATCTCCAGGAAGGATTTGTCTACAAAAACGTTGAAGAACACAAATCCGCCTTTCTTTGTAATGCGGTCGATCTTCTCGAAAAATGCTTTCTTATTCTCATCGAAAAGGTACTGTATCGTTCCTGTCGAGTATATGATGTCATACTTCTCATCCGTCTCAAACGTGTTGATGTCATCTACATAGGCATGGATACCGACGCCACGTTCCTGTGCAAGACGGATCGTCTTTCTGATCCCGTTCTCCGTGAGGTCAAAGGCTGTGACATCATAGCCCTTCTCTGCCATATAGACCGCGTCTTTTCCCTCGCCGCATCCGATATCGAGGACCTTCTTTTCCTTTGAAGGCGGGCAGAGCGCGATCAGATCATCACAGAAATCAGCAGGCTGTGTGCCCCAGTAGTAATCCTCTCCGGAATACCAGTTCTCATAGTTCGTACGGAAGTGGTCCTGCTTTTCGATCTTGATTCCAATGACACCATACTGGAGCTGCTTCTCCTTGGAATAGTAGACATCCATATCGTCCGGGCTCGCAGAACCGATATCTTCCTCGGTATATCCACACTCAAGAAGAGGAAGTTCCCTGTAAAGAGATGCAAAAGAATCGAACACGAACAGGTCTTTTACATCCACTTCCATGGTCTCGCCGGTTGCCGTATTCGTAAAGACAATAGAATCACCGATCTGTATCTTTCTTCTCTTCTCATCATAAAGCCGGAGTTCTATCGTTTTTGTTCCGTCCTTGATCATTTCAAAAGGATCTGGAGTTAATTGCATTTCATGTTTCATAGTATTCTTCTTTCAAAAGGTCTTATTCGACGACTGATCGTTTTCATTGTAACAAAAAACCCGATAACTTTCGTTACCGGGTTTGTCAAGCTCGAGTAATTCGAACCGCTACGCATATTGTTTGTGAACGAGACGCGCGAAGCAATTATTAAAACTCCTTACCCTCTTTCATGTGTGTACTGATGTTCACATGTGTTATTCCGTTTCTCATTTGTATCAGACTGTCGCGGGTAATAACGTATTTAGGATAGTTGTCCCGTATGGATTCCAACGGTCTATACTCCCTGTTTTCTGTCTCGATACTGCTTAGGATCGTCATGGCAACCTGGATGTATGCATACTGCATCATTTGTTTTCGGATGATGAAATCACATTCAAGTTTTCCAATTCTGCCCACACTTACATCGTATCCTTTAGATTTGGCGTAGATATATGTTATATTCTCCAGTACAGGACCATAATTGATTCTGTTGTCGGTATTCGTGGCAAAATAGAAACCAAGATCTGCAAGATAGTATTTCTGTTCTCCGGAAATTGACCTTCGAGACTTGAGATCAAATCTCTCGCATTTATGAATTATCTTTGCATCTATCAGGACCTTAATGTATCTGTTTAATGTCCCTCGTGTAATATCGCTTCCCGCTTTATGAAGATCCTCCAAGATATTAGTTAGACTGGTGGTTGAACCAAAATTGTTAATGATATACCTTTGAACAATATTGAATACAGACACATTGCGTATCTTAACCCTCTTTCTGATATCTTTCTCAAATATCTCCTTTACTATTCCATTTATATAGGCTCGTTTGTCTTCAGGATCATTATATGTTAAAGCCTTTGGAAATCCTCCTTCGATGATATACTTATCAAATTCGACTTCTGCACTGTCATCTACAGGAAGCTTTAGAAACTGTTTCATTCCAACATATTCATCGAAAGTCAGCGGAAACATCTCAAATTCCAGATAACGTCCCGTTAGTTTGGTAACAAGTTCGCCGCTAAGAAGGTAGGAGTTAGAGCCGGTTATGAATATGGAATAGTCATCTTCTTCCCGAAACGCATTGATGACTTCTTCGAATCCGGCGACATTTTGTATTTCATCAATAAAGAGATACTTTACGCCTTTAGCTGTACAAAGACTATCGATTACAGATTCAAGTTCATCTGCAGTTTTTATGCTTTTGAAACCTCGTTTATCCAGATTCAGATAAACAATGTTTTCTTCTTTGATGCCTGACGCTCTAAGTTCTTCTGCAATAGTCTGCATAAGACAGGATTTCCCACATCTTCTTACTCCTGTGATGACTTTGATCAGATCCGTTTCGTGGTAGAAGGCTCGGATCTTGCGAAGATAGTTTTCTCTATGATACAGCTTCATGGTTTATACCTCCTTTGATAGAATATTATCATCGATTTGGACTTATTTCAATGTTAACGCAGTATATTTCGTCATAATTCAGAAATATACTGCGTTAAACGCCAATTAACCATCAAAAATGCAAAAACGAGAAACAAAAAAACCGTGATGGGGTAAACATCACGGGTCATGTCTCGTCTATCCACAAAAGATACCGATCTTTGAGAAGACAGTCGAACGATCTCGCGCTGTCTTGAGGTCAAGATTTTTGACCTCAAGACTCCACCACTTCGCCAATACAGCA
>JAFWPB010000039.1 GCA_017545245.1 Clostridiales bacterium
GAAATCTTTGCTACCTTGTCCTTGTTCGGCTTACCCGAAGCCTTCTCAATGTTGCAAGCTTTCTTAAGCAGTACCGGTACCGGCGGAGTCTTTGTAATGAAAGAATAAGAACGGTCAGCGTAAACTGTGATGATAACAGGAATGATCAATCCTGCATCCTTCGCTGTTCTTTCATTAAATTCCTTGACGAACTGAGCAATGTTCAAACCATGCTGGCCAAGGGCTGGTCCTACCGGCGGCGCTGGTGTTGCTTTGCCTGCAGGGATCTGAAGTTTAACGTACCCTACAACTTTTTTAGCCATATGCGGCCACCTCCCAAAAAATTTCTTCGTTCCGTCTTATCCCGGAACAATATTTCTTCATCTCATAACGAGATGTGATAAGCATTTATACGCGGACGACCTGAGTGAAATCAAGTTCTACAGGTGTTTCGCGGCCGAACATCGAGATTCTTACACGTACCATGTGCTTCTCAAGGTTCACTTCTTCTACTGCACCTACGCAGTCGGAGAAAGGACCAGAGATAATACGTACCGAATCGCCGATCTCGTAATCCACGGACGGAACCCAGCTGGATTCCAGACCCATGAGTGCCAGCTCTTCATCAGAGAGCGGCTGCGGCTTATTGGCATTCGGTCCTACGAAGCCGGTAACACCACGTGTATTACGCACGATGTACCAGATTTCTTCTGTATAGACCATCTTGATCAGAACATAACCCGGGTAACGCTTCTTCTGAACGACTTTCTTCTTGCCATCTTTTACTTCGACACTCTCGTCGATCGGAATGGATACCTCTTGGATCATCTCCTGCAGTCCACGGTTTTCGATCACCGCTTCCAGTGTGCTCTTAACTTTATTCTCATATCCCGAGTAAGTATGAACTACATACCACTTCGCTTCATATGGTGCACGCTCTTCTGCCATGTCTTCGCTCCTCTATTCAACAAGCATGAGAAGCACCTTGCGATACTTCCCAACAACGAATGCGTATTACGTCTCAGACGGTGCTGTCTCTTCAGATGTCTCCGCCGGGGCCGATGTTGTCTCTTCTGTTGCATCAGAAGAAATACTCGGAACGGTATAAGCCTCCAGGCTCATTGCCGTAGTAGACTCTGTTGTCTCTACTGTCTGATCATAGAATCCGACCTTCTCAAGGATCCAACCGGCACCCTTGCCGATCGCCGTCAGAAGGATGGCGCATACAGCAATGACAACTAATACTACTGCAGATGTCTGCACCAGCTTTTCCTTTGTCGGCCATATTACTCTCTTGAGTTCAAGACGAACATCGTTGAACTTTTGTGCTATGCGCTTGAAGATGTTCGGTTTCTTCTTATTGTCAGCCATTGGTCATACCCTCTTCTTCCTTGATTCGAAACGAATTACTTAGTTTCCTTATGTACAGTATGCTTACGGCAGAACTTGCAGTACTTCTTGATCTCCAAACGATCTGGATCGTTCTTCTTGTTCTTGTATGTCTGATAGTTTCTCTGCTTGCACTCTTCACAAGCCAGTGTGAGCTTATCACGTGCTCCTGCTTTGGTTGCCATGTCTGAACACCTCCAAAATATCTCTGCTCTTTCACGTATTCTTACGTAAAAATCAGCGCATAAAAAATAGACCTAAACGGCGATAGCAACGGATATGATATCACAGGGTCAAGTGTATGTCAACGAAAATATCAGGATTCTCTCAAAAAAATAGTTCTTCGGCTTCTCCTCGGCGCCAGGCGCCTGCGTAATCGCCGTGCGAACTATTTTTCAAGGAATCCTTGTTTGCTTTCCTTGAGCAGAAACCTGTTCCTGCTCCGCTGTTTTTATCTCTTTTTCAGTTCGTTTTCGACTTCTTCCGGCGTGATTCCCATCTGGGCCATCATGACCAGTGCGTGGTAGAAAAGATCTGCCAGTTCCTGGATCGTGTTCTCTTTATCACCGCGGCTTGCGGAAATAATCGCCTCGATGGCTTCTTCACCGACCTTCTTGCCGATCTTCTCGATTCCCTTGTCAAAAAGGTAGTTCGTGTAAGATCCGTCTACCGGATTTGCTTTTCTGTCAAGGATCAGGTTATAAAGATCCTTACTTACATTCGTGCTGTCAGAATTCATACTATCTTCCTCTTTTCTTCGGCAGCAGCAGGATTGCTTCTGCCTGTTCTTAACTCAGTTGTTCTTCTCCGGAATAGTCACTTCCGTGAAAAAGCAGGTATGGTAGCCTGTATGGCAGGCTGCACCGTCCTGGTCACAGTAGAATAACAGGGTATCACGGTCGCAGTCAAGCATTGCTTTTTTCACATGCTGGAAATGGCCGGATGTCTCACCCTTCTTCCACAGTTGATTTCTACTTCTGGAGTGATAGTGCATGATCTTCGTCTCCAGCGTTTTTTCCAGAGCTTCGTAATCCATATATGCCAGCATCAGGACATCTTTTGTGGAGTCTTCGACAACGATGACCGGAACCAGACCCTGGGGATCTTTCTTCAGAGACTGCCAGAGAGACAGAGAAGAACTCATCGTTCTTACCGGAATACCACGTCCGGACAAATATGCCTTCAGGTCCGGGATCTGAATCTCACCGAAGTGGAAAAGACTTGCTGCAAGTACCGCGTCTGCTCCACCATCTACGATGCCATCATAAAAATCTTCCAGTTTTCCTGCTCCGCCGGAAGCAATGACCGGAATGGAGACTGCATCCGCGATCATGCGGGTGATCACATTATCGAAGCCGGACTTTGTGCCGTCACGGTCGAGGCTGGTCAGCAGGATCTCGCCTGCACCCAGAGACTCCACTTTCTTTGCCCACTCAAGAGCATCCAGACCTGTCGGCTTGGTACCACCTGCAACCACAACTTCGTAGCCGCTCGGGAATTTATCGTTATCTTCTTCGGACGCCGTCTCATCGATACCGTTGAAAGAAGTATCGGTGCTGGCAATACGGATCTTGCCGCCCTTTCTTCCTCGTACATCGATCGCAACGACGACACACTGGGATCCGAACTTCTCACTGGCACGACGTACCAGGTCAGGATCTTTTACTGCGGCGGAGTTCAAAGAGATCTTGTCCGCGCCGGCGTTTAAGATCTCGCGGATATCTTCAACACTTCGGATACCGCCGCCGACAGTAAATGGAATGAATACCTGCTCAGCCACGCTCTTAACCATGTCGACCACAGTGCCGCGTGCCTCGATCGTTGCAGAGATGTCCAGGAATACCAGTTCGTCTGCACCGGCTTCGTTATACGCCTTGGCGCACTCGACCGGATCACCGGCATCGCGAAGAGAGATGAAGTTCGTGCCTTTGACGACACGTCCGTTTTTTACGTCCAGACAAGGGATGATTCTCTTACTCAGCATTTTATCAGTCCTTTCTCGTTTGCTTGGCCCAGCGGTCCAGAATACGAAGTCCTACTTCACCGCTCTTTTCCGGGTGGAACTGGCAGGCAAACACATTGTCACGCTTGACGCTGCAGCAATATTCGATGCCGTAGTTGGTCGTAGCGGCTATATCTTCTTCTCTTTCAGGCGCACAGTAATAGGAGTGTACGAAATAGACATACTCGCCGCTTGGAAGGATCGGATTTCTCGAGGAAAGGTCGTTCCAGCCGATTTGCGGGATCTTCAGTCCCAGGTCCGACGGGAAACGAACGACTTTACCCGGCAGGACCGAAAGTCCTTTTACCGGTGCGCCGCCGAAAGATTCTTCCGACGTATCGAAAAGCATCTGCATACCAAGGCAGATTCCGAGAAACGGTTTTCCGGTCGCGATATACTCGTGTACGATCTTATCGAGGCCTTTGCCGGACAGTGCTTCCATGGCAGCACCGATGGCGCCGACGCCTGGAAGGATCACGCCGTCCGCACCAAGTACAGTGGACGGGTCATCCGTAATGACACTCTCGTAACCCAGGAAGGCCAGTGCTTTTTGCACGGAACCGAGGTTACCCATTCCATAATCGATAATGGCGATCATGCAAGTTCCTTTCCTGTCAGCAGGCGATAGCACTCTCTGTACTTCTCTGCTGTCTTTTCAATGATTTCATCCGGAAGTTTCGGTGCCGGATATGTTTTATCCCAATCCAGTGTCTCGAGCCACTCACGGAGATACTGCTTGTCGAAGCTCTTCTGCGCACGGCCCGGCTCATAATCGGAAAGATCCCAGAAACGGGAGGAGTCCGGAGTGAACATCTCGTCAGCTACGACGAGCTTGCCGTCGATCTTACCAAACTCAAACTTGGTGTCAGCCAGGATCAGGCCGCGTGTCAGCGCATACTCGGAAACCTTGGTGTAAAGAGCCAGAGCTGCGTCCTTCAGTGCTTTTGCATCTTCTTCACCGAGAAGATCAACAAGCTGTTCGTAGGTAATGTTGATGTCGTGGCCTTCGTCTGCCTTCGTAGACGGAGTAAAAAGCGGCTGCGGGAGTTTGTCGCCCTGACGGAGTCCTTCTGGCATCTTCATGCCGCCGACTGTGCCCTGAGCCTTGTATTCTTTCAGTGCGGAACCTTCGAGGTAACCACGGACGATGCATTCTGCCGGGAGCATGTTCACTTTCTTCACCAGCATGGAACGGCCGCGAAGCTCTTCTTCGTATTTGTCGAGGCCCATCGGATATTCCTTCGGATCAGTTGAAATCACGTGGTTCGGGATCACGTCTTTGGTGAAATCGAACCAGAATGCAGAGATCGAACTGAGGACCTTGCCCTTATCCGGAATGCATTCATCGAAAACGACATCGAATGCAGAGATGCGGTCGGTAACGACCATGAGGAGAGAATCTCCCAGATCATACACGTTTCTGACCTTTCCTTTCACAAATACCGGAAGGTCGATAAAATCTGTGTCACGTAAAGTTGCCATAGTTATATTCCTCACTTTTCTTATAATACTTCTTTATTCGAAATCGTCTTCGTCTTCGTTCTTGTCGACTTCTTCATCTTCGCGATACTCGCCGATCACGACCATATTATCAAACTCATCCACAAACATGGATACTTCTTTTTCGATGCCTGTCGCCACGATCGCAATGATCAGATCAAGCGCGATTCCCTCCGGGACCATCTCTGCATAACACTTCACCACCGCGATTTCCGCTGGGCGGAGCTCAAACCTTGCATCTCCATCGACCGTAAGGTCTTTGGAGGAAAGGAGCTCGCAGATCTCCTGGTCTTTCGCATTCAGCCACTCTATGCGCTGTCTCAGTTCCACAGTTCTTTTCAGGAATTCAAGCTCATCGGCCGCCTGCGTCAGTACTTTGACATCTGCATCGAAAATCGGAAGCGTCATCTCCCAGGCTTCAAATTCTTCATTGTACGGGTAATTCTCCAGCATATCAGAGCACGCCCTTCGTTGACGGGATCTCGTCCTTGAACTTCTCATCGATGCTGATCGCCTGACGGAGCGCTCTGGCAAAAGCCTTGAACATCGCTTCGATCTTGTGGTGGTCATTCGCACCGTATTCGCACTTGAGGTGCAGTGTTAATCCTGCGTTAAAAGCCACGGCGCGGAAGAATTCTTCTACCAGTTCGGTGGCAAATTCGCCGACGTACTCGCCGCCGAAGTCTGCCTGAAGTACCAGGAATGGACGTCCTGAAATATCCAGAGAGCACTGCGCCAGAGCCTCATCCATCGGAATCGAAGCAAATCCGTAACGATTGATGCCACGCTTCTCGCCCAGCGCATCGCCCAGGATCTTGCCGAGCACGATACCGATATCTTCAGTCGTGTGGTGTCCATCAACATTGAGGTCACCATCGCAGAACACACTCAGGTTAATTCCGCTGTGGCGTGTCAGAAGATCGAGCATGTGGTCAAGGAAACCGATCCCGGTATTAATGTCGCTCAGGCCTGTTCCGTCAAGGTCGATGCTGGCCTTGATCTTCGTCTCTTTCGTATTTCTCTCTTGTGCTGCAGTTCTCGTCATATTTATTTCCCTTCTGCAATCGCGTCGATCGCTTCGACCAACGCATCCATTTCCTCATCCGTACCGATGGAGATACGGAGATATTCGGAAATTCTCGGTTTATTAAAATACCTTACCAGTATACCTTTCTCGCGCAGTTTTGTGTAGACGCTTTCCGCAGAGACCGCAACCGGGCTGGCAAACAGGAAGTTCGTCTTCGAATCGAGTACTTTCCAGCCACGTTCACGAAGTGCCACGGCGATCCGGTCACGGGTCGCACAGATCTTTCTGACGTTTTCGTCCACCCACTCCTTCTCAGCTACCGCTGTCGCAGCAACTTTCTGTGCGATGCAGTCGACCGGATACGAGTTAAAGGAGTCACGGATGCGGCACAATCCCTCGATCAGTTCTTCATCGCCCACGGCAAATCCGAGACGGACGCCAGCCAGCGAGTGGGACTTCGAAAGCGTGCCGGTCACCACCAGGTTCTTATACTTCGGAAGCAGGTCTCTCGCGGTCTGCCCGGAGAACGCCGCATAGGCCTCATCCACCAGCACCACGTGATTCGGGTTCGCCTGAAGGATTTTCTCCACGTCGGAAAGATCCAGAAGGAGCGAGGTCGGGGCATTCGGATTTGCAAACGCCACGCCGCCCTGTTCTTCTTCGCAAAAAGCACTTACGTCGATGCTAAAGTCATCCTTCAGGGGGATCTTCTTCAGCGGAATATTGTAAAGCTCGGCATAGACCGGATAGAAGCTGTAGGAGATGTCCGGAACCAGAAGCGGCTTCTTGCCTTCTCCCTGCTCGAAAAAAGCCTGGAAAGAGAATGCCAGCACCTCATCTGAACCGTTGCCGCAGAAGACCTGTTCCGGCTTCACACCCAGTACTTTTGCCAGTTCTTCACGGACGATCTGGCTCGAAGTCTCCGGGTAGCGCGCCATTGTCGGGATTTCGACCTCCAACATAGCGTCCTTCACTTTCGGAGAAGCCGGATACGGATTCTCGTTGGTATTCAGTTTAATGACCTTCTGGCCGGGCTTTGGCTGCTCGCCGGCCACATAAGGCTCGATGTTTCTCGTTTTTTCGTTCCAAAAACGACTCATTGTTCTGTCCTCGTTTTCTTATTGTTCAAATCTTACTCTTACTGCGCTGGCGTGACACTCCAGTCCCTCAGCATCGGCAAAAGCGGCGACATCCTGATAGCATTCGCGCAGGGATTCTTCGTTGTAGCGCAGTACGCTGGTTTTCTTGAAGAAGTCGCCGGTATTGAGCGGAGAGAAGAATCTTGCGGTTCCGGAAGTCGGAAGCGTGTGGTTCGGGCCGGCAAAGTAGTCGCCCAGCGGTTCCGGTGTGTAGTTGCCTACGAAGATCGCGCCGGCATTCTTGAGGCGGTCAATGTAGTTGTCCGGCTCAGTAACGCAAAGTTCCAAGTGTTCAGGTGCCAGTTCTTCGCTAAATGCAATCGCGGCTTCCATATCGTCTACGACAAGAATCGCGCAGTAGGTCGGAAGCGACTTACTGAGGATCTCTTTACGCAGGCTCTTTTCGGAACGGCGGTCAACCGCTTCGTATACTGCTTCCGCCAGTTTCTCGCTCGTGGTCAGAAGGATCGCGGAAGCAAGGACATCGTGCTCGGCCTGGGACAGGAAGTCTGCGGCTACGAATTCCGGAACAGCGGAATCGTCAGCGATGATCAGGATCTCACTCGGACCGGCGAACATGTCGATATCCACCTGACCGAATACCAGACGCTTGGCTGTATTTACATAGATGTTTCCCGGTCCGCAGATCTTATCTACGCGCGGAATGGATTCTGTACCAAAAGCCATGGCGCCGATCGCCTGAGAACCACCGACCTTATAGATTTCGGTAGCGCCGGCGATGCTTGCTGCAGCCAGGATGACCGGTGCGATCGTTCCATCCGCACGCGGTGGTGTGCAAAGCACGATTCTCGGGCAGCCCGCTGCTTTTGCCGGAATAACATCCATGAGCACAGTAGACGGAAGTGGTGCCGTACCACCCGGTACATAGATACCGGCGACAGAGATCGGGCGGACTCGCATGCCGATCTCGGCACCCTTGCCTACATCCATCTTAAAGCCGGTCTCGACCTGTCTCTCGTGGAAGGCCATGATGTTCGCCGCCGCTTTTTTAATGATCGCCAGAAGATTTGGATCCAGAGATGCGATCGCATCGGCAATCTCCTGGTCCGTGACTCGTACGTTGCTTGCATCGATGTCGCACTTATCGAACTTCTTGGTGTATTTGAAAACGGCCTGGTCACCGTTTTTCTTGATATCGTCGAGGACTTCGTTCACCACTTTGATGATCGGGCCCATATCCATTTTTCCACGCATACCCAGTTCTTCGCAGATCTTCGTCAGCTCACTCTGGGGTGCTTTCATCATTTTGCACTTCATATCGGTTACCTTCCTTATTTCTCTTCTTTCTTCTGTGCGTTCTTGATCGCGACCTGCTTTCTGAGGGCATCGATCATGGGAACGATTTCGGATTCCTTCATCTTCATGGACACACGGTTGACGACAACGCGCGCGGAGATATCCGCTACAGTCTCCAGTACATCCAGTCCATTTTCTTTCAGTGTTCTTCCAGACTCAACAATGTCGACGATAACTTCGGCAAGTCCGATGAGCGGCGCAAGTTCTACAGAACCATTGAGCTTGATGATCTCGACGCTTTCCTTCTTGGTTCCCTCGAAGTAAGCTCTTGTGATATTCGGATATTTCGAAGCAACGCGCTTATTCGGGATCTGATCGAGCTTACCCTTGAGGGAGACCGGTCCGCACACGCACATTCTGCATGCGCCGAATCCGAGGTCGATGACCTCATAGAGGTTTCTTCCTTCCTCAAGAAGTGTATCCTTACCGACTACACCCAGGTCTGCAGCGCCGTATTCTACGTAAGTCGGTACATCCGCCGGCTTGGCCATGATGAAGCGGAGTCCTGTCTTCTCGTCTTCCAGGATCAGTTTTCTGGATTCCTCACGGCCTGCAGAAACGTCGTAACCTGCAGCCTCCAGAAGGTCCAGTGCTTTTTCCGCAAGACGGCCTTTCGATAATGCTATAGTGATCATGAATCTTCCTCCTCATCCTCTTCTTCAATAAATACGACCTGATCGATACCGTGCTCCTCGGCGTAGGCGTCGAGTTCTTCTTCCGTACGATGCTCGGTATCCACTATGACTTTGTTGCCCATGGCACGTAGTTCTTTTGCCGTGGCAAAAGCAGCTTTTCTCATACCTTCGCCTTCTTTATATCCGACGATCGCGTCTACTTCCACAAACTCCGGAAGCTTGTCCTGGCGGCGCAGTGCGGTCAGGCACAGGTTGATGCCGATGGAGAATCCGACGGCTTCGAGATCTCTGCCAAAGTTGCTGATGACCTTGTCATAGCGGCCACCGCTCAGAATCGGGAAGCCGATCTCGTAGGTAAAGCCCTTGAAGATCATGCCAGTGTAGTAGTCCAGGCTTCTCAACATACCGAGGTCAACAGATACGTACTGGATGAGTTCATAATCTTCCAGCACCTGAAGGATCTCACGGAGATTTTTCAGCGCTGCCTTGGAACGTGCGTTGTTTACCTTGTTTTCAAAAGCATCGAGCACGTCGTAGGTGCCAAACTTGTTGGAGATCATGTCGAGGATCTCTTTTGCGTCTTCGGAAAGACCCAGGCGCTCGGCTGTCTTCTCGATCCGTACGATGTCTTTCTGGTCGATGGCCGTGGACAGTTCAAGCTCTTCTTCTGTAGAAAGCCCCCACTCGTCAGCCAGGCCTTTGAAAAACTCGACCTGACCGATGGAAACCTGCAGATCCGTGATGCCTGTCGTCAGTACCGACTGGATTCCCAGTGCGATCACTTCCGCATCGGCTTCCGAGTTCTGAAGCCCAAGAAGTTCAACACCTGCCTGGGAGAACTCACGAAGCTTGCCGCCGCCGGCTTTCTTGAAGCGGTACATATTCTCGATATAGGAAAGACGAAGCGGTGGCTTCTCATCCTTCAAAAGTGTTGCAGAAAGTCGGGCTACCGGAATCGTACCGTCAAAGCGCAATGCAATGATACGGCCGTCTGCATCCGTCATCTTATACATATCTTCTGCGGAAACATAATCTCCGCTGGAATATACATCGTAATACTCGATGCCCGGAGTCTCGACTTCGCTATAGCCATATCCGGAAAAGAGCTCGCGGATATCTGTTTCGATCTTTCTCTTCACACTTGCATCCTGCGGCAGGATATCGATCACGCCATCCGGAGTGTGGAATCTATAATTTCCCATGAGGTAGTCCTCCTTATGTTTTTCATATATAATATAAGCGTGCTGTTTACAGAACACTTTATCGCTTTAGCGAGATAAAGTAGTAAAACACCATGTGTGTATTTTATTCGAGCGCTTTTGTTTTGTCAAGGCAAGATTCGGATATCAGCAGTATAATCTCTGACCGAGCGAGGAAAACTCATGAAAACCATTCTGCATTTTATCCGATACCATAGCGAGATATTCCTGGTACTGTTTCTCCTGGCCAACCTGATCACGCTCGCGCTTTTCAGTTCGGATAAGAAAAAGGCAGAAAAAAAGGCTTTCCGCATCCCGGAAAGCAATCTTCTGGGATTTTCCGCACTCTTCGGAGCTCTTGGCGGAATCCTTGGCATGATCATCTGCCATCACAAAACAAAAAAGCCGAAATTCCTGATTCTGATGCCCCTGATGGCAGTCCTGCAGTTGACTGTTATCGTGTTGGTTTTCGTCTATGGCTGATACGGAGGGAAAAATGAGATTCTTCGTTGCTTCTGATATCCACGGATATCCTGAATACTGCAAGGCAATTCTAGATGCCTACGACCGTGAAAACTGCGATCGTCTCGTTCTTCTCGGAGACATCCTGTACTTTGGTCCAAGAAATCCACTTGGCACAACGTATGACCCCAAAGGTGTTATTTCCCTTCTCAACGAAAGAAAAGAAGAACTTCTGTGTGTGCGTGGCAACTGTGATTCCGATGTCGATCAGATGGTTCTGGACTTCCCGATCATGGCAGACTATGCCGTCCTTTCCCTTGGAAAGAGGCTGGTTTACTGCACGCATGGTCATGTTTGGAATCCGTCGCATCTTCCTCCGCTTAAAGAAGGCGACATTCTACTTACAGGGCATACCCATGTTGTCGCATGTGAAGAGCTCCCCGGCGGAATCCTTTATCTGAATCCGGGATCTCCTACTTATCCAAAGCAGGAAACACACCGCGGCTACCTGATCCTGTCGGACGAAAAAGTATTATTTAAAGATTTAGATGGAAACATTAAGATGGAGAGAGCGCTGTAAGCAGAAATAAAAAATCATGCCTCGTTGCTGGTCCTCGACGCTTCGCGTCTGCGGAACCGCACCTCAGCATGTTTTTTATTTCTATTTGTTAGCGATGTATATTAATATCCTCTTTTTCCTTCGATCGACTCATCGTTATCGATCCAATCCTGTACCATCACTTCACGGTATTCGTCCTGATTGTCACGTACGATAACTTTCTCAATTCCTGCATTGATGATCATCTTTTTGCAAAGAGAACAAGAATTGGACTTCGGAATATAATCACCGGTCTTGGCATCGTAACCGGCAAGATACATTGTCGCACCGATCATCTTGTCGCGACCAGCGGAAATAATCGCATTCTGCTCGGCATGTACACTTCTGCAAAGCTCATATCTCTCTCCACGTGGAATCTGCAGCTGCTCTCTGACACATGTTCCCATATCTGTGCAATTCTGTCTTCCACGAGGTGCACCCACATAACCGGTTGAAATGACTTCGTCGTTTTTCACGATTACTGCACCATAATGTCTACGAAGACATGTGCTTCTCTTGGCAACCACCTCTGCCAGATCCAGATAATAATTCGTCTTGTCTCTTCTTTCCATATGTACTCCATTTCCCTGTATATAAGAAACACTCGTATGAAACGAGTGTTTCCAATAAAGCAGTTTTAACTCTCAATCAAAGTTCAGATACCACAATACTGATTGTTTTATCTCCCAGTTGGTCGAGATTCGTACCACTGAAATTAATTGATTCATATCCTGTAACGACACCGGAAACAGAATAAGAAGCGGAGAATTTGATTATATTGTCGGGGTCTGAAACATCTCCCGCTCCCCATGTTCCATTCAAAACGACGCCAGCGCCGGAAATAGATGCAGTCACAGCATTGCCGTTTGCATTACTTGCCGAAATGGAAATTGACACCAAATAACTCTTCGTACTATCCAAATCATCTGCCGCACCTTCATCACTTAAAGTCACGACTTTCTTTGCTGCAGGTGTGATCGTGATCTGGCTGGTCAGGCTGGAAACCGTACACAGCACTTCCCATTCATCTGGATTATCCCGATCATCGTTTTCATACTGGTAAAGGAAACAAGGTTCTGTCAAGGAAGCCTTAAACGTCGAATCGGCTAATCTAAAAACGATCTTATCGCCATCTTTACCATCGGCACCATCAGCACCCTTCAATGCATCCACATCAACCAGTGTTTTCCAGGAAGTATCCACATCCTCTTCGGTAGAATACTTCCACAGCCACTTCGTACCATCATCACTCTTCTTGACCTGGACAGAAGCACCATTTGTTCCATCCTTACCATCTGCACCAGGCGCACCATTGGCACCCTTTAAGGCATTCTTGTCAACCATCTCGCGCCAAGCATCATCTGCTTCATCAGAATATTTCCAAAGGTACTTCGTTCCATCTTCACTCTGTTTTATCTGTACAGAGGCACCGTTCTGACCATCTTTACCATTCTCACCAGGCGCACCCGGGATACCAGGGATACCTGTCGGACCAGCTTCACCCTGTGGACCTTGCGGACCAGGAATACCGGAAGGACCAATTTCACCCTGCGGACCTTGCTCACCAGGAACACCGGATGGACCAATCTCACCCTGCGGGCCTTGCTCACCAGGTACACCGGAAGGACCGGCTTCGCCCTTTTCACCCTTTTCACCTTTTTCACCAGGAAGACCTGTCGGACCTTGTTCACCCTGTGGGCCCTGTTCACCTTGTGGACCCTGCTCGCCCTGCAGGCCTTGAGGACCAGGAAGTCCATCCACACCGTTCTGACCTGGGATGCCCTGCGGACCCTGAAGTCCCTGCTCACCCTGATCACCTTTATCTCCCTTTTCGCCCTGGTCGCCTTTTTCACCACGCAGAACAGCAAGAGAAACGATTGGGTGCCATCCAGAATCAGAATCACCAACATAGCGCCAAACGATAGCACTGCCATTGTTCATGACTTCGATTTCACGGCCGTCGTGGCCATCTTCACCATTTTTACCATTAGATCCCGAAATAGACGCGATCTCTATCAGTGTCTTCCACTCCAGGTCAGTACCGGAAGTATATCTCCACTGTAGATAACCGTTCGAATTACGGAGTTCTACAGAACGACCATCCTGACCATTCTCACCGCGTGCCCCCGGCAGACCCTGCGCACCCGGCTCACCCTTTATGCTTTCACCATTGGACTTGGTCAGATCCTCCTGACTGACAAGATCGACCCATTCATCCTTATCATTCTTATACTGGATAACTTTTCTCTCTTCATCCACACGGATCGACGGATCGCCATCTTCCGTAGCCAGGCCGCTGACGTTAACAATATCACGCCACTTGGTATTGTCTTCATTCTTGTACTTCCACTGAACCGTGCCGTTCTCTTTATCGATCTGTGTAACGATCTCAGACTGAGCCGCATCGTTGTTTCTGGAAAAATACACATATACACCGGCTGCTCCAACGATAGCCAGGCAAACTAGACAAGCAATAATAATTTTTACTGAATCTCTCATACTCTTAGTACCCCAAATTAGATTCGTTCAACCTACATTTTATCTTAACTTTTTGAGCATGAAAAGCACTTTGTTCTATTTTTCCAGTTTTTTCAGGGTTAATCCCTATTTCTTGTGAAGTTTCTCCGTATAATGGGAACGCCATTCAAGAAAAAAGCAGATTTTGGATGAACAAAGACTTAACCTTCCGACCCAGTCAGTGTTTTTACTTCGACTAAATCGATCCACTCGCCGTCTTCGTTTCTGTATTGAATATTTCCGTTTTCCGGATTCGTGCGGAACTCATATCCTTCTTCTTTTGGCATCAATTCACTGATGTTGATCAGATCACGCCATTGCGCGTCATTTTCATTTTTATACTTCCACTGGATCTTTCCACTAGAATCATCGACTCTGGTAACCAGTTCCGGCTGATCAGGTTTGCTCTCCTGCTTAAAATTGGTGAAATAGATATACATTCCTGCTGCACCAACAACAAGACTGACGAAACAAGCAATTACAGTTTTCAACGCACTTTTCATTTTATTCTTTTCCTCTCAGACAATTAATCAATTTTAATTGTATCTTAACTGCAGAGGCATGAAAAGCACTTTATTCGTTTTACTGAATCTGCTTTGGGTTTCTTTACGGTTTACTTGTGGTATTTTTCCCCGTAATGGATTTTGAATGCCCGATAGACCTGTTCCAATATGATCAACCGCGTCATCTGGTGAGTATATGTCATTTTCGACAGGCAGATTCTTTCGTTGGCACGCTCCACCAGTTCCGGTGACAGGCCGCATGATCCGCCGATCACGATCACGATTTCTGCTCCACCTTTTTCAAAAGCATGGATCATGTGCTCGGACCATTCTTCCGATGTGAATTGTTTTCCATGAAGATCCATGACGATTACATAGTCTCCGGCACCGATCCGTGCAAGCATTCTCTTTCCTTCCTGATCCAGAGCCTGTGCGGTCGGAAGCGTATCCGGCGAATCCGCCACTTCAACAATTTCAACTTTTGCGTATTTTGAGACTCGTTTACTGTACTCGGCAATACCGTCAGATAACCATTTATCCTTTATCTTTCCTGCACAGACGATCCGAAGTTTCATAGTGTCACTCCAGAATCATAGGCGCTGTCGGAACATAGCGGTTTGCAACAGCCAAAGTAAAGTCGGTATCTCTTCTCAGACTCTCATTTAGCAAAGCACGAAGCACAGTTCTTTCCGCGACTTGGGGAAGATTATTCTCCTGACTCAGATGACCGAGCATAAAATGCTTCGTACCGTTTTTGCATAAACTTGCCGCGGTAGCCGCGCAGTCATCATTGCAAAGGTGACCGCCGTTTCCGGCTATCCGCTGTTTCAGATAATACGGGTAAGGTCCGTTCCACAGCATATCTTTATCGTAGTTTGCTTCGAGAAGGACGCCATCACATCCCAGAAGATGATCATACACAGTTGGGGACATATATGCGATGTCAGTCGCAACCGCTACGTTAAAACGGGACGTTTCCAACCGATATCCGCATGAGCCTTCTGCGTCATGTGGTGTGGAAAAAGCAATGACACGGATCCCGCCGATTTCCACGGCCTCATCCGGAATGATCTCATTATCGATTGCCGGAGAATGGGGTTTTCTTTCTGCAGCATGGATACCACGCCATGTCTGCCGTGTCGCATAGATTGGAATAGAGAATTTTCTTGAAAACACATCCAAAGCGGAAATATGATCGGAATGATCATGTGTGATCAGGACCGCATTCAAATCAAAAGGATTGGTCCCGACCATTGTCAGGTTTTCAACCAGTTTTTTGCAGGACATGCCTGCATCGATCAGTATCTTCGTCTCATTTGAAGATACCAGTATTGCATTACCGCTGCTGCCACTATATAGAGGAGTGATGGAGATAGAACCGGTATTCATAGCGACTGATTCCATCGGTCATTCGTCGTCAACCGGAACAACATGCTCGTCGTCACTGTCGATACGCTCGATCTGGGCTCCGATTCCACTTAATTTCTCCACAATACGCTCATAACCACGATCGATACGATTAGCAGAAGCAATCGTCGTAACGCCTTGTGCCGCAAGACCGGCAAGGACCATAGCAGCTCCTGCACGAAGGTCTAATGCCGTAACACTTGCTCCGCAGAAAGATACCGGACCATTTACCAGTGCACACCGGTCAATAATGGAAATGGAAGCACCCATTGACTCCAGTTCAGGCACATACTGGAAACGGTTATCCCAAACCAGCTCATGCATTCTGCTCAGGCCATTAGCCAGACAAAGCAGAACTGTCGCCTGTGGCTGAAGGTCTGTCGGGAAACCCGGATATGGACGGGTCTTGAAATTCGTTGGTTCTAACTGTGTACCCTCTTTCAACGAAACGCGGATCCAGTCATCGCCTTGATCAATATCAAAACCCATATCGATCATTTTCGCTGTCAGCGGTTCCATATGCTTCGGAATCAGGTTATGGATCGTAACATCACCGCGCGTCACTGCCGCTGCGATCATGTATGTACCTGCCTCGATCTGGTCAGGAATAACAGAATAGGAGTATCCGCCCGGAAGGACCGGAACGCCCTTGATACGGATCGTATCCGTACCTGCTCCCTTGATGTTTGCACCCATCGCATTCAGGAAGTTCGCAACGTCAACGATATGTGGCTCTTTGGCTGCGTTTTCAATGATCGTCAGGCCATTTGCCTTTGTTGCTGCCAGCATCAGATTGATCGTAGCACCGACGCTTACGACATCAAGGAAAATGTGCGCTCCACGAAGTTCATCGGCAACGATACGGATGATACCATCACGGATATCTGTTGCTTTTGTACCCATCGCGCCCATTTTGCGGAAGCCCTTCAGATGGAGATCGATCGGACGGGTACCGAAATTACAGCCACCCGGCATATGCATGGTCGCTTTGCGGAAACGTGTAAGGAGTGCGCCTAAAAGATAATAGGATGCACGGATATTCTTGACCTTTGGGTGTGTCGCTTCAAAAGTATTGATATTCGTCGGATCGATCGCATACATGCCCTCGCCCTTCGGGGTAATCTTTGCGCCCAATGTCTCACAGATTTCCAGCATGGCATGGACATCAACGATATCCGGAACATTCTCGATCGTACATGGACCATCAAGCATCATGGCTGCTGCAAGTATACCTAATACAGCGTTCTTGCTACCACTTACGCTCACGTCTCCCTGAAGCCTGTTGCCTCCAACGATTCTATACTTTGACATAATACTCTTTTCCCCTTTACTTCTGGCTGCTCTGGTTTTCCGAAGACGGGTTCGTCATCTGGAAAAGCATACTGGCCTTCGATTTCGACTGCACTGCTTCTTGTGTTTCTTGTGCTTCCGCAGTCACACGCTTGAGCATACTCGCTCCAAAGTTGACCTGGGCAGGAATGGTTTCCTGATACTTTTCCTCTCCGGTCTCCTTTGCTTTTTTATCTGCCATCGTCTTCGCTCTGGACTTCTTCCGTCTTTCAGCGTTCTGAGAACCAATCATCTCTTTACTGAGAAACGGATGCTTCAGTGCAGGCGGGTCAGGCACGAGGATCGTCGGTGCATGTTGCATCACCTGCTCCTCGACGATTTCCTGTTGTTCTTGGTTTAATGCCTGTTCAGAAACATATGCCGGCTCCGAAACCACTACGTCCTGTGCGGGAATCGGGATCTCAACAGGTTCTATGACCTGTTCCTGTGGCACATAAGGTACCTCTTCGCTATAGGCATACTGTTCTGTCTCTTCCACGCCCATCTCCGAAGCAGCATATTCTGAAACTGCAGTTTCATATTGTACCATATTTTCTTCATATTGCGGGGCTGAAGAAACTGGCACTTGCACGGGATTCACGGCCGGAGATTCGCCAACAATATCACACTCATCCAAAAAGACCAGTCGATCCATCAAAGTATTCAGATATTCTTTATCTTCAACAGTGCGAAGGTCCTCGCCAAGATCATAATCATCTTCGTTTACTCGTTCGATATACTGCTTCGCTTTACGGTACAGTATCTCTTCACGATCTGCATTCTGACGCATGGCATCGATCGTTTCCCGGAAGATACTCTCAGCTGTCGGGATCGTAATATAGAAATCACTTCCCACTTCCGGCCGGATGCTCGGATCCTCGTCTTTAGTACGGCTTACCAGCGTCACTTCGCATTCCTGCACTTCGGCCATCATCTTCACAATAGCAAGTCCAAGTCCGCTTCCGCCTGCTTGTCTGGATCCTGTCTCGTCTACACGGAAGAATGCATTAAAAATCTTGTCTGCATCCTGCTTGGAGATTCCTTTTCCCTGATCCTGCACCTTGATCGTGACCGTGTTCTCCACCGCCTGGACAAATACCCATATGCTCGTGTTACTCGCTGAGTATTTCAATGCGTTGTTGATCAGGTTGCCGACCATCTGCTCCATCATACTCTTACAGCCGAAAACAGTCGGCATATTCCGGTTCATTGATTGCGAATACAGACGGATACCGTGTTTCTTCGCGTCTTCCTGATATCTTCGGCAGACATCCTCAACTGTACGGTCAATCTTATAGACCTCCATGTTGATCTTCTCTTTATTATTTTCTATCTGGGACAAATAAGTAAGATTTCCAATGATTGCTGTAATACGCTGGGTCTCACTGTATATGCGCAAAAAGTCGTTATATACCTGATTCGGATCTTTCTCTTTGATTCCCCAATCCAGAAGTGTCTCACAGTATCCGTTGATCGTTGATAACGGCGTCTTCAATTCATGGGAAACCGTGGATACGAAAAGCCTTCTCTGCTGTTCCTGTCTTGCAGCAACAGTTACATCTTCCAGCACGACTACCCAGCCGCGAAGTGTTGACTGCGGAAAGTGCGGTTTTGAAAAGTGGAATTGAATGATCCGGTTATGTATCTCCACTCTCGTGGTAACCGATTCCATCTTCTCATTGTTTTTTTCCTGCGATTCTTCATCAGTCACAGGCGGTTCATCATCAAGGAGCGATTCATAAAGCGTGAGTTTCACTTTGACCTCAGGGTCTGTGATGAACTGCTCGACGAATTCCGCAAAAGACTGCGGGATATTCTCTACACGAAGTTTTTTTAGTGCCGTTTTATTATTGAAAAGCAACATCCCTGTTTCTGTAAAAGCAACGACGCCCATCTGCACGATATTCATTACGGAATTGCTGACGCCGTTTGCTGCGTTCAGGAACATCATCTCTTTCTTTTTCGATAGAAACGGGCCCAAAAAATGTTATAGACTAACAGACCTGCTATGGTTGCACCGCAAACAAGTCCAATAAAAAGCATGGGAACGGGTTCAATCACCCGGTCCCATATAGCAAGAATAACCTTCGTATCGATCACGAGATCACCTCAAGCATTACTGTGCTCTTTCAAAATAATAGCCTACTCCACGCTTGGTCAGAATGTACTTATAGTTCTTCTGATCCGGCTCGAGTTTTTCACGGGTACGACGAACTGTAACATCAACAGTACGCACATCACCAAAATATTCATAACCCCAGACATGCTCCAAAAGGGATTCTCTTGAGAAAACCTGTCCTGCATTTTCAGCCAGGAAAAGAACCAGTTGGAACTCACGGATCGTAAGATCTACATCCTTACCTTCACGGCGGATCTGATACGCCGCCTTATCGATTTCAAGATCACCAATACGGAAAACATTCTCCTTCACAGAAGGATCCGTATCTACATAGGAACCACGGCGAAGCTGTGCACGGACACGCGCTAGAACTTCACGAGGAGAAAACGGCTTAGTGATATAATCATCCGCACCCATCTCCAGGCCTAATACTTTATCGATTTCTTCGCCCTTTGCCGTAACCATGATAATCGGGGCTTTTGTCTTCGGGCGCAGTCTTCTGCACACTTCAAAGCCATCCAGTTTCGGCATCATCCAGTCAAGAAGAATCAGATCCGGCTTCTGTCTTTCAGCCACTTCGATTGCAGCAAGACCATCTGAAGCAGTGATTACTTCATATCCGTCTCTCTCAAGGTTTGCACGCAAAAGTTCAACCAAGGATTCTTCATCATCAACTACCAGGATCTTCGCACTCATAACTCTTCTCCATTTCCTTAATTACACAACATATTGTGTCAGAATCATAGGTATGCCACAACAGTTATATCAATTATACCATTCTTATTCTATTTGCAACCCAAATATTACAATTTTGTTTCATTTTTTTCGGAGATAAAAAAAGAAGCTCAACTACGTTTCCGTAGCTGAGCTTCATATAATCCGGCAGCAATCTATCTTTCCAGGCCGTCTCCAGCCAAGTATTTTGGACACCGGCGAGCTTAACTTCTGTGTTCGGAATTGGAACAGGTGTGGCCTCGCGGTTATAACCACCGGAATGGTTGAGGATCTTAAAGCTGTACCCTCAAGACTGCATAGAAAACTATAACACGTTTTCAAGAAGCTGAGTTTTTTTGATTCTCCGCCGAACATGCGCACTATAATCTGTTCCGCAATTTGTTTAGTGATATTTTTATTCTTGATATCCAATGCAATTGCTATATCACCAACAC
>JAFWPB010000004.1 GCA_017545245.1 Clostridiales bacterium
GGGTTCTTCACGTTTTCTGTGGGATGAGCATATATTTGTGAGGCAAGGAAAGATAGCGGACAAGCGTGAAAAAATAGTTATCGTTGCGGAATCCATAACCGATTCTTTTGGCAACTTTAATCTTGTTATTGAGACCTTCGAGTTTTGCGGTGCTTATTGGATGTGAGGCATGGGATACCAGATAATCTATCTTCTCGCAATGAGCTTTAGCAAAGTTTACCAGAGGTTTTATACGGCTTTTGGCTGCTGCCTTGAACCATTTCTTCCATCCTTTAGTGGCTTTTTCAGGATCCCTGAGTTCAAAGAGTCTGGTCATTTCTTCTCGCATTGCATAACACACAGCCAGGTCTTTGTGGTCTTCGAGAATTGTTTCCAGGGCAGTTTTCTGTGTGGCTGAAAGATTTTTACTGTTAGTAAGAACAGCCCATCTTGAATCTCTTATGGCTATGTATTTCTCATGTTCTTCCGTGAATTGCTGTTTTAGCTCGCTCCTCAAGCTTTTCGTTGTTTCATCTTTCCAAAACTTCTTAAAACACCTGCCATACCTCAGGTATTGTTTAGCTTCTGCAACCCGTACAGCGTTCAATACTCTTGTGCTATAGAGCGACTGTACGTGGAATCTATCCAGAACAATTTCAGCTTGAGGAATATACTTCTCAAACAGATTACGGAAAGCAGTGTTCATATCCATCGCTACAGCTTTGACTTCTTTAAGTAAATCCATATCGTATTCCTGAAAGAACTTCTTGAAATCTTCTGTTGACCGCCCCCGTCCTACCCAGAGAACTTCTCCGCTATCCAGATCCATTACACTTGTTGCGTATGTCTGTCCCTTGTGTATTGCAAATTCATCTACTGCCAGATATTCAGGCCTATAGCCATCTTCTTTCAGTTTCCTGAAACGTGTTTGCAGAGTTTCATCCATAATCTGTGTATGGATGTTCCTTACTGTTTCCCAATGTATACCTGTGCATTCTGAAATCGTACTGGCCGGCATCCCCATAGAAAGAAAAGCGCGGATAAAGTTCGCGGCCCGGGTTGTTACTCTTGTATTTGTTTCTTTAAAGCATATCTCTTCAGAGAACACCTTCCTACAGAAACGGCATTTGTATTTATGGCGTCTTACCCTTACAAACTGTCGGAATCCGTAAAATACAGGCATATCCTTTAATATTGTTGTACTGTTGTCATGGATCTCAACATTGTCCGCTCCACAGTACATACACCGTACATTCTCAGTTGTCTGCCTACTATGGAAATCAAGCCAGATTTCCTTCTTTGTTTCATTCAATTCGTAATTTGTGCATTCATACTGTTGGCAAGTAATCTGAATCTTAGTATTATTATGGTCGAGGAGCATATTCTTTATCCTTTCGTTTTTGTCTAGCAACTAAACTCTAGGATAGTATGCTCCTTTTTCAATTACTTATTCCCACGATTTCCGTGAAGAACCTAAAATCAAGTGCTTTTCGAGCAGAATCTTTGACATTTAAGTATGAAAAGCACTTTTCCCTCTTCTGTACTGTAATCGACCTCGAAAAGGGGCTGATTTTACAGTATAAATACATGCTTTCGGCAATCTGTACTGTAATGCCAGTCGCCAGGCACCAGGCACCAGACCCAGCGGAAAAACCGCTACTTCTCTTTCACGACCGTGCTTGCGCGGTTTTGGATAATGTGG
The DNA here is from genome assembly GCA_017545245.1 of Clostridiales bacterium. Taxonomy (GTDB): domain Bacteria; phylum Bacillota; class Clostridia; order Saccharofermentanales; family Saccharofermentanaceae; genus Scatonaster. The sequence goes on from JAFWPB010000004.1 coordinate 1,682, forward strand.
CAGACTTCATCAAGTGATTTCTGTCCAAGCATGTAATATGGGGCTTCTTCGAGGATGATCATCAGGATATCGGGGTCAGCACTACAGATGCCGTTGATGCTTTCGATATCACCCTTGAGCTGTGATGCGAGGGCAGCATCGACCTTCATGGGAAGATAGACTTCGATCGTTGCATTTTTGGAATCGGCCACCGCTTTCTCGTACTTGCTGATCCGGTCATTCAACATCGTGTCCAGCGCCTCGCGGTTGATCGGGAAGCCAGATGCCTGTCCGAACGACAGTTGACGGTCGGCGTCCATGACGAAACGTATAAAATCCCACGCTTCACTTTGCTGCGCGGATGAATTCGAGATCGCGACCGACAGCTGGCTCTGCGCAAACAGTCCAAGCCCCGCATCGGACGGTACCGGATACAAGGCCATCTTTCCCTGGCGCATATCCATCAGCTGCAGATAATGATTCAGGTATGGGCACTGGCCAGAAACGAAAGCAAGCATGCCTTCTCTCAGTTTCGTCCACGAATCGACCCAATCGTCACCTGAAGCCATGTGCATCTGCATCAATTCATCCTCTGTCTTCGTCGTACCGTACCTTTTCGCAAGGTCGAGAAGCGCTTTGAAACTATCGCTTTCAAGATTCACTTCCTTATTCTCATAATCGACGAGTTCCCGCGACATGCAGGAAAAGAAAAACGGGAAAAGCGATTCTGCCGTTTGCAGATGCTCTTCAAAGATTTCCGTGCCGGACGGAAGACTGTCCATTTTCGAAAAGAACTCGGAATACGTCCATGGTTTGCTTTCTCCGAGGAGTTCAGTGCTTCCGGCCAGGCCATAAAGCCCATAGAAGACCGGGATGTGATAGAGCTTTCCGTTCACTTCGTTTGCGCGGAGGATATTGTCAAAGTACTGCCCGCGGTCGATCCCCACGTTCTTATCGTCGATCAGGGTATTGAGATCCAAAAGGTATCCACTCGTATTAAACTTCGGATACTCCGAGAAATTCACGAGAATGTCCGGCCCGTTTCCAGAAACCATCTCCTGATAGACCACATCCGCAACAGACGACTGTTTCTGCAGTCGTGAGAGCGCACTGTCCATATCCGCGGCATAGTCGTGGATCATGATGCGGCACTTCGAATCCGGGGCGGTGTTGTATGCGATGACGCTGTTTCTGATCGAAATCACGTAGAAATCAGACGTATTTTCTGCAATACGTAGGATTGGTTTTCCGGCATAAGGATTCTTCTCCGCTCTTTTCACCACCACCATATTAAGATGGAGCGAATTGTCTCCGCCATCGCTATAAGAACTGACTTCTTCTTTGAAAAAGACCATCTCATCTTTCGACAGTATCTTGAAATCCCTGCCCGAAAGTCCTGATTTGTTAAAGTCGGTCTGATCCCATTCCATCACAGGTTCTTTTTCCGAAGGAGAAAGAAGATTGACCTTGACGACACCGTTGGTATTCAAAAGATACGAGCCATCTGAGCCTCGTGAGAGCAGATTTGCATCCGCATTCTTGATTTTCTCTCCCGTCAAAGCACCCTTCTCCAGGTCGATCTGCTGGATATAGGTGTACATATCCGAAATCTTCGTTGCAGTTGCATTTGTCAACACAGCATAGTATTTCCCATCCTGAAAAAGAACTTTCGACTGGAGTCCTTCATCTTCGATGCGGCTTTGGAGGTTCCCTTCTTTGTCGTAGATCGTGATCGTCTGAAAGTTCGCGATAACCAGCTTTCCTTCCGCTGTCACAAGGATCGCCGCCTCCTGTAGTCCGAAGAAGTCCCCGTCTTTCAGAAGAACACCCTGATCCGGGTCTCCGGCATCATTCAGTTTGCAAAGGAAAACTCCGCTCTCTTCTTCCCGGAAGACCAGTGCGTACGCCTCCCCCTCCGGGCCTTCTGCATATTGGAGGATCGTGCCGGAAGCTGCCGCTTTCGTTTTCTCTTCCGCATCGGACTCGCTGTTTTTGGTCCTCGAGGTCATACGGATCAGGTTTCCCTGAAAATCAAAAACCGCCTTACCATCATCACGATACGCCATGACGGTGTTGTAATCATCGCTGTCTGACCCATCCGGCAGCTTATAACTCAGACTATAGTTAACTGAGACAGTCTTTCCGATGATCTTCGGCTCTTCAAGCTGGTAAGACTCGATCTCCTTCCCTCTTTCCGGCTCAAGTTCAAGCGGGTATTCCGATACATTGAAAAAAGGATCGGTCTCCTGGACAAAAACCTGTTTCTTTTTATTCCCCTCTTTCTTACAGGAAACGGATGAAAAAGCGGCAAGGATAGAAAAACTAAGGACGACCGGAACAAACCTCCGGAGTGCAAGTTCTTTTTTCATAGAAACCTCCTATTGTAAAGGCATATCCGGTTCAAAGGCATGAGCGGATAAAAGGGATCAGATCGTATTTGCTTCAGGGAAAAGGTACGCATTCTCATTGAGGCCGTAGTTGTCGGAAAACATAGAACGGCCGGTCACAGCATTGATCATCACTGTTTCATGGGCGACAACTTTTACATTATCAGGATCTTTCACAGTCATGTAGACTTCCCATACCGGCACCAGTGTCAGATCATGCATTTTCAGCATCGGGTCATCATTATGCAATGGCGCAGGATCAAGAACTACATAAGTCAACTCCATCATGTAGACTTCCACATCGGTTTCCCAGAAATCCAGAATGTCTCCGATTTCTTCCTCGCCATACCGACTATTAGACCGTACCGGGGAATACTTGATGGCTCGCTTGATCTCGTCGAGACAGCTTCTCGGATCTACGATGGAAAGGTCCGACTGGATCTTCTCGCCGATAACAAATCGGGAATTATTAAAACAGAAAGTGCATGCCCAGTCTGCCTTGGTGTATTCAGACGGATCATAGCCCGGTGTGCACTGGATCCGGGAAGGTTTGATCACATCTTCCCATTCATATGTTTTGAATCCTTGCAAGGAAGAACCTCCATAAAGCGGCAACCCATCCACATACTGTGTGCTCAGATGCACATATTTCGTACTCGGAAGCTCAGCAGGAATGGCCGCAAACCAGTTGTCAGAATTAAAGAACTCCCACGGAAATCCTTCGACAGAATAGGTCCAGCAGGGAACCTTCGTATCGGTCGGGATGTTCAGTCTTTTTGCCACGTCCTCGTAGTCTTGCAACTGGTCAAGAGAGACGATCTCGACATTATGAAGGTTCATGATCACTTTCTCGCGCTCAAGGACGGTCTGTTTGAAGTAATCCTCCGGATTTTGAATCACCACGCCCGTACACCAATCGTTGACATACAATGCGGCATTAGCAATCCAACCGCCATCTTCCCAAGAAGTCTGGCGCTCATCGTACTTTGCTTTATACACATTCACCGTGGTCCTATCGTAATCGAAGATCTTCAGGTCCTCGCTGAAACTGAGATTAAAATCGAAATTTCCGGGCATGCTTCCCGCCGGTGCCCAGGAAGGAGTCGTAGATTCTTTGGTACTAGTTTGAGACGAGGCCTCGGTGGTCTCGTTACTTGTGGTCGTTTCTTCGGAAAAAGCACTTGTGCCGGTACTTGCTGCGTCACTTGTTTCCTGCGATTCTTTCTTCTGTCCGCAGGATGAGCACATCAGCATCGCTGCGATGATCGAAAAAGAAACCGCGCGCAGTGCTTTTGGATTAGTATTATCAGGGGATCGTCGGGCCATGGTCTTCACCTATATCATTAGAAATCAAAAAAGCGAAAAGTTCTGATACTCTCATTTTGCGCCCCTCGTATTACATTTAGGTGACAATCAGCGAAAAAAAAAATACAGTCACCTGTAATTTTGTTTTTTCTATCGGTAATTAGTGAATGAAGGAGGATTTTTGATAGACAGTTTTCTATCCAGGTCAATATAATTATTTGTAGAGTAATCATTAGAATGAAAGAAAGGTTTGGGGTGCGGAGAAAAGTGCTTTTGGCGCACCTTGAGGAACATTAAGATGAGACGTAGTGCTTATAAGATCAAGTTTATATCTTTTTTGTTGAGCGTCATGATTTTTGCGATGTCGATGCCGGGTCTGTTGATGGCTGATGAGGCGAAGACCGGCGGCACGGAGAATTTCGTGACGAGATGCTATGATCTTGCTTTCGGCCGTGAGCCAGACGAAGGCGGATTTAAATACTGGACAAACCGCCTGACGACGGGCGATATCACAGGAAGCGGAGTGGCGTGTCTTTTCGTAACGAGCCCGGAATACGAGCAGAGAAAGACCAGCGACAAGGACTATATCCGCGACCTCTACATGCTTTTTATGGGGCGTGAACCGGAGAAAAGCGGTTTTGATTTCTGGACTTCGAAGATCGGAGAATGGGGCAGAGGCGGCGTTTTTGACGGTTTTGCCAACTCCGAGGAATTCTATAATCTTTGCGTGGAAAACGGCATTGCGGCCGGTTACTATTCCTCGCAGTTCGAATTTGAAAAGCTCCAGAAGGTCAACCTTTTCGTCAATCGTTTCTACAATCTTTGCTTCAGCAGATTTGGCGATATGGGCGGCCAGAAGTACTGGGTCGAGAATCTCCTCCAGGGGAAGATCACCGGATCTGACTGCGCAGCTTTCTTCGTAAACAGCAAAGAATTTACAAACCTCAATCTTTCCGATGAAGACTATGTCGAAGCGCTTTATCACCTTTTCATGAACCGTGCTTCGGATAAGGATGGAAAGGCGTATTGGGTAGGCCAACTTGCAAATGGTGTGAGTCGTGACAAGGTCCTGGAAGGATTCGCTTCCGCACCGGAGTTCCAGAATATCTGTGATGCATATGGCATTGAAAAAGGTACCTATACTGCTACCGATCTGGGAACAGGCAAAACAAAGCCGACTCCGACTGTGACGAAAGTTCCGACCACAACGAAAGCTCCAACTGCTGCACCGACTGCTGCACCGACGGCTGCACCGACTGCTGCCCCGACTTTGACGAAAGCCCCAACTGCTGCCCCGACTTTGACTTCGAAAGCAACAGCGACTCCGACCGCGACTCCGACCGCAACTCCGAAGGCAACTGCTACACCTAAGGCGACGGCTACCCCAACTCCGACTGCGACGAAAGCTCCAACCGCAACGAAAGCTCCGACGGCTGTTCCGACTTTGACAAAAGCACCGACACCAACGGCGGCCATCGCACATATGCCGGACGTTACCGGCTTGTCTGTCGAAGAAGCAGAAAAACTGATCGAAGAGGAATTCGCCAAAGAGGGACACACCCCGATGTGGATCCTTAAAAACATACCTGTCGAGGATGAATCCCTGGGAGGAAACATTGTCAAGACAGAACCGAAGGCAGGCGCTTTTGCATACGACGGAGGAAACAACATTGACGTAACACTCTATATTGGTTATCTCGAATTAACTCCTACCCCAACCTCAACACCGGTTCCAACCGTAAAGCATCTGGACCTTGATGGAAAGAAGGAAACATTTATCAAAACAACTGAACCGTGTTATTTTGAAACAGAATTCGCGTACGTATTCGTTGAAGCCGACGTTAATGTACGAGGCGATTCAGCCAAGGTGATCGATGATGTTTTCAGGGCTAACGAAAAGAACACAGGTCTTTCTTATAAGAACCACTTCACTGCCGATTTCTGGGAACAGTCTCTGGAAAATGCTGATGAATGGAAAGATATGGACGAATGGTATTGCCAAGGCGTTTTCCAAGGCGTTCCGAAGACTGATCACGCCAAGTACTCGATCTTCGTCGTTAACGGAACCACGAACCACGCCGAACCATGTGCCTGGAACCGCGGAGTCATTATCGAGGGGTGTGACATGGACTGGAGCGATGACTTCGAAGGCCCGGACGCCTTCGCTCTTCCGCACGAACTGCTCCATGTTCTTCACTCGAACAATGGCTTCTACTTTGGCACTTCCATTCTGAACGAAGGATTCACCACAGGTTTCGCCCTGGATTGCATCAAGGCAGTAGAAAACTACGATCTCGACGAGAATACTTATCGGATGAACTACGGCTACATCAAATATGAAATCACGGAAGAAAATGCAGAGCAGCTCTTCATGGATGGATTTGAAGACGGCTGGGATGAATATCTCTATGGCTACAGACTCATGTATTACCTCAGAACCACCTATGGCGACAATTGCTTTGCAGATCTTCTCAAAGTATCCAACACTTACACGCCTAAACAATACACCTCCGATCTTTCTGTTGAATCTTCTGCAAAAGCACTGAAGCAGGCTTTCGGGGAGAGTGTTTTTACTGACTTCGCCAAGTGGTATCAGGCAAACAAAGAAACCTTAAATATCTCCTGATCCGCAGTTTTTAGCTGGCCCGCTGATTCGCAGTTTTTAGATGGCCCGCGCCGAGGGGCTCGAGCTGTAGCGGCCCGACGAGAGGCGTGGCGCGGGGCTCGACGGCCGGCGCCGAGGGGCGCGAGCTGTAGCGGCCCGACGAGAGGCGTGACGCGGGCTCGAGCTGTAGCGGCCCGAACCGCAATCTAAGTCACGCGGCTCGAAACCACTTCCTCGCGCCACGCGACAGACCCGCGAGGTCGCGGGTCGATAGCGGAAAAACAGCATAAAAAGGGGCGTCTCGCTCGTGATGCAAATCACGCCGAGGCGCCCTTCCTTTTTCATATAATATCGATCCAAGATCTCTTTCCGAATTCATATAAAAACGATTCAAGATCTTCTTCCGCTTTCTTTGCCCGCAAGAGCGAGCAGGCAGCCGCGGCACGACACGGTGGCGACGGAAGCGCCGGAGGCGAGCAGGCAGCCGCGGCGCTAGTGCTTTTCAAGCAGTATGATGGGGCAGATAAGTCGCAAATGTCGAAATTCCAAAAAACGACTTACAAATCGCGTCATTTAGCAATTCTTTTTTTGAGAAAGTAAGTCGGAAATCGGCATTTTTCATTTTCCGACTTAAAATCACTGAAAAACAGGCAAAAAAAGCAGTCGGAAAACACGTTTTTCTAATTTCCGACTTATGTGGCGAAAAAAAAGTAAGTCGTTTTTTGGAAATATTGGATTTCCGACTTAAATAGCAGTCGGAAAGCGCTTTTTTCTAATTTTCGACTTACAATTCTCACGGAGTTGGTGCGGATCGAAAAGCCTCGGTACTATCAACGGCTTCTTCTCGAAAAGCACTTGCTCACTTCAGAATGTCTTCGAGCCAGGTTTCGCAGAGCTGGGGCCACATAGCGACGTCCTTGATCTCCGGCATTTCGGGCCAGGCGGGTGCGGGCTCGGATTCGGCGCCGGCGGCAGCGGAAGAATCGGCAGGCGCGGCAGCAGCGGAATCGGCAGGCGCGGCGGCAGCGGAAGAATCGGTGGATTCGCCGGCGGCATTATCGGCAGGCGCAAGAGGCGCGTCCTTGAACTGCTCGATCAGCTCCTGGCGGCGGGTTTCGGAAACGCGGATGCCATTTCCGGCCTTCACCGCTTCGACGGCGCGCATGACCTGCTCCATGGAGTACGGCTCACCGAAATCGCCGGAGCGAAAAGCATCGTTGCAGACAGACAAGCCGTGCCAGCCCTTCGGGAAAGCGTAATAGGCGAAAGGCACACCGGCGCGGCGCAGGCTCTCGGCGAACATCATGCTGTTCTCGACCGGCACCAGATCATCGGTCACGGTCTGCCACATAAACACCGGCGGAACATCCCCGGTCACGTTCTTTTCGAGCGAAAAGAACTCGTACTCGTCTTTCGGACCGTCTTTTCCGATCAGGGCCCACATGGAGTAAATGTGCGTAAATTCGCCGCTTGTGATGACCGGATACGAAAGGACCACGGCATCGGGGCGGTTGGAAACAGACGCGAGTGCCGGATCCGGATCGCTGACCTCATTAAAGTGCACCGCGAGCGAGCCACAAACATGGGCACCGGCGGAAAAGCCGCAGATCACGATCTTATTCGGATCGGCTCCGAGGCGCTGGGCGTTGGCGCGGACATAGCGGACGGCGCGCGAGACATCCTGAAGCGGCTGTCTCATAAGCGGCACCGACATCGTGATGTCAGTCGTGTATGTCAAAACCGCGCAGTTCATGCCGCGCGCGAAAAACTCTTTAGCGACGATCTCGCCCTCCGGCGGGACGACCATGCAATATCCCCCACCGGGAAGCACGATCATGAACGGGCGCGCACACGGCGCATCAGCGGTTGCGGCTTCCGCGGCGGTCACGGAACTTCCGGCAGATCCGGCTTCAGAACCCGCAGATTCGGCATCCTCATGGAGATAAAAATGCAGGTTCGGGACAAAGCCGTACGCTGCTTCGTAAGAATATTCGTCTTCTTTCCAGATGTTCTCTCTTGTCATGTTCGCCGCCCTCTCACTTCATTCAGATTCCCTTTCATCTTAGCGCTTTTGATTCCGCATGAAAAGTACTTGCCCTCAGCCTCGTCTTCCTTTTCATCAGATTACAATCATGTCACCCGCGCGCGGCAGGTTTACGATACAATTCATATGGTAATATAGAACGAAAAGCAGGAGATACCGCGAAGCCAGCAAGGCCGGCGCCGGCACGGCAGCGCTAGAGGCACGAAACTCGCGAAGCCGGGTGGCTGAAAGACCGGCAGCGTACCGACGCGCCGCGACGAGCGCTTTCCTGCCGCACCGCCGAAGGAGGGCATAATGCAAGGACACCATCTGAGCACATTTTTCCGGATCATCATCTTCATTTTCGCAGGCGCGCTGCTTCTCGACTTCATCGCCGTTTATATCAGCCGCGCCGGCCGGAACATCGGCGGCTACACAGGAATCGCCCTCTGCCTTCTCGTCATGCTCTACACCGCGCTCCTCCCCCACATCAACAGCTGGATCGCAGCCGCGTGGGTACACGGAGGAAAAAGAAAAACACTCATACTCGTGGCAAGTGCTTTTGTAGTGGTATGTTGCGTGACAGCAATCGTCGAAACAATATTCATGGGCATCTATGCGAATAAAAAAGCACCGGCGTCGGCGAGTGAACCGGTCGTCATCGTGCTTGGATGCCAGGTTAGAAACGGGCAGGCGAGCCTCATGCTGATGGAGCGGATCGAGACCGCCTACGACTACCTCGTCGAGCATCCCGAAGCAAAGTGCATTGTGTCCGGCGGACAGGGCCCGGACGAGGCGATGTCCGAAGCGGAATGCATGTTCAAAAACCTTACGGCGATGGGCATTTCCGCCGACCGCATCTACAAAGAAGACCGCTCGACCACGACGCGCGAAAACCTGCAGTTCAGCAAAGAAATCATGGAACGCGAGGGGCTCGGCGACACCGCCATGATCGTCACCCACAGCTGGCACGAACTGCGCGCGCAGATGATCGCAAAGACCTTGGACCTCCCTTGCGGTGGAGTCGGAGCGCCGACGACATGGTGGCTCCTCCCCTGCAACTACCTCCGTGAACTCTACGCGATCCTGTATCAGCTGGTGTTCTGAATGAGCCGTTTTTCAGGCCTTCGCGAAATTTCCTCAAACGCCTCTAACTTTTTTTGTGACTCCCCTACACATATTCCACCAATAATGCTATAATGCCACTAGTTGTGTTATAGGAAAGGTTGGGTTTATAAAATGAAAAAGAAGACGTTTTGGGCATTTATCGTGATCATCGTTTTGCTCGTCGTTGCACTGTTCCCATACAGCATCACAAAGCAGGAATCCGGGAACAAAGTGTACAAATCCCTGGTCTACGAGCTGACTATCTATCATGAGAAAATCAATGATACCGAATACTACAAAGAAGGTTACTCGCTTTCTTGCTTTGGAAAGGAAATCACGAACAGCACAAGTCAGGGCGGGCTTTAATCTAAAATGACTTGACAAAAATTGTACCCATATTCATAGAGACAGGAGATTTCTTCTGTCTCTATTTTTTCGCCGCAAATCACGATCGGCACGGCCGGCGGGCACGATGCGGCCATCAGGTGCGCAACCCGTCCCTCCGCCTTCTCAAGCGGCACCGTTTCGCACGGACGCATCGCCGCTTCTCGGATGCTCATCACCCGCTTCGGACGGACGAATCCGCTCGCTGCTTTGTTGGCGCTTAATACAGTTTTTCGCGGCACATTCAGGATCACCTGCACCACGCCTTTGAGCTCCGCTTTTGACTGGCACGGCGCCACCATCAGGACGACCATGTCCTTGTCGGCAAACTCCACTTCGACCGGCTTTTCCGCATTCCGCAAAAGCTCTGCGAATTCTTCTCCCGTGTAGCCCCACGCGCGTGTCAGGATGGTGATCTTCATCGGCTCCTCGCCCCAGAGCACAAAGCCGTGTTCGGACAGTTGCTTTTTCATCGCGCACACCGTTTCGCAGCTTTCCCTTATTTCCGCTCCAAAAGCACTGGCGAGGAGTTCGTTTTGTCGGTCGAGGGATTGTAATATCAGCCACGATGGGCTGGTCGATGCAAAGAGCGCCATTGCGCGCTTGACATCTTCTTTTTTGGCGGAAAGGATTTCCGATTTCAAATGGAGGTATGCTCCGCCTGTCAGGACCTGCAAAGTTTTGTGTGCGGAATCGCAGCACATGTCCGCGCCAAGATCGATCGGATGGAGTGACTCTGGAAGAAACTTCAGATACGCACCATGCGCATTGTCCACGACCAAAGGCACTTTCTTCTCGTGGCATACTTTCGAGATTTCACTGATTGGAAGAATATGTCCTGTGTAATCCGGCGAAGTGACGTACACGCAGCACGGCAGTGTGCCATAAAGTTTCACTCCTTCTTCCAGCGCCACGCGGATCTCTTCGCCGCCGATATTCATAGTGATTAACGAAACCGCTTCGGTTGCCGCGTTGCCCGCGTCGGCTTCCTGCGCGCCGGTTTCGTTTGCGCCGCGCGCTTCGGTCGGATAGACCCATTCGACGTCCAGGTCAAGAAGCGCTGCCGCCGTGACAAAAGCCTGGTGCACATTTCTGGCTGCCAGCACCCACGGGCGCGGCGCGGCAGGGGCGTGCGCTGTGGCGTTCGCACTTGCGCTCGCGACGGAGTCCGCTGTTGCACTCGCGGCGGAGTCCGCTGTTGCACTCGCGGCGTCCGCGTTCGATTTCGCGGCAGCGGTGGCGGCGCGCGCGTTCACGCGGCAGAGATACAGCATCGCGCGGATGCAGAGAGAGGATCCTTCGGTGGAATAATACGTGTCGCATCCGAATAGTTTGGATGCGTTTCTTTCACTTTCGGCGATGATGCCTTCTGCGTGGAAGAGTTCGTCCGCGCCTTTTATTTCTGTGATGTCATATGCAAATGCACTGGCCCAGGGTTTGGATGAATCCGGAGCGAGGCCTTTGTGTCCAGGCATGTGCATGCGTGCTGTGCCGCTATGGACATATTTCTCGACAAAATCACAGATCGGCGTGTTCACGCATTTTCACCGCTTCCTTCAAACTCCCTGTGGATCGCAACCATCAGGGCGCACTCAATACGTTTCTTAAAGAGCTCGCATCCGTACTTATACACGCCACGGACAGAGCCGGTCGCATGGTATGCATTCGCCGCACAACCACCGGAGCAGTAAAGTCTTGCCCAGCAGTTCCGGCACTCTTCACGGGCATACACATTGCATGCTGCAAAATCATCCTGGACGGCAGTGTTTTTGACGCCGTCGTAAATATTTCCAAGAAGGAACTTCTCCTCGCCGACAAACTGGTGGCAAGGATACAGATCACCCCACGGCGTTACCGCCATGTACTCGGTTCCGGAACCGCATCCGGAAATTCTCTTATAGATGCACGGACCGCCCTTGAGGTCGATCATGTAATGGTAGAACGTGAACGGCTTGCCCTCTTTATCGCGCTCGATCATGAGCTCGGCCAGCTTCTCATACTGGTCCAGAACGATCGGAAGATCCTCATCCGTCAAGCGCGACGGATCGTCTTCTGCGCAAACGACTGGTTCCATACTGAGTTCCGAAAAACCGAGGTCGAGCATCGTCTTGATGTCCTCGAGGAAATCCGGATTCGCGTGGGTAAACGTGCCACGCATATAGTAGTTTTTGCCGCCTCTTGCTTCCACGAATTTCTGGAACTTCGGCACGATCTTTTCCCAGCTTCCGTTACCCGCATAGTCCACACGGAAACGGTCATGAATTTCTTTTCTTCCATCCAGCGAAAGAACTACATTACTGCACTCGCGGTTGGCAAATTCGATCACGTCATCATCGACCAGCACACCATTCGTCGTGAGAGTAAAACGGAAGTTCTTTCCCTTCTCCTTTTCGATCGAACGGGCATACGCCACAAGATCTTTGACTACCTGGAAGTTCATCAGAGGCTCACCGCCGAAAAAGTCTACTTCCAGGTTCTTTCGGTTGGCTGAATGTTCAATCAAAAAGTCTAAAGCACGCTTTCCGACTTCAAAACTCATCACGGCACGATCCCCGTGATACTTGCCCTGCGATGCAAAACAATACGAGCAGTTCAAGTTGCAAGTGTGCGCAATGTGAAGGCACAGTGCTTTTAGCACACCACTTGTACGCGCCTTCAATTCTCCCGCCATCGGTTCAAATGTATCCGGCGTAAAAAGCTTGCCGGCGTTCTGCAGTTCGAGGACCTGCTGGAAGCACTCGTCGATCTCTTTCCGATCGCCCATTTCCGTGCCGGCGTATTTCTTTTCCATCTCGTACGGAATCCGATCCAAAAGCGACTGCACATCGATCATGCCGCAGGACTTGCCATCGTTTTCTTTGTTGAGCTTCTCCTGGTGGGAAAAGATCTCGTCCATCGCAGCAATGATGTCATAGGTTACGTCGTCAACGACATGGAGCGCACCCGAGCAAACGTCGAGAACGATATTGTATCCGCCGAGTTTATATTGATGTATCATGTTTATCCTTTCTAACTGGTCCTCTTCCCCCACCCGTTCAGGCTTTTCCTGATGGGAGGCGCGGACCGGACTCATAGCGAAAAAAAGCTGTCTTCGTCACAAAATGGAAAACAAAGACAGCGATTTATTCTCGTGTGATGCGTGCCAAGAATTACTTATTCTTGTTTTCGCACTGCTGATTTGCGATACCGCAGGATGTCTTGCAAGCAGACTGGCAGGATGTCTGGCACTCGCCGCAACCACCGTTCTTAGCGCTCTCGCAGAGATTACGTGTTTCAATTGTCTTGATATGTTCCATGAAAGTGTACCTCTCTCTTATAAACTACTCAAAATATTAGCAGATAGCGCCTCTAGTGTCAATATTTCCGCATCATGGTATAATCTACATATGAGACCTGTTGCGCCACTTATATAGCGGGCAGGTTGCACATACTGAGGTGGGTATCATGGGCTACAAAAAGGACGTCAAAAAACTTCAGGAAGAGGCCGGCATCAAGACGGAGAATCCCGTCTATGCAAAGACCGGATCTCAGCGTGAAGATGCGATCCCGGACGAGAACCGCAACACCTCGGAAAACACCCCCAACGAAGAATCCGGAAGCACAAACACAAGTGCTTTTACCTCGGAAGAAAGAAAAATGTCGCTATGGCAGAAGATCTCTCTGCCCTTCGTCCGCAGCAGTTTCCTGTCCGCGCTCTTCTTCTCGCTCGTGGCGCTGATCTGGATCGCGATGTCGAACACCATCGTGTCGGGGCTGATGGATCTGCACCCGAATATTCTGCATGTCATCATGATCAAGGACGCGATTTTCGTCATCATCCTTTCTCTGATCATCTACCGCCTGTTCTGCGTACAGTTCGCCAATTCTTTTCACCTCGAACAGGAGAAAAAGGACACGCTCAAGAAGCTGAAGGAGTGGGAAGCGATCCAGAATTCCATGATGGAGACCGTCCCGGACATGATCGTTTATACGCTCGATACCGACCTCCGCTACTCGTCTTTCAACAAGCGGCACAAGTACTCTATGCTGCGGCTTTGGAAGAAGGAGATCAAGGTCGGGGATTCCATTCTCGACGTGGTCACAGATACGGATACGCGGGCGGTGATCGAGGGGAACCTGAAACATGCTTTGAACGGCGAATACCTCTCGCATGTCGAGAAATACGGTGACAATGACCAGACCGCATCGTACTGGCAGACCTTTTACGCGCCGATCCTGGATGCGGAAAAGAAAGTCATCGGCGTGTCCTGCTTCGTCAATAACATCACGGCGCTGAAACAGGCCCAGAGCAAGAACCTTTTCCTGAGCTATCACGACCCGCTCACCAAGCTTTTCAATCGTGTGTACTGCGAGGATGTTTTCCAGCAGGCGGAGCGTGAGGCGCGTTGCCCGTACAGCATTATCGTGGCGGACATCAAGGGAATGCACGTGATCAACGAGAATTACGGCCGTTCGATCGGTGACAACCTGCTGATCAAGGTCGGTGAGATCATCAGCAAAGCAATCAAAGATAACGGCATCGTGGCGCGCTGGGGCAGTGACGAGTTCATCGTGCTCCTCCCTGACACGGAAAAAGAAAAAGCCGAAGCTTTTATGAACATCTGCAAATGCCAGTTTCCGGGCGTTACCGTCAATGGTATCCCGCTTCGCGTCCTGACCGGATTCGCGACTCGTGTTGACCCGTCCGTGTCACTTCAGGACACAGTGCGTTCTGCCGAGATCCACAGCGAGCAAAATAATTACGAAATGTGACTATTTTCTTAGTGTACGGCTCTTGAAGTCTTGTATACGTCTTGTTACAATATGCAAACTGAATCGTAATGTAGCGATGCTATACTGATTTCACATTATCAGAGTTTACGTGGTTTTTGCCACACCGTATATACTAAGGAGAAATACCGTGAAGAGTTCTTCAAATAATTATAATGTCTACAGTTCCCGCCGTAGAAATGCGGAAAAGAGAAGGAACTTTGTTATTGCATGCCTTGCTGTCTGCATGTGCTGTGTTATCGCAGATACCGTTTTTATTACATTGCTTGTGTCCAATAAAGGAGGATCTTCCTCGGAGACAACAGCGCCCTCTACTTCTGCTTCTATCGTTGTCGTAGAAACAGATGAGGAAGGCAACCCGATCACCTCTGCTTCGGAATCCGGCATCACAGTGGATCCTAACACTTCGGAAACAACCGCTGCTCCGGAACAGAAAAAGCAGACTGTAGATGCGGAAACACGTGCCGCCAATCTGGCTACACTTCAGAAAAATGTTTCGGACTACCTGACCAAGCAAAATGGTCGTTATTCCATGTATTACATCAACCTGAAAAATGGTGAGACAATTGGAGTAAACGAGGGCACACCGATGGTTGCAGCAAGTTCCATCAAGCTCGCTTACAACACATTCCTTTACGAGAAAGTTGCCGATGGCAAGCTCACTTTGGATGAGAAGATGGCATATAACGCAACCAAGTATCCGCAGGGTGACTTTGAAGGCGGTACCGGTACGATCCAGAATTCTGCTGATGGTACTGAATATACACTGAAAGAGGTCTCTCATCTTTCCATCACTGCCAGTGATAACTGCGCGACCAACATGCTCCTTCGTCGTCTCGGCGGAATCGATGAGATCAACAATAGCTTTATGAAACCGATCAGTGCTGTTGTGGATTACCGCACACAGGTTTCTTATACTAACTACCGTGGCGAGTCTTCCACCGGTAAGAACCGCACAAGTTCCATCGACCTTGCTAAGTACGCGGAGCATCTTTACAACGATCTGAAGGCTTCTCCGGAAGCGTATCAGCCTCTGATCGACGACCTTTGCAGCACCGAGTACAACTGGGGTGTTCCAGGTGGCGTTCCGGGCAATCTCAAAGTCGCTCATAAAGTCGGATTCAATGATTCTTACGGCGCCTACAATGATCTCGGCATCGTCTTCGGCACCGAGGACTACGTTCTCGCCGTCATGACCGAGAGCGGAGACGGCAGCGCCGCCAAGGGCATCATCGGCGAAGTTTCCAAGATGGTGTATGAGTATATCGAGTCCAATTACGCGTAAGGGCGGCGGCGGGCGCCGCGCGGAAAATAAAACATGATAAACAGGGGCGTCTCGCTCGTGATGAAATCACGCCGAGGCGCCCTTCCTTTTTCATATAATATCGATCCAAGATTTTCTTCCGATTTCTTTGCCCGCCAGGGCAAGCAGGCAGCCGCAAGGCTAGTGCTTTTCGAGCAGTATGAAAGGCAGATAAGTCGTAAATGTCGAAATTACAAAATACGACTTACAAATCGCGCCATTTAGCAATTCTTTTTTTGAGAAAGTAAGTCGAAAAACGGGATTTTTCATTTTCCGACTTAAAATCACTGAAAAACAGGCTAAAAAAGCAGTCGGAAAGTGCCTTTTTCTAATTCCCGACTTACGAGGCGTCAAAATAGTAAGTCGTTTTTCGAAAAAATTGGATTTCCGACTTAAAAGCAGTCGAGAAACGTTTTTTTCCATTTCTCGACTTACGCGGTGATAGAAGTTCAGGTTTTGACTAACGAATGACATACAACTTACGCACTTAAAAGCAGCAGAGCGGCTCGCATTTTTCACGGAAAACAGCAAATGGAAAATGGAAAACAGCAACTGGCAAAAGGTACCTGGCAGACTCATTAGAATCAGCAGAAAAGCTCTCTCAAGTTATCTCGAAGTAAAGGTATGTTTAGTGGACTACCTGCTGTCTCATGCGTAAGGATCAGATTCTTTCCGACGTAAATTCCGCTCCTGCGGTACAGATCCAGTTTCTGCATGTTGTCCCGTCGATATCCTGAATCATCCAAAAGTCCCATATGTTCATGATAGACCACCTTACGCGTACTCTTCTGAAGCGCAGTAAAATCGATATGGTATATTTCACCGTTACACATCTCTACAGGCATCTCATAGATGTATGGAATATTCAAGTCAAAATATGTATCCGCAATCAACACCTCTGCTTTTGTGCGGACCAACTCACCACGCTTAGTCAGGTAGATCAACTCGTTCTTGCGATACTCATTGGGGATCCAATTCCTCTTCAGCCAAATTTGGGCATAGGTTTCATTATCCACCATATATGGCGTCACAAGACACTGCCGCTGAACCGGAAGATCATGAAATACAGATTCTCCACTTCCAATTATTCCTCGCAAAATTATATTTTCGATTTCATCTATTTCAATCTCGATCTTTCTTTTCAGTTCCAGAAGATAGGCCTTCTGCCCAAGTTTCTTGACCAATTCCTTCTCGGAAGCTGGAAGATATTTCTTCTTCTCCACACCATCCTGACTCAGTACCTGGTAATAGCGCATTTTCTCATGTACAGTGGATAGCCGCAGGACCCCATCCGGCGAACCAGCTAAACCGCGCGATATATTTGCAAGCATCATCTCCAAATACTTCTTTCGCTCATTCAGTTTTTCAATTAAGGTGTACATAAAATCTTCCTTTCAATCGTTGAATTCTCCTCATCTTGAAAACTCAGACAGGTTGCAACAAACAGGTATCCAAGGTAGACACCTTCACACCTCGATCTACAAACACCGAGGAAACTCTCTCAACAAAATCAAAATGGAAAATCTAATGTAATATAATTGAATCTGCATCTTCAAAACGAAGAGTACATATATTTAACAACGAATCGCTAGTAAAAGCAAGAGCTTTGAATCACTCACTCGCTCCCCAGATCTCCGCAAGCGCTTTTTCTGCCCACTCGACGACCTGTTCGTCGGGCTCTTCGGTCGCGCCGAGTTCATACGGCAGGTGCAGTTCTTCGTACTTGAACTCGCCCATTTTGTGGAATGGCAGGAGATCGACGCGCTCGACGCAGGCGTAGCCCTTGAGTTTGCGGATGCCCTCCAGCAATTCGCCGTTGGCCTCTCTCCACTCTTTTTCCGTGCCAAAAGCACTTCCGCCGGTCGTTTTGTCGATCAATGTCAAACCGGGAACCATCACGTGCCGGATCCAGACCGGCTTGCCCGCAGCTTCCCTCTCGCGAAGCAGCTGCCACGCGTGATCGGTAGTAAATCCTGTTATCTTTTCCGCCTTCAGGCGATCGAACGACTTGATATCCAGAAGCAGAAGGTCCGCCTCCATCGCGGCCTCCAGTGCCACGCCCTCACAATAGATCCCCGACGTGTCGATCGCCACATGAAGGCCCTCATCATGCAGCGCCCGCGTCAACGCCAACACGAACTCTGCCTGCCGGAGCGGCTCCCCTCCGGAGATCGTCACTCCGCCCGACTTGATATACGAACGGTAACGAAGGATCTTGCTGACCATCTCCTCCACCGAAGTTTCCTCACCACCATCGAATCGCCACGTATCCGGGTTATGGCAGAACTTGCAACGAAGCGGACAACCCTGCAAAAAGACAACAAAACGAAGCCCCGGCCCATCCACGGCACCAAGAGTTTCGATAGAGTGTACATAACCTTTTACAGAATCTGTCATAATACTCATCACGCGAAGTATCTCTTCGCTGGTCCTCATGTGCGGAAATATCTCGTCGCTAAGTCCTCGGCGCTTCGCGCCTGCGGAAACGCTCCTCAATATTTCCGCATATGAGGAGCGTGCTGAAAACATTAAACGTTCTTCCGAGAAGCCGCTATCCTAGTCGTCTTGCGGAACTTGATTGTTCGCGGATTTCATTTTCGACGCGATTCCGCACAAGCGAAGCGCGGAGGACCAGCGGCGGAAAGAAATCCGCGAACAATCACATTTTCGAGTGCACTGTTCTTCTCACTACTTCGAGCTGCTGTTCGTGGGTGAGTGTCGTAAAGTTGACTGCGTAGCCGGAGACACGAATCGTCAGCTGCGGGTATTTTTCCGGGTGGTCCATCGCGTCGAGCAAGGTCTTTCTCAAGATCACGTTGACGTTGATGTGGTGACCGCCGTCGGTGAAGTAGCCGTCGAGGAGATTGTAGAGGTTGACCTGCTGCTCTTCGAGTGTCTTGCCGAGTGTGGACGGCAGGATCGAGAAGGTGTAGGAAATACCATCTTCGCTGTAATCGTACTGCAGGTTTGCAACCGATCTCATGGATGCAACTGCGCCGGAGCGATCACGGCCGTGCATCGGGTTGGCGCCTGGTGCAAAAGGCTCGCCGGCCTTACGTCCGTCTGGTGTGGAACCAGTCTTTTTGCCGTAGACGACGTTAGATGTGATCGTCAGGATCGACTGCGTCGGGCGGGCGTTACGATAGCACTTGTGCTTAGAAAGATGCTTCATGAACTTACGGACGACCTCTGCGGCGATACGGTCTACCTTCGGGTTGTCGTTGCCGTACTGCGGGTAGTCGCCGGTGATCTCAAAGTCCACGGCCAGACCCATCTCGTTACGGATCGGTTTTACTTTTGCATACTTGATCGCGGAAAGGCTGTCGGCAATAACAGAAAGACCGGACAGACCGCAAGCCATGGTGCGGTCGATCTTCTCATCGTGGAGCGCCATCTCGAGACGCTCGTAGCAGTACTTGTCATGCATATAGTGGATGACGTTCAGAGTATTGATATAAAGCTTCGACAGCCAAGCGCAAGTTTCGTCGAATCTTGCCATAACTTCGTCGTAGTCAAGGTATTCGGATGTGATCGGATTTCTAACCGGACCCACCTGATCACCCGTCTTCTCATCACGACCACCATTAATAGAGTACAACAGTGCTTTTGCCAAATTCGCACGGGCACCAAAGAACTGCATCTGCTTGCCTACACGCATTGCGGATACGCAGCACGCGATCGCGTAGTCGTCGCCGAACTTTTCACGCATCAGCTCGTCGCTCTCATACTGGATGGAAGACGTGTTGATGGAGATCTTCGCGCAGTACTTCTTGAAATTCTCCGGAAGATTCGGGCTCCAGAGGATCGTCATGTTCGGCTCCGGTGCGGATCCGATGTTCTCGAGAGTATGCAGGAAACGGTAGCTCATCTTGGTGACCATGTGGCGGCCGTCGAGGCCGATGCCGCCGATGGACTCAGTGATCCATGTCGGGTCGCCGGAGAAAAGCTCATCGTAAGCAGGTGTACGCAGGAAGCGTACGATACGAAGCTTCATGATGAAATGGTCCACCACTTCCTGGATCTCGGACTCGGTCATGGTGCCGTTCTTCAGTTCTTCTTCCGCGTAGATATCGAGGAAAGTGGACACACGTCCGAGGGACATGGCCGCACCGTTCTGCTCCTTAACTACGCCGAGGTAGCCGAAGTAAAGCCACTGCACCGCCTCGGTGAAATTTCTTGCCGCGCGGGAGATGTCGAAGCCGTAGCTCTGCGCCATCTTAGTTAGTTCGTACAAACTCTTGACCTGTTCGGAGATCTCTTCTCTCTGCTGGATCGTCTCCACGTCCATGACGTCCGAAAGGATCTGGTCCTTTGCTTTTCTCTTCTGCGCGATCAGGAAAGCCGTACCGTAAAGCGGGATACGGCGGTAGTCGCCGATGATACGTCCGCGGCCGTACGCGTCCGGAAGACCGGTCAGGATGCCGCAGTGACGGGCGCGCTGCATCTCCGGTGTGTAGGCGTCAAAAACGCCGTCGTTGTGTGTTTTTCTATATTGGAAGACCCGCTCGACTTCCGGATCCATCTCTCTTGCATAAGCATCGAGCGAGGATCTGACCATGCGGATACCGCCAAACGGCATGATCGCGCGCTTAAGCGGAGCATCGGTCTGAAGTCCGACGATCTTTTCTTTGTCTTTGTCGATATATCCCGGGGCATGGGAAGTAATAGTGGATATAGTATGCTCGTCGATGTCGAGCACGCCGCCGTTCTCCTTCTCTTTTTTACGGAGCTCCAGGATCTTATCCCAGAGATCCAGCGTCGCCTGTGTCGGTCCCGCCAGAAACGACTCATCTCCGTCGTACGGAGTGTAATTCTTGTTGATAAAGTCACGGACATGGATGTCCTCAGACCATTTTCCAGGTACAAACATTGCAATAATCCTCCCTCGCGAAATTTTCTGCGGAGCATCCTTAATCGGACCCTCTCCCGAATCATTCATCTTAAAAAGCCTTGCATGAATCTCATCCGTTCCTCGATTTTTCTGCTTCAAAAGCACTTGTAAAGAGCTTTTTTCCGATTACTGCGGGTGCCACCCCGCTTTCGAAATTTCCGCGCTCCCGGCTTTGCTGCCTCGCTTCGCTTTTCCCTCGGATATCTGCAGGTGCCACCCTGCCTCCGCGGCGCTCTTCCCGGACGACTGCCACATCGCCCACAAGTGCTTTTTCCGAAAATACTTTCTCAGAAAGCAAATGATTTTCATTACCGCTTCATCATAACGCATGCGAAGATAGATGTCACCCGTTTTAATGAAGATTTTTTGTACAAATTCCTTTAGGATTCGATCCAAACTTTCGGTAACTCTTCCGCGTCGCTGCTCACGTCCAAAGTCTGGTGTTGAACCTAGTCGAACCGGCAGCGCATAAGTCGGGAAACAGGATTTGGGCGATTCCGACTGCTTTTTAAGTCGGAAATCCAATATTTCCAAAAAACGACTTACTTTTTTTGCGCCGCGTAAGTCGGAAAATGGAAAAAGCCGTTTTCCGACTGCTTTTTCGGCCTGTTTTTCAGTGATTTTAAGTCGGAAAA
>JAFWPB010000040.1 GCA_017545245.1 Clostridiales bacterium
ATTCACCATAAAGGATGTAGCGACGAGCGATGTCCTGAAATGGTATCTGGAACAGACGATGAGCATCCATACGGGAAACGAGACAGCCTGGAAGGACGAACTGAAAACTCAGGCGAAGTCGTGGAACGAAGAATGGAGATCCAGAGCGATGACCTATCAGGAGGAACTGACGAAACAGGCTGGGAAGCAGAACGAGAAATTTGCTTCGGATCTGGAGAAAATGAAGAAGGAATTGCAGGATCAGATGCAGGAGAAAACAGAGAGACTGTACCACCGACTCCTGTTCCCGTGTCTGCTTACGACATTGTTAGCGTCAGTGCTAACCTTGCTGCAGATCTTGTAGGCATTGTTGACTCACGACCGAAGGATGAAGAGCCCCACCATCCCCGCCCTGTGAGAGAACGAAAGAATAGACAAAAGGACGACCGACAAGGTCCGACAATGAGTATGTAAGGAGGCGAGCTTATGCCAAAAGAGATACCTATCTGGGAAAAATCCAACCTTACACTCGAAGAGGCAGCGGTATATTTCAATATCGGAATCAACAAACTGCGTGAGCTCACATGTGACGACCACTGCCCCTTTGTGTTGTGGAATGGAAATAAGCGGCTCATAAAGCGCGAACCGTTCAAAGAGTATTTGTACAAACAGTATTCAATCTGAGGACGGTAAGAAAAAACTGTAAGAAAGATACGCCCGGGTTTATAATGTACCTGGGCGTATCTTTCATAACTTCGTGGAGGTTTGTGAAAGATGAACAATAATAGATATACCCAAAACAAAACCAAGTTAAGGAAAGGAGAGTATAAAAGACCAAACGGAACTTTTGAGTACAGGTGGAAGGATAAATTCGGTAAGAATCATGTTGTTTATGCAAAGACGCTGTCTGAGCTTAGAGTGAAGGAAGATGATATTACCAGAGATATTCTTGACGGCATTGATTTCAGCAAACTTGAATCAACCATAAACGATTATTTCGAGATATGGAAAAAGATCAAAATCGGTATCAGAGAAACAACATTCGTGTCATATGTCAGGACTTACGAGCGTTATGTAGAACCACAATTTGGCAAGATGAAGCTGAAAAATATTTCTTATAGTGATGTTGCATTGTTCTACACTAACCTGTCAGTTGAAAAAGGTTTGAACTATAGCTCGATCAGGAACATCAACAAGCCACTTTCCGGAGCTCTTGATATAGCGGTAAAGGATGGCGTGTTGAGATATAACCCATGTAAAGGGGCCTTGCACGAGATACACAGACAAAACAGTGATGATACCGAAGCGGTAAGAGCATTAACGATCAAAGAGCAAAAGCTCTTCGAAGACTTTTTAGCCAAGCCCGGACACTTTCATGTATATCGTCCGATCTTTACTTTTATGTTATGGACCGGTATGAGAGTTGGCGAAGTAGTGGGATTGAGATGGGATGATATTGACTTCGAAAACAACGAGATCAGTGTGAATCACACACTTATGTGTTACGACATTGGTAAAGGCAAGGGAAGTGCTTACAAGATCAATCCGCCTAAAACAAAAAGCAGCATTCGTACCGTCCCAATGTTACCAAAAGTTAGAGAGGCCTTATTGGAAGCAAAAGAGTATCAGAGACTGTTAGGCATCAAGTGCGAATCGGTGATCGATGGTTATACCGACTTTATTTTTCTTAACTGCAAAGGTAAAGTGTTTCACCATAAGAAATTGAACTTCAAACTGTATTCTATCAGCGCTGCTATCAACAGAGAGCTTCAAAAAGAAGAGAATACTGATATCGAGGAGTTTCCTCGAATTCATAATCACATGTTGAGACACACGTTTGCGACAAGGATGCGCGAGGCTGGTGCGGATATGAAAGCAACATCTGATATGATGGGACATGAAGGTATTCTGATAACACTCAAGACGTATACGGATGCTTCCAGCGAATTTAAGCATAGAGAGATTTCGCTGCTTCAGGATTACATTGAAAAGGCAATGTGAGCTTAACAAAAAGCTTAACAAAAAATGCGAGAGATTTTCGTAGATTTATGCAGACTTATAGTGCAGACAGGTAATCTGCAAACGGTTTGTTTTGAGGGGTTTATAGACTTTTAAAGATTTTCGGAACGGTGGAACATAGTCTCCCACCGGCACCGCCAAAACTTTTTGCGGGTGTCGTAAACCCAATAATGCCAAGGAGTTATGGGTTTGTAGAAAAGCGAAAATATGAAATGGTGAGGTCGCTCGTCCCAACTGACTGGTGAAACGACGGGACCCTCTATTCCTTTCGATTCCGTTTAGCGCCACCTCCTCCTCGAAAAGCACTTGCACCCTACACCCCTGTTCTCTAAGATCCGTACTCGGTGACGCAAACGTCATCTCGTGAACGCAGTGAAGATGTATAATAGATTTGATATTGAGGGACTGCGTTTTTGGGTAGGGCGCGGAATTCATAGAGTTTGAGGTTTTTATGAAGTACCGACATCTTAGTAAAAAAGCGGCAGTTCTTTTTCTTACGATTATTCTGGCGCTGACAGCATGTAACCGATACACGACCAAGACGACGCCTGTATCCCAGGAAGCATATACTGTGCCGACAGGAGTGTCTGTTCCAGAAAAGACCCAGTTGGTAACAGAATCCATCGAAGAGGAAGATCCGACCAGCGATTTGACTGACGCTCAGGTTGATGCTTCAAAGGACATTTCGATCAGCAAGACCGTGGACGCGGACGATGATCTGGCAAAAGAACTGTTGACTCTTCCTGGCGTCGTGAAGGTGGGAACCGATCCTAAATTTGAAGAAAACCAGTACCTGATCTATTACGAGATGCCGATCGATCACAACGACCCGGGCAAGGGGACTTTCGTCCAGAGGTTGTATTTGTATTACAGAGGAAAGGACGCCCCGAATGTTTTTAACATCGGCGGATACAATATCTATTGCGGCGTTTTGGGCGAGAAGGAGAACATGCTCTCCGAACGATATAACTGCAACTTCTTTGAGCCGGAATACCGGTTTGACGGCCTTTCCAGACCGGAGGGATTCACTTCTTCAAATACGGAAAACTGGGAATACCTGACCTGTGCGCAGGCGTCCGAAGATTACCATTTTATGATTGAGAGCCTGAAGAGCCAGTTCAGTGGCAAGTGGTGCATCGAAGGCATGAGCAAGGGCGGCGAGTTTACTGCCTACCAGGCCGGGAAACACCCCGAAGACGCAGAGCTTTTTATTGCGGAATCCGCGATGCTGAAAAACTGCGATGGATTCCCGGGACTGTACGAATACTGCTATACGACCGCCGGCGACGATACCTTCGGAAAAGAGAAGGCCAAGGAATACCGGGACATGCTCCTTCAGTTCCAGGTGGAACTGATCAAGAACCGGGATGTGCTTCAGGACGAGTACTGGAAAAAGGCGAACGAGCTGTATCACGAAGAATTCAGTTCCACATTTACAAAAGAACTCCTGTTCGATTGTTCTGTTCTTGACCTGAACTATATCTGGCAGTTTGCCATGACGGAGGAATTCGACAGCGTGCGGGAAGCACTGGAAGTAAAGGATGATCCGAACCTTTTCCCGCAGTACGCCATAAATGCAATGACTGAGATTTACGGCCCCTGGCAGTATGCCGTGACGTACCGGAAGGATCTTTGGGAGCAGGGGACGATCTATAACTATCTGTTCCAGTGTTTCCACGAAGACGGATACTACGCCTATGACTTCTCCTATTTGCGAAAAGCACTGGAGAAAGACGGCAGTGGTGCTTCGCTTTATGTGACGGAAGACATGGAGAAAGATCTGTTCAAACTCCGCATCCAGGCGGACCACCAGAAACAGTTCTCCTTTAGCCGTGACGCCGTGGATACACGTTTAAAAGCCGTGGAAACGACCGAGAAGCCCTTGATCCTGGTCAATCCGACTACGGATGTACACTACATCGCAGAAGTCACGGAAAGCAACAATCCGAACGTGCATATCTTCCCGGTCATTGGCGGCGGTCATGGTGATTCAGAGTGGAACTCCTTGACGGAAGAACAGCTCGCCGAATACGACAAGATAGTCAAGGCCGCGCTGGGGATTTAGTTCTCTGCACCGTTTTCAACTTGACGGGTCACCATTTCCACATTGGGATTCAGGCTTCTTGCACGTTGGGCCCGATATTCCGGAGTGTTGACGATATTTCTTAACTGATTGACAACATAGTCATGTCTTTCCTTTACCTTGAGTGGAGAAAGATGCAGATCTTCTTTGGTGGTCAGGAACAGATCCGTAGTATAGGTGTTGTGCTTTGCTTTGTTATCTCCAAAAGAATTCGACTTCTCCAGCTTCGGGACCATAATTATAAAAGCGATGAGAAATCCTAATCCTGCGCCACTTATAATAGCCGATACTAACATGTTTATCACCCCTGTCTCTTTTTCATAAAGTTGAAGATCGAGCTGGACTGGCTCCTCTTGATCTGGTCTTTGATCTTGTTCATTCTAAATCGCAGTGCCAGCCAGCCGATCAGGTCGGCAAATAGAATTGTGAACAAGACGGCAGTCGGGTCCGAATGCTTCCCGGTTTTGGTAACGGTGCTTTTGATCGTCGGGAATAATGCTCCATAGAAGAATGCCGAAAAAGCGACGGTAAGAAGTCCGGCTATCGTGAAGAGCATGATGCGGAAACGTTTCTTATTCCAAGGGATCCCGCCGACAACTTTTCCGGTATCCCCGTTGACCAGCATGGTATTGTGCTTGCCTTCAAAGTCATATGAGATAAACCACACAGGCAGCATGGTATAATACACATTCCTGTCGATCAGTGTGGCAGAACTCTTAAGAACGATGCTCTTCGATGACTTCGTTTCTCCGGGAACCGTATCTTTCACTTTATCCTGAAAAGCTTCGCTGGCGCGCTTGTGGACCGTATCGTAAAGATCAACATTTGTTATGTCGGAAATGTTGGAATAGAACCCGAGAAGATAGTCTTCGTCGAAGTACTTGATATGTGTCAGATCGAAAGGCTCGAGTCTCTGCGAGCTCTCATCCGAAAGCATTCTGGATGCATCGATCGGAAGGTGGCGGACACCCATCGTGCCGGCTCTTCCATAGTAGGAAGCGCTGTTCTTTCCCTTTTTCCTCATGACGATGTTGGCTTCCGTGTGGTAGCCGCTTACGATCCAGTACGGGACATAGATGCCACGTACGTCGGTCGGATTCAGGTTCTTTACCTCATCCGGAATATACTTTCCTTTGTTGAACGTTTCTTTTACCTTGGCCACAGCCTCTTCCTTCGAAATCTGGAAGGGAAGGATGAACTCCGGTGCTTTTTCCTTAGCAATACGGTTGAAAATCACACTCGTGCTTCCGCAGTAGACACACTTGGTCGAGGCTTCAGATCCATTGATCGCGATCTCGCCGCCGCAGGAGCTGCAGGTGTAGACGTAGCAGTCGAAGAATTCCTGCTTGACCGAACCATTGATTTCATTTACGGAAACAGCTTTGTTTTTTTCAAGAAGTGCCTTGTCCGAAGACTCGATATCTTCTGCATTCCAGGCGCTTCCACATGTACGGCAGAGCACCTTTTGTGTCCTCGGATCGAAGACCACGGGTGCGCCGCAGTTCTTACATAAAGTTGCCATATACAATCTCCTCCTATGTATGTCAATTATATAGAAAACATGTGATATGAGAAAGATGCTCCTTCTGCAAATATCCGTTCTAACCCATTCGTGTCTCCAAAACCACAAAGCCTATTTGCAAATGCCGGTGCACTATTCTTTCAAGTGCTTTTTCCAATCTTACAAAAGCGTAAGTTCGATGTAAGGCGTTTCGATGGGACGGAAGTGCGGGATTTTCTAGAATTGAATCATAAAGAAACACGAAACGGGGTACACAAAAATGAAAACACTTCTTAAGGTCATCATCATCATCACATTACTGGTTATCGCAGCAAAGGTATTCGACGTAGCACATCTGAGAATGTCGGATTTCGTATCCCATGGTGTGATCAAAACCATGAACATCGACATCGACGCAGTCGGCCTCAACAAGGAAGAGTGCGAAGCATATGCAAAGAAGATCCTCGCTGAAAACCTGATCGAGGGAATGAGCGAAGCAGAGATCGCAAAAGAGATCTACGCACACGTTATGATCCATGCAATGGTAAACGCAATGCCGGAATCCATCCAGAACACAGGCATCGCAAGACGCCTGAACAACAGCACGGCTAACGGCATCGACCTCGAAGATTTCGGCGATACATTCGTCCGCCAGATTGCTTACAACTTCATCTGGATCGTTGGCTAAAATAAAAAACTGTCTTTGACCGGCACGCACGTCCTCCTCCTTGCGTAGCCGGTTTTTGACAGTTTTTATTTATCACATATCTTCAAAATCACTGAAGTCGTCGTTCGCATCCGTGTTCTCCCAGAGAGGCCGTGTTGCGGTCGGCGCTTCGTAGATTGGTTCTTCAATTGGAGTGGACGCGGTTTCTTCTCCAAAAGCACTTGCGCCGGAACTTCCTGCGCCGGACAGGGTAGAGGTGGAACCGGAAGTCTTCTCGGCTTCAGCGGATGGCTTTGCACCCCAGGCATTATCCCGTCCCCAAGGATTAATGCTGGCCTGCTCCCCGAGATTTCTGCGGCGTGCGGCAGCCCAGGAACTTTCCACGACCGGAGCTTCTCCGGAAGGATTATCGAGAGGGACATCGGTAAAACTATCAACTTCCTCGTCAGTCACGACGTGACGTGTTACCAGCGCAGTCCGGTTAGCTTTAATTGCCCTGTCAGCATGAAAGCGATAATCTCCATCCGAAATCAGTGCCTCGATACTCGCCTGAATAAAGTGTTCCGAAGTGACAGTCTCATAATTCCTGCGTCCTTCTTCATGGACAAGATAAGAGATGCCGGAACTGAAATCTTTTGATTTTGCGGTGCTGTCACCCAGATTGTTGGAACGGTTGAGAAGGAGCGCCATGATCATGAGAGAAAGACCGACGGCAGTGATAATACCAAGTATTAATCCTATTAACCATAATGCTGCACTCATGTTCTCACCCCTGTCTCTTCTTCACGAAGTTGAAAATCGAGTCGGCCTGCGAAAGCTTCAACTGCTTCTTGACTTTCTTATAGAGAGAAACGCCATATCCGAAAATACCACAGACACCAAAGATCACCATTGTGATCAGCGTGCCGGAGCTTTTGCCGCTGTTTCGGGAATGCGAACGCATCAAGGAGATAAACGTAGGAAGGATCGCATAGCGGTAAAAAATAGTGGTAAAAAACGCAAATACGGCAGCAAGACCGGCAACGAGTGATTTGAATGCTTTCTCGTTCCATGGCACACCGCAGACGACTTTCCCGGTCTGGCCGTTGACCAT
The DNA here is from genome assembly GCA_017545245.1 of Clostridiales bacterium. GTDB lineage: Bacteria > Bacillota > Clostridia > Saccharofermentanales > Saccharofermentanaceae > Scatonaster. The sequence goes on from JAFWPB010000040.1 coordinate 7,343, forward strand.
GATGGTGTTGTGCTTGCCTTCGTAGTTATACGTGACAAACCACACGGGCATGAAGACGTAACGGAGATCCTGATCGATCAGCGTTCTGCTCGAAGAGAGTTTGGTCTTCTTGTTGGTTCCGGGGAGTTCCTGGAATTCCTGTTCGCGAAAAGCTTCGCTGACGCGTTTTTCGACTGCTTCCCGCAGGTCCCCGACACGGATGTCCGAGACATTGGAATAGAAGCCGAGAAGATAATCCTCGTCAAAAAGCTTGAGCTCGGAAATATCGAAAGGTTCCAGTCGCTGGGAACTCTCATCCGAAAGCATCAGCGAACCATCGACCGGCAGATTGCTGACGGCCATCTTGCCGGAACGTTTGTAGTAATTGGTATGTGAATATTTGCCGCTCTGGACTTCACTGGAGAGCACGTCTGCCTGTACGTGATATGCATTTACCAGCCAGAAAGGAATATAGATGCCGCGCACGTCGGTAGGCTGGAAGTCCTTGATTTCCTTCGGGATGAAAAGGCCTCGCTTGAATCTTGCTTTGATCGAGTCCACCGCCTGCTCCTTCGAAACCGAAAACGGAATGATGAACTCCGGTGCTTTTTCCTTGGAAATACGGCTGAAGACCACGCTCGAACTGCCGCAGTAGATGCACTTCGTGGAGACTTCCGAGCCATTGATGTTGATCTCGCCGCCACAGGAACTGCAGGTATATACATAGCAGTCAAAGAATTCATTTTTCAGACTGTCGTCGACCCCCATGATATCTTCCATGGCAATGGGTTGTTCGGTCTTATATTTTTTCTCTTCGGACTCGACCTCTTCGGCGTCCCAGGCCGAACCGCAGTTCTTGCAGACGACTTTCTGGGAAAGCGGATCAAAGACCAGTGGAGAGGCACAGTTTTTGCACAGTGTAGCCATTGGCGTACCATCCTTATAATAATATCGTTTTTTATTATACGACAAAAGAACTTGATTTCATGGTGCGCCTTGTCAAATTAGGGTTTGCTATTTCCTGAAGTTTCGGTATCGAGAGAAGCGTTGACCTGCCGCCAGTCTTTCCGGTAATCGCGAGGGGAGATGTTGAAGATCTTCTTGAAAATCTCGCTCATGTAGCTTGTTCCGGAAAAGCCGCAGAGTGTGGCGATCTCGGTCATGTTCAGATTGCTCGAACGAAGGTATTCCGCCACTTTTCTCGCACGGAAATGGAGAAGATAGTTGATAGGCGATTCGCCGACGTACTGATTGAAGAGCAGATTGCAGAGGGATTTGCTGATGTTGGCGGACCCGGAGATCTCCTCCAGAGTGAGTGTTCTCTGGTAGTTGTTCGAGATGAAGTGCATCATGTTCTTAAATGTCTGCATCCTCGCATCCGGCGCTTCTTCCGGGCCAATCGCGCCGATGATTTCGGATCTTTTGATCACGAGATCCCAAATCTGGAAGTACTGCTTGGTGAGTTCAAATGCACAATGACGGATAGGAAGCAGTGACCGCATCAGACGCTTTACTTCTTCCGTCATCTCGTCGATCTCGCGGAACCGGAGATAGGAAAGATCCTTATTGTCCGTGATCGGACGGATTGCCTGCATTTCAACGGCGACAGTGGCATTCAGGATGCCGGGGTGGAAGATGGCGATGACATATCTTGCCCCTTCGTCATCGATGCTCATACTGTAATGGATCTGATTGGAATTGATGAAGATCGTGTCGCCTTCGTGGAGCATGATAGTCTTGCCGTTGACGGAATAGGCCATCTTTCCCTGCGTGATGGTGCACATTTCGATATCTTCGTGAAAGTGGGGGACTCTCTCCCAGGTGACCTTCGGTCTGACCCATCCTTCGAATACATACGAGGGAAACTGGGGATCGTCATAGTTCACGATCTCCGATCCGTCGTCTCTTTTTACGATCAATCCCATCACGTCACGGTTCATAAATTACCCCATCTTCCATTAAACTATAACTATCTTTCAAAGGTGTAGAAGATTGTTATAAAATATGCGTAAATATAGGCTATAAAAGCATTTCTATATACAATATACTTGCAATTGATTGGAAAAGCAAGTCCTTGAAGACTGAATAAAATCGGAGGAATAAGGACAAAGCGAAAGTGCTTTTCAATATAAAGAAAGAGGAGGAGAAGAAACATGATCCGAGAAATCAGAAATGAAGAGATTCCGGAATGCGCACGAGTAATTCGCGAAAGCTTTATGACTGTTGCAGAGGAATTCGGTTTTACAGAAGAGAATGCACCGAGATTTACCGCTTTTGCGACAACGGAAGAACGCCTTATGTACCATTATCACGTCGAGAAACGACCGATGTACGGTTTCTTCTCCGAATCAGACGAGCTTCTGGGATATTACTCTCTGGCGAAACAGAACGATCAGGAATGGGAACTGAATAACCTTTGTGTCCTTCCGTCACACCGACATGAAGGCATCGGCGATCAGCTTATCCAGGACGCGTTCTCACGTGTGAAATCTTTTGGCGCCGCGAAAATGAATATCGGCATCGTTGAAGAGAATGTACGCCTGCGAAAATGGTATGAGTCGAAAGGCTTCCTGCACCTCGGCACAAAGAAATTCGATTTCTTCCCGTTCACATGCGGATATATGGAAAAGAACTTATAACGTAGACACTTCTGAGGTGGCCGCGTTATGCGGCCATTCTTTTACCCGGAAAAGTGCTTTTGGCACAGAAAAACAAATTAAGAAACACACTACATTTAGGAAACACAAGTTAGAAGGGACAAACAAAATGGAAAACGCAATTGTAATGAAGAATGTATGCAAAGACTTCAAGATCCTGAACCGGCACGAAGGTTTGAAGGGAAGTATCCGGGACCTTTTTTCGAGAGATTATAAGACGATCTCGGCGGTCAAGGATGTTTCCCTGGAGATCGCACGTGGCGAGATCATCGGCTACCTTGGACCGAACGGTGCAGGTAAGTCAACTACGATCAAGATGATGACCGGCGTTTTGGAACCGACATCCGGCGACATCATGGTCAACGGTCTGGTTCCGTATAAGGAAAGAACGAAGAATTCCGAGCACATCGGTGTTGTTTTCGGACAGAGAAGCCAGCTGTGGTGGTCCCTGCCGTTGATCGAATCTTTCCGTCTGCTCCGTGATATTTACATGGTGCCGAAGAAAGATTATGAAGAGATGCTTGAACTTTACCGTTCGCTCGTCGACATCGAGCCAATCCTCCATAAGCCGGTCCGACAGATGTCTCTCGGACAGAGAACGTTGAGCGATATCCTCGCCGCCTTCCTGCATAACCCCGCGATCGTATTCCTCGATGAGCCGACCATCGGCCTCGACGTGGCAATGAAGGCAAAGATCCGTTCCCTGATCCAGGGTCTGAATGCCGAGAAGAATACGACTGTTATTTTGACGACGCACGACATGGGCGACGTAGACGCGCTTTGCAAGAGGATCGTTATCATCGACGAAGGAAAGAAGATCTACGACAACGATATCGAACACCTCAAGTCCTACTTCGGTTCGTACAGAACGCTCCGTATCCGTCACGCAGATGACACATGGGAAGAGCGCGTGATCGACGAGTCAAAAGAAGACGTCATGGAGGTCATCCTGAAGAAGCAGAAGGAGCAGAAGATCAAGGACATCCAGCTTCAGGAGATCTCGACCGAAGAGGTCATTAAGAAGATCTATGAAAACAGTGCCGCTTCAAAAGAAGCCGCTGCGGGTTTGCATGTTGCGCCTGCTGCGGACGGGGAGACGGCTTCGGAGAAGAAGGAGGGAGCAACCGTATGAATATGAGAAGACATCTGGCGCTGACAAGAGCCGGGATTATGGAGTCTCTCCAGTACCGTCTCGGCACCGCGGTCACGCTCTTTGCCAACCTGATCTATCTGGTCCTGGTGTACTTCCTCTGGAGAGCGATCTACGATTCTGCCGGAACCGAAGTGGTAAACGGCATGACATTTACCGATACCATGATCTACCTGATCCTGGCCACCGCACTTTTCAATTTCCTCGAGATGTTCGTCGTCTGGGATATGAGCCGTTCGATCCAGTCCGGAAAGATCATACTGGACCTTCTGAAGCCGATGAATTTCAGAACGTACACATTCTGGAGCTACTCAGGCTCGCATGTAGTTCTTTTTACGCTGACATTCGTGCCGACATTCATCGTCGTCATGATCGTTACCCACGGCGCCATCCCGATGGGGATCAATCTTCTGTTCTTCATCATTGCGACCGTGCTCGCCTTGATCGTGAACTTCAGTATGGAGATGATCGTCGCCACGATCTGCCTCTTCACCGAGTCCACATGGGGAATTAACATTGTTAAAGAGACCATCGTTCTGCTGCTTTCAGGCGCTTCGATCCCTCTGGCGTTCTTCCCGGAACTCTTCCGCAAGATCGTCGAATATCTCCCGTTCCGTGCCGTCTACGATATCCCGTTGACGATCCTCCTGAAGAAAAACGGAACGGATACACTGGAGGGTTTGCTCCCGATGTTTGGACTTCAGCTGGCATGGTGCGTCATCCTGACCGTGGCCGGGATCCTTTTCTGGAATCATTCCGTCCGCAAGATTACTGTTAACGGAGGCTGAGTTATGAGTGATACAACAATGACAAGACCAAAGGCGAAGAGGGGCTTCGGCTTCTACGCCCGGATATACAGGAAGATCCTCGTACAGGACCTGAAGAGCAAGATGAGTTATCGTGCGGACTTCGTAATCTCCACATTCGGCATGATCATGACAAACCTAAGCGGCTTTGTGACCTTCCTGATCCTTTTCAAGAACTTTCCGACAATCAACGGCTGGGACTACTACCATATGCTGTTCCTCTACGGTTTCTCGCTGGTCGCGCTGACACCCGTGCAGTGCTTCTTTGACAACAATTGGAACCTGCGTTTTCAGGTGCAGTCCGGTGATTTCATCAAGTACTGTTTCCGTCCGATTAACGTATTCTTCTACTTCATGTCAGAGGTTTTCGATGTAAAAGGACTGGGGCAGCTGGCTTTCGGTATTGGCACGCTGGTCTATGCGTGGGTTCATATCGGTATTCCCGTAACGCCGCTAGTGATCGCAAAACTGGTGCTTTTCCTCCTGACTGCATCACTTTTCATGATCGCGATCATGAACGCGGCGGCGGCCACCTGCTTCTGGATCGTCGGATCCGGCTATGTGATGGTCATCATGTTCCGTTTCAAGGATTTCGCGAAGTATCCGTCAAGCATTTTCCACGGCATCTTCCGTATCCTCTTTACCTTCGTGATTCCGATCGCGTTCGTGGCATACTACCCAAGCCTTGCGATCCTGGAGTCAAATAATGTACCGGTCCTGACCTGGTGCGCACCCGCCCTCGGAGTATTGTTCTTTTACCTGAGTTATAAGTTTTGGATGTTGGGGGTTTCCAGGTACGATTTCACGGGATCCTGATTCATGCAATAAAAACTGGTTTCTCGCTGGTCCTCGGGTGCTTTGCACCCTGCGGAATCGCTTGAAACCAGTTTTTATTTGTCTAAATGAATCCCGTGAAAGCGTGGGGCTGGGGCGTGGGGGTGGTTTTGCGGGAAACTGTTTTCTGTTATTTTTCAGGTTTTTGGTGGTTTTTCACCAAGAATTCTGCGAATTTGCTATACTTTTATTTGCTATTTCATAAGAGAAATTTAGGACTGGAAGTGTTATAATGAATCCGTCGTTTTTGATCTGGCACCTTGTCAATACATTGAAAACACGCAAATAACAAAGATTTAGAGGAGAAAAGAATTATGAGAACAGTTAAGAAGATTGCTGCAATCATTCTGACAGGCGCTATGGTATTTTCCATCGCAGGTTGTAAGAGTGGTTCAAAGAAGGTATCCGCTGATGATTTCAAGAAGGCTTGCAAAGAAGTATCTCTCACAGTAACTGATGGAGAGACTGAAGATGGCGTAAAGCAGTCCATTTCTGCTAAGAACGATGACGATTCTATCGATGCTTCTTTCATTCTTGCAACGAGCGAGGACGAGGCGAAGAAAGGTTTCGAATACTTCACAGAGAACACTGATTCCTTGAAGGCGATGGGTGCTGACGTTAAGACAAGCGACAACAAGATCGAGGTTACAATGACTGACCTTATGTATATGTATGTTGTAAGAAGCGGTGATACGATCATCACAGTTTCTGGTGCTGGTGAAGAGCAGATCAAGACAGCTAAGGAACTCATTAAGAAGCTCGGTGTCTAATCTGTAGCGATCACTTAGTTGAAAACAAAAGATGGTCACGGGAAACCGCGGCCATTTTTTTGTTTGCCTGAAATAGTAAGTTTGTACTGGACGGAGTTCCTTTCGCTTAAACTTGGCGTCTGGTCTGATCTGCACTCTCATCTGACCAACTATCGGACCCTCTCGTCTCTGCGTAAGTCGGAAAATGGAAAATACCGTTTCCCGACTGCTTTTTAAGTCGGAAAACCAATATTCACGAAAAACGACTTACTATTTTGACGCCTCGTAAGTCGGAAATTGGAAAAAGCCACTTTCCGACTGCTTTTTTG
>JAFWPB010000041.1 GCA_017545245.1 Clostridiales bacterium
CTGGAACAATGAAATACCTGCCTGGGCCGGTGATGATTTTGAAAGACTGCATCTTGAAGGTTCATTCCGCCTGTCTTATAACGGATCTCTTTTTGCACAGGAAGGTCTCGGAATCCTCCTGACTTTTATGCATTTGGTTGAATGCTCAGAGGAGAATGGTCTGGTATTTCGTCCATTATCTCCGAAGCAGACATCTGAGCTATACTTGATCTGGCACAAATTCTCATCCTTTACACCTATAGCTGAAAAATTCCTTGCTCAGATCAAAGCATCGTTCCACTAACACCATCACTCCCTTAGACAAAATAATGATATCATTCTTATATACTTTGTCATATTTAATTTGATTTCACACTATTGAGAATGGAGGAAGCGTTCTATGAGCAACTGGTATTCTGCGGATACTCATTTCGGTTCGGATTCGAAAGAGGTCATGATCCGTGATAACCGGCCGTTTAGGGACATTCATGAGTATACGGAAGCGCAGGTAAGGATCTGGAATGAACAGGCATCTTCGGATGACACCATATATGTCATCGGGGATTTCTGTAACTGCGGTCCTAATACCGAAAAGGATTTCAGGAGCGGTCTTTCTGTATCAAAGAGAATCAATGCGCATATCATCCTTATTATCGGAAACAATGAACAGCGTGCGATCGACGAGTGCTTTGACGGATCTTTTGAAAAGTTCCGGAAATACTGTCTGACTGATCCTTCATGCAAGTTCGATGACGTAAAGCTGAATGATTACGTTGATATAAAGGGCGAAAAGTTTTTCCTTACGCATAAGCCTACTGACCACGCAAAAGATTGTCAGACTTGATTCGGCCACACGCACAGATACGGCGGGCTATGGAAGTCTTTCGGATTTAATGTCGGCGTGGACTTGAATCACTTCAGATTGTTCAGCGATGACGACATCATGTTTATGCTCAACCAAAAGAAAAAATACTGGGACGAGGATATGGAGATTAACAATTAAGGCTAAAAGACGTTGCTTTAAATGCAGACGGTGATGAAAATAGGCATCGATAATGCGGACGGGATACCCTTGTTTCCAACAAGCCTTGGAATTAGTATATTTGTATAAGGAGGAAACGAATGTGAAAGAAGTTGTTTCGAACATAAAAAAGCATACATGCCCAACCTGCGCCGGCCAGCTGATCATCAATCAGGAGCGTCAGATGTATGAGTGCCCGTTCTGCGGCGTAACTTTTGACTACGAATATTTTCGCGAAGATGACGTGCTGTCACGTGCGGATCGTTTCCTGAAGAGCAGTCAGTGGGATGCCGCAGTAGACGCCTTTGACTTCATGCTTGCAAAAGATCCTCATAATTTCATCGTCCTTCGCGGCAAGATCCTCGCCGTTTCCCATATGCATTCGCTGGCGGAAATGGCCAACCTGCAGTATCAGGAGAAGGTAAATATCTTGCACGTCATGCCCTTCATCGAGAATGCGATCGAGAATTCGGATGGCGAGAAAAAGACCTATTTTGAAAAGATCAAGGTGCTCTACGAGTCCGCAGAGGAATATAAGAAAGAGAAAGCACTGGTGGAGGTTTCCAGCGATAATAAAAGAAGACAGGATGTCCGTATCTCTTCGGAGAAGAAGTCTTCGTCAGATGCACTGTTCATGATCTTTGGGGGGCTGTTTGCCGTTGGTTGCTTCCTTCTCTATTTTGTCGCGGAATTTTACGACAGAAAGGGAAGCGCCGGGAACGAAATCCTTCTGCTCGTGATCGGTCTTTTGGCCGTGGCCTTTGTGGGTGTTCTGGTCGGCGGCCTGATCAACTATATCCGTGTCCGCTTGCTGGGCAAGAAGAATATCGCGGAAGCTGAGAAAGTGCTTCTTGAAGAGGGAGAGGTTTTGGACGAGCATACGCAAAAGATGGAAAGTGCAAAAAAGAACATTTCGACACTCATCAGCGAACTTCGGAAGATAGAGAGGTCTGCTTCAAAAGCTCTATGAATGCCTTCAATCGTAATGTTGCTCTCGATGAAAATACCATTTGCCATAGTTGCCCTTTGGCGTAAAATACAACACTTGGGCATTATCAAGATAATCTGGAAACATTTCTTTAGGTTGGTTGTACATGCTTTATCCCCTTCCGAAAAATGTCTATTTCCTCATCAAAGCTGTTTCATATAGCAAGAAAGTTCTTTTTCATAAGATGGATCTTTCGACCTCATATAAATGATTGTTTTTCGACCTGGTGCCATTATGGCTATTCCCATCAGTACCTTATGCCGGATCGCGTAGACCTTCGCACCTTTTTCGAGAAGATCCCGGAACTCTGCCTGCCTTTCCGGAATAATCTTCTTCATCTTTTCTCTGTACTTTTCATATTCCTTTTTGTTCAAACCATAGCCATATCCGTTTTCACGCTGCGTATGCTCGCGGATAACGCCATCTGCGACTTCAGCGCTCCATGCAAATGGCATGATCTCGGTCTCAAACGGATAAAGATTGGTGATTATATCCGAATCCGGATCATATGACGCATGACTGATACCGAAGTATAAACCAGTAACCGGATTATCCGGAACAATCGCAGGAACCGGACCTTTTCCGATAATCTGATAATTTCTTTTTTTGAAATAAAACATGCTACTGTCCGTATAAAAACAAGGACAACTATTGAAGCTTATCTCGTTCAGCTTACGGATGTCGATTCCTTCCGTCGAATCGTATATACCATCAAACATACGGAAAACAGCCCATCTGTCACAGACCTCCGGAACAACCGAAGAGACATAGGAGATCTTCGATCGGATCTTCTGTACCACCACATATTTGCCGTCATAAGATAGGAATTCTTCATCTGATAAACATTTCGCTGTTATATCATTAGTCACATAGGTCTTACCCTTAGTCTGCAGTTGAAAAGCCACATACTCACCATCTTCGAAAATATCTTCCATATGAAGGTCGAGTTTTATCTTCTTCGGGGCACATTGCGGGGATGTGATCATTTCTCTGAACTTCTCCAGCACCTTTCTTCGCTTCTTTTCTTCAGACCCTCCGGCTGTGATCCATTCTGTCATGCCATAATCACTGTCCACCATATCTATGACACGATTGCGGATATCATCAGTAAGGATACCTTTCTTCCACATGAATTCCGCAAGGGAATACATGTAGGCACACCACTCATCTTCTTCGCTCTCATCAAACATTGTCCGAACATATTGATCAACCTTTTGGAGTGCCGTCGGGACATCGTAATAGAAGAATGCTGCCTTATACTCGTCCAACAGATCCTGAGCTGTATCGTTTCCGGTTATACTAGCGTTCCATGTCCCCATATTATTCATCCTAATCCTGATACTGTATGCCGTTGAGCCTTTAAAATCCGAAAAGCCAGAACGTTTTACTGATGATTTTCTATACCAAGGGTTACCCCCGATCCGAGTTCATTATATCATGAGTCATTTAATAGAAAATCGCTCCTATTATCCGAACAGAATTCGAAAGAAGCGATTTCATCGTGCACTATCATGCGCATATTTCACATAACCGTGCATAACTTTTTATATTGGTGTGATCCAATCTGAATCGGCTCTCACAAAACAATTAGCATATGCACCGATACTGTCCTCCTCCTGGTTATCAGGAGATGGACCCACATCCAGCATTACGCAATACATCCTCATCCTTTTCTCCTTATACCATTACCCTGTTACATATAAAGCTGCTAAGCGGGAGATGACAAATCGAAGATCATTTCTGCTATATGCATTCCGTCAACACCACCGGTCTTAAGACCTTCAAGGCAATAATGACAATAGCAGACAACTGAATCTGTCTTATAGTTCCTGCAGTATTCTTTCATGATCGCTTCCTGTTCTTCAGCACTATGCGGAATAAACAGCCCCTCTGCATCCTCCACATAATGTTTCGGAGCCAGTTTGGGGTTGCGGGGCGGCTGCGGACGATAAAGAGATACACCGCAGAAATCAGTATCCTGATGATTCTTACCTGCTTCAACATATGAAATATTCATTTTTGCCAGCAGGCTTCTCACGGCTTTCTGTTCGCTGCTCCGGTCGCGGGAACGCCAGCAGTCCTGAACCGTTACTGTCAATCCCTCATGATCGGGCAGCTGTAAGCCGGCATCAGAATCAAGAAGCTCCCATAACGACTGAACTTTTGCTCCGGGGTGCATCTCTTCAATGATATTGTTACAGTTATGACAGAGAGAATAGATTTCATCTCCGGGCTTGAAATCAGCCGAATCCGGCAGTGAAGCCCATCTTTTCCTGAAACTACCCTCCGGCATTCTTTCCTCAAAATCTTTGATCTTATATTTGGGCACGCAGCAACGCACAACTCTAAGATCGTAATGCTCTTGAACAATGTCACAGATCCTGAAGCTCAGTTCCGGAAACTGTGAAGTAAATACGCAGCTGGCAATGTAATATCTCATAGCTTTGTCCCTTCAACGATCTTTATGATGTTCTTCTAAAGTGGGCAACCGCGGATTGATTCCGGCATCTCGCTGCTTCCGCTTCTCAACATGGGCATTCTTATTGAATTCACTGATGTTGATTTCTTTTCGTACTTTTCGCATCCCATCGAAAACAACATGTTCCACTTTCTTCTTAGCCATTTTGATCCTCCACCACTAACAAAAACGATGATGAAACATACAAATCTCACCCAAAGAACACAGGCACCAGGAAAGATGCAAGCAGAATAATAACCGCCCCTCCAAGTCTTGAGGATATCTGGGCGAACGGCATCAGTTTCATTCTTTTGGAAGCCATAAGAACAG
>JAFWPB010000042.1 GCA_017545245.1 Clostridiales bacterium
ACGACGACGATGATGACGACGACGACGAGGAAGAAACAAAGAAGACAAAGAAGACAAAGGCGACAACTGAAGAGACAGAAGAGCCTACTGAGGAAGAAACAACTACTAAAGAAGAAACAACGACAACCGCTGAAGAGACAACTACAACTGCTGAGGAAACAACAACAGCTGCAGATGAAACAACAACAGCTGCAGATGAAACAACAACAGCTGCTACAACGATCGGCGGCCTGGATTTCGGCGAGTATGATTCTTCCAAGCTGAACAATGCAAAGGCAAAAGAGTGGGTTGACGGTATCCAGTCCAATGGTGGTATCGTAATGGATCTCGATACAGCTGCTGGTCTTTCCGGAACTGCATCTTCCTTCCCGGCCGGCACAATCGGTTTCTCCGCAATCCCGTCTGACTACTCGATGTCTTATGTTTACCTCGAGATCGCTATGAACCAGGACTTCACAGATGTTCAGCTGAAGCAGGTCGGTGAAGCTCTGAAGAAGCAGGGTTACGAAGTTGAGCAGAAGGGTGACTGCCTCGTTATCCAGCAGACATCTACAAAGACATGGGGTGTTATCGATCTTAAGACAGGTTACTACTTCTTCGCAGTATCTGTTCTTGGTGACACAGATTTCGATGCACAGGAAAAGCTTGCTAAGGATCTTGGATTCAGCCTGTAATTCCTGACGGACGAACAGTTTCACATAGTATTGAGAATCACGGGAGCTATCTTCGAAATGAGACAGCTCCCGTTTTTTCATGCCCGCATGGGCGTGTACTTTGTGTAAAATCCCGAAAATCGCAGGATTTCTTGTAAACGAGGGTGATTTTTGTATAATATGTGGGTATAGCCGTCGGTGCCTTGTAAAAGAGGAGAATAGGGAATGCGGTGAAAATCCGCAACAGCCCCCACTACTGTAACCCGGTACAATATCCGATGAAAGTCATTGGCCAATGCTTCTTGATGGGGAAGCGGCTGAGAAGGCGATGGATGGAGGAAAAACGGGTAAGCCAGGAGACCTGCCGATGAGTTTTTATTGTTTTTAGTTCTTTTCGGGGATGGGAAGAGGACGGAAATGGAGTTTACCATGAAAAAATTGAAGAGGGCAGCATGTCTGTTGCTGGCCACAGTTTTTGTATGCTTGAGCGTAGGTTGTAAGAAGGATGAGACAACTACGGCAGCAACAACGACTGCTGCGCCGACGACCGAAGCGACCACGACAACGGAAGCTACGACCGAAGCAACGACCGAAGCAACCACAACAACGGAAGCGACAACAGAAGCTACCACAACAACTGAGGCCACAACAGAATCGTCTGCAGACGAAACGTATGCTGAGGGCTATCCGGTTGAACTGACAGACATCTACGGAACAAAGACTGTCATCAAGGCAAAGCCGCAGCGCATCGTATCTCTTAGCCCGGCCTGCACAGAGCTGGTATATTACCTGGGCCAGGAATCTGCACTGGTTGGAAGAACAAGTGCCTGCAACTATCCGCTGAATGTATCCGCTATCGAGTCGATTGGTGACATCATGCAGCCGGATGTTGAGAAGATCGTCAGCCTGAATCCGGATATCGTTCTTACCGATTCCACAATGACACCGGAAGCTACAGTAAACCAGCTCAGAGAGCTTGGCCTGACTGTTGTCATCCTTAACGAAGGTACAACCTTTGACGGCGTATATTCCAAGATCGAGAGCGCCGGCAAGATCTTTAATGCAGATACAAAAGCAGCGGAGATCATCGACAGCATGAAGGGTAACCTGGAAGAGGTTCAGGAAAAGATCAGTGATGCAAGACTTCACCCAAGCGTATACTATGTAGTAGGTTTTGGTGAGGGCGGCGACTGGACAGCAACAGGTGATACATTCATCAACGACATCATCACCATGGCCGGTGGCGACAACATCGCAAAAGATGGTCAGTCCTACAGCTATAACGCTGAGGATCTGGTAAAGCAGGATCCGAACATCATCATTCTCCCGTCCTGGGCAGATGGAACATTCCAGACCACAGCTCCGTATTCCGAGCTGACTGCGGTAAAGACAGGCAACGTTATCGTTCTTGAAAGCACAGATACACTGGACCGTCAGGGACCGAGAAATGTAGAAGCAGTAGAGATGCTGGCAAAAGCATTCTATCCGGAGCGTTTTGGAGAAAAGGCTGCATAAGTGTGAAAAAACAACCGCTTAAAACCTGGACGATTACAATGGCCGGAGGGATCCTCGCGATCCTTCTGGTCATTGTTGTTGTTTGGGCGGCAGCAGTAGGTTCGGTATCGGTTCCTTTTTCGCATAGTGCACGTATCGTGCTTTCGAAACTGCCTTTCGTGAACTCGGAGAAAATGCTTGCGGAGGTATCTAAACCGGATCAGCTTATTATCTGGAATATCCGATTGCCGCGAGTGATCCTGGCAGGACTTGTCGGCGGTGGACTTGCAGCAGCAGGTGTCGTGATGCAGGCGCTTTTTAGAAATCCACTGGCGGATCCACAGGTGCTGGGCATCTCTTCCGGCGCGGCTTTCGGCGCGGCGGTAGCGATTGCTTTCGGTATTACATTCACGCTTTCCGGTATCAGCAGCATCTGGCTGTTTGCCTTTGTGGGCGCCATGCTCACGATGCTTCTGGTTTTCCGGGTGGCGCGGATCGCTACGTCACGTTCGGTGACGGGTATCCTTCTTGCCGGCATTGCGTGTTCGTCGATGCTGACGGCAGCGATCACTCTCTTGATGATGTGGAACCGTCAGAAACTGGAGCAGATCTATCTTTGGATGCTTGGCAGTTTCTCGTCCGCAACCTGGATCAAAGTGGGCTTTATGGCGATCGTGCTCGTAGGCGCGATGGTATTTTTCATACTTCTCGGACGGGACCTGGATCTTCTGAGCTTCGGTGATCAGGAAGCGCAGAGCATGGGTGTTTCGGTCAAGAAAACGAGAACGGTCGCGGTCGTGGCGACGTCGCTTCTTGTCGCGGCCAGTGTTTCGGTCAGCGGCATCATCGGATTCGTCAGCCTGATCATTCCACACATCATGCGCATGATCGTGGGGCCGAAGAACCGTCGGTTGATCCCGCTGTCTTTCCTGGGCGGCGCGATCTTCATGGTCTTCTGCGACATGATCAGCCGCACGGCGGTACCGCCGAATGAAATTGCAGTTGGTGCGATCACCCAGGTGACCGGTGCACCATTCTTCCTCTATCTTCTGTGGAAAGAAAGAAGAAAGGGGGAGCGCTGATGGCAAATAATCTGGAAGCCCAAAAACTGTCTTATCATCCGTCAAGTGCGAAGAGCCCAATCCTGACGGAGGTTTCGTATAACTTTGAAGAGGGCCATATGACGGCGCTTCTGGGACCGAATGGTTCTGGAAAAACGACGATGCTCCGCCACTTCCTGGCACAAATCAAGAGCACAGCCGGGGCGGCGCTGATCGGTGAAAAAGACGCACTCACCTATGCACCGAAGGAGCGTAGCAGGACGATCGCTTGGGTGCCGCAGAACAGCAGCGGGGAGAGTGCTTTTAACGTAGAAGAAGTGGTGCTGATGGCGCGCTACCCATACAAAAGCACTTGGGAGGCGGATTCGGAAGAGGATTTCCGGATCGCGGAAGAAGCCATGCGGACCGTCGGCGTATATGAATTCAGAAACCGTGAATTCGGTTCTCTTTCCGGCGGTGAGCGGCAGAGAGTGCTGATTGCGAGAGCACTTGCCCAGACGACGCAGTGGGTCTTGCTCGATGAGCCGACCTCCAATCTGGATATCAAGTACCAGATCGAGATCATGAAATTGATGCGGGGCCGGGTCGACGAAGGAAAGAGCAGTTGTGTGGTCGTCATGCACGACTTTAACATGGTCGAGAAGTACTGTGACCGCGTGGCGATGCTGAAGAACGGACAGCTCGTGGCATCCGGTGATACCCGGGAAGTGCTGACCCCGAAGCTTCTTCGGGAAGTATATGAAGTAAGTTTCGAAGTGTTGGAAAAAGACGGACAGCGATTCTTCGTGCCCCGGACTGAAAACTGACAACATACCCGCATTCCCTGAAAAATGTGCTACAATAGGGGCACTTTGAGCGCGGTGTGTTGTTTCTGGACGAAGCTGCATCGGGCAAGGGAGAAGGAGAGGCATATGGAGCTTTTTACGAAGGCAGAACACTTCGATGAATATCTCGAAGTCAGCGAATATATCAATCACAACAATATCAAGATCGTGATCGTGCAGAACTATCTCATGGAGACGATCTTTAAAGATATGAATGAAGGCAAAGAGATGGAGTATCTCGATCCGGAGATCGAGTTTGCTTCGCGGGCGTACCGCTTTGTGCGGGATGAGATTTCCCATAGTAATGATGCAGGGCGCAAAGAACTGTGCCTGACCGCGACGGAAGTCATCGACAAGAGGACCGGACTTTGTTTCGGGAAATCGCACCTTCTCTGTGCGCTTCTTCGTGCGGCCGGGATCCCGGCAGGTCTCTGCTACCAGTATCTGCGGCTTGACGAGAATGATGATTCCTCGCCGCTGATCCTTCACGGCCTGAATGCCGTATACTTCGAATCCCTGGGACGCTGGGTCCGCATGGATGCCCGTGGTAATAAAGAAGGCGTCGATGCACAGTTTTCCGTCGAAGAAGAAAAGCTCGCTTTCCCGGTCCGCCCGGGTCTTGGCGAGACCGACCTTCCGTTTATCTTCCCGAGACCGGATATCGGCGTGATCACGCAGCTGAAAAAATACGATAACGTGCAGGACGCGATGGCGAATCTGCCGACAAAGATTGCAGGACGCTGCTGAGGAAAGTTCTTTTCCAGGTGTAGCTTCTGAGACAGATTGCTGCAGAACAGTCGTGGTGAATGTGCGGCGCTGGTGATCAGCAAAGGATTTCACGGAAAGACTTGACGCGAAGGCGCATTTGGTGGTATTATTTCATTCGCTGATTACATAAAAGGCGCCATAGCCAAGCGGTAAGGCAGAGGTCTGCAAAACCTTTATCCCCGGTTCAAATCCGGGTGGTGCCTCCAGAAAAGAGATGAGGGCTGTCCTGTTGGGGCAGCCCTTTTCATACGGCAAATACCGAGATGATTCTCGAAATAAGTCGGAAATCCGGATTTGACCGTTTGCGACTTACATTTTTAACACCACATAAGTCGAAAAGTGAAAAAGACCACTTTCCGGCTTACTTTTCAGGCGATTTTCAAGTGCTTTTAAGTCGGAAAACTTGAAAACCTGATTTGCGACTTACTTTCTCAAAAAAAGAATTGCAAATGGCTCCCGATTATAAGTCGTTTTTGGCGATTTGGCGATTTCCGACTTATC
>JAFWPB010000043.1 GCA_017545245.1 Clostridiales bacterium
AAGAAGATAACATCGTTTTTGTTGACCAGTGCTCGAACCCGGCAAACCCGGCCATCCATAGAGCAACCACAGGCCCCGAGATCTGGGAAGACACGGAAGGCAAGGTCGATATCCTCGTTGCCTGCGTAGGCACAGGTGGAACGATCTCCGGTGCAGGCGGATTCTTAAAATCGAAGAATCCGAATATTAAAGTAGTCGGTGTACAGCCGGGACCCGATTCTCTCCCGAGTGATGAGAAGCCGGAACCGGACGAAGAAATCACCGGTGTACATCCTTTCTCAGGCGTTCCGGATAACATTATCCCGGCAACTCTGGACCGTAACATCTATGACGAGGTCATCGCCGTAGAAGCACTCGATGCATACAAGGCAGCAAGACAGGTCGCCAAAAAAGACGGAATCCTCATCGGCACATCTTCCGGAGCCGCTCTCTTTGCCGCCACCGAACTTGCCAAGAGACCCGAGAACAAAGGAAAGAAGATCGTTGCCGTCTTCCCGGATACAGGACTTCGTTATCTTTCGACAAATCTTTTCGCCGAGGAGTGATTTTAGATTCACAGTTTTCGATTCCGATTCGCAAAAAACACAGAAGAGGGCGTCTCAAAATGAAATGACGCCCTCTTTTCGTATTCCCATGCGCAGTGTGATACCAATACGAAGAAGTAAGAAAATGAAAGGTGTGAAATGATATGAAAATTCAATCTATTTCCCAAAAATAGATTTTTAGGGATTTGTATATGTCATAGGGCAACCCTCTTTATCCTCGCAGACGCCGACAGGTATAAGTCGCCGTCTGTTCTTCCTAACTCTCTCTTTTTCCCCATATATCCCGCCAAAACCAGATATTCAGGGTAAAAAAGACCCTGCACACCATTTAAGGTGTCACAAGGTCTTATTTGGTTCTTTCTTAACGCTATCCAGTCAGGTTACTCGTTTTTGCCCCCAAGAGGATAAAGTGTTTTGGTTTTGAACAATTGTTATTATTTCCACTCAATCGTGCCTGTCGTTATGTTTGCATAGAGCAGATGTCTCAGAGCGTTGGACCCACTCGTGAAATCCGAGGATCAGTGTACGCAGCAGTTTTCCTCAAAGAATTTGAGAAATCCGTCGAGAGAATCCACGTCGATTTTCTCAATTCCCCTGTACTGCCAGTAGCAGAGGTAACGTGTGCCGTCGATCGTGAAGACGAAATCCTGACTGTGCAAGCGAGAGTCTTCACGCATCTGCATACCGTTAACAGTTGCCCAGTCTGTATCGTCTTCACCTTTCTCAAGATAACTGTCCGGAGGATCGATTACGATATGACAAGAGGAGATCGGGCTGTCTTTTTTTGCATCCACTGTAATTCTCTTCAGGCCGCTAAACTCGATGCGATTAAAACTTGTAGCATGCTTCCCGCCTAGTAACGGGATATTCACGAGCTTGTCGTAAAGATACGGTTCGGTTCCATCGTCCGGGTTCAAGTGGTCGAAAAGGATCTCAGAGTAACGGGCAAAAAGCTGTCGTTCCTCATCTGTCAATTCAACATTGCGATAGTGAGTCTGGTACTTGGAATAAAAAACCTTTCCATCAATGATTGTCGCATAATAGAGTGCCTCTGAACAATAGTCCATCTTAAGCTTCACTGTGGCAAATATGTGATCATCTGTCTGCTCAACGATTGAGATCAGCTGATTTTCCGGCTCATCATGCGCATAGTACCCAAAGTTGCCGTCGATAAAGATCTGGCTGAGGTTTTCTGTGAAATCGGAGAGGGTAGAGTATTTCGACTCCTTAAGATCGACATAAGTGTCCGGAAAATCGATTGTCTTTCCGTCTGACCCGAGAAAGTACACCCAGTTTGTATTCATGAAGTAGTAGTAGCCATAGTCCGTGCAGTAAAAATCTGAATCTAACTGAAGTTCATCGCATGCAGTATAGATCAATGTCGAGTGCCCCACGACGATGGCGTATTTCTTTACTGCTTCTTCAAGTGTGTATTGATCTTTCAGCGCACGTGTCGGATCCCAGTACACGAACTCTTCCGGAAACTCCGGTTCATCGGAATCAACTATAGTTCCAAACGGGCCCCAGTCGAGGATGGGTATAGAGTACGAGTTTGTATCAAGTGTATGAAGTGTCGATTCTTCGCTGTTACCCGGGGTCGTCAAATCCTGAGATGATTCCTCATCACCTGGAAGCGTCGAATCCTGAGATGATTCATCATCACATGCGACCTGGGAAGATTTCTCTGTTCCTTCGTTTTTTTTGCATCCCGTCACGGGAGTAAGGACCGACAGAGTTAGTAGAATTGCCGTCAAGAGTTTTACTTGCTTCTTCATATATTTTCTTCCATGATCTGCTATTCTTTTATTCATGAGTATATTTTATCACGAGTAACACGATCTATGTCGGGTTGCCATGTTTGCCGTACTGGATGCACTGTTCGGATCCAGATCTTATATGTATATTAGCTGTATCTATTCCGAGGAATATTGTCTGCTATAATGGATGAAATAGAACAAGAGTATCAAAAGCACTGGCAGAAGGAGAGAGAACGATGGATCATTGCGGAACGAAAACACTGGAAACCGAGAGGCTGATCTTAAGAAGATTCCGAGAAGAAGACGCAGAAGCCATGTTTCGTAACTGGGCCTCGGATCCCGAGGTGACGAAATTCCTGACGTGGCCGACACATACGAGTGTGGATGTCTCGAAATATGTAATTTCGATGTGGCTTCCGGAATATGAGAAATCGGATTACTATCACTGGGTGATCACGCTGAAAGAGAACGGAGATGAGCCCATCGGGACGATCCACGGCCTCATCAAGGAAGAACTTAATCTCGTGACGGCAGGATATTGTCTGAGCCGGAAATTCTGGCATCAGGGCATCATGTCCGAGGCACTTCAGGCGATCATCGACTTCTTCTTTACAGAGGTCGGTGCCAATTGTATTAACAGCTACCATGATCCTCGAAACCCGAACTCGGGTAAAGTCATGACACATTGCGGCATGAAGTTTGACGGCACGCTTCGCGCATCGGATAAGAACAATACAGGTATCTGCGATGCCAGCTGGTACAGTATTCTACGAGAAGAGTGGCAGGCCCGATAGAAAAGTACCCGAACAGACGACAAAGGGAGAGAATATGAATTTTGACGCTTTTACAAAAGACATCACGGAGCACGGTTGGAATGTATTTGGTACCGAGGTGTATGAAGACGGAAATCTGACTCACAGTTTTGGTGACACAGAAGGGTTGCACGAGCTCTTCTCGGCAACGAAAACTATCGTGTCTGTTGCAGTGGGCATTGCCTACGATGAGGGAAAGATAGACTTTGAAAGGTCTATTCTGGACTATCTTCCGAAGACATATGTTGAGAGGATGCAGGAAGCGCAGAAAAGTGCCTGGCAAAAGATCACAGTACGAAGACTTCTGACAATGTCGGTGCCGGGACTTCCGTTCCGGGCGGAAGGAGACGATTATCTGGAATACACGCTCTCCTACCTGATTGAAGAGCCGGAAACAGCAACCTTCAACTACAGTAATATCTGCACATATCTGATATGTGTGGCGCTCACGGAGATCTTTGTGGAAGACCTCGGCAAGATCATCGAGGAGCGGATCTTCGAACCTCTTCAGATCACTAACTTCGAGTACGGCCGTTCCCCGGAAGGATATTTCTATGGCGCATCCAATATGAAACTTTCGGTACACGATCTGAGCAAGATCGGCTTACTGCTTTATCACGGCGGAGTCTATGACGGAAAACGTATTGTCTCCGAGGAGTATTGCCACATGGCGTCTTCCGTACAGCAGATGAACAGAGAAGGCGGATACGGCTTCTTCATCTGGAAGTACCGTGACGGCTTCAGCATCAACGGCAAGTGTAAACAGAAATGCTATATCCTTCCGAAGGAAGGACTTATCGTGACCTATCTGTCGTATATCGATGATGACACGCACGATCTTCTTCTGAGTATGGAGAAGAACATACTTGGGATATGAGAGTTTTATTAAGTCTGATAAGAACTTTGGGGATCCGATTCAGCCAATGAGGCAACCTCTTGTAGTTTTCTATCTTATGCTTTTTTCTTCTTAATGTTCTTTCCAATCAGGAAGCCCAGGCAGACAAGCCATACCAGAAGGCCGATCTTTCCGCCGAGAGTAGCTGCGTTCACATCGGCGATGCAGAACAGTTGGCATGAGATCCAGATTACGAAACTGCTCAGGATGATCGAAACGATTAAACATAAAGTGGATAAACCGAGGAATTTCACTGTTTCTCTCCCTGTGATCACTGTCTTGTTGTCTGCATTCTGAATATTTGTCATTGTTCTTACCCTCCGGGACTTTCCCTTGCTTGATGTCTCTATCTTACCGACAAAGAGTAAAGCCATCGTCAAAAGACAGTTAAGATAATCTAAAGGCATCTAATTATCTTGGCTTATTTCAGTTTGATCGTTGACAAACAAACGTTCTGTTTTGTATAATATAGTTGTCAGATTGATAGACACTGATTGTGCTTGAAATTTCGGTAATGACCAAGGCTGGAAGCAGAGTATCGATACGGGAAACTAAACAAACCAAGATTCCAATTCCACCCTTTGTATCATGCTGATCAGCACGACCAAATGCGAAAGGTTTTTTAGAATCGATATCGACAACGGTACTCAATCAGACAATACGGTATAGTGCCGGATAGTTAAGGGCAAAAGATTTCTGGAGATTTTGTTAAGGAAAACGGAATTGAGCCGATCACCAAAATATAAGTAGCCTGAATTAGATCAGGTAGAGGCATCAGGCTAGTGCCATTAAAGTGCTGGTATGGTATTCTTTTATCAGCGGTTTATAAATCTCAACTACAGAGTTGAAAATAGCCA
>JAFWPB010000044.1 GCA_017545245.1 Clostridiales bacterium
CTAGTCGCATTAGCGTGTTCTCTTTATTTCTGGTTATAAATCTTCTTGCTCGTGTCTCGAATCTGTCTCAATGTCGCAAACAGAAATGCCGAAAACCACTGAAAATAGGGGATTACTTATCCAAACTTTTCATGGTCGGGAAAAGAAGTACATCTCTGATTGCCGGGCTGTCGGTGAGGAGCATGATCAGGCGGTCGATGCCGTAGCCGATGCCGCCTGTCGGGGGCATGCCGATCTCGAGGGCGTTGAGGAAGTCTTCGTCGGTGTGGTTGGCTTCTTCGTCGCCGGCTTCGAAGGCTGCGTCCTGGGCAGCGAAGCGTTCGCGCTGGTCGATCGGGTCATTAAGCTCGGAGTAGGCGTTGCACATCTCCCATGTGTTGATGAAGAGCTCGAAGCGCTCTACTTTCTCTGGATCTGTGGGCTTCTTCTTTGTGAGCGGAGAGATCGCAACCGGGTGATCCATGATGAATGTCGGCTGGATGAGGTTCTCCTCGCAGAACTGCTCAAAGAACAGGTTGATGATGTCGCCCTTAGTATGACGATCCTCAAACTCAACATGATGCTCCTTGGCCAGTGCTTTTGCCTCGTCATCGGACTTCACGGAGTCAAAATCCACGCCACAGTACTTCTTGATGGCGTCATTCATAGTCAGGCGCTCAAAAGGCTTACCGAAGTCGATCTCGATATCGCCGTACTTGATGAGCGTGGTGCCGCAGACCTTTTCGGCGAGGTAACGGAACATGGACTCGGTCAGTTCCATCATACCTTCGTAGTCGGTGTATGCCTGATAGAGTTCCATCAGGGTGAACTCCGGGTTATGACGGGTGTCGACGCCTTCGTTTCTGAATACACGGCCAATCTCGTAGACACGCTCGAGGCCGCCGACGATCAGTCTCTTGAGGTAAAGCTCGAGAGAGATACGGAGCTTAACATCCTCGTCGAGTGCATTGTAGTGCGTCTCGAACGGACGGGCTGCCGCGCCGCCGGCATTGCTTACCAGCATCGGTGTCTCGACTTCCATGAAGTTGCGGCCGTCGAGGAAGTTTCTGATCTCCTTGATGATCTTCGATCTCTTAATAAATGTATCTCTGACCTCCGGATTGACGATGAGGTCTACATAACGCTGACGGTAGCGCATATCGGTGTTGGTCAGGCCGTGATGCTTCTCCGGAAGGATCTGGAGAGACTTGGTGAGGAGCTTGAGTTCCTCGGCATGTACGGAGATCTCGCCGGTGCGGGTACGGAAAAGATAACCCTTGATGCCGATGATGTCGCCGATATCGTATTTCTTGAAATCCTGGTAGTCATCCACGCCGAGTGCGTCACGGGTCACATAGACCTGGATATCGCCCTCAAGGTCGCGGATCGTGGCGAAAGAAGCTTTACCCATGACACGCTTGAGCATCATACGGCCGGCCACGGAAACCTCGATCTTCTTCGCTTCGTGGAGCTCTTTGAGCTTCTCGGCCGCTTCCTCCTCGGAAAGGGAAGCGTCGATCTGGGATTTCAGTTCGTTGTCGAGAGCTTCAAACTGTGCTTTCGCCGTGAGGGAATGCGCAGTTACGTCGTACTTGGTAATGGTGAAAGGATCCTTGCCTGCAGCCTGCAGATCCATAAGCTTGTCGCGACGGATCTTCAGGAGCTGGTTGAGGTCCTGCTCTTGTGCCTGGTTATTGTTCTTCTCGTCAGCCATGATGGGACTCCTTATTATTCTTCTTTCTTGCCGATCTTCATGATCTTATATTTGAAAGAACCTACAGCGGTCTGTACTTCGATGACCTGGCCCTTTTTCTTTCCGATGATGGCTTTGCCGACCGGAGAATCCTGGGAGATCTTGTTGCTGAAGATGTCTGCAGAGATCGCGTTAACGAGCTCGTACTGTGTCTCTTCCTTTGTCTCTTCGTCACGAAGAACGACTACGGAACCAAGGGAAACCTTGGTCTTACTGATTTCGGAATCATCGATTACTTCTGCGTTCTTGAGGATCTCTTCGATCTCGAGGATACGGGCACCGTTTTTAGCCTGTGCGTCTTTCGCCTCATCGTACTCCGAGTTCTCGGAAAGGTCGCCCTGTGCGCGTGCTTCTTCGAGCTGCTTCGCGATCTCACCGGCGATAACGGTCTTTCTCTTATTGAGCTCGGCTTTTAATTCCTCAAGACCTTCGGTTGTAAATTGAAGTTTCTGTTCGTCTGCCATTCTAGTTCTCCTTATGTTTTATTTTTTCGTACCTCTTATTCTTTATAAAAAGCACTTGTTTTTCTTCATACCTGCTCTATTTTACATGACTTTCCACAAAAGTGTTAGTGCTTTTGGAGCGGAAAGAGATGCACCTGTAATTTACAGGAAGCATCAGCGTGGAGCGACGTCGTTGTTCTTCGTGATAACGTCGTGCGCGCCGCCCTCGACGATGGACGTGGAGGATACGACTACGAGGCGGGCTTTCTGCTGGAGTTCTTCGATCGAGGAGGATCCGCAGGAGCACATGGTCGCCTTCATCTTCGCAAGTGAGGAGTCGAGGTTGTCCTTGAGTTTACCGGCATAAGGAACATAGGAATCGACGCCTTCTTCGAAAGCCATCTTTCCGCCCTTTCCGCCGTCGTCGTAGCGCTGCCAGTTACGGGCACGGTTACTGCCTTCACCCCAGTACTCTTTGACGTATGCGCCGTTGACCACGAGTTTTCTCGTCGGGGATTCGTCGAATCTTGCGAAGTAGCGGCCCAGCATGATGAAGTCTGCGCCCATAGCCAGAGCCAGGGTCATGTGATAGTCGTGAACGATACCGCCGTCAGAGCAAAGCGGGATATATACGCCGGTCTTGGCGAAGTACTCGTCACGAGCTTTTGCCACAGCGAGAACAGCGGAAGCCTGGCCGCAGCCGATACCCTTCTGCTCACGTGTGATACAGATGGAACCGCCGCCGATACCGATCTTGATGAAATCTGCGCCGGCATCAGCCAGATACTGGAAGCCTTCTGCATCAACTACGTTACCGGCACCAACGATGACGTCCGGATAATTGCTCTTGATCCACTCGAGGGCTCTGGACTGCCATACGGAGAATCCGTCGGAAGAGTCGAGACAGAGTGCATCCGCGCCGGCTTCGATGAGAGCCGGGACACGCTCTTCGTAGTCGCGGGTGTTGATACCGGCGCCGACGATGAGACGCTTATCCGCATCGAGGAGCTCGAGCGGGTTAGCCTTATGGAATTCGTAGTCTTTTCTAAAAACAAGGCCAACGAGGCAATCATTGTCATCCACGATCGGGAGCTGGTTCAGCTTGTGATCCCAGATAATGTCGTTGGCTTCTTTCAGCGTCGTGCCTTCACGGGCAACGATGAGCTTCTCAAAAGGAGTCATGAACTCGGCGACCTTGGTCTTCGGGTCCATACGTGTTACACGGTAATCACGGGAAGTAACGATACCGAGGAGCTTGCCGTTCGGCTTGCCGTCAACGGTTACCGGGAATGTGCCGTGGTTGGTCTTCTCACGAAGTTCCACAACTTCTTCCATTGTGTTATCCGGTGTGAGATTGCTGTCAGAAACAACAATTCCGGCTTTGTACTTCTTTACTCTTCTGATCATGTCACACTGGGATTCTACAGACTGTGACTGGAAGACAAAAGACATACCGCCGGAACGTGCGAGAGCGATCGCCATACCGTCATCGGAGACGGCCTGCATGACCGCAGATACCAAAGGGATATTTATCTTGAGCCTGGATTCCTCCTGTCCCTTCTTATACTTCGCGATAGGGGCAGATAAGTCGACCTGATCGGGTGTATTCTTCTCTGTCGTAAGGTTGGGAACCAGTAAATACTCACTGAATGTACGTGATTCTTGCTCAAAGATCTTCGCCATAAATAGAAATCCTCCCTTTGTATATATGATTACATTAGAAAATATTTCATTAAATCATATCACAATTAGGGAGGAATAATCTAGTACAAAAGCACTTGTCTATTCGCACATTTTTAGTTGTTCATTAAGTGAAGTCTCCGTGCAAGTGTCAAACCTTGTTTTTGCTCCTTGACAGCAGACTCCAAGAGCTCCGATATCAGGACACTTCTCTTATTTTTCCTTCTTGTCCTTTCCGATACTGATATCGACGTGCAGAAGGCCCATCGCAACCGATACGCCGACGAGGATCACAACGGTGACTGCGGCTTCCACGAGAAGGAATGTACCGTTATAAAGGATGGAATAGATCCACGGATTCTGTTCACCGGCATATTCTGAGAAGAAAATGACACCGGAGAGCACATGGAAGAAGCAACGGAGAACAAATGCGAAGAATACTGCCACGCCGATCCTCCAGAACGGGATCAGCTTCAGTCTCTTGATCGGGTTACGGACCTGGATGCGCTTACTGGCAGAAGCGGCGAAGAAACCGGCCACGCCGATGGCACCAAATGCTACCGGGTAGTCCAGGATCACCTGGATCGGATAGTAAAGATCGCCACCGATCATCTGCAGAAGACCATAAGCTACGGTTACGATAAAGCCACGCTTCGCTCCGAAGCACAGGCAGAAAAAGATGATCGGCAACATGGATGCCGGTGTGACCGAACCACCCTGCGGCATCTTAAAAAGTCTCACCAGCGAAAGCACATAGCTTAAACCCAGGCAGATACCGCCTGTCGCCACGCTCAGGATCATCTCACGGTTCTTGGCTTTTTCCATCTGCTTTTTAGATTCTTCCAAAGACACGGATTCTTCTACAATAGTACCCTTTTCTTCTTTTCCCATAATACAAAAACCTCCTCTGTTCCGACTTCAAGGATCAAGAGGAGATATCCATTCTCATTATTCCCTCCGCCGGCATTATCCGGTTCAGGTCAATGGGTCGATGTGCAACAACATCCTCTCAGCCGCGTCCTCCCACAGCTCCCCGTTATCTG
This sequence comes from Clostridiales bacterium, assembly GCA_017545245.1. Lineage (GTDB taxonomy): Bacteria > Bacillota > Clostridia > Saccharofermentanales > Saccharofermentanaceae > Scatonaster. The sequence goes on from JAFWPB010000044.1 coordinate 4,899, forward strand.
AATCGCCGTCATTCTAGCACTCGCACAAGGTAAATGCAAGCGCCACGCAAAGCGCAATAGTTTTTTAGAGACTCTTTACGCAGTCGCGAAGCGACGAGTACTTGCATCTCGAAAAAATCTATTAAGCTTTTCCTATTAAACGTTGCCATTCATTATCGGAAATGCTGTCCCGGAAGCGGTCGATCTCTGAGGAGTACTTCTCCGGAGCGTCGTTATAGGCGCAGCAGTGCTTGGCGCCCTCAATCAGGCAGATGCGCTTCGGGGAGCGCACGCGGTCGTAAACGTTTTCACTCATTGACGAAGGAACGAGGCTGTCCTCGGTACCATGGAAAAGGAGCACCGGAACCCGGATGTTCGCAGCAATGGACACAGGCGAGTCCTTTTCGATCGGAAAACCGAAACGCTTCAGGACGATCGAGCTGACCAGTGTCAGGAAGGGGCGCACGAAAAAGCGGTGGTCGCGTTTATAGAGGTACGCGATGAGTAAGTCTAATGCGTCAAAAGAACTGTCGGCGATAATGCCGGTGAGTGTGTTGGGGGCAATGCCGGAGCCGGCGGTCATGATCGCGGTGGCTGCGCCCATGGAGCGGCCGTGCAGGACGATTTCCAGGTCCGGGCCAAGGCGGGTCTCGAGGTACTGCATCCACATCACGATGTCCTGACTGTCAAAGAGCCCGTAGCCGACAAACTTGCCTTCGCTCATGCCATGGCCGCGAAGATGCGGGATCAGGATGTGGCAGTCATGCTTTTGCATGTGGAGCTGCGCGTAGGCGGCCATGACGGAGGGCGCTTCGTTGTACCCATGAAGAAGGATCACGACGTTGCGCGTTTCTTTTTTCTCGGCAGGAAGATAATAGGCGTAGAGCTTGATGCCGTCAAAAGCGGTCATCTGCCAGTCCAGAACGTTCATGCGGTTGCTGTAGAACCAGTTCTGGCCTCTTCCGTAGATCGTATTCTGGTCGATCGTCAGTGGGGATTTGTCGTAAGGCGGACGCGGAGCGGGGCGGCTGAAGATACGGTACGCCGTCCGGAGCGCAGCTGAATAGACCAGCACAGCAACCAGGCCGGCAGCGAGAAGCAGCAGCACTATGATCACGATTATGAGGATAACTCCCGTCGGCACGCGTTCCCTCCTGTACAGATACACTTTCGGCGCATGATCCTATGCACCTACTCTAATTCTACTTTCCTATTTTAACTCTCGTGTTACAGGAGTGTTAGATTTGCAGTTCTTTCCTCATCTTTGCGGGTGGGAAAGATACTCGGAGCCGTCTTCCGTGACCAGCACATCGTCTTCCACGCGGAATCCGAAGCCCCATTCCGGAATATAGATTCCGGGTTCAACGGCAAAGACCATGCCTGGAACGAAAGGCATCTCGCGGTCGCAGACATCGTGCACGTCAAGGCCAAGATGGTGGAGCGTGTTGTGCCAGTAGTACTTTTTCACCGCTTCCGCCGGATCCGGCTCGGCTGGTGGAATCAGACCCATGTGACGGAGTCCTGCCGCCGCGGTTCTCTTCGTCGCTTCATGCACGTCAGCGAGCGTCGCGCCAGGGCGGATCGCCTCGAGCGCCGTTCTTTTGCATTCACATATCAGATCAAAAAGCGCTTGCTGCCGGCGGTCTCTTGTTCCGTCCCCGCTTACGGCATACGCGCGGGAAATATCGGCACTGTAGCCGGCCGCGCGTGCACCCATGTCAATCTGGAGCATCTGTCCGTCCTCAATCGTTGCGGTCGGGGTCGGATAGTGCAGGCACAAAGTGTTCTCCCCACCAGCCACGATCGTCTTGAATCCTTGGAAAAAGGACCCGCGCCTGATCATCTCGGATTCGAGTATCGCGTACACTTCCCTCTCTGTGATCCCGGGATGGAGCTGCTCTTTCATCACCGCCAGCGCTTCTTCCGTCACCTGCACCGCGCGGGTGATCGCTTCGATCTCCCGGGGCGATTTTACCATGCGTAACAGTGTTACAACGCTTGAAATATCAATCACTTCATCAAACTGCTCGGTCTGGGCGCTCTTCTTCTCGAGCGCGGCGTGCATATGCGAATGATCGGTCTCATCCCAGGCAATACTTAGGCCGCTCTCGATCAGTTCATCCAAATCGCTCTCATAAACGGACAGTTCCCGAACATCCGAAATCCCCGAAATCTCCTGTGCCTCTTCGACCGAAAGCCTCCTGCCCGTCCACTTCTCCTTCTCCGGCTCACGCGGATAGATGTAAAGACGAACCTCCGTTCTCGACAAAAGCTCCGGCGCCAGTGCTTTTGGAGCAGAAAGATCATCCGGATCCGCATCCGGCACTCTGTTCGAAGCGCGCTTGATCAGAACAAGCACGGACTCTTCCTGCTCAATGCCGCACAGATAGAAGAAATTGCGGTTCGGAAGGAACGGGTAGGCTTCATCGAGAGAAGCGATCGGCGCTTTCCCCGCAAAAAGCACTGTCACCGTGTTTTCAGGAATCTTGGATAGCAAATTCTCCCTACGCAAGGCAAATTCCTCACCAGGGAGCCGATAAAAAGTCACATCAGTAAACATCAGGAATCTCCGGAACGAACGTTATATTCGTCAAATAGAATAGTGTTGTTGATATAGCCGAGCGTCGCGCCTGCCGACTGGCGGATGAGGCCCGGGTTGCCAATTACGATCGAGTTGTCCGGCACGTCGAAGTTCACGTACGCACCCGGCGCGATCAGAACGTTGTTTCCGATCTTGATCTTGCCGACAATGACCGCGTTGGCGCCGACCCAGACATAATTGCCGATCGTCGGGGAACCTCTTCTGGAACCGCGGAACTGGGTACCGATGACCACGCCAGTCGAGATATTGACGTTGTGTCCGATCACCGACTTCGGGTGGATGATGATACGTCCGAAATGCGCGATATAAAAGCCCTTATCGATCTTCGTCTCATACGGGATCTGGAAATGATACTTCCTGGATTTCCGATCGAGCGAATGGCTGCAGAGCCTCAGACAGAACTTGTGGAAATAGTACTTGATATCGCGGACCTTGGTCTGTGTCTTGAGATAATGATAATTGCAGTGGCGGAAGTTACTGATAAAGTGGAACTCCGGGCTGGTCATCATTTCTTCGATATACGTAAAAAAGACATTCTTATAGCGCCTGGTATTGCCTGTATATCGGAAAAGATCACTATAGATAATGTCCTTTAGCTCATCGGTCATTCAGACGCCCCCATCATGTTTTATAAAAATATGTTACCGCTTTTTGATTTATTCATCAATAAACAAACGCACGAATACACAAAAAATATACAATTAGCCTTAAACAGCCTGACTCCAGTACTTCACCGTCTTCTCGGGAAGGGTCGGCGCTGGTGCTTCGGTTTTTCCTGCGTGCCGCCATCGCAGGGGCAGCGATGCGGCGGCGGCAAAGCGGGGCGCGGGTGCAGAGGCAACGCCGCCGCGAGGTGCGAGGCTGCGGCACGGGGGCAACGGCATCGCGGGACACCGCGGCGCCGTTGCTTTTGGAGAAAGACTTGACGCAAGGACACTTGACTTTTATAATCGAATAGCGCTAGAAAGCGCGTGGCAGTTCCGCACATGCCTTAAATAACTTATGGAGACGTATCGAAGTGGTCATAACGGGGCGCACTCGAAATGCGTTAGCCGGGTTACCGGCTCGAGGGTTCGAATCCCTCCGTCTCCGCCAGATTTCAGATCCTGAAAGCCTGAAACTACGGGCTTTCGGGATTTTTCTTTTTCTCAAAACCTTGAACTGACGACAATTTTGACGACAATTACAATAAAACCCATTGTCTTCTACGAGACTTTATTGATAAACCGCTGCATATTGGCAGCTGAGCGCTGTTTCATCAGCTTACTCACATGCCCGTAGTTATCCAACGTGAATCCTGCTGTAGCATGTCCCAACTGTTCCTGTACAGTCTTGATATCATCTCCACTTTCGAGCGATACAACGGCGTATGTGTGTCGCAGATCGTGGAATCTTGTATTCCCGATGCCGATGCTCTTGACGATCCGCTTGAAATTCCGGTACACCGTCTCATGGCACAGATGCCTGCCCAATTCGTTGGTGAAAACCAGATTCCATTCGTCCTCCCATGCAGAACCCGCTTTACGGATACATCCATCCTGCCAGGCTTTCTGCTTGGCAAGTGCATCCATAACAGCCGGAGCAACAGTGATGTATCGTTCTTTTCCGCTCTTCGTGGTGTCAATACCATATGCAGGATAAAGGGAGTGCGTCGACAGACAGTATCAATCCCATCTGAATTTAGAAAGCGGGTTCAAATAATTCTTCTTCATATCTCGGGTGTTGCCAAAGAATTCCAATTCTGAAGAGGATAATGCCGATGCTTCCATCTTCAATCTGATCAACTCCATAGAACAAAACATATCCGCTGTCTGGAAAAGACGGTAATCCGACGGAGTAACCTTTTTGATTTCCACTTCCGGGAAAAGGACTGTAAAAACAGAGGCAAGTATTCTCGATATCTCTATCTGACCATTATCGTAGTATATCTTCAACTTGTCATAGGAAAGGATCTCTTCATAATGGCTCTTGAGGAACCGTGATATCAATAGTGATAGTTGTGCCGAAGCTTGGACGGAATCTTCGATATGCTTTTTCTCAATATGGAAACTGTGATATCTGACTTTACAGTGTTTAATAAAAGTAACCATACTGTTCAAGATTCTTCGTCTTGTTTCGATTGATTCAAACTCGTATTCGTTTTCTCGACGAATGATCGGACCAGTATGAACACAGTGATTGGGAAACCCTCGATTGGCAAGATCCGTATTCAACTTGGCTATAGGGGCGGATATATCGATGGCTTGATCATGAAACACCATGGTGATGATGTAATATGGTGAGCGATAGTCATACGGTCCAAAATCGCCGCTCTCATCGATAAAGATGCTTAATTCGCTCACAAAAACCTCCGAAAATAATAATAGCGGGGAACATCCCCGCTCTCGATGGACCCGGGTCTTGCGACCAGCCCCAATCAGTTTCCTGATCTTAAGATAATTATATCGACGCTCAACACTGGTGTCAATCTACAGTTCTACATGAGAAATATATGCACTAAGCTTATTTCAAGTGAAGAAGTGTAGACTTTTTGCCCATAGTGTAAAAGCATAGTTTTTTGCAGATCTCCCCAATGAAAATAACATCTTCACTTCTACACAACGCCTGAGATTTCAATGGTTTCTCAAAATGTCAAATCTACACTCGTGAAGAATTCACATCTGCACTCAGTGTAGAACTCCAAATTTACTTTTCTTTTCAACCAAGCAAACGGCGAAGCCGACTATTTGAAATTGGAAAAGAATGAAAAAAACTGTAAAATCGAGCGCTTTTCGAACAGAATCTTTGACATTTACAGTACAAAGATCGCATTTTGATCTTCTGTACTGTAATCGGGGCGAAGGAAACAGCGAATAATGAAGAAATTCGCTGAGGTGCTCGCTGGAAGTGCTTCTACAGCGAAGGGAATAGCGAATAATGAAGAAATTCGCTGAGGTGCTCGCTGGAAGTGCTTCTACAGCGAAGGAAACAGCGAATAATGAAGAAATTCGCTGAGGTGCTCGCTGAAAGAGCTTCTACAGCGAAGGAAACAGCGAATAATGAAGAAATTCGCTGAGGTGCTCGCTGGAAGTGCTTCTACAGCGAAGGGATCAGGGATGGGGCATATTCCATCCTTCAGAGATCACTTTGTGCCCGTCCACATATTTATTCCGGAACAATTCTGCTGTTTCCCGGTCGGCATCGATCCTTCGGGGATATTCTTTATTGATCTTCGTATATTCCTCTTCCGTGATCTCCGCATAGGTGATATAGTCGTCGTTTCGGTTCGGCTGCCCGTGCCAGGCATAGTACTGTTTGCCGGAAGGCGTCTTTATATATCCCACACCAAAACGCACCTGGTTGGAGATCAGGCGGAAATCCAGCTCTCCCGGATCTTTTGCAGCGGGCTCAACAGAAGTGAGACCATACATCTCCGCCCCGGCCTTCCGCAGATAGTGTCGGCCGCTTGGTGTGTTCTGTACTTTCTTAGAATGGATCAGGTGGGACATGATGTTCGGATTGACCATCCCGACCGAGTAAAGGTCGAATGCGGTTTCTTCAGAGACAGCGCCTTTTTCCGCCAGAATGTCCATGAAGCAGCGGGCCTCGATATAGCCGATATCCATCTGATCCAGCTTCAGCTCCAGGGCTTTCATGATCAACTTGAACACACCCCGGATATCGTAGGTCTCGCCGGTGATCATCCGGATCGAATCGTTCGTGCGCGCGGCATAACAGAGCTCGCTGACTGAAAAAGCCTGATAGATCGTCCACCATTTCCGGTCCGGTGTCCTAATATTCAGACAGGATCCATATGGCTGGTAGGACAATTCATACTCGTCTTCCCCTTTAATGAGAAAGACCTTTTCGTCGCGCTTTTCTAATATATATTCATCATCCTGATAAAATCGTTTAATGTCCATATCCCTAATATATCATTCATGCATACATGATACAATGAATGTATGCCATACAGTGAACTTGAACGACCCTCCAAAAATAGTGCATCGTTCAACTGAATTGGTGGTAAAGTAAAACCGAAAAAAATATTTCTCGTACCGTGAAGAAATCTCTGTTGTTATGTGTCTATAAGATAGATGCGGACAAAAGGAGACAGAAAAATGACCGACAAAGAACTTGAAAAGATCTACAACGAAGCCTATCGCGCGGTGTACTGGACAGCATTTTCTCTTCTGAAGAATGAAGATGATGCGCAGGACATCGTTCAGGATACGTTTGTTTCCCTGATCAATTCGTATGACAGCATCAATGATAAAACGAAGATCCTGCCATGGCTCAAGAAGGTCGCCGCCAACAAGTCCCTGAATCGTCTGACCAGGACGAAGACGGATACTGTGGAGGACGAGTTCTTTGACAGCATCGAAACGGTCCCCGAGGA
>JAFWPB010000045.1 GCA_017545245.1 Clostridiales bacterium
TGGCTATTTTCAACTCTGTAGTTGAGATTTATAAACCGCTGATAAAAGAATACCATACCAGCACTTTAATGGCACTAGCCTGATGCCTCTACCTGATCTAATTCAGGCTACTTATATTTTGGTGATCGGCTCAATTCCGTTATCCTTAACAAAATCTCCAGAAATCTTTTGCCCTTAACTATCCGGCACTATACCGTATTGTCTGATTGAGTACCGTTGTCGATATCGATTCTAAAAAACCTCCTTTCGCATTTGGTCGTGCTGATCAGCATGATACAAAGGGTGGATTTGGAATCTTGGTTTGTTTAGTTTCCCGTATCGATACTTTGCTTCCAGCCTTGGTCATTACCGAAATTTCAAGCACAATCAGTGTCTATCAATCTGACAACTATATTATACAAAACAGAACGTTTGTTTGTCAACTGTCAAACTGAAATAAGCCTCTCCCAATTATATTGAAAAATCTCCCAAAAGGAGGTATGATTTGGGAGAAAAGATATGTTGGTTGGGAGAAAGGATAGTTGCCGGATGAGACAGTTTGATTATTCTAAATTGGCTGATAGAACTTGGGATAATGAAATAGTATCTTATATTTCAAAGATTCACGAGTACAAAGGAAAACAGGAATTGTTCCTTCGTCAGAAGCCGGTTGAACTTACACGTCTTATCGAGGTGGCTAAAGCTCAAAGTACTGAGGCTTCAAACCGTATCGAAGGAATAGTAACCACCAGCTCAAGACTAAAACAGTTAATGAACGATAAAACGACACCTAAGAATAGAGATGAGGAAGAAATCCTTGGGTATCGAAACGTACTTAATCTGGTTCATGAGAATTACGATGCAATCCCTGTAAGACGGAATTATATCCTTCAGATGCATAAGGAATTACTAAAGTATACGAATTTCTCTTACGGCGGTCAGTTTAAGACAACTCCCAATGAAATCGATATGGTTATGGAGGCCGGTGAGAAGATCGTGGTATTCAGACCTTTAGCACCATATGAGACTCCCGATGCTATTGATCAAATTTGTGAGCAGTATCAGAAAGAGTTGGATAGAGGTGTGGTTGATGAGTTAATACTAATTCCATGCTTCCTTCTCGATTTCCTGTGTATTCACCCATTTAATGATGGAAACGGAAGAATGAGTCGACTAATTACTCTGCTTCTTCTAAATAGATGTGGATACCTGGTTGGACAATACATAAGTATCGAGAAAGCAATTGCTGATACTAAGGAAGCCTATTATGATTCGTTGCAGAGAGCTGATCAAAATTGGCATGAAGGACAAAACGATCCAAAACCGTTTATCAAATACATGCTGGGTGTAATCCTCGCATGCTATCGCGAGTTTGAGCGAAGAGTCACTATTGCTCACGCTGAAGGAACTAGAAGTACTTCGTACGACATAGTTAAGGCTTGTGTTACAGAACGAATCGGAAAGTTTACTAAAATGGAAGTGCTGACATTATGTCCGAGTTTGGGGAGCTCTTCCGTAGAATCTGCCTTGAAAAAACTGGTTGATGAAGGATATCTTGTTCGTATTGGATCTGGGCGAAAGACGCAATATGTAAAAGCTGATGCTATCAAACATAATATGTGAAGAAGTTTATCGGAGTTTGACGAGGGAGAGTGTATATGAGTGACAAAGTTTCCGAGTTGGCAGGAGAAGATATGGCACGCGAAGTGTCAAAAGTAATGGGGTACTGATTATGGAACTTACGAAAAATTATATTCAGAATATCAGAAGCAAAGTTGGTCATGATAAGATCATTTTGGCATTTGCAGGCGGCTGCATTTTTAACTCGAATGGAGAAGTCCTGCTCCAAAGAAGAGGCGACAGCAATAAATGGGGCTTTCCGGGAGGCGCTATTGAATTAGGAGAGACACCTCAGATGACAGCTATCAGGGAAGCGAAGGAAGAAACTGGTCTCGATGTTCAGTGCGGCAGAATAATCGGTGTTTATTCTGATCTTGATATAACATACTCAAGTGGAGATAAAGCACAGAGCATCGTTATTGCTTATGAACTTCTTCCAATAGGGGGAGAGTTGGTTTGTGATCTGAATGAAACGATGGAACTGAGATACTTTTCTAGAGAGGAGAAGCCGGTGTTGTTTACTCAGTCTCATGAAGATCTATGGAATGATTTTTTTATTCAGAAGGGAGAATAGAATGATACTTTTAGTTGTAGATACACAAAAAGGATGTTTTGATGAAAGACTGTATGCTTTTGAGACGGTAAGGAAAAACATAAAGCAGTTGATTACCGTAGCGAGAGAGAATCAAGTTGAGGTCGTATATGTCCAGCATGATGACGGCCCGGGCACGGATCTGGATAAAGCTACGGATAACTATGAGGTTTATGAGGAGTTTGCACCAATAGAGGGTGAAAAACGTTTCGAAAAGAACGTAAACAGTGCTTTTCACCCGATGACAGGATTGACGGAATATCTTCAGTCTAAAGGCGAAAAGGATATTATTACGATCGGTTTATCTACTGACTATTGTATGGATGCAACTATAAAAAGCGGATTTGAGAGAGGATTCAACATAATTGTTCCCTCATACACAAATTCAACCTATGACAATCCCTATTTTGATAAGGAAACCGCCTACAAGTACTATAATGAATTCATGTGGGGACCTCGTTACGCGAAGATAATTTCGGTCGAGCAAGCTATCCGGCTCTTACGGTCTGAAATAGTACCTGCGGATTTATAAGTTTATTACGGCAAAGGACTTACATCGCGAGTAAGGAGGAAAAGTATGACGATCAATGAACTTAAGGGCGCGAATATGGATATTGATCTGGTCAGTGATAATATCGGCTGGAATCAAAGCGCTTGTCCATGGAATATTGCAGAGAATACCAGGGAACATAAATGTGCAGTAAAAGACACTTCTATCTGTAAGTTCTTTTGCGGGATCAAATATCTTGACAGCGTGCTTTGCAGCTATCCATATGAGAATAGAGAAATATCATCATAAAGTATGCAATTATGAGTTATAGATAATCAGAAGAAAACTGACTAAGCCAAATCGAAGGTTGTCGAGATAATTGAAGTCGATTCTTATGTTGATTTTAGTACGGAGGGAAGGAAAAAGATGAAATACCAATACAAAGAAATGCCTGAATCTATGAGTGGGACATACGGAGAATTTGCAAAAAACTTCGGATTTGATTGGAAAGAATTTATAATGGGAATACCGACACCGATGTTTCTTGTCACAACCTATAAATCTAATGGACAGCCAAATGCTACGATGCAGTCATGGGCAGGGTTTACGAGTGCGAATCATGGAGGCGGGTATTACGTGATTCTATGCAGCGTGAATAAGAGAGGACATCTTTACCAAAGCTTAAATGAAAAGAAGGTAGCAGTGCTAAATTTCATGTCATCTGATTTATACGAAGCCTGCATGAAGACAATACAGAATAATCAGTTCGAGGCGGATGAGATAACTTCGTCAGGGCTTACTGCGGAGAAAGCTTCATGGGTAGAAGCGCCGATGGTCGCTGAATGTTTCATGAACCTTGAGTGTAGGTATTTGTGGGAGAAAGAAATTGTACCGGGTGATGATCATGTTATGATCTGCCTTGAAGTCGTAGGCGGGCATATAGAGAAGGATTATATGGAGGATATGTTTGGAGATAAAGGGGTTCTTTACAATGTCCATTATCCGATAAATCCGGAAGACGTGAAAGAAAAAGGTTGTGATTATGTGGCTGCACTTAGGAAAGTAAATCAATCCTACGAATATTGATGAGATATGAAATATATGAGCAAAACTACGATTGAAAAAAATTCTGAAGTGTAAAGGATACGAGAAATGATAAATGTACTTTTCATCTGCCACGGCAATATTTGCCGGTCGCCGATGGCGGAGTTTATTTTGAAGGATATGGTGGAGAAAGAGGGACTTGTGGAAGAGTTCCATATTGAATCGCGTGCGACGAGTACGGAGGAGATCTGGAATGGTGTAGGAAACCCTGTTTATCCGCCGGCAAGAGATGAACTGAAGCGACAAGGTATAGGTAAGACGTCATATACGGACTTCTCCGGAAAACGAGCACAACAGTTAAAACGTGAAGAATACGATCAGTATGATTTCCTGATCGGAATGGACGCAATGAATATGCGGAATATTGAAAGAATGACGGGTCATCCGAGGGGCGGAAAGATCCGGAAACTTTTGGAGTTTTGCGGCTCGGACCGTGACGTGAGCGACCCTTGGTATACGGGGGAGTTCGGTGCGACATATCAGGATTGTGTTTGTGGTTGTGAAAGTTTCCTAAAATATTTACGTCAAGAGAATTTACTTTGAGGAAAAAAGAGACGTAAAAGACTGTCTATTTTCGTCGTTGTTCCATTATAATGCAATCGACCAAGAACTTGAATGCATTCGACGTACAACTAGGTGAAGACAGATGGGAAATAAGAATGTTACGGATATGACGGTTGGAAATCCAACCAGACATATTTTGAAGTTTACTTTGCCGCTTTTGATCGGCAATCTTTTTCAGCAACTTTATAATATGGTCGACTCTATTGTCGTAGGCCGTTATGTCAGCCCGCACGCATTGGCGGCTGTTGGTGCCTGCGGTTCTCTGAATTTTCTTTTCTTTTCCTTAAGTTCCGGTCTTGCTGTCGGTATTGGTGTAATCGCTTCCCAATATTTCGGTGCAAACGATGAGAAGCAGCTTAAAAAGACGATTGCTAACTCAATTTATGTTCTTGCTTCGTCAGCACTTGTCGTCACGCTGATCGGTTTCTTCTTGGCAGGGCCGATCCTTCGGCTTTTGCAGACTCCGGATAAGTACATAGCGGATTCGATAGACTACTTCAGGGTGACTTGCCTTGGAATAATCGGCGTTGCTTTTTATAATGGCGTCGCAGCATTGCTTCGGGCAGTCGGTGACTCTAAAACACCATTATATTTTCTTATCTTGAGCAGTATCATAAATGTGAGCCTGGATTTGGTTTTTGTTATATATTTCGGCCTTGGTGTAGTTGGTGTTGCCTTGGCAACGATCATCGCTCAAGCAGTATCAGCGATTGCCTCTATTATCTTTGCATATAACAAGGTCAGCTATTTTAAGCTTCGTAAAAAGGACTTAAAACCAGATTTTTCCATGATCAGGGACTCTTTCAAACTTGGAGCTCCGGTTGCTATTCAGAATTCTATGATTGCTGTCTCCTGTATTTCACTTCAGGCTGTAGTCAACGGCTTCGGCCCTGATGTAGCTTCTGCTTACACCATAAGCGGCCGTATTGAACAACTTGTCCAACAGCCGTATGGTTCGCTTGGTATGGCGCTGACTTCCTATTCCGGTCAGAATATGGGAGCCAAAAGACAGGATCGTGTGGTGGAAGGTTTCCGCAAATCGACACTGATCGTTCTTGCCTTCAGTTTGATCATGCTCCCGCTTTTCTTCTTTGGCGGAAGATTTATCTGCAGTATTTTCATTAAGGAAGAAGAGGCGGCAGAGATCATCTTATCGCTTGGCGCACGAGCTCTGAAGATCACCAGTCCTTTTTACTTCGCATTAGGCATGATCTATGTGCCACGTGCCGTTTTAAACGGTTGTGGAGACACCGGATTTGCCATGATCAACGGCCTTACTGAAGTAGTTTGCCGTATTGCCTTTTCCAATGTGCTTACCAGAATTCCTTTCCTGGGGTACTGGGGCATCTGGATTACGACCGGTTTGACCTGGGGCGTGACCGCAATCGTATGCGTTGTGCGTTATCGTGGAGGGAAGTGGCGTTACAAGGCGCTCGAAAGATAAATATTTGATAAAAGCACTGGCGACGCCGTTCGTATCATTATCCTTTGACTTTTTGTGGTATAATAGAAAGGCCTATATTCAAAAGTTGGGAGGAAATGATAATGGATGTTGATAAGATTGCGAAATTTTCTTCGACCCAGCAGCCGCTCATTGTAAAGAACGACACGATCGAAGACGCGCTGTTTGAAAAGTACGGCGTGAATCGCGGCCTGCGCGATATCAACGGAAAAGGCGTATTGACCGGACTTACCAGAATCTCGAAGATTGTTTCCTTTACTTCCGGACCAGATGGAAAACAGGTGCCTTGCCCGGGTGAATTATGGTATCGCGGATATAACATCAAAACACTGATCCGTGAACTTGGAGAGCGGGAATTCGGATTTGAGAAGACCGCATATCTTCTGCTTTTTGGAGAAAAACCAACAGAGAGCCAGCTACTTGAGTTCCAGGATATCCTGGATGAATGTCGTTGTCTTCCGACGAATTTTACGCGTGACGTCATCATGAAGGCGCCAAGCCAGGACATCATGAACTCGATTACACGAAGTGTCCTTACACTTGCTTCTTATGATGATTCGTCGACAGCATCTTCTGTAGAGAACAGTCTGCGCCAGTGTATCCAGCTGATCGCTCAGTATCCGATGCTTTCGGTATACAGTTATCATGCATATAATCATTACGATAACGATGAGAGCATGTACATCCATCGTCCGAGAAGAGGCAAGTCCTGCGCGGAGAATTTCCTTCTTATGCTTCGGCCGGATCAGAAGTATTCGGACTTGGAGGCCAAGGTGCTTGATGTGGCTTTGATGCTGCATATGGAGCATGGCGGCGGAAACAACTCGACTTTTACAACGCGTGTTGTAACTTCTTCCGGTTCGGATACCTATTCTGCTATGGCAGCAGCCATGTCTTCGTTAAAAGGACCGAAGCATGGTGGTGCAAACATTAAAGTTGTGCAGATGATGGATGATATCCGTGAGCATGTTTCCAATTGGGAGGATCGTGCCGCGATCAAGGATTATCTTATGAAGATCCTGAATAAGCAGGCGTTCGATAAGAGTGGCCTGATTTATGGTATGGGACATGCGGTCTACTCGATGAGCGATCCGCGAGAGGAAGTGCTCAATGAATTTGTGGAAGCGCTCGCGAAAGAAAAAGATATGGAGAGAGACTATATCCTGTATAAAAATGTGGAAGAGCTTGCGCCTGAAGCAATTGCGGAGACCCGAAAGATATTCAAAGGGGTCAGCCCGAATGTCGATTTCTACAGTGGACTGGTCTATAAGATTTTGAATATTCCGGAAGAGCTCTATACACCTTTGTTTGCAACAGCGCGTATTGTAGGATGGAGTGCGCATCGTATTGAGGAACTGGTTGGCATGAATAAGATCATTCGTCCGGCCTATAAGAGTGTAATGAAAGAAATCGAGTAATTGTTTGTTTGGGGGGATGCTTGTGAACAATAAAAGAAAAGTTCTTTCATGGGTTTGTGTTTTCTTCCTTAGCATTGTGCTTGGAATGATGGCGTTTGGCAACCGTGGGACGGTTCTGGCAGTGGGAAAGGTTTCCGCAAGACTGGAAGGCCCCTGGGGTGACGATGCCAATCTGTATCTGGAGCTTACCGGATACGATCCGGGTGATCAGGTAGAAGTTACAGTCGAGTTTACGAAGAATGAAATCACTGTTTCCAATGGTAATGGCTCTGCAGTAGAGGTTTCGGAAGGTTCAGAGTCGGTTACATTCCTTATTATCGGATGGGATGGTACTCCAAATGGTAATTACTATTTTGGGCTGAGAGGTGTTTTTTCTGATGATTTGAGTATTTATTCAGTCAATTCGAGAATTGCAGTGAAGGGGCCGACAGCGACACCCAGTCCGACGCCGACTCTAAGTCCTACGCCAACTACCGAGCCGACCAAGGCACCTCCTCCGCCTCCACCACCGCCGCCGACAAAAGTACCTCCGCCGCCGGTGCATACGTCAACGCCTACACCTAAACCAACGAATACTTCGACTCCTACGCCGACCAGAAGACCAACGTATACGCCGACACCTTATCGTCGAGCGACAAACACGCCGACCCCGTGGCCGACAAACACACCTACGCCATATCGTCGTGCAACCAATACGCCGACCCCAAGGCCGACAGATACGCCGACACCTTATCGTCGTGCGACCAATACACCGACTCCGTGGCCGACAAACACGCCGACGCCTTACAGACGTGCGACGAATACACCGACACAGAGGCCGACAAATACGCCGACACCTTATCGTCGTGCAACGGATACGCCTACACCTACAAGGATGCCTATAAATACACCAACCTCGGCTGCCAGAATGACTTCTACGCCAACGCCAATCGGAAAGTTGACGCAGACACCTACACAGGGGCCGACAAGTATTCCGACGCCGACTCCGCTTCCAACACTCATCCCGACTCCGGTCATCACCGGTGCAGGGCAGATTGAAGTGACTGTGACACCGACGATCACGCCGACCAATACTCCGATTCCGACTGAGGCACCGACGAATACTCCGACACCGAAAGCTTCGGAGACAACATTGGAAAGTGAGACGGTCGGTTCAGAAGAGACAACAGGCGAAACTGAAGCTACTGTGCCTGCTTCCGAAACGTCGGAAACAGATGTTCTAGTGGTTGCGAATGTCGACCAGGAGACGGATCCATCCGATGGAACGGGAACAGGAGAGACGGGAAAGGTGATTCCGACTACGAATCCTAATTTTGTTGGCAGTGCGTCCACCTATAAGAAACAGGATAACAGCAGTTTCTTCCTCTGGTTCCTCATTCTTTTCATTCTGGCCATCGTGATTTATTTGCGATATAACCATCTGGCAAAGAAGGATATGGGATTTGTCGAGATCTGCAAAAACTTCATTCCGATACCTGCCTTTTCTAAAGGCGCATCGAAGAAAGAAGAGACTCCGGCTCCTGACGTAATGAACGGTTATCTGCAAAAACCAAATGTCAGTGTTGGCCAGGCATATCGCCCGATCAAGTCTACTGTGCGGAAAGATTCTCTACCGAAGGATGAAGATCCAGGTCATGGTTCGAATGGTCAGCAAAATCGGAGACCGGGCAAAATTTAAACGTCTTGGACAGAAAGTGCTAAAAATAGACCATAATTCCGACATAAAATAGCCGACTGGTTTGAAATCAGTCGGCTATTCTGTTATTATAGAGGATAGGGTACAAATATTTTTGAGAGTAATAGGAGCGTTTTTATGAAGGATACACGCATTAGAAGACTACTCAGCATTCTTGTTTGCCTTACTATTTGCTTTGGTTGTTTCCTAGGCTCGATGGCCCCAGAAGTCCGGGCGGATTCGACAGAATGTTCTGTTGGTATTGACGGACAAGGAAAATACAACGAAGCTTCGATTAAACTTCAGTTGATAAAAGCCGATTCGGACGGCGAAGCTCTCACAGCCAATTCTGCAAAAGCTTCCAGCAGTTCATCCCAGAAGCTGTCCATCAGCACATCAGTAAGCGGAAGTTCGATCAGTGTTCATATTATCAGCCCGGATGGTTCTCCAATCCAGCCGACAACTATCACGGTCGTGGCTTCGTCCGATGGAGCAGGACAACTTTGGATGCCGAGTAATGTAAGTTACTATACATTCAATCCGAATCCAACGGATACGCCGACTCCGACACCGAGCCCGACTCCGACGCCGACACCAACGAATACACCAACTCCGGTTCCGACGAATACGCCGACACCGGTTCCAACGAATACGCCGACTCCTAAGCCGACCAGAACACCGACTCCGGAAGGTGGCGTGGTTTCTACACCGACACCGACTGTAGCGCCGACCGATACGCCTACACCAACACCGACGACAGCACCGACGGATACACCAACACCAACTCCGACAGTAGCTCCGACGGACACACCAACTCCGGAACCTTCCGAAACTTCCGCTTCGGAAGAAACGACTACTTCTGAGACGACAACAGAAGCGACTACAGAATCTTCTTCTGAAACTTCTGCTTCTGGTGCGGCAGTCGTAACTGACACGACTGAACCGTCTACGAGCGGATCGGATACAACTGCTCCGTCAAGTGAAACGACGACAGAAACGACACAGGCGGCGACAAAGTTTGTTACTCCTACGACTTCGTTACTTCCGACAACAGTAACGACTAAGAAGGAGAATCCTTACACATTCTTCATCTGGTTTGCCATCATATTTGTTTTGATCATCATTATCTATATGCGCTACAATTCTCTTTCCAAGAAGCGTATGGATTTTGTAGAAATCTGCAAGAATTTCATTCCTGTCCCTGATTTTGTAAAGAATTGGTTCGCAAAGAAGAAAAAGAATGATGTCGAGGAAGATGAGAACAAGACGATCGTGAAAAACGGTTATCTGCAGAAACCTTCCGTTGTTGATGCACAGGCCCTGCGCCCGATCCGTACAGCAAGACGTGCGGATATGCAGCCGAAGAAGAACGATAAGAAGGATAAGAAGGATGATATCGATCCGGACGACAAGATCTTTGAAGACGATCTTGAGGATCTCTGATATCTGAATCCATGTTTAAGCTAAAAAGAGGATATTCGGCAGAATATCCTCTTTTTTGTATTGTTGGCAAAAGAAAAAGGATGTTCTCGAAAGAACATCCTTTAAAGTGGTGACCCTAAGGAGAATCGAACTCCTGATTGCGCCTTGAGAGGGCGCCGTCTTAACCGCTTGACCATAGGGCCAAGTCACCACTGCTTAAGTGCATGAAAGATAATAACATAAGAAAAGAGGCGGCGCAAGTTCTTTTTTCATAAAACTATAAAAGTCCTTGAATTCGTGTGACGTTATTCTGTCGAAGATCCGGACATGAAAACTTTTTTCGGGATTCTGCTAGTATAAAAAGACTTTTCAGGAGGGGTGTTTCTCTATATACTTTATAGAATAATTGGGATATACTATAAGAGAACATATTTTCGAATTGGAGTGTATTTTATGAATCAGTATATTCGTGTCCGTGGTGCACGAGAACATAATCTGCAGAATATCAATGTTGATATTGCTAGGGACAACCTGGTTGTCATCACCGGACTTTCCGGTTCCGGAAAGTCTTCTCTGGCTTTTGATACGATTTATGCGGAAGGACAAAGACGCTATGTCGAGTCTTTGTCTTCATATGCAAGACAGTTTCTCGGCCAGCTTGAAAAACCGGATTTTGACAGTATTGACGGTCTTTCACCATCGATTGCAATCGATCAGAAGACGACAAGCAGAAACCCGAGATCTACAGTTGGAACAGTTACAGAAGTCTATGATTATTTCCGTCTTCTGTATGCACGTATCGGTGTTCCGCATTGCCCGAAGTGTGGAAGAGAAATCGATTCTCAGTCGATCGATCAGATCATTGAACAGTTGATGGCATATCAGGAAGGAACAAGACTGATCCTGATGGCGCCGGTTGTGCGTGCCCGGAAAGGAGAGTATTCCAAGCTGATCGATGATTTCCGCAAAAGTGGATATGCTCGTATCCGCCTGGATGGAGAGATGCATGAACTGGATGAAGAATTCGATATCGAGAAGAATAAGAAGCATGATATTGAAGTGGTCGTGGACAGACTGGTCGTAAGAGAAGAGGCGCGGTCGAGACTGAATGATTCCTGCGAGACGGCGTTGAAACTGGCGGACGGACTTCTTCTTGTTCAGGTCCAGATCCCGAGAGAAGACGAGAACGGCGAGAGAGTATTTGATGAAAGTGAAGTTCTTTTCTCACAGAAACTGTCGTGTCCGATGTGCGGTATCAGTGTGGAAGATCTTTCTCCGCGTATGTTTTCGTTCAATAATCCTTTTGGCGCGTGCCCGGACTGTTCCGGTCTTGGTTTTCACACATATGTGGATCCGGATCTCTGTGTGCAGTATCCAGACCGATCCATCAACGAAGGATGTATCACGACGGCAGGCTGGAAATTTGATGACCCGAAGAGCTGGGGTAGAGCTTTTATTGAGGCGCTTGCCGACAGATACAAGTTCTCGCTGGATACACCCTGGAATAAGCTTCCTAAGAAGATACAGGATATCATCCTTTACGGAAATGATGGGGAAAAGCTGATCATCGATACATCGAACAGCATCTATCGCCGTGACGGAATCTATATGAATTCCTGGGAGGGCGTCGTACATAGTGTTGAGAGAAGAAGCCGCGAAGCTTCTTCGGAAGAAATGAAAGAGCACTACGCGCAGTATATGACGATCACGGATTGTGAATCCTGCCATGGCGCCCGTCTGAACCCGACATCCCTCGCGGTCACAGTTGGAAACAAGAACATTTATGAAGTCACAGCCATGCCGATCCGCAAGTGTATCAAGCATCTGCAAGGCCTGAATCTCCGCGTGCGTGAAAAGAAGATCGCCGAGCCGATCTTGAAAGAGATCCTTGCAAGACTTGGTTTCATGATGGATGTGGGTCTTGATTATCTGACGCTTTCCCGTGCGGCATCCACGCTTTCCGGTGGTGAGGCGCAGCGTATCCGTCTTGCAACGCAGATCGGTTCCAGTCTTACCGGTGTGCTGTATATTCTTGATGAACCATCGATCGGTCTGCATCAGAGAGATAACAACCGACTGCTGGCTACACTGCAGAAACTGAAACGTCTTGGAAATACCGTGCTCGTCGTGGAGCATGATGAAGATACGATGCGGGAAGCGGATCTTATCATCGATATGGGTCCGGGAGCCGGAGAACACGGCGGTTTTGTTGTCGGTGTAGGTACGGCGGAAGAAATCATGAAGATCCCGGAATCAATTACCGGTCAGTATCTTTCCGGTCAGAAGTTTATTCCGGTTCCGACACAGAGAAGAAAACCGGATGGCCGCTATCTTACTATCTGCGGAGCAAGAGAGAACAATCTTAAGAATATCGATGTAAAGATCCCAATCGGCCTTTTTACCTGCGTGACAGGTGTTTCCGGTTCGGGAAAGAGTTCACTGGTCAACGGGATCATCTTGAGAAAACTGGCTACGGATCTGAACGGCGCCCGTCGTTCCAAGGGCCTTTGTGACAAGATACTGGGTGTCGGCCATCTGGATAAGGTGATTTCCATCGACCAGTCGCCGATTGGAAGAAGCCCGAGATCAAATCCGGCTACCTACACCGGTTGTTTTGATATGATCCGTGAACTGTATGCCAATACACCGGATGCGAAGGCGCGTGGATACAAGAACGGCCGTTTTAGTTTTAACGTAAAAGGCGGACGGTGCGAGGCTTGTTCCGGAGATGGCGTGAACCGTATCGAGATGCATTTCCTTCCGGATGTATATGTGAAGTGCGATGTTTGTAAGGGAAAGAGATATAACCGTGAGACCTTGCAGGTAAAGTATAAAGGGAAGAACATCGCGGATGTTCTGGCGATGACGGTGGATGAAGGATTGGAGTTCTTCCAGAACGTTCCGAAGATCAGAAACAAGCTGCAGACATTGTCGGAAGTGGGCCTGGGGTATATCCGGCTTGGTCAGCCTGCCACACAGCTCTCCGGAGGTGAGGCACAGCGTGTGAAGCTGGCTACAGAGCTTTCGAAGCGTAGTACGGGGCGTACATTCTATATTCTGGATGAGCCTACCACAGGTCTGCATATTGCCGATGTCCATAAGCTTGTTGACATTTTGAACCGCCTGGCCGAAAATGGTAATACTGTTCTGGTCATCGAGCATAATCTTGACGTGATCAAGACAGCTGATTATATTATTGATCTCGGCCCGGAAGGTGGAGATAAGGGCGGAACGATCATTGCCCAGGGATCGCCGGAAGAGGTTTGCGAGGTTAAGGAGTCCTATACAGGTCAGTTTTTGAAACCTGTATTGGAGAAAACCAGAAAACTGATGGGCGATGCGCCTTTCATAGATGAAAAACAGAAAAAGAAAGTGGAGAGGGATGCGCTGGAGATCGCGGTTGGTCCTAAGCCGAGAAGAAAGCGTAAACCTATTGAAGAGTAGGATAACTAAATGAGTTTATGTACTTTATGTAAGAAGAATGTTGCAGTGGTCTTCACAACACGGTTTGAGAACAATCAACGTATCAATGAAGGTCTGTGCATCAAGTGTGCCTATGAGACCGGGATCGGCGGTATTGGAGAAATGTTTGCCGCAGCCGGAATCAATGAAGGCAATATTGATAATGTCACAGAGAAAATGAACCGTCTGATGGAAGGCATGGATTCCTCAAATCCAGAACAGCTCCTGAAAATGCTGGTCAACGGAGATCAGGATATGCCGTTTTCCGTTGAACTGGAGATGCCGGAACTGGAAGAGTCAGACGAGGATATGGACGAAGACGACGAGGAAGAGCCTGATCTCGGGCCGCTTTTTATGGGCGGAATGGATGATCCGGATGGCATGGATCCGGAAAAAGAGAGGGAACTCTCTGACTTCCGTGAGTTCTTCATGGGTGGAAAGAAGCGTGGTTCTAAGCGCGATAAGCAGAAGGCCAACTCCGAGAAGAAAGATCCGAAGACGAAGAACCTGGACACGTATGGTACAAACCTTACCCAGCTTGCCCGTGAGGGAAAGATCGACAGGTTGATCGGCCGTGATAAAGAGCTCTCGAGAGTGATTCAGATCCTGAACCGCCGTTCGAAGAATAATCCTGCCCTGATCGGTAATCCGGGTGTTGGTAAGACGGCGATTGCTGAAGGACTTGCTGTTCGTATTGCAAAGGGTGAAGTGCCGCAGAAGCTTCTTGATATGAAGGTATATCTACTCGATATGATGGCGCTTGTTGCCGGAACACAGTTCCGTGGTCAGTTTGAGAGCCGCATGAAGGGCGTAGTTGACGAAGCGACAAAAAACCAGAATGTGATCCTGGTTATCGATGAGATGCACAACATCATGGGTGCCGGCGATGCAGAGGGTGCCATGAATGCGGCCAATATTCTTAAGCCTGCTTTGGCAAAAGGACAGATCCGCGTGATTGGTTCTACAACACTGGATGAGTACCGCCGTCATATTGAGAAGGATTCTGCTCTGGAAAGACGATTCCAGAAAGTCATCGTAGAGGAGCCTTCTGTTGAAGAGTCCATTGAGATCTTGAAAGGTATCCGTGATTACTACGAAAAGCACCACTTCGTGCAGTATCCGGACGATGTCATCGAGTATGCAGTAACAGCATCTTCAAGATATATCATGGACCGGTATCTGCCGGATAAGGCGATCGATCTTCTGGATGAAGCCGGATCGCAGGTGAATCTGAAAGAAGTACGTCTGGTCAGCCTGGCTTCCATGAAGAAAGAGTATAAGCAGCTCGATGCCGAGGTCAAGCAGATCGAGAGCCGTATTGAGACCAGTGCGACGCCGGAAGAAATTGAAAATGAGCATCTGTATGAATTGCAGGCAGAGAAGAAGTCACGAGTACTCCGTCTGGAGAAGGAAATCGAATCTCTCGAGAATGAACTTGTGCCTTCAATCATCACATGTGAGGATATTTCACGAGTCATTGAGATGTGGACAGGTATTCCTGTCAAGCGTATCTCGGAGTCGGAGTCCGAGCAGCTCCTGAAACTTGAGGAGAGACTCCATCAGAGAGTCATCGGTCAGGAGAAGGCAGTCAGTGCTTTGGCACGTGCAATCAGAAGAAACCGCTCCGGTTTCGGTAAAGCACATAAACCGTCATCGTTTATCTTTGTCGGACCTACAGGTGTAGGTAAGACGGAATTGGTCAAGGCCTTGGCCGAGGCGATGTTCGCCCGCGAGGATGCTTTGATCCGTATTGATATGTCTGAGTACATGGAATCGCATACTGTCAGCAAGCTGATTGGTTCGCCGCCTGGATATGTCGGCTATGATGATGGTGGACAGCTTACGGAAAGAGTGAGAAGAAAACCCTATTCGGTAGTTCTTTTCGATGAGATCGAGAAAGCACATCCGGATGTATTCAATATGCTTCTTCAGATCCTGGACGATGGCCGTCTGACGGACAGCCATGGACGTCTTGTGAATTTCGAGCATACGATCCTGGTTATGACTTCTAACGCGGGTACTTCGTTAAAGGCGAATGGATTCGGTTTTGGCGCGGAAGGACACGTCGCACTTGAAAACCGTGTACATACTGTTCTGAAAGAGATGTTCCGTCCGGAATTCCTGAACCGTATTGACGAGATCGTCGTCTTCCAGGAACTGACACCAGAAGAAATCCGCAGTATCGTCGATCTTATGCTAAAAGAACTGGGTTCCCAGCTTGGAGAGAAGGGCGTGTCGCTTAAGGTTTCTGCGGCGGCGAAAGATCAGCTGGCGAAGGAAGGATATGACGCCAAGTATGGCGCAAGACCGCTTCGTAAGACGATCCAGAGAAGACTGGAAGATCCGCTGGCAGATATGTTCCTGATGGGAAAACTGGAGAATGCCGAGTCTGTTTCGATCGATTATAAGAAGGATGAATTTACGATACACGTAAAAAAGAAAAAAGAAGAGTAGTCTTGTCGTGTTTGATGGTTAGGTATGAAGTGGGAGTATAAACGAATCAGGAAAACGAGCTGGAATACTGTTTTCGGCAAGGGCTGGAAGCCGTGGTTGCTTTTAGTTTCCGTTTGTTTCCTCTTTTCCATGATCGGCGCGCAGAATTCCTTACAGGCCGAAGGTCTTGACTATGTTGACCAATGGCTTGGCTATAAAGATGAAAAGTATGAAGAGAACATTGCTTATCTGAAAGACTATGTGGCCGACACAAAGATCGTAAAGGCTTTGCCTGAGGAACTGGGGAATAAGGCTGTCGAATCGCTGGATTCCATTGCTGCAAGTAATTCCTGGGTCGTCCGTGTTCTTGCCCATAATGCTGCATACTTCGAGAGAAATCCCGGTGAAGTCATTGCCAATATCCTGATCGTCGGACTGATCATGTTTGTCGTGAAGTTTTTCTTCCTCAATGCTTCGGAGATAGGCTTGTACAGGTATGTCCTGGAAAACCGACAACAGGAGAAAGTCCGCTTCCGAAGGATCTTTGCGCCTTTTCATCTGAAGATGATCCCGAATGTGATCTGGGTCGTTTTCCGTTATGCTCTGGCATTGATCAAGTGGTACATGCTTTTCATCATTCCGGGTATCTATAAGACATACCAGTTTTCCATGGTTCCTTTTATTCTTGCGGAGAATCCGAAAATCAAGTGGAAGGATGCGGTCAAGCTTTCAAAGGCGATGACAAAAGGGTATAAGTGGAAGATGTTTGTTACAGATCTTTCCTATATCTATATCTGGATCCTTCATCTCATTCCGATTGCCGGACTATTAGTATCTGTTCCACTCAGCGTGCAGCTTGACGCGGAATACTATTTTACTCTCCGCAACCGTACAGGGATCGATCATACAAATCTTCCGGAACAGGCCTTTGCCGGAGCACCTTATATAAAACGGAAACAGGATAAGAAGAAAGATCCGAACATTATTCTTTCTGACCCGGAATATGTTCTGACTGATGTAAATACGAAGACCGCACATAGAAAGGGATTGTTCCGGTTTGATTACAGCCCTTTTGACATCGTTTTCATGTTTTTCAGTTTCTGTTTTGTCGGATGGGTCTGGGAAGTCTGCTACGAATTTGTCGATACCGGCTTGCTGGTAAACCGGGGTACGATGTACGGACCGTGGATTCCTATCTATGGTTTCGGCGGGCTTGCGATCGTGCTTCTTTTGAGCCGGTTTAAAGAGAGCAAAATCAAGCTTTTCCTTATGACTATGCTGGTATGTGCGATTCTGGAATATATCGGAAGTTTTGCTCTGGAGTTTATGTTTAACTCGTCATACTGGGACTATAAGGAGATGTTCATGAATGTCAACGGACGTATCTGCCTGGCGGGCCTTGTGGCTTTTGGCGTCGGCGGTCTTTTCGGAGTTTATATTGCCGGTCCTGCTATCAGCCGCTTTGTTGACCGCTTCTCCAAAAGAACCCAGCTCATCGTATCCGTGTTGCTTGGTGTCCTGTTTGTGATGGATATCATCTGCTGCGGACTCTTTGGTTTTAATTCCGGGGCCAGCGTCGGCGGAAAGATCGTCTGATTCTTTTCGAAGCAAAAAGAGATCCTGCAGATGCCGGATCTCTTCTCTTTGTTAGGTTTTTCGGTTCTTTTACTCAGGAACGGTAACTAGCGTTGATCTTTACATAATCGTAAGTAAAGTCACAGGTCCACATTCTATCACTATAATCACCATCATTTAACTCGATCTGAATGAGAATGTCGTGTTCAGAGAGCTTTTCTTTTGCAATCTCTTCATCAAAAGGAAGGGCAACGCCATTCTGGTAGACAGGAAGACCGGAAAGAGACATGCTGATCTTATCTGGGTCAATGTCTGCACCGGAATAACCAAGAGCGGTGATGAAACGTCCGCAGTTGGCATCCTGACCGAAGATGGCCGTCTTGCAAAGTGGAGAACGGCAAATCGAAAGTACGCAGAGATATGCGTCGTTCGGTGTCTTGGCTCCATTGACAACAACTTCAACCAGTTTGGAAGCACCTTCTCCGTCAGAAGCAATCATCTTGGCAAGATCAAAGCAGAGAGCATGGAACGCTTCCTTGAATACTTCGTATTCTTCCGTTCCTTCAACGATCTCCGGTGTTTCAGAAGCACCGTTAGCCATAATCACGACCATGTCGCAGACCGATGTGTCGCCATCAACGGAAACACGATTGTATGTATCTTTTACATTGGCGCTGATCATGGACTGCAGCGCTTTCTGGCTGATGTTGGCGTCTGTTGTAAAAACACTGATCATGGTGGCCAGGTTCGGATGGATCATACCAGAGCCTTTGGCGATTGCAGCGATCGTGAGTTCTTTTCCAAAAAGAGAAACAGTTGCCGCGACTTCCTTCGGCTGCGTGTCGGTCGTCATGATTGCGCGTTCTGCAAGATGTCCGCAGTCTTCGGAAGAAGAAGCGTTCTCGATCAGACCCGGGATCGCCGAAGTGATCTTGTCCAGGGGGAGACGGGATCCGATTACACCAGTAGAAGCGGTGAGGATCATGTTCGGTTCGGTACCGATCAGGCCGGCAACAGAAGAAGCCATTGCCTCAGCATCCTTTTCGCCATCTTCGCCAACGCAGGCATTTGCATTGCCGCTGTTGATGATGATTCCACGGACTTGCTCCTGGGAACGGATGATCGAGATCGAACGGGTCAGGGAATGTCCTTTTACCAGGTTCGAAGTATATACTCCGGCAACATTGGCGGGAGTTTTGGAGCCGATATATGCCAGATCCGGGTTTCCGTTCGGCTTAAGACCGGCATGTACACCATTGGCGATAAAGCCCTGCGGTAAAGTGATATATGCGTTTTCTATTTCCATATTTCAGTACCTCTGATAAATAATTAAGAAGCATTATACACCTACTTTGAAATCTTTTTCTATAGAAGAAATAGAATTCAAAAAGAAGTGCTTGACATTTTGCCTCGGAAAACATTATAATTTCGTAGTGCCTTTTGGGAGAAACTTGGTGGGATTAGCTCAGTTGGTTAGAGCGCTAGTTTGTGGCACTAGAGGTCATGGGTTCGACCCCCATATCCCACCCCAACTAATCCTAAGAGGATTTTTATTGGGGTATAGCCAAGCGGTAAGGCACGGGACTTTGACTCCCGCATTCGTAGGTCCGAATCCTGCTACCCCAGCCATATGGTTCACTAGCTCAGTCGGTAGAGCACTTGACTTTTAATCAAGGGGTCTGGAGTTCGAGCCTCCAGTGAGCCACCATACGAATGAATGACTGCCTCAGATATGAGGCAGTTTTTTTGTTTCCGGAAAGTGATGCTTCGTAACGGAAGTACTTGCGGAATCGCTGACTGATGAGGATAATAGAAACGGAGAGAATGAGAGGGGATAGGGAACATGGCCAGATTTGAAATTGTGAATCCGCTTTCCGGATCGTGCCTGACGATAAAGACGAAAAGACTATATCTGTCCGTTTATAAGCCATGTATGGCACCTGAGGTGACATCTTACCTGGTCAGGAACCGTTCATTCCATAAACCTTTCACACAGGTCCATAAAGACCGATACTTCACCATCTCTGAACAGAAGGCCTACCTTAAGTCGGATCTTGGGCAGTACAAGAACAATACGCAGGTCGGGTTCTGGCTGTCGCGTATTGAAGAGCCCGGAAAGATTATCGGACGTCTTTCGTTTTACAGTATCATCGGTGGCGCAATGATGACTTCGTTCGTCGGTTATCACATTGATGAAGCGTGTCAGGGCCAGGGGTATATGACAGAAGCCTTGCAGGCCGGGTGTGATTTTATGTTCAAGTATTACCGGCTTCATCGGATCCAGGCAGATGTCATGCCGCATAATGAAAAGTCCCAGGCTGTGGTGGAGAAGTGTGGTTTCGTCAAGATGGGATATAACATTCGTTATATGGAGATAGATGGGAAATACCAGGATCATGTCATGTATGTTTTGCTTAATCCGGAAGTGGAACCGTAGCTTTTTTCATGGAAGAGAATGTTTGGTGAAAAAACTATTTGCAAATATCGTGAAAGAATGGTGTACTATTAAATTAGAGTGTGAATGCAAACAATTGAAGGAGCGTGAATTATGAAACGATCTTCATTAAATACAAAAATCATCGTAGCGGCATTAGTTCTCTCGATGGGAAGTGCTTTTGCAGGATGCGGAAAGAAAGAGGAAACAACGACCACTGCCCCGTCTTCGATTGAAGTGACTTCCGAGACGACACCGGTTGAATCGGCTACAACGACCGCTGCACCGACGACATTGATGGAATATGGAGAGACTTTGGCACCGAATGATGTACAGGTGACATGGCAGGAAGAGCCGATGGAAGCAAAAGTAATGTATATCGTCGGTGTTGAGAAGTACCTGAAAGTCCGTAAGGGTCCGGATACGAAGTATGATCAGATCGGTTCGCTTACAAAGGGAATGGAAGTAATTGTTGTCGCCAAGACGAGCAATAACTGGTATAAGCTGGAAGACGGATACTATGTTTCTGCTGATTATGTCAGCCTGACGCCGTCCTGACAGGGTTCCTGCAGATTTTTAAAATTGCATATAGACAAGCATGCTTTCGTGTAGTATTATATCTAGGCAAGTTTTTTGAGATGCTTCACGAAAGTAACATGCGGGTGTAGTTCAATGGTAGAACTCCAGCCTTCCAAGCTGATCACGTGGGTTCGATTCCCATCACCCGCTCCATGAATGACGATCCATGTGGTCGTCATTCTTACAACGTGGGTCCATAGCTCAGCTGGATAGAGCAACAGCCTTCTAAGCTGTGGGCCGGAGGTTCGAATCCCCCTGGGCTCACCATGACATGAAATGAGATCATCTTTCTGAAATCAGAAACGGTGATCTTATTTTTTTGCTCTGTGGCAAATTTTGTGGGAAAAGGACCGTAGCACCACAGTATGTTGTGGTATAATTGATAGGATTAAAAGGGAGAGGTATGAAAAAATGCCAGGCAAGTCTACTTATGGTAACGATACAATTACCGCGCTGAAAGGCGCAGACCGTGTGCGTAAACGTCCGGGTGTCATCTTTGGCTCTGACGGGCTGGAGGGTTGTGAACACTCATTTTTTGAGATCCTGAGTAACTCGATCGATGAGGCCAGAGAGGGATACGGCGATAAAATCGAGGTTGTGCGCTGCAAGGACGGTTCGATTTCTGTTGAGGACTTCGGCCGTGGTATTCCGCTTGACTACAACACCAAAGAGCAGCGTTTTAACTGGGAGCTTGTCTATTGTGAACTCTATGCAGGTGGTAAGTACAATAACGACACTGGTGAGAGCTATGAGTTCAGTCTGGGCCTGAATGGTCTTGGTGCATGTGCTACCCAGTATTCTTCCGAGTATTTCGATGTCACGGTTTTCCGTGACGGTTTTAAGTATAATCTCCATTTTGAAAAGGGAGAAAATATCGGCGGTCTTCTTAAGGAGCCGACACGTTTTAAGCGTACCGGTACGATCCAGAAGTGGAAGCCGGACCGTGAAGTATTTACGGATATCAATATTCCGCTTGATTCTTTCCTTCAGATCCTGAAGCGTCAGGCAGTTGTCAATTCCGGTGTTACATTCATCCTGAAAGATGAAGAGAGCGGAGAAGAGTTTACTTTCTGTTATCCGGCCGGTATTGAAGGCTATGTGGCAGAGTTCGATGGTGGAAAAGGTCTTTCTTCGCCGGCTTCTTTCGATGGAATCGGCCGAGGCAAGGACCGCGCAGACAAGCCGGAATATAAGGTGAAGTGCCAGGTTGCATTCTGCTTTAATAACGAAGTCAATGTTCTGGAGTATTACCATAACAGTAGTTTTCTCGAACATGGCGGTGCTCCGGATAAAGCGGTCCGAAGTGCTTTTACCGCAGAAATCGATAAGCAGATCCGTGCGAGAGACAAGTATAAAGCAAACGAGAGCAAGATCGTGTTCCAGGATGTCGCAGACAGCCTGATCCTTGTGACCAGTTCTTTCTCTACACAGACCAGCTACGAGAACCAGACGAAAAAGGCAATCACCAACAAGTTTATCCAGGATTTCATGGCGGACCTGATCCGGCAGAAACTGGAAGTCTGGTTTATTGAAAATAAGCCTGAAGGTGATAAGGTCGTTGAGCAGATCCTGATCAACAAGAGATCCCGTGAGAATGCGGAAAAGACGAGATTGAACGTCAAGAAGAAGCTCATGGGCAGCATCGATATCAATAACCGTGTCAAGAAGTTCGTGGATTGCCGCACGAAGGATGTCGAGCAGAGAGAGCTCTATATCGTAGAGGGTGATTCCGCTCTCGGTTCCTGTAAGATGGGTCGTGATGCGGAATTCCAGGCGATCATGCCGGTAAGAGGTAAGATACTGAACTGCCTGAAGGCGGAGTATCCGGTCATTTTCAAGAGTGAGATCATTACGGACCTGATCAAGGTCCTTGGCTGTGGCGTGGAGATCCAGACAAAGCATGACAAGGATCTGTCCTCTTTTGACCTGTCGCTTCTGCGCTGGAACAAGATCATCATCTGTACCGATGCCGACGTCGACGGATTCCATATCCGTACCTTGATCCTGGCTATGATCTTCCGTCTTATGCCGACTCTGATCCGTGAAGGTAAAGTGTTTATCGCGGAGTCGCCGCTTTTTGAGATCACATATAGAAACAAGGGCGAAGAGAAGACTTTGTTTGCGTATAACGAGAAAGAAAAAGCGGAGATCCTGCAGAAGTATCCGCCGGAGAAGTGCACGCTTCAGCGTTCCAAGGGTCTTGGTGAGAACGAACCGGAGATGATGTGGGAAACCACGATGAATCCGGCGACGAGAAGACTGATCAAGGTCATGCCGGGTGATGAGCAGCAGACGATGGATACATTTGAACTGCTTCTCGGTGATAATTTGGCAGGAAGAAAAGACCATATTGAGCGCGATGGTCATCTGTACCTTGAGATGCTGGATGTTGACTAAGTTCGGATTTTCTGAAGGAAAGTAATAGAAATAGAGAAGAGAGAACAAAAATGGCAAGAAAGAGTTCGAAGAAAGACATAAATGAGATGCCGGAAAAGAATTCCCTGAAAGGACAGTCTTCCGGATTACCGCCGGCGCCGCCGACGCTCCAGGATATCAACGATACGCTGGAGACGAATTTCATGCCGTATGCGATGAGTATCATCGTGTCCCGTGCGATCCCGGAAATCGATGGTTTTAAGCCTTCGCACAGAAAACTGCTTTACACGATGTATAAGATGGGGCTTCTTAAGGGAAACCGTACCAAGTCCAGTAACGTTGTCGGCCAGACCATGAAACTCAACCCGCACGGCGATATGGCGATCTATGAAACGATGGTGCGTCTTGCCAGGGGAAATGGTTCTCTCCTGCATCCGTATGTAGATTCCAAGGGTAACTTTGGTAAGCAGTATTCCCGTGATATGCAGTATGCTGCACCACGTTATACGGAGGTCAGATTGGAAAAGCTCTGTGAAGAGCTTTTCGATGGCCTGGATAAGAATGCCGTTGATTTTGTCGATAACTACGATGGCACGATGAAAGAACCGGTCTTGCTGCCGGCTTCCTATCCGTCGATTCTTGTCAACAACAATCAGGGTATCGCTGCCGGTATGGCTTCCAATATCTGTTCTTTCAATATCCGTGAAGTGTGTGAAGCGACGATCGCCTATATGAAGGATCCGAGTGCGGATATCCTTGAAATCATGCCTGCTCCGGATTTCCCGGGTGGAGGTATCATTCTTTATGACGAAGCGGCTATGCGTTCGATCTATGAATCCGGACGTGGACCTGTCCGTATACGTTCGAAGTATTATGCTGATAAGTCCAACAATCTGATTGAAGTAACGCAGATCCCATATACGACGACAGCAGAAGCGATCATCGATGAGATCACCGAACTGGTTAAGTCCGGTAAGGTCAAAGAAATCAATGACGTCCGTGACGAGACGGACCTGGATGGCCTGAAGATCTGTATCGAGTGTAAACGTGGTACGGATCTCGATGCACTCATGACCAAGCTTTTCCGCTTTACAAGACTGGAAGATACATTCTCCTGTAACTTTAACGTCTTGATCAATGGATATCCTAGAGTGCTCGGAGTACAGCAACTCCTTGCAGAGTGGATCGTATGGAGACGTGCGTGCCAGAAGAGAGAACTTGTTTTTGAACTCGACAGAAAAAAAGACAAACTGCACCTCTTAGATGGTTTGGCCAAGATCCTTCTCGACATAGATAAGGCAATCGCCATTATCCGCAATACCGAACTGGAAGAAGATGTTGTTCCGAACTTGATGAAGGGATTCGACATCGACAGCGTACAGGCGGAATATGTAGCTGAGATCAAACTCCGTAATATCAACCGTGAGTACATCTTAAAGCGTACAGCAGACAGGGAAGACCTGATCAAGGAGATCAAAGATCTCGAAGATACGATCAAGAGCCCGGCCAGAATTGACGCACGAATCATCAAGACCCTGGAGAATGTTTCGAAGAAGTACGGTCAGGACAGACGTTCTGAACTTCTTAAGGCAGAAGAAGCAGCTACATTCAGTGATCAGAACATGATCGAAGATTATAGACTGAAGCTGTTCCTCTCAGATCATGGATACATTAAAAAGATCGCATTGACATCACTTCGTAATGCCGGTGATCTGAAAATCAAGGAAGACGATACCATCGTGATGGAACTTGAGGGAACGAACAAGTCGGAGATCCTGTTCTTCTCGGATAAGGCGAACTGCTATAAGATGCGCGCCCATGAGCTTCCAGATACGAAGCCGTCCGAGTATGGTGGATATCTGCCGAATATCCTTCAGATGGAAGAAGGAGAAAAAATCGTCTTTATGCATATCACAGATGATTATAAGGGAAATGTTCTTTTTGCATTTGAAAACGGAAAGATCTCCAAGATCCCGATGTCCGCATATGAGACGAAGCAGAACCGTAAGAAACTGATCCATGCTTACAGCGATCTGTCACCGGTCGTAAGCATCCACTATATTACTGAAGACGTAACAATGGCAGCCTTCTCCAATCTCAGGAAGGCGATCGTATTTGATACTTCGCTGATTCCGCTTAAAACGACCCGTTCTTCACAGGGTGTGCAGGTATTGACTTCGAAGCGTGGAAGTATCATGAATGAAGTGAAGCATCTTGAGGATACAGGATTTACTGATCCGGAGTATTATAGAGTACGTCGTATACCGGCTATCGGTTATTACTTGAAGGAGGATACGATAGAAGATCGACAGATCACGTTGGGAGACTTGTAATCTATGATGGAATTTGGAGGCAATTCAGTACGCATGGAGAAGCCGCGTTCAATCGGAACGTGGGTCTTGCTTGCTCTTGGCGCGCTGAGTGTCCTGGTCCTTCTTGTGATCATGATCTTTGTTTCCAACAGTAACCAGCGCATTGCCCGTATCATGCCGAGATTTGAAGCGGCATTGGAAAAGAGGGACTATGCGCTTGCTCTATCAATGTACCGTGATGTCAATGACATCATCATTAACAGAGATCCGGGTGATACGACAGATACCTCGGATGAATATGAGATCCTTCGTCAGATGGAGACGCAGGTAAATGAACGTGTTAAAAGTATTGAAGAGAAAATCCGCTATGAGCGTTACACACCGTCGAAGGACGATATTGCATTCCTGGAGGGACTTGGTGAGCTGACCGGCGCAAGGATGACGATCTGGCTGACAGGTCTTTGTGAAGAGTATCTCCTGGGCACGATCGAGAAGCCGACACTGACATTTATCTTTCAACAGCTGGAGAACCTGAGTAACCTATCTGCTGCTGCAAGGCCGCTTCGTGCAGAAGTTGACCAGATTGAGCTGACACGCGGTGACGTTCAGACGGCGGAGAGGCTTTTTACGGAAGGACAGTACATTGAAGCCGTGGAGTACTACGAATATGTTATCGGTTCGTCATCCGGATTTGTAAATGAGTTTGCCAGAAAGAGACTGGAAGAATGTAAGATCGTCATGTACCAGCCGATGATGAACAAAGCGGACCACATGCTCGCGAACTTCCAGTATTATTCGGCAGAAGAACTGCTTTCTGATCTGGCCAGGATTTTCCCGGAGGACCAGATCATCAAGTCAGACCTTTATATCGCGACATCCAATACAAGCTATGTCGAAAAGTATACAGGCCAGGTCGAAGTGCTTTGCGTCAAGCCTCTGATCGCGGATGTGAAGGTTGCTTTCGAACTGAATTATCTTGCATCGACAGAGTCGTACTACATCACGACCAAAGAATTCAGAAAGATACTCGAGAGTCTTTACGAAAAGAACTACTGCCTGATCGATCCTGTGACCCGTGTCGATACCAGCAATTCGGACTTCTTGAACCTGCAGGACATTATGATCCCGAAGGGGAAGAAGCCATTGGTCATTATTCTCGAAGACTTCTGCTACACTCCGTCAAGAAGTTCCTATGGCATGTGCCAGAGACTGGTATTAAATGATCTTGGACAGGTTTGTGGTGAATATATCGGTGCCAATGGTCAGACTGTCGTCAGCCGAACTGGTGAAGCAATCGGTATTCTTGATGCATTTGTCGAGGAACATCCTGATTTTTCGTATAATGGCGTTAAGGGCGTGATCACGCTTACGGGATATCAGTCTGTTTTCGGATACGTCACGGATATGGACCAGGTCGATGACAGAAACCGTGCTTTGGAGACGGCCGGCATGGCGCAGATTTCGCCAACGGAACAGGACATTGAGAATAACCGCGCCACAGTCCAGGCTATCATTGATAAGCTGAAAGACAGTGGATGGATCATGGGATCGTCCACTTACGGATTTATCAATGCGAATCACTGCCAGATCGAAACGATCACGAATGATACGCAGAAGTGGCTGGATCAGGTTGGTTCTTTGACCGGGCCGGTAGATATACTGGTTTATCCGAACGGAGATTTTATCCGTGGTTCGGATCCGCGCTGCAAGTATTTAAAGGACAATGGTTTCCGTGTCCTTTTTGGAGCTGGTTCTACGCCGTATTTTACATACGGAGACAACTACATTTATTTTGACCGCTGTATGTTGACTGGTGATACATTGCGAGGTGTGGATTATTCACGTCTTTTCAATGTAAGTGAGGTGTATGATGAGAATCGGAAAAAATCACGTTAAGGCTTTCGTGTCCTGCTTTTTGATCGCGCTTCTTATTTCCATGCATCTTGTAGGATGCTTGGATTTGTCGGAACTTGGTCAGCCGAAATATAACTACATTCCTGTCAATACCAAAGAAGAACTGTTCAAGGTCGTCAATGATGCGATCTATACATTTGAAGATACGATCTGTGTGAAGACGAAGGATTATGATACGTTCAAAGAACTGTGGCAGCAACTGGATTCGGAGAAAGTCCTGCACACAGTATTCCGCAGCAAGTTCTATCAGGTTCGGTACCAGAATAAGAAGGATGAATGCCAGATACAGATACTTATGACGATGAATCCTTGCGGAGAAGCGCTTCAGTATTTATATACGAAGAAACTCAAAGAGTATAAGACCCCGGAAGCGAAGAAACTTGGCGACAACATGATGCGGGTCATCGATGAGATCATTAAGCCGGAGATGACGGACGAGCAGAAAGTTCGGGAGATCCATGATTATATTGTGACTCACTTTGAATATGCGGTAGGCGGAGATGTGGATGATTACGCCCAGGCGGAAGTGCTTTTTGATCAGAATAGAGGGCAGTGTCAAGCTTATTCAGAACTGTTTGTTGCTCTTTGCCTGCTTTCGGGTGTGGAAGCCAGGATCGTTTCCGGACAATCTTCTATCGGATATGGGTATGGGGAAACAGGACATGCCTGGTGCCAGGTGAAGCTCGACAGTTTCTGGTATCACGTGGATCCGACATGGGATGACCCGGTGCCGGATGAAGGAAAAAATGTACGATATGATTATTATCTGAAGGGAGATCTGGCTTTGCAGAGAACCCATGAGTGGTCCTCGCTGTTTGAGGTCTGCTACGTGGATTATAGTTCATAAAGTTGAATTTGTATTACGAAATTGTATATTTTGAGGTTTTGTCTAGACGGATAAAGTCTAAAAAACTATAATAAATACAGGTTTACTATTGGGAGGTTCCAAATGGCAAAGGTAGATAAGCTTAGTGATTTTATAGTTGAGGAAAAGATCATCTGGTCGGATAAGAAGAGAATTCTCGGTATGCCGATCTCATTTACAAAGTATTCTTTCAGTGAAAATCGTCTTTTCGTTCAGCGTGGATTTTTCAAGGTTGTGAAGGATGAACTCCTGATGTACCGTATTCTCGATGTAAGACTTCAGAGAACTTTCTGGCAGAGACTTTTCCGTGTTGGAACGATTGAATTATCTACTGCTGATAAGTCTACACCGGTAATCTATCTTGAGAATATTTCCAATCCTGACCGTACGCGTGATGCATTAAGTGCCATCGCAGAGAAAGAACGTGATGAGAAGCGTGTTCTTGGTAAAGAAATGTTCGGTACAGCGAATGACGGCGCTATCGCTCATGACATGAATGTCATGGATTGATGCTTATTTGGTGACTACAGCAGATAAGGGGATGTGTAGTGGAAACTAGACTGGATCGATACGAAGGCGCGCGAGAGAAGAAACTGGCGCAATTAAAGCAACTGATCAAGGAATCGAAGTATATCGTTTTCCTTGGTGGTGCTGGTGTGTCTACGGAAAGTGGCATTCCTGATTTCCGTTCAGGTGAAGGCATTTTTAATCAGGAAAGTGGTCTTTCTTATCGTCCTGTTGATATTATCAGTCATTCTTTCTTCGAAGCGCATCCGGAAGAGTTCTTCGATTTTTACAAAAGAAAACTCTGCTATCCGAAGGCACGGCCGAATAAGGCACATCGTGCATTGGTCCGTCTGGAAAAACAGGGAAAGCTCAAAGCGACCATTACACAGAACATCGATAACCTCCATCAGATGGCAGGAAGTACGACTACGATCGAACTTCACGGTTCTGTTTTCAGAAACTACTGTATCGAGTGTAAGGAAAAATATGATCTCAATTATGTTTTGAATGCAAAAGGAGTTCCGAAGTGCAAAAAGTGCGGCGGAATCGTTCGGCCGGATGTCGTGCTTTACGAGGAGCATCTTGAGCATGAGAACATCGATAATGCCGTCAAAGCAATCAAGCGTGCGGATCTTCTGATCATCGGAGGCACTTCTTTGACGGTTTATCCTGCGGCAACTTTCGCGCAGTTCCTGAAGAGTGACCGTGTGGTGATCATCAATAAGAGTTCGACATATCTGGATCTGCAAGCGATGCTGACGATCCATGACAGTATTGGAGATGTACTTGATACAGTCATTTCCAAATATATTCCAAGAAAGAAAAAAGAAGAGAAAAAGGGCAAGACGAAGACAACGAAGAAAACTGCTGCCAAGAAAGCTACTACTGCAAAGCCAGCTTCAAAGGAAACGGCAGCGAAGAAGCCGACGACGAAAAGTTCGGGGAAAAAGACAACACCTTCCAAGTCTTCAAGTAAGCCGAAAAAGAAAGATACGGAAGCATGACTGAAAGATTAAAGGAGAGAGATGAAGCGCTCGAAGCAAGAAGCCACTCTCTCGATGAAGTATATAAGGATCTTGATTCCGCCGCAGATCAGCTAGCGAACCTGCGGGGATTTTTGTTTTTAGCCTGCGTTGCATTGGTAGCTTTATTCTTTTACAAGGACAGAGTGGTATGGTTTTTGCTAAGTGCAATTATCGCATTTGTGCTTTTTCTGGCTGTGGCGGTCCGTCATGGTGCGATGAAATCGAAGATGAAGCGGTTTCAGGTCTTAAAGGAAATCCATCTTCAGTATATAGCCAGAACACGACATGATTTTTCTGCATTGGCTGACAGCGGTGAAGATCTTCAGATCGAAAAACACCCGTTTTCAGCGGACCTGGATGTTCTGGGACCGAAATCTCTTTTCTCCCTGATCTCGGTTGCACATACGACATATGGCCGTACGACCCTTCGTGACTGGCTGTTAAATGCTTCAGAGGACGGGGTAGACAAAGAGACGATTCTTGCCCGTCAGGAGGCGGTAAAAGAACTGTCCAACAAGCTTTCATCTGTTGAAGAGTGGGAAGCGGCAACGAAGATGAATGTTTCAAAGAAGGGTTCTCCCCAGGCGCTTCTGGCTTATATCTCTGACTCGGGAATCTCCGTATCCAAGGGTATGATGGCGGTTCGGATCGTCTGTACGGTTCTTCTCTGGGTAAGTTTCGTCGTTGCGTTGATCATCGGAAAGTGGGCATTTATAGTACCTTCCATTTTCTTTGTCCTACAGATGCTTCTGATGGCCGTGAGCTATAAAAAGAACAGCCTTTTCTTTAGTTTGGTCGAGAAATTCTTTCCGGAACTTCGTGCCTATTCGAACATCTTTACTTCAATTGAGAAGGCAGATGTTTCGTCTACATATCTGAATACGATCAAGGAAAAGCTCTGTGGTTCTTCCAAGACGGAGAATGAGAGTGCTTCCAATCAGCTTCATTCGCTTTATAAGAGATGCCTGCTGATTCAGGCAAGAATGCAGCCGTTACTGTATTTTGTTTTAAATTCAGTTTTTCCATTCGATGAACTCTGCATAAGACTTCTGGAAGACTGGAAGGCGACTTCTGGAAAAGAGATTCCGCTGAAACTGAAAGCAATCGGCGAGTGGGAAGCGGTGATGAGTCTTTCCGTGATGAGTGTGATCTATCCAGACGGATGCATGCCGGTTATTCTGGATTCGGAAACGCCAGAGTTTGTTGCCAAAGAGATGGGTCATCCGTTGATTTCGGAAGAGAAGATCGTACGCAATGATTTCTCATTGACAAAAGGATGTGCAATTATTACCGGCTCCAATATGTCGGGAAAGACGACACTTCTTCGAACGATTGGTGTGAATATGATCCTGGCTTACGCTGGAACAGTCTGCCCGACAAAGGAATTGAGCCTGACTTTGATGTCTTTAGGTGCATCCATGAGAATCGAAGATAATCTTGGTGAGGGCGTATCTACTTTCTATGCAGAACTGATCAAGATCGAGCGTATCGTTCAGCTGTCAAAAAAGAACCGTCCGATGCTGTATCTTATTGATGAGATCTTCCGTGGTACAAACTCAAAAGACCGTACGGACGGCGCATGGATCGTTTTGAAGAAACTCAATAAGCCGACGATCATCGGTCTGATGTCTACACATGACTATGAGCTTTGTAAGATGAATACCAATAACGAAGTCGATCTGGTCTATTATCATTTTTCTGAATATTATGATGATGACGGCTTGCATTTTGATTACAAATTGAAAGATGGCATGTCTACACAGACAAATGCGAAATATCTTATGAAACTCGTTGGTATCGATGATTGATCTATACTGGAAGCAACTTGCAAAAATGCAAGAAAATGATAGAATAGTTGCAAAAAGTGAAAAAAGGAAAGTGTGAGGAAACGAATATGATCTCCTATACTGAACAGATGAATTTCTTTGGAAATACTGATCCTGAGGCGTTGGCAAAGAAGTATGGAACGCCTTTGTATGTATATAACGAAAATATCTTGAGAAGACAGATGAAGCGTGTTGCCGGCATTCTTCCGAATCACCGCTTTACAGCAAATTTTTCGATAAAGACAAACTCGAATCTTTCGATTTTGAAGATGGCATTTGAAGAGGGCCTGAATGCGGACGCGATGAGCCCGGGTGAAATCTATGTCCTGAAAAAGGCCGGTTTTCCAAGCGAGCGAATTTTCTATGTGCCGAATAATGTTTCTGAAGAAGAGATGCAGTATGCGATCGATGAGGGTGTAATGACCAGTCTTGACAGCCTTTCCCAGATTGAGATGTATGGCCGTCTTTGCCCAGGTGGAAGAATTTCTGTCCGCCTTAATCCGGGTGTAGGTGCAGGTCACCATGAGAAGGTCGTTACAGCAGGTAAGAAGACCAAGTTTGGTGTGGCTGCTCAGGATATTGCTCTGATCAATGAAGTGGCAAAGAAGTACAATCTCCATATCGTTGGTTTGAATCAGCATATTGGATCACTCTTTATGGATTACAAGAATTATCTGGATGCTGTACGTAATTTCCTCCACTATGCTGAGGATTTCGATGAACTGGAGTTCCTGGATTTCGGTGGCGGATACGGTACACCGTACCACAAGCTTTCCGGAGAAGAAGAGTTTGACATTGAGTCTTTCAAGGTGGAGCTGGATGCACTTCTTCGCGAATGGAAAGAGAAGAGTGGAAAAGATGTGCTCTTCAAGATGGAACCAGGCCGTTATGTTGTTGCCGAGGGCGGTGTCATTCTTGGGCGTATTCATGCTGTAAAGGAAAACTATGGCCATAAGTATGCCGGTACCGATGTAGGCATGAATGTCTTGATCCGTCCTGCTATGTACGATTCCTGGCACGATGTGGAACTCTACAGAGCTGGGAAGCCGGTATTAGAAGGGCCTACGGGCGAATATACGATCGTTGGAAACATCTGTGAAAGCGGCGACATCATCGCAAAAGACAGAGAGATTCCTGTTCCTCAGGAAAAAGATGTTATTGTTGTTCTGGATGCCGGTGCTTACGGTTTTTCCATGAGCTCAAATTATAACAACCGTCTGCGTCCTGCTGAGGTTTTGATCAAGAGTAACGGGGAAGATGTCCTGATCCGCAGTCGCGATACATTCGAGGACTTGGTACGTCATTTTGATGTGTGAGGGGATTTGCTCCTGAATATCATAAAATAAAAAGAGTTTTTTCCGCAAATTGCTTGTAACAAGTGTTCCGTTGAATTATAATTTTCTATAGGCGTATTTTTGTGGGGGTGCTTATGGCAAATTTCGCGGAAGTCCTTCAGGGTTTTAGTTCCCTTGTAATAGACTATTCTGCTTTTCTGGAACTAGAAGATCCTGCTATACAGGAATCATTGGTCTCGACGATCATTTCCCAGAATAAGACTGTGTATATCAGTAAAGCTTTCAAGGCTCTGCATGAGTCTGTCGTACGCGCAAATAACCCCAATGAAGCTGATATCGCAGACGCCACAAAGGATTCCTTGCGCCGTTTGGTTGATGCCAAACTTCTTCGTGCAAGTAAAAGTATATCTACTGTTGACTTTTTCCTGGAGCACCTGAAAAATGAGGACGAGTGCCTTCTTATAGGACGTAACAGTACGTCTTTTATGCGCCTGCGCAATATTAATGCCAACGGATCTTGTTCTTTATTTGTTGTGGACCAGGGCAATATCCGATTCTATCCTGATGTTGTCGCATGCATGGAGAAGGAGAAGGCTTACAGCGTGAACCCTATCTCAGGAAATGCCGATTACATCGCTGTAGACATTTATTTTAGTGTAGGTGATATCCTTTATACGGATGACAATGAGACGATCAAGCTTCAGTCTTTGATCAGTACCGGAGCTGAGGGCCTTGTTTTCAATACGCAGCATGATGGCTGGGTCGCCAAGGTTTACCACAGAGGTGGTATTACTCCTCTGAGATGGTATAAATTGATGAAGATGAGAGATCTGGGCATTCAGGCGGAGAATATCTGCTGGCCGTTTAAGCTCCTTTTCTCGAAAGATAAGGTCCCGGTTGGATATCTGATGCGCAAAGCACAGGGTGTTACGATCAGCCGTGCTTTTGATGGACCGGACGCGATGACCCAGTACTTTCCGCACTGGACCCGCCTGCATGTAGTTGATTCTGCTCTTTCTTTCCTTCGTATCATGGACTACCTGCATCTGCATGGTGTTCTGGTTGGAGATATCCAGTTGAAAAATGCCATGATCGATGATGAGGAGCATGTATATCTGATCGATATTGACAGTGTCCAGTATCAGGATCTTCCGTGTCCGGTAGGAACGGAAGAGTTTACGCGTCCTGAACTTTGGAATAAGTCCTTTGTTTCTTTCTTGCGAAGACCGCAGGATGAAGACTATTCAATAGCTATCCTTGTTTTCTCCATGCTTTTCTGTGGCCAGCACCCCTATGCGCAGAGAAATGGTCTGGAGACGCTTCGTGACGAGATGGAAGTGCGTTCTTTCCCGTATACGGTGGATGGCTCGCAGAATGAGAAGATCCCGCTAGGCGGATATGATAAGATCTGGGATGCCCTTACGCCTGAACTGAAAGATATGTTTGTAAGAGCTTTTGCCAAGGGTGAACTCTTTGACAGTGTGGCCTGGACAGTAGCACTTACAGATTATCGCGAGAAACTGGTGAAGCACGAGATCGAAGATGAGGAGTATTACAACGTTTTCCCTTACTTTGTAGAAGAAGAGGAAGAAGCGGCTCCCAAGAAGATCAAGGGAAAAGTCAGTGTCCGCGATGCAGTCATGAACAATTCATGGAATACTTCTGAAAATGCAGGCCTGTATGAGCAGCAGATGCATGCTAAAGATGAGGTTCGCGAGGCTAAACCAAGAGTGCAGAATACGCCTAAAATGGGTGGCAGCAATTCAGCATTTGTTCCGAGAAAAACTCTGGAAACAACGAATGATGACAAGCCATCCTCTGCATTCACCCCAAAGCCTCAGGTAAATAAGAGTTATGGTGGTAATCTGTCGTCGAATAAACCAGTTTCGACAGCGCCATCTTCGAATGATTCGGGTTCTTCCGGATTTCTTTCAAAGAGTAAATTGCCATTAATACTGGTTTTCTTGTTAGTGGCGGCTTTCCTTGTATTTATCTTTTATATGTCGCGATGAGGAGGACTTTATGAGTAACGACATTGGTGGTTTTTCAAAATCAGATTTTGGCAGCAGTACCAGACGTCGTCTGCCGATT
Source organism: Clostridiales bacterium (assembly GCA_017545245.1). Lineage (GTDB taxonomy): Bacteria > Bacillota > Clostridia > Saccharofermentanales > Saccharofermentanaceae > Scatonaster. The sequence continues at coordinate 35,021 of JAFWPB010000045.1, forward strand.
TGCTTTTGCTTAGATATTAGCGGTTCGATGGCCGGTTATCCGATCGAACAATTGAATGATGGACTGCAGAGCTTTTTCTCGTCCATTCGTGAAAATGAAGAAACACGTTCTTCTGCTGATATTGCCATCATTACTTTCGGTGGTTCTGTAGATATTTTCCTTCCTTTCGGAAAGACAAGTAAGGAACAGACGGTTCCGCGACTTCAGGCAACGACCAGCCTGACGCCGATCGGTGAAGGTATCCTGACCGCTTTGGAGCTTCTGGACGCCCGTAAGATCGGATATAAGCAGATGGGTATCAAGTATTATCAGCCATGGCTTGTTGTTATTACTGACGGTGCTCCTCAGGGAACGAATGCAGTGGCCAACATGGAAAAGGCGATTGAGGCGGTTCGTGAACTCGAGGACAATGATAAATTAGTGGTATTCAATATCGGTGTCGGAAACAGTGCTGATTTCCCGATGCTCCAGCGTCTTTCCGGCAAGCGGGAGAAGCCGATTTCGATTAGTACTGCACAGTTTGGTAAATTGTTTGCTTTCCTTGGTTCGAGTAGTTCCTCGGTCGTTTCAAACAGTATGGGCAGTGATGCACTTTACAATTTGAATCAGGAACCAGAGGGAACTTCGATTGCGATGGAAGATTTCTTCCGCACGATAGAGGAGAGTCAGTAATATGCGCCCCGAGCCGATCCTGGCCAATGTATCTCTGATAGGGAATAAGCACGTCAATCGAAATACGCCTTGTGAAGATTCTTCTTATTCTTTGACCAGAAATGGTGTTTCTGTGGTCTGTATCTCTGATGGAGCAGGCGGATCAAAGTATACGCATGCCCGATTTGGCTCAAAATGCGCAGTCGAATGTGTCGCAGAACTTCTTACCAGCCACTTTGATGCTTTTTATTTTGAAAATCGCGAAAGTGTCTGCAGAAGTATTCTTGTTACGGCAATCCATTCAAAAATGGCAGATCTCCTGGTTGAACATGAGCTGGACGGACTTGAACGGCTTTCATGTACACTTCTTTTTGTTGCGGTGAAAGGTGATCTGGTTTTGGCCGGACATATCGGAGACGGCCTTATTTGCAGGGTTTCTCCACATGGATTGTCACCACTTACTCTTCCGGCAAATGGAGAAAACGCTTCTTCTACATACTTTATTACATTCCCGAATGCGCATGAGTATCTCCGCCTGATTAAGACAACGACTGACAATACCCACGCGTTTGTCCTGATGTCGGATGGCGTCGAGGATATGGTTTACGATGCATCTAAACAGCTGGTGCGTCCGGTTGTGGCCAGACTGGCTGAATTGGCTTCGCAGGGAAAAGAAAAGTGTGAAGAAACCCTTGCGGCAACGATTAAAGAATTTGTTGTCGATGCAAGTCAAAATTCCGATGATGCTTCGGTTGGAATCCTTTATTTGACAGGAACACCTGCTCCGGATTTTTCTGCTTTGTCTGACAGCAAAGACACATTCGAGCGGGATTTTAATGATACGATGCGTGCAGTACAGATGGAACTTGTTCCACAAGTGAAGCACGCGCAGGAAATTCTTTCAAAAATCAATTGCCAGAATGCCCCTAATAGTGGTAAATTAGAAGGTGAGAATAATATAAACGCGGAATCTGCGGATGGCAATGGGAATAAAGCAGAGGATGCGGGAGAGACGTCTGAGGCGGATCAGAAGAAAGAAGATACTTCGATAACGAAGGATAAGGAGACTTCTGAAGACGCAGCAAGGGAATCTGTCGCAGAGGGTAGCGAGATTCCGAAGAGCCCGAAAATGGTGCCTTTGTGGGCATTTCTGCTAATGACGGGACTCTTCATTGCAGCTTGCACAGTACTGGCAGTTTTGCAATTGTAGTGGGGGCAATATGAGTGAAATTGTAAAACAGAGAAAATATCATTTTGTATCTTCTGTGAAGATGCCGAATCTTGAAGAGATTATTGAGGCAGCTTCGGATTTTTCCACGCCGACAGATAAGAAGATCTTAGTTGGTGAAGAGAAAAAGAAAGATATCAGCGACATCACCAAACAGGCAACGATGTCAAAAGAACAGCTGGAACTGCAGAAACTTGGTATTCAGGTTGCAGATGCTGAAGTTGAGCGTGCGAAGCAGAAGGAATTAGCTCGTGCTGAAGAATTACGTCGTTTGTGTAAAGAACGTGAGATGATGGCACAAAAGCGTGCGGAAGAAGAAGCGATGAAGGCTTCCGATGGCACGACGGCGAAGAAGAAAGAAGTTACGGAAGAAGATCTGCCTACAGAAATGTCTTCTGCTCCTGCTCCGCTTGATACGAGCAAGCTTAAAGCTTTGGGTCAGCTGCCGCCTCTTGAGGAAACAAAATCTGAGGAACCGTATTACGAAGATCTCTCTGCAGTTGCTGAGAATCCTTTTGACGAGTCTGCTCCGGCCAAAAAGAAAGAGCCGGCTGAGAAGCAGGAATTCCATGAGACAGTTCTTGAGGATGACTATACCGAGAAGATGGACTTCCTTGATGACTCTTCCGAATCTGTTGATGACGACTTCCTTGATTTCTGATTCTAAAAGCGAAACTTCGAAACATCAAAATCTGACCGCTTATATGTAAAAGAAATACTCAGGAGAGCCGAACTGCAAGGATAATGAGATAGATGGCTTCAACTGCAACATGAAGAAGCACGAATCTTTCCGTTACCTTCTGGTTCGGCCATGCCCATTCTTTGCGGCAATGATCGTGGAGCGGTGTTCTGACTTTCTTTAATGGGTCAAACTTCTTTCTGGTTGCACGAAGTGTGGCAAGCTTGAACAGAGAAGAGCCGCCATCAAGGATCAATGGGAGACAGATTATAATATAGGAGAACGGGTTAGCTGTGGCCATGGCAAAGAAAGCCAGAAGTACGCCAATCGCCTGTGATCCGGAATCGCCCATGAGCATCGTACTCGGATGGCAGTTGAACCAAAGGTAAACGCCAAGTACAGCGATCAGATAGATCATGACATTGTTCATCATGGAATCCATCTTGCAGACGATCGTCATCAGGAAAAAGGTCAAAGTCGAGATCATGGAAAGGCTGCCGCACAATCCGTCTACGCCGTCGCTGGCGTTCGTGAAATTGATGGAGAGCCATACCAGAATGGAGGCCAGTACTATGTAAAGCGGTATTGGAATCGTGATATATAAGCCAAGCGTGAAGATGTGGATCGTTCTTGGGAAGAGAAACGATGACAGTGTTGCGGAACCAATGGCAACAAAGATGTCAGTTGTGGCCTTGGTCATTGCTTTCCAGGTGTTCTTATCATCCAGAAATCCAAATATAGCAGCGCAGAGTGCACATGCATACATGATGGCGTATCGCATAGTGATTCTGGTAAAGAGACCCAGCCCGACAAACATACAGCTGATAAATATGATTCCTGCGCTGGTTGGCTTTCCTTTGGCGGATGCGCCGTCTACGGCAAAAGCTCTGCCGCCGTCACTTGGCAGCTTGGAACTTTGTCTTCTTAAAGCAATATATGTAATGACCAATGTAAACAATGGTCCGATAACGATCCAGTATTTGGATGGGAAGAGATATGCAAACAAACTAAAGACCCCCAAAAAGTAACAGTGCTTTTCAAGCAAAACCTATAATAACATAATCGTCGATATTATAGTATAATAAACGGCGAGTTACTTTTAACAGAAATGCGCATACGATAGGAGACTTTTTCATGGATTTTAGAAAAGCAGTTGCTACAAAAGTTTCAGATATTACCGATTTAGATCTTGAGACCGTGAACCGTCTGGTCGAGATTCCACCGCAGGACGATATGGGAGATTATGCTTTTCCATGCTTTAGTCTGGCAAAGACCATGCATAAAGCTCCGAACATGATCGCTGCTGAACTGGCAACGAACCCGTCTCTGGCGGCGCCGTGGATTTCCCGTGTTGAGGCAAAAGGCCCGTACCTGAATTTCTTTGTAGACCGCGGTGAGTATGTCCGTGAAGTATTGAGCGAGGTTCTGAAGGATGGCCTTACTTATGGTCAGTCTTCGGAGGGAGAAGGAAAGACGATCATCATCGAGTATTCTTCGCCGAATATCGCAAAGCCTTTCCACGTCGGCCACGCATTTACAACGATCCTGGGGCATTCTCTTGCTCGTATCTACGAAAAGCTGGGCTATAAAGTTGTCAGGATGAATCATCTCGGTGATTATGGTACGCAGTTTGGTAAGCTGATCACGGCGTATCGTCTCTGGGGCGATGAAGAAGCTCTGGAAGCCAATGCGATCACGGAGCTCCTGCGTATTTATGTCAAATTCCATGAGGAAGAGAAGAATGATCCGAGCCTGACCACATCGGCCCGTGAGAACTTTAAGAAGCTGGAAGACGGATGCGAGGACGAAGTCAAGCTTTGGAAACGTTTCAGAGATCTCTCCTTGAAGGAATTCCAGATCCTTTATGACCGCATGGGCGTTTCTTTTGACAATTATAATGGTGAGAGCTACTACAGCCCGCTGATCCCGGAGATCGTGGACATGCTCCGTGAAAAGGGCCTGCTTGAGGAAAGTGAAGGCGCACAGGTAGTTAAGCTCGACGACAAAAAGCTTCCGCCTTGCATTATCCTGAAGTCGGACGGAACGACGATCTATGCGTCCCGTGACCTTGCCTCCGCGAAGTACCGTTATGACACATATCACTTCGATAAGAATATCTATGTGGTTGGCCTCCCGCAGGCGCTGCATTTCCAGCAGGTTTTTGCTGTACTCGAGAAAATGGGGATGCCGTATGCCAAGAACTGTGAGCATGTCGGTTTCGGCTTGGTCAAGTTCCAGAACATGAAGTTCAGTACACGTGAAGGCAATATCGTTACGCTCGAAGATCTTCTGAACGAGAGTGTTGCCAAGACATACGAGATCATCAAAGCCAATGCCGAGACAAGAAATTCCGGCATGAGCGACGAAGAATTGCATGAGATCGCAGAGAAAGTCGGTCTGGGTGCGGTCATCTACACATATGTGAAGGCCGGACGTGAAAGAGATATCGTATTCTCCTGGGATACGATGCTCGACTTCGAAGGCGATACAGCTCCGTACCTGATCTATACTTACGCGAGAACCAAGTCTATCTTGCAAAAAGCACTGGCGTCGGGCATTTCTCCGGTAGCTTCGGGAAGTGACCTGCTCACCAAGCTTTCCGGTGACGAGGAATTCGCCTGTGCCAAGATGATTGCAGATCTTCCGGATGCCATCAGGAAGGCTTCCGCAAGTAATGAGCCGTTTATGGTATCCCGCGCAGTCAGCCAGATTGCAAGAGCATTTAACCGTTTCTACAATAACTGCTCGATCCTTTCCGGTGACGATGAGGAGATCAAAGTTGCACGTCTTGCACTTTGCCAGTGTGTCTGCGACTGTATCGAACTTGGTACTTATCTGCTCGGTATTTCTGTTGTTGACCAGATGTAATGATTCAATGATTGGATGAGGTGAGACATGTCCGACGATACCATGAAGATGCCGAAGTTTTCGGAGATCGAATATAAAAGACCATCTGTAGAGCACTTCCGCGAATGCGCGATGAGTACACGATTGAAACTGATGACCGCCAGAGACCCAGAAGTGGTCGAATCTGCAATCATGCAGTTTCAGCGTGAGATGAGTGCTTTTGACACGGCATATACGATCTGCATGATCCGCCATGACCTCGACACATCCGATGAATTCTATAATAATGAGATGGATTTCTTCGACGAGAATTATCCAGTAGTATCTGACCTTTCCGCAGGCGTATATACTGCGCTCCTGCATTCGGAGATCCGTCCACAGCTCGAAGAACGCTTTGGTACCATGATCTTCCGAAAGACACAGAACCAGCGTGATATCGTGAATTCTGAGGTCCTGGATCTTCTTGCAGAAGAGAGTTCTCTTGAAAACGAATACAGCCAGATCCTTTCGGAAGCGGATATTGTCTTTAAAGGCCGTCATCATACCATTTCTACGATGACGCCATATCTCGAATCCACCGACAGAAAAGAGCGCAAGAAGGCGCATCGTGCGGTTTCGGATTACTATGCGGCCCAGAAGCCGAAGTTCGATGAGATCTACGATAAGATGGTCAAGATCCGTACCGATATTGCCCATAAGCTTGGTTTCAAGGATTTTGTCGAATTAGGTTACAAGCGGATGGAACGCTACGACTATAATGAAGATATGGTCAAAGAGTTCCGCGATAATGTCGTAAAGTACATCGTTCCGCTTACATCGGAGATCCGAAGACTGCAAAAGAACCGCCTCGACGTGGAAAAACTGTTCTATTACGATCTGCCGTGCCTTTTTGTAAATGGAAATCCGGTTCCGGTCATTCCGCAAAGTGAGTATTTTGAGACCGGATCAAAGATGTTCAGCCTGATGTTTGATAAAGATCCGAGCTTTTTCCAGGTGCTGGGTGAGCATGACTTTATGGACCTTTTCTCGAGACAAAACAAGTCGACAGGTGGCTATTGTGCATCACTTCTGGATTTTGGTATTCCTTTCGTTCTGATGAATGCAAACAGCACGTCGGATGACGTCGCAACGATGGTACACGAATCCGGTCATGCTTATGCCGCGCTTCGCAGTATTGACTCCTCGCAGTTTATCGAGTGCCTTTCTCCGACGCTGGAAGCCTGTGAGATCCATTCCACAGCTATGGAATATCTGTCCTATCCTTACATGGAGATGTTCTTCAAAGAACATGCGGATGCGTATCGCGAACAGCATATGACGCTGGCGTTGCTCTTCCTTCCGTATGGATGTCTTGTAGATGAATATCAGCATGTCGTATACAAGAATCCGGACATGACTCCGGAAGAGCGTCATGCGGCCTGGAGAGAACTCGAGAAGAAGTATCAGCCCGATATCGATTACAACGGCGACGAGTTCTATAACCAGGGCGGCGCGTGGATGAAGAAAGAGCATATCTTTACTTCGCCGTTCTACTACATAGATTATTGCCTTGCGCAGGTTTGTGCGCTTCAGATCTGGGATATTTCCAGAAAGAACCGAAAGAAAGCAATGAGTATCTATGACCATCTTTGTACAGAAGGTGGTACGAAGACTCTGATCGAACTTGTGGAGGATGCAGGCCTGGAGTCGCCGTTCTCACTTGATGTGATGAAGCGGATCGCCTATCGGGTATGCGATTTTCTGGATTTATGAAACTGCCTGAGTCCTTTCAACAAAGAATGCACGAGTATTTCGTGCGAAAAGAACTAGCCTCGGAGGAGCCGGAGTTCTGGTCTTCTTATGAAAAAGAACCTTGGCACGGAATCCGTTGGAACCGTTTGAAAATTGCTCCATCCGAATATGAGTCGAAGATGAAAGCAATGGATCTTTCTTATGATCCGGTAAGCTGGTGCGAAGGCGGCTCGTACACTCCAGACATTTCTCTCGGAAGGGAATCATATTACCACGCCGGAGCCTACTATATCCAGGAGCCAAGTGCAATGCTGCCGGCTTCCGTATTAGGAACAAAACCTGGCGAATTTGTTCTGGACATGTGTGCGGCTCCGGGAGGAAAAGCAACTCGTATCGCGGAGGATCTTCGTGGAGAAGGCCTTCTTGTTGCAAATGAGATCAATACCGAACGTTCCCGTGCATTACTTAGAAATCTGGAACGCGCCGGTGCTTCTAATGTTGTGATTTTGAATGAGAATCCGAAAAATATGGTGAAGAACTTCGAAGGCTTCTTCGACAGGATCATTATCGATGCACCGTGTTCCGGAGAAGGCATGTTCCGAAGAGATGCATTTGCTCCGAAGAGCTGGGAGAAGTTCGGCCCGGCTTCCTGTGTGCCGATCCAGAAAGAGATTTTGGGATACGCCGACAGGATGCTTCGTCCTGGCGGACATATCGTGTATTCGACATGCACATTCTGCGAAGATGAAAACGAGAACCAGATTCTTTCGTTCTTGAGTGAACATGCTGATTATGAAATCATCGCTCACCCTGAGTTAGCTGAGGTTTCACATGATGAGTATGGCATGATGCGCATTTGGCCGCATCGGACAAGAGGAGAAGGGCATTTCTGCGTGCATCTCCATAAAAACGGTGACATTGAATCTTCCGACAAGAGGAAAACGGAGAAGAACCCTGCTTCGACAAACTTTACGTTCGTAAAAGCACGTGAGTGCTTCGAAGCTTTCATGAAAGGCCTTCTTTCCGAACATGCAAAAGAAGAGTATCTTCCCAAGATCCGCACGGATTTTGTACTCCATAAAGATAAGGTACATATGCTTCCTGTATCCGAATCTCTGTTCCGCGGTTTGAAAGTCGTGAAGATGGGTGCTTTTCCGGGAGAAATTAAAGAGACGGCGAAGGGGAGAGTCTTTAATCCGTCACAGGCTCTGGCACTGGAATTAAGTAAAGAACAGATCTCGTCTTCGAGATTCCTTAGCTTGAAAAGAGACGACGAACGTCTTCAGAGATATCTCCGTTGTGAGACGATCATGTTAAATGAGGAAGAACAGGAAGCACTCGATAATGGTGAATATGTAGTGGTTGCCTGCGAAGAATTCCCGCTGGGATTTGGAAAAACACAGGGAAGCACGTTGAAGAACGCCTACCCGAAGGCATGGCGCTTAGTATAAGGAGGAAAATATGGAACAGTTTTTAGTAGCAAGCAAGAATAAGGATAAGATCCATGAGATCTCTGAAATACTGGCAGAGTGCCCTTTTGAAATCGTAGGAATGGAAAATATCGGCATTCATACAGATGTAGTCGAGGATGCAGATTCTTTTCAGGGCAATGCACTTCTCAAAGCAACGGCGATCCATAAGCAGGTAGGCGGATATGTCATGGCGGATGATTCCGGTCTTTGCATTGATGCACTTGATGGCGCGCCGGGTATTTATTCCTCCCGTTTCTGCGGGGAAGATTCCACCTATCAGGAGAAGTTCGAGAAGATCTGGGAAATGCTGAAAGATGTCCCGAAGGACCAGTGGACCGCACACTTTGTATGTGCTATCGCGGTCGTTCGTCCGGACGGAAGCCATTTCGTCGTTCAGGAGCAGTGCGATGGTGTGCTTCTCGACAGCCCGCGCGGTGAGAACGGCTTCGGTTACGACCCGATCTTTTATGTTCCGGAAATCGGAAAGACAACTGCCGAGATCTCCGATGAAGAAAAGAATGCAATCAGCCACCGCGGTAAGGCTCTTCGTTCTATGCTTGCCATTTTGAAAGAATAATGTTATACTTTCCTCCGTGCACAAGTGTACACACACCGTGGACACCTGGTGCCGGAAGATTTCTTTCAAAAGAGGCCGTATATGTCTGAAAATAACGACTATTTACTAGTTAAAGCAGATGTTTTGCCCGAAGTATTTGTGAAGGTAATGGAAGCCAAGCGCCTCCTTAATTCCGGAAAAGCACTTTCTGTCAACGAGGCAGTGAAAAAAGTGGGTCTTTCCCGAAGTGCCTATTACAAGTATAAAGATTCCGTCATGCCTTTTTATGAGACAAGCCAAGGGAAGATCGTGACGTTGATCGTTGCGGTTGAGAATTTCCCCGGAATTCTGGCAGGCATTATCCAGTGCATTGCCTTCGTGAAGGGTAATATCCTGACGATCAACCAGAATATCCCCATTAACGGTCTTGCTGATGTATCTGTTTCCATGGAGACGGACCGAATGACAGAATCGATCGATGTTTTGATCAAAGAAGTTGAGAATATCCCAGGAGTAAGATCCTGCAGAATCATGGCTAGGGAGTGAGCTTATATGAAGAGCATAGCAATTTTAGGTTTTGGTGTAGTAGGTTGTGGCGTGGCAGAAGTCATCGCCATGAATCACGATCGTATCGCGAAAAGATTGGGCGAGGAACTGGTCGTCAAGAAGATCCTTGATATCCGAGAGTTCCCGGATAGTCCTTTTGCCGCATTAGTAACAACGAAAAAAGAAGAAGTATTCGATGATCCGGATATCTCCATCGTAGTCGAGACGATCGGTGGCGCGAGAATCGCATATGAATATACCAAGATGGCTCTTTCCGCCGGTAAGACCGTCGTAACTTCGAACAAAGAACTGGTTTCCACTCATGGTGTGGAACTGGTTAAGCTTGCCCGTGAGCATAACTGCAATTATCTCTTTGAAGCATCTGTCGGTGGCGGTATTCCGATCATTCGTCCGCTCCACCGTTGTTTGGCGGCCAACAAGGTCGAGCGTATCGCAGGTATCGTGAATGGTACGACCAACTATATCCTGACACAGATGGCAGAGAACGGATCGGACTTCGACAGTGCTTTGAAAGAGGCACAGGCAAAAGGATATGCCGAGGCGAATCCGTCTGCGGATATCGATGGTATCGACGCACAGAGAAAGATCGCGATTCTCAGCACGATCGCTATGGACGGCGCATATGTTGATCCGACCAAGCTCTTTACTGTTGGTATTACAGGCGTCACAACAAAAGATATGGAATATGCTAAGGAAATGAATGCTTCCATCAAGCTCCTGGCTGTATATGAAAATGGTGAGGACGGCGCTTTTGCATACGTTGCCCCGCACCTGGTTTCGAAGGACCATCCGTTGGCATGCGCGAACGATGTATTTAATGCCATCATGGTAACCGGTAATGCGGTCGGTGATGCGATGTTCTACGGACAGGGCGCAGGTAAGCTGGCGACGGCTTCGGCGGTTGTCGGAGATGTCATGGATGCGGCAGAACATGCGGAAAGAGACGCACACGTGACCGAATGGTTCAATGCCGGTGATGAGGTCCTCGCTCCTATTGAAAAGCACCACATTTCCGTTCTTCTGAGACTGCCTGACTCGGTTTCTGATGACGCTATTTCCGAGGCGTTCCCGGAGATCTCGTGCCAGCCTTGCGTATATGAAGCGGAAGGTGAGAAGGCCGTTATTCTTGGTAAAAACGGGGATATGAACGAAGCACAGCTGGCTGTCGGACTTGAGAGTTTCGATGAGGTCCTGAGTGTGATCCGTATCTTTTCCTGTTAAGCCATAGGTGAAAGAGGTGATTACTATGGATATGAACGAACTGATCAGTCAGTACCCTGCTATTGCTGCGAAAGCTGCTGAGATGGGCAAGATCAAGCAGAGTATGTTCAACAAGAAACAGTACGCTAGTACGATCGATGCGTGGAATGCTTTGTCTCAGGAAGAGAAAGCTAAGTTGAATTCTGAGATGGAAACAGCAGAAGTGGTTATGAAAAAGGCTGTAATCACGCCAACTGCAGTCTGCTTCATCAACGAAGGCTGTTTTCACGTCGTTCCTGTAAAGGATATCATCTGGGCATATGCGCATATCACGAAAGAGAGTGTGAATTTTATTCCAACGAATAAGGTGCATCAAGTCCGCATGATGGATCGAAACGGAAACCACTATAATCTGGCTTCGCTGAATACTCTTGCATTTTCCAAGAAGTCACCGGCTACTGATTTCCTTGAGACTATGTCGAATATCCTGAGACCAGTCCGTCCGGGTATTATCTATGGATATTCCAAAGAGATTGAGCAGTTCTGCCTTGGCAATCTCCCTGCTGCAGTAGCAAAAGTGGACGCAGATTCCCAAATCGGCTGATCAGTAGAAAAAGAATACGAATACAAGGGGCTGTCTCAAAATGATGCAAATCACATTGAGACGCCTCGCTTTTTTGCAACCTTTGAGAAGCGCATAAGTCGGAAATCCGAATTTTAGAGGTATTCCTTCCGCTCCAAAAGCACTTTCCCTTCGGCTTTTTCTTTTCGGAAAGTCTGACATCTGGTCTGATTTGTGTCTCTATCTGACCAACTATCAGACCCTCTTCTTTCCGCGTAAGTCGGGAAATGGGAA
>JAFWPB010000046.1 GCA_017545245.1 Clostridiales bacterium
CGCGGAAAGAAGAGGGTCTGATAGTTGGTCAGATAGAGACACAAATCAGACTAGATGTCAGACTTTCCGAAGAGAAATGCCGAAGGGAAAGTGCTTTTGGAGCGGAGGGAATACCTCTAAAATTCGGATCTCCGACTTATGAGCTTCTCAAAAGCTGCAAAAAAGCGAGGCGTCTCAATGTGATTTGCATCATTTTGAGACAGCCCCTTCTTTCAGTTTACTTCAACCAGGACATATTCGGAAATCGTACCGGTCTTATATGGTATGGCCCAGTCCGCGATACCGGACGTGACGATAAAAGTCGTATTTCCGCGCGTTTCTTTTCCATATGTCGCATCATTGGCACCGATCAATTCTCCCAAAGGTCCAATCGGAATCATCTGTCCTCCGTGTGTATGTCCGCTCAGGACAAGATCACAGCCTGCCGCCGCTTCGGCTTTATAGTCGTTCGGCTGGTGGTCAAGGACGATAGTAAATCTCGATTGATCCAGTGGAGAGATCAGTTCTTCGATCTCTTTTCTCTGCATGCTTCTGTCTTTCCGGCCGACAACGTAGTAGCTGTCGCCCAGTTCGGCCACTTCATCCAGAAGGACCGTTACATTATTCTTTCGAAGTTCAACCAGCAGATCCTCGTAAGAGAAATCTCGATACTGGCTGTATCCTCTGTCGTGATTTCCCGGAACATAGAAGACTCCGTACGTCGTCTTCATGCTGCCCAGTGCAGTACAGGCAATCTCCAGGTCTTTCCGCTTGGTGTCGTCATCTACAAAATCTCCGGAAATCACCAGCAGATCCGGATTCTGCTCTTCAATTGTCTTCATATGTGCGGCGAATCCTTCGCCATCGAAGCAGGCACCGATATGGGAATCAGCAATCAGGGCGATCTTGATCGGCGGCACAGCCTTTTCGGTCGTGATGGCATAGCGGGTCTCATATACATGATGGGCCAGATAATATGCAATGCCCATATATATACTGCACAGAACGATCGCCAGGATAGCTGTAACCCATACCGGGACAGTCTTCACATTTGGCTCGCCCTCTGCTTTCTTTTTGTTCCGGATCAGATCAATGATGCTGAACAGAAGGTCCAGAAGTGCCCAGATGATCATCAGGTGCAGGACCGCTACAACTGCCGCATATGGTTTCAGTACGCACCAGGCAGCGATGGCCGCTACCGGGATCAATGCAAGTAATGACGCTTTCCTGCGCTCTTTCTTCTCTACCTTTTTCGGATCTTTTCCCTTAAGAAAGAGACTGCGGAAACGGGTAAAAACATAGTAAAGCCCGAGGCAGAGCAGCACTATAATTACGATAAATAAAGCTAGAAACATAAGATGTCATGCGCTCATCACGAGCGGCCTCCGTGTTTTTTTACAGATGGATTATACAGAAATTCTCTGTAAATGCAAAGAGACCACGATCTTACCCAAGAATAAGATGGAACAGAAGCATGACCGCTAACGTCAGTGCTGCAGAGGCAATGGCGAGGAGGACCTTCTGGTAGGGCCGCTTCGCTTTTTCCGCTATCTTCTCTTCCGTGGAAAGTTCTTTTCCCTCGGAAAAAGCAACGATCTCCTTATACGTCTGGATGTCGTTATGTTTTTTGAGCACTTCCACTTTAATGCTTAATGCAATGAGGGCAACATAATACAGCACAAAGATAATTACGCCGTAGATCTTAAAGAAATGAATCAGCGGATACGGGATGATCACGGCGATCAGAAAACCAACTGCAAATATATTGCTCCAAAAACGGTATTCCCGTATCGATTCGTTGCTGATCTCCTTTTTCATAGTCACAATGTCTCCTTTGATGAGTTCGTCGAGAGATACATTGAAAAGCTCGCTCATCAGAAGCAGGCTCTTGATATCCGGGTAACTCTTGTCGTTTTCCCAGCTTGAGATCGTCTGCCGCGACACGAAGGTCTTCTCGGCAAACTCTTCCTGATTCCAGCCCTGAGCATTCCGAAGCTCTCTGATGCGCTTTCCGATCTCCATCTTTTCCCTCTTTCAGCAAGACTTGTCACTATGACAAGTCCATTTAACTACAATCCAGGGGTGTTGGCAAATATCGGGAAGACGCGGGTTCCATGTGGACGCCCACTCGCCTGGTGGTCATTTTACTCGGACAGTTTTTCCTGTCTCTTCTGAATGCGGGCCGCCTCTTTTGCCTCGCGGCGTGCCTGACGGGCCTGCCGTGCTTCTTCTCTCTTTTCTTCGTCGTCTTCCATCATCTGCTCGACCATCAGTTCTTCCGGAGACTTCTCTCCTTTTATTTCATAGTAGACTTCGCGAAGTGCTGCGCGTACCGCCCACTTGATCACAAAAAATCCGACGATCATCAGCATGATAAACGTTCCACTTCCGATTCCTAATTGCTTCAACATTTTTCTATCCTCCGTAATAAACACTTTCTTTTTTTCGGTCGGAGGTTTTCTCTCCGCCTCACACTTCGAAGTGTATTCCGGGAACAAAAAAAGCACCACCAAAAGTGCTTTACATCGGGAGAATTCGTATGTAAGGATGACTTTACATACCTGAAATCAGGGCATTTCAACGTCCCTTCAAAATCACGACCGGAATCGGTGGGCAGTTGCTTCTGTTGACAAATGGCATCTCCACTACTGTATATTTTTTGCTGTCGATCGTGGGCAGATAATCCAGAAGTGCATCTTTTTCTTCAAAACCTGTCTCTCTTCCGTAGTAGAGGATCAGTGTCATGATGCCGCCGTCTTTCAAAAGTTCCAGCCCAGCCTCGATCGCCGGTATGCTCGTTTCTTTTTTTGTGAAGATATTATGGTCACCTTTCGGAAGCCAGCCGAAATTGAATGTGATGCAGGATATAGTTTCTTTTTCCGCATAGTGCCCCATCTCGCTGTGACTTTCCAGGTGAAGATCCACCCGCGAGGACAAGTTCTTTTCACAAAGAAGTGCGCGCGTGCTCTCAATCGCCTCTTCCTGGATATCGAACGAAATTACCCGTCCGGACTCTCCCACCAGTTCAGCCAGCATGGCCGTATCGTTGCCGCGGCCTGCGGTTGCATCGATACAGATATCCCCTTCTTTCACCTGTTCGCGGATGATTTTGGAGATAATATCCAGTGAACTAAAAGAAGGCCGTCTGTCCATGTTACTGTCCTTCGAAATACATAACTACGCCATCCGCGATACCCTGGGCAACATTCTGCTGTACCGAGGACTTGAGAAGATTATTGAGGTCTGCATTGTTTGTCATGTATGCGACTTCGACCATCGCGGACGTCAGACCGTGTTCGCGGAGAACACAGAAATTATCTTCAATAATATGACGGTAAGACGCAAACTGCGGGACCTGACCGACTACGCCACGATAGAGGCAGGACGAGAAGTATGCATTCGTCTCACCATCTCTGCCGGTAAATGCTCCACGGATCGGGCAGCGGGGATCTCTGTACAAAGCCGGATCGTTCTTGACCATGCGGGCTTCGCTTTCCTTCATGGAACTGTCGGTCACATAGTAAATAGATGTTCCATGTGCAGATTTGCTACTGGCCGCATTACAATGGATCGAAATAAATACAAAGTTATCCATCGACTGCTCGACAAAGAACAGCTGTTTCATTTCGTCACACATACCGGTACCACCCATGATGCCCATGCCGTCTGCTTCATTGCTGTTCGCTTTCAGCACATTGGTCAGTGAGGTCTCGATGTACTGGCGGATATAGTACGGAACACTCGGCAGGTTATTATCCTCGAGATACTGCAGGCAATACCGGTGTACCATGGCATTTCTGGAATACAGGCTGACCCATTTATCTGACGTACGGGTAATGATGACGGTCGCACCCAGTTCTTCCAGTGCCTCCTTGGTCTTCAGCCCTATCGAAAGATTGATCGGAGCTTCTTTTACACCATAAACTACTGCACCCGGATCGGTCTGTCCATGTCCAGGATCGATAAATACAACTTTTCCTTTTAACGGAAGATCTTTTCTGGTCTTCGGAACGGGTTTGGAGAAGGGAAGATTATACTTCTTCAAACCATAGCTGTTACAGATATTCGAGAATTCTTCCGATGCAACAAATGCATTGAAAATATACTCACGTGGACGGCCACAGCGCATCCAGCTGTCCATACCTTCGTCATCCGGCTTTCGGTTCATGAACACCCGATAGAGCGTTGTCATATAGGCTTCCAGATCCACATCTTTATTCTTATATTCTTTGCTGAAGATAAACTCGGCCGCGACCTCACCAATGCTAAGCTGCTGATTCATGATCTTCTTGACCCAGTAATGCAAGCCGGAAAAATCGCCATTACGATCCAGACATTTCTTATAAAGACGGTTCACAAAGCTATATGTACGGTTTACCGGCTTCAACTCGAATCCTTGCATGTACATACCGGCTTCAACCCCATATGACGAGCAGACATTGTGGAACTCTTCAGCATTCACAAAACCGGAATAGAGTTCCTCCAAAGAAATACCATCTTCCAGTTTACCCATCCAGAAAGCCACACCATCTGCTTCACCTTCACGATCCATAAAGGTCCTGTACATGATGTCCAGTCTTTCCCTGTTGCTCAGTTCACGGTTTCTGAATTCTTCACCAGTCACAAAACCATGGGAGACTTCTGCCGCGGTCATGTTTCCGGAACGGAGATTTCCTGTCCAGAACTCCAATCCGTCCTGTTCCGGATTGCGGTTCAGAACCAGCCGGTAAAGGCGTGTAACAAAGCCGATAATGCCTCTTTCATCGAGCGGCGGTGCGGTAGGTGCCGGTGTAGCTGTAGCGGCCGGTGTCGCCGTCGGGGCAGCTGTCACTGTCGGAACCGGTGTTTCAGACGGTGCCGGGCTTGGTGTTTCTATTGGAGAAATGGAAGGTGCTGCTGTCGGAGTAGCCGCCGCTGTCATTGTCGGTGCCACCGTCGGGGTAGCCGCCGGCGTCATTGATATAACTGCGGTTGGAACCGGAGTGACCGGTATCTCTGTCGGCGTTACAGGAATCTGGGTAGGTGTGGCCGGCGCATTTGTCGGTGTCACACCTGCAGGACCTGTCGGAGTAGGTGTATGCAAGGGTTCTGTCGGAACCGGAGTAGCCGGTTTTCCCGTCGGAGTCGGAGTCGGTGTCGGAGTCGGTGTATCTTCCGGAACTTCTTCCGGCGTAGGTGTTGGTGTCGGAGTATCCTCCGGAATTTCTTCCGGCGTGGGTGTCGGTGTCGGAGTATCTTCCGGGACTTCTTCCAGATCATTCTCGGGAACAGCTGTTGGCGTCGCTTCTGGCGTCTTACTGTTTTCTTCTTCTGTATTGGACAGTACTTCTATTACAGTATCTGAATTTTCTTCCTGTGCCCGAAGCATTCTCGTTCCCCAGGGAGCCTGGAGTGAGAGCAGTGTGGAACACACAAACGCAACCGCCACACAAGTGGTCAGTCTTGGGAAAAGTTTATTGATCATGATGAAACCTCCACCGATGGCAATACCGCCAATCATGTCAGGTCCATTCTAGCACATATTTCTCAATAGAAAATTACTGTTGTATCACAATTCCTCAATATGTTCTTTTCCGATGGCCAGAATATCCTTCACATGCTCATCCGCAAGTGCATAGAAGATCGTCTTGCCGGAACGGGTATTCTTTACCAGTTTGTTCTGCTTGAGAACCTTCAACTGGTGTGATACCGCGGACTGGTTCATCTCCAGTGCTTCCGCAAGATCACCTACACAGCTTTCCCCATCCATCAGCTGATACAAGATCCGAAGACGGGTCGAATCGCCGAAAACTTTAAATAAATCTGCCAGATCGTATAACATCTCATCCATCGCTGTTTTCCTCTTCTTCCGTGCTGTCACATATTCCGTTCTCAACCAATCTTTTCCCGACTATATCAGCCACATCAGCCGGCCGGCTATAGCGGATCCGTACGCGGATATCGGCATATCTGAGATAGAGTGGCCTTCTCTCAAAAAAGACACTTTGGATTGTCTGCCTTTTCCCCAGCACCACGCCTCTTCTCTTCGGATCACCGATACGGCGGGTCAACATACGAAGTTCCGTATCCAGAAAAACGACTTCTGCCACATAACTCAGATAGGTCATGGCATGTTCATGGAAGATTGCACTTCCTCCGGTCGCCACTATTTTGGGAGAATCATCCAAAGACAAGAGTGCCCGTTCTTCCGCCTCCATGAAATACTTCATTCCTTTTTCAGCCTGGATCTCCGAGAGTGTCATTCCCTCTGCATCAATGATCAGACGGTCCGTATCCACAAAAGGCACGCCCAGTTTCTGCGCCAGGATCTTTCCGACAGTACTCTTGCCGCTTCCTGGCATTCCTATAAGAATGACCATCTTCTTCAGCAAAAGCACTCCCCCCTTTTCCGAATATCAGTATCACAAGCATCCATGTTCATATGAACATCTTGTCTTTCTATTACTAGTATATCAATTCCATCGGAAAATCGTACCCTTTCCAAGTGAATTTGCGTGGTTTCTTCAAATTTCGTGTATATTTCCAAGTTTTCGAAAGTATCTGGCTTTGCTATAATGTTCACTGTTCGAAATATCTTTCCACGACATAATGACCATGCTTAGAACTTAGGATCGAGGTAATTTCTTTGGCTGAACTCACACGCGAACAGAAGCAATTTAAAAGAATGACAGAATCGCCGGTGCGTCCGCTCGTTCTGAAACTGGCTTTGCCGACTACGGTAAGCATGCTTGTGACCGGCATCTATAACACGGCCGATACCTACTTTGTTTCTAATCTTGGAAAAAGCCAGTCCGCTGCCGTCAGCGTTGTATTCTCTCTTATGGCGATCATCCAGGCGATCGGATTCACACTGGGTATGGGATCAGGCAGTATCATCTCCCGTTCACTCGGTGCGCAGGACAAAGAAACTGCCGGTCATGCTTTGTCGACCAGTTTTTTCTCTGCACTCGGAATCGGAGGTTTGATCACGGCACTCGGTCTCATTTTCATTGAGCCGATCATGAATATGCTGGGATCTACACCTACCGCGCTTCCTTATGCCAAAGTTTACGCACGCTATATCCTTTGCGGTGCCCCGATCATGATGGGTACCTATGTACTCAATAATCTCTGGCGCTGGGAAGGCAAGGCCGTCTTCTCCATGATCGGCATAGGACTGGGCGGTGTTTTGAATATCTTCCTGGATCCGCTTTTTATTAATACATTTGAGCTGGGTGTCGCCGGTGCAGCCATGGCTACACTTCTCAGCCAGTGCATCTCTTTCGTTCTTCTTCTCGTGCCGGTCCTTCTCAAGAAAAACATTTCGAGACTTTCCATATCTTTGTTTTCCAAGGATTTCAATTTCCACCTGAAGATCTGGTCGACAGGACTTCCTTCCCTTCTTCGGCAGGGCCTGGCCAGTATTTCCACGATCTGCATGAATCAGGTTGCCGGAGATCTCGCTGCTGACTCGGCACTCTCTGCCATGGGTATTTTCGGTAAGGTCTTCATGCTGATCTTCTGTTTTCTCCTCGGCATCGGACAAGGCTACCAGCCTGTACTCGGATATAACTTCGGCGCCAGGAAATGGGACCGTGTGAAGACTGCCTTTACTTTCACGTTCTTCTTCGGGACCGGAATTATGACTTTCTTTGGTGTCCTTCTCTATATTTTCGCACCACAACTCATGCCACTCTTCATTGACGATGCAGAAGCCATCCGTATCGGAACACATGCACTTCGATACGAAGCCCTGGTCATGCCGCTTCTGACAACAAATGTAATGTGCAACATGACATTCCAGTCTTTGGGCCAACGGCTCAAGGCCTCGTTTCTCTCCAGTCTCCGCCAAGGCATTTATTTCATTCCTTGCGTGTTCATCCTTCCGCACATCTTCGGCGGAATACTTGGTATCGAGCTTCTCTTCCCGTTCAGTGATATCCTGACGTTTCTGACCAGCGCACCTTTTGCCATGCTTTTCCTGATGAGATTAAAAAAAGAAACGAATTTCGAACTGGATAAAAATGGCTCTTCACGATTTCCTTGGGATTAACAAAAAGTTGTGCGACATTGAAATATAGCGAACAAGTATAAAGAAGTAGTCATCGTTCGCCAGCCATAACTTGCACTGCGGCAAAAGCACTCTCCCCGCTGCTTCATCCGCAAACTGGAAAACCTCCTTTTCTCCCGCAGCAACACACAAAAAAGGACTGCCTCTTTCGAGACAGCCCCTTTGAAGTTGCTTGATGATTATCTTCAAATTAGGAAATGATGCTCTGCTCAGTATCCTTATCGAAGAGGTGAACACGGTTAGCGTCAACAGCGATGTCAACAACCTCACCTACACGAGACTCGGAAGTGGTCGGGTCAACTCTTGCTGTCAGCGGGAGAGAACCGTTAACTGTTACATAGAGATATGTTTCAGCACCGAGCATCTCGACAACGTCGACGTCAGCGGAGAATGCAGATTCCGGATGCATGGATACGTAAGTTCCGTCATCTGTGAGAGCCTCAGGACGAACACCGAAGATAACTTCTGTTCCGTCACGCTCGATAACTTCCGGTACACAATAACGCTCAGCGAGCTTAATTGTTGTGTTCTCGAATGCTACATAAACGTCATCACCCTCAACCTGGATCATAGCGTTGATGAAGTTCATCGGAGGCATTCCGATAAATCCAGCTACGAATGTGTTAACCGGGCTGTCATAGAGTTCCGTCGGGGAGTCAACCTGCTGGATGAATCCATCCTTCATAACTACGATACGGGTACCCATCGTCATAGCCTCTGTCTGGTCGTGTGTAACGTAGATGATTGTTGTCTGCAGTCTCTGGTGGAGCTTTGTGATCTCAACACGCATCTGAACACGGAGCTTAGCGTCGAGGTTGGACAACGGCTCGTCCATGAGGAATACCTTCGGGTCACGAACGATAGCACGGCCGAGAGCAACACGCTGACGCTGACCACCGGAGAGAGCCTTCGGCTTTCTGTCGAGGAGGTGCTCGATCTCGAGGATCTTAGCAGCTTCCTGAACACGACGCTTGATCTCACCACGCTCAACCTTACGGAGCTTAAGACCGAAAGCCATGTTATCGAATACTGTCATGTGCGGATACAAAGCGTAGTTCTGGAAAACCATCGCGATGTCGCGGTCCTTCGGGAGTACGTCGTTGATCAGACGATCGTCGATGTAGATTTCACCCTCGGAGATATCTTCGAGACCAGCGATCATACGAAGAGTTGTGGACTTACCGCAACCGGAAGGCCCTACCAGGATGATGAATTCCTTATCGGAAATCTCAAGATTGAAGTCGGAAACAGCTACTACGCCGCCTTCATACTTCTTGTAAACATGCTGAAGTGATAAACTTGCCATTTTTTACCTCCAAATAATATGCCTTCTTCTGAGGCATCATTTTCATCTGCAATAACTATAACATGCAGGCATAATTGCCGCTACTCGTAAAACTTCCCAAAAAAAAGCGATGATTTTTGACACCCTCAGACAGGGATTGTTGCAAGTTGACAAGTAATGCTCCTGCGCGCTTGTGCAGAATGTACAATTTTCATGATTTTTCCAGTCCTCACTTGCTTTATGAAATTTTATTCAGTATTCTGTATAAATATTAAACAGCATCATGGGCAGGTTTTTCTGTCACAAACTTTCCCTCGTGCTTATTAAATGAATATACATTATATAAGGAGCTTCATATGGAAAAGGACTTGACTCTTCCTACAGTCGGACGCGACATGCAGACTTTGATCAATAAGGCAGCGACTCTGATCGAGGCGTTACCGTATATCCAGAGCCTGGCAGGCAAGACTGTGGTTATCAAGTACGGCGGCAACGCTATGGTGAATGACGAACTGAAATCTTCCGTAATGGATGACATCGCACTTCTCAAGTGCGTCGGCATCAATCCGGTACTCGTTCACGGTGGCGGACCCGATATCAGCAACATGCTGAAGAATCTGAGTATTGAATCGCACTTTGTAAATGGTCTCCGCTATACGGATTCCAAGACCATGGCAGTAGCCCAGATGGTCCTCATCGGAAAGACGAATAAGGAAGTCGTTTCCTACCTCGGACAGAAAGGCGTAAAGGCCATCGGTATCTGCGGTATTGACGGCCACCTCATCGAATGCGAAAAAATGACTGAAGACGCAAGCGGAAACCCGATCGATGTCGGATTTGTCGGTAAGATCAAGAGCATTAATACCAAAGTCATCTCCACACTCGCGAATGACGAATACATCCCGGTCGTAGCTCCGATTGGTGTAGGCTCTGACGGAGAAAGCTACAATATCAACGCAGATACTGTCGCTGCCGAGATCGCGGTTGCACTGAAAGCCGAGAAGCTCATCACCTTGACAGACGTAGAGGGCGTAAAGACTGTCGGCGAAGATGGCCAGGATCACGTCATCCCGGTTCTCACCGAAGAAGACATCCACAACATGATCGCATCCGGTGTCATCACCGGCGGTATGATCCCGAAGGTCGAAGGATGTCTTGATACCATCCGACGAGGCGTTGGCCGCGCCCACATCATCGACGGAAGAGTACCACACAGTATCCTCCTCGAGATCTTCACCGGCAAAGGTATCGGTACCATGATCATCAAGGAGAGAACCCCATATTTCGAGGGAGAAAAGATCTAAAGCATTCGAGGTAATGACATATGAGTGATTTAATTAAAGACATTAAAGAAGCAAAAGAGAATAAAGATAAAGCCAAAGAAGCGCAGGCACAGGCCAAGCTCGACCAGATCATCGGTTACGATGAGCAGTTCTATATGCCGGTATTCGGGAAGCGTGTCCCGCTCGTTGTCGATCACGGCAGAAACGTCTATCTTTACGGCACTGACGGCAAAAAGTACATGGACATGATCGGCGGTATCGCCGTCAACACACTGGGACACAACAACGGTCGTCTGACACGGGCGATCTCCTCTCAGGCCAAGAAGGTCATCCACTGCTGCAACTACTACTATAACGAGCCGCAGGCGCTTTTGGCCAAGAAACTTGTCGAGAGAAGTTTTGCCGATAAAGTATTCTTCGCCAACTCCGGCGCCGAGGCAAACGAAGGCGCGATCAAGCTGGCTCGCGGGTTCTGGTACAAGAAAGGTACCCCGAAGCCGAAGATCATCACCGCAACCATGTCTTTTCACGGCAGAACAATGGCGACGATCGCTGCCACCGGCCAGGAAAAGTTCCGTACACCCTTTGGCCCGGTAACGCCTGGATTTGACTATGTTCCTTATAACGACTTCAATGCACTTAAGGCTGCAGTCGACAGTGATACCGGAGCGATCATGCTCGAGCTCATTCAGGGCGAAAGCGGCGTACATCCGGCCGACTTCGACTATGTGCAGTCCGTAAGAAAGTTCTGTACCGAGAACAAGATCCTGCTGATCATTGACGAAGTTCAGACCGGTGTCGGACGTACAGGTACATTCTTTGCTTACGAGCAGTATGGTATCCAGCCGGATATCCTTACTTTGGCAAAAGGACTTGCCGGTGGTGTTCCGATCGGCGCTGTCCTGGCAAATAAAGTGGCCGCTACCGGATTCGCTCCGGGCGACCATGGCTCCACCTTCGGCGGCAACCCGCTCGCTTGCGCGGCCGGACTGGCAGTATTGGAAGAAATCGAGTCGAAGAATCTTCTCGGCAATGTAAACACCGTCAGTGCTTATCTTCAGAAGAAACTGGCGAACGTAGCTAAGAAAACACAGAAGATCGCGGAAGTAAGAGGTAAGGGATTCCTTCTCGGAATCGTACTCGACAGCGGCTCCGCAGCCGATGTCAAGATGAAGCTCTTCGAAAAGGGTTTCCTCGTAAGTTCCATCGGATCGAACGTGATCCGTATCGCACCACCGTTGATCTTAAGCCGTTTCCAGGCAATCAAATTCACTTCCGCATTGCAGGATGTGTTACAGGGAAAGGAGTAAACCATTATGAAACACTATATTGATTTTCACGAAGACGTATCGATCGAGGAGTTGGACGCACTTCTTGACACAGCTATCGACCTGAAGGCAAAAACAAAAGCAGGCATCCCGCATCCGATCCTTGCCGGTAAGACACTTGGCATGATCTTTACCAAATCCTCGACACGTACACGTGTTTCTTTTGAAGTAGGCATGTACCAGCTCGGCGGCTACGCTCTTTTCCTCAGCAGCGACGACATCCAGATCGGACGTGGCGAGACTATCCATGATACAGCCAACGTTCTTTCCAGAATGGTAGACGGAATTATGATCCGTACTTTCTCGCACCAGGATATCGTTGACCTGGCTCACTACGGTTCTGTTCCGGTAATCAATGGTCTTTCCGACGACCAGCACCCGACACAGGTACTGGCTGACCTTCTCACCATCAAAGAGCACAAGGGCTCCATCAAGGGCCTGAAGCTCGCTTATGTCGGTGACGGCAACAACATGGCCAACTCCCTACTTCAGGCTTGCGCCAAGGCTGGTATGGACATTTCCGTTGCTTCTCCGATCAACTACACCTGCCCAGACAAGTATGTGCAGCAGGCACAGAAAGATGCCCAGATCACAGGCTCCAAGATCGTCATGACAGAAGATCCGTATGTAGCCTGCAAAGACGCCGATGTAATCTACACTGATACATGGGCCAGCATGGGTCAGGAATCGGAAAAAGCACTGCGTGCCAAGATCTTCAAGGATTATCAGGTCAATGCTGATCTGTTCTCCGTTGCGGATAAAGATGCGATCTTCCTGCATTGTCTGCCGGCATATCGCGGCTACGAAGTAACAGAAGACATCATCGACGGACCTCGCTCTTTCGTATTCGACGAAGCCGAGAACCGTCTGCATGCACACAAGGCGATCCTTGTACACTTGATGAGTGAGCAGCATGCTTGATGAATTGATCCATGTCCGCGTCGCGCGCTACGACGAAGCCGAGATCATCTGTAAGCTCGTGCATGAGTCCATGGCGCACTATTGCCGCGACGCAGGTATTCCCAACGATTATATTGAAGCAACCACCGAGGCAGTGGACGTCGTAAGAGACGCCATTGCCTCCGGTGTAGTTTTTGTCGCGCTGAACGAGGAGGAGAAGATCCTTGGCACCTGCCGTCTCTACATCCGTCCCAAGCGCGAGTTTTCCTCTGCCCTTCCCGGCTCTTCCGGAAAGTATTCCTCACGCATCGCCTATTTCGCACGTTTTTCTGTGTGGGATGAATGGAGAAGCAAAGGAATCGGCAACTTCCTTCTCTCGTATTGTGAGAAGATCGCCATCCAGACCGGCTGTTCTCACATACTCCTTCACACGGCCATATCCAACAAGAATATGGTCCAGTATTACCAGACCCGTGGTTTCGAGATCATCTCTTCTGACCAGAGCCGTGGATACGATCGTGGTCTTTTCAGCAAAAAACTAAAGTAAAAAACCGGAAGCATTATAACTTTCAATTTATCTTTTTCTTGTTTTGTTCTTGAAAATATACGTTTAACGTATAATAGATGAAATCCTGATCTGTGCGCGCACATTCCCATGCAAAAAATGAATACAATAACCCAAAGTCATATTTTCGGGGAAAATGGTGCTCATGAATAATTTCAAAGAATATCGCCTCCGCGCAAATCTGAGTCAGATGCAACTGGCCGAGAAACTTCACGTTTCCCAGGCCTGTGTTTCACGCTGGGAGAACACCAATTCCTATCCGGAAGTCGAAACCGGCAGGAAACTGTCTTCTCTTCTGCACATCACCCTTGATGAACTCTATGACAACGAAGACAAATACGGTTCTTTTGAAATACCGGTATATCAGCGCATGACCAGCTCCGGCAAACCCACAAACTGCACTAAGGCCGGCTCCCGCCTCTTTCTCTCCTACCGCGAGATGGAGATGCTTTATCCCCGCACACATAAAGAAAAAGAGAACCCGGAGATCACTCGGGATCTTTTCTTCGGCTTTTACTATGATGGGGAAGAGATGAAACCCGTCATCCGCAAAGACTCGGTCAACGTCATTTTCCGCTCAGACAAGATCTTTTCAGGCGCGATCCACCTGATCAGCCTGAACGACGAAGATTGCCACCTGGCAAGACTGACTCGTTTCCCGCACTCTGTCCTCGTTACGACCGATATCGAAAATGGCGACAGTTATGAAATCAAAGAGTCAAAGCTCAACGCCAATGCGCTGAAGATCTTCGGTGTTGTCGTCCAGAGCCGGAACAGTTTCCTTCTCTGACACACTTCTCCTAATTAAATCGAGAATACCTTAAATGCTGACCATCCGTTCTTCTGGAGATCGCTCCACGCGTCAGAGGAAAGAAGTCTGTCGATATCTTTTTCCTCTTCGAAGATGCCGAATACTGCGCTTCCCGAACCACTCATTGCTGCGTAAAAAGCACCGTAGTCCCGCATTAACGGCGCGGCTTTGCCGATTTCGGGTGCCTCTTCCAAAGCCGGCGCTTCCAGATCATTCCGCCAGATCCCGCAGACTTTCTTCACACGTTCCAAAGCCGGGCAATTTTCTACTGGAAACAGGAATTCCTGCAGTGCCTGATGTTCCTGCTCTGTGGTTTTCTTCACATCACTTTTTGCATCGAAGCGCTTATAGCAGGCCAGTGTCGATACGCCTGCCTCAGGCTTCATCAGGAGGATCGGCAGTCCCTGAAGCGGCACCGCTTCCGTCATAATCTCGCCGATTCCTTCGCAGAGTACCGTACCACCCTTCAAAAAGAACGGCACATCCGCTCCGACTCTCACAGCCATCGACAACAGTTCTTTTTCCGAAGCAAGACCGGGAAACATCTCAGAAAGGGCCAGAAGCGTGGCAGCACCATCCGTGCTTCCGCCGCCAAGTCCGGCCTGGGCAGGAATATTCTTCTTGATCGTGATCTTGATATCGTAGTTCGGATCCGGGAGTTTTTCCGAAAAGAGAACTGCTGCGCGGTATGCGGTATTCTTGGAAGGATCCTGCATCAGATACGCCGCATCCGTTGCAAGATCGATCTTGCCGCTGCCGCCTTCTTCCGGCGTTTTGACCTCTACGCAAACCTCGTCATAGAGGGAGAGTGCCTGCATGCAGCTGTCGATCAGGTGGTAGCCGTCTTCTCTTCTTCCCGGAAGATAAAGATACAGATTGATCTTGGCCGGAGCCTTCTTCACTATTCTCATTTCTTTCTCCTGTTATCTAAAAAAACAGCCGCCATGCAGTGCACGCTCCGTACACATACATATGCGGCTGGAATGTTTCTTCCTTATCGGGATCAGCTGGCCTGTGTCTCTGCGATTGCAGCGATATGTACCACTTTGGTCAGTACATCAATGTAGCTGTAGGAAACGACTTCCTGGGAAGCATTGGCCACTTTCCTGTTGCAACGAACCGTAAACATGTTCGGATAGCAATGATCCAGGATGCCTTCGTGAACGATGATTCTCTTTCTGCCACCATTGGATGTAAGTCTAACTGTTCTGCCGATATATTCTTCAAGACGCTTCTTGCACTCGTCTACATCTGTTTTCACAATCACAAGCCAGTACCTCCATAAACCAGGATAAAAAGATGCTTCTGTTACAGAATTATAGCAAGGGTTTTACACCTTGTCAACGAAAAACACAACGTGTTGTGGTCATTTTATACAAAGAAGTCAAAATATAGTGTTTCAGATTTGGAAAGAACGTGGATGACCGTGCATTCATATGTAACGAAATTGTCATTTTATGTTGGCATTATGTGGACGAAAGCATATAATGGAACACGTATTCTTTTTAATGAAAACCTATTAAAAGTGAGGGCCGGATCATGTTAAGTGATATTGAAATCGCACGTAATGCGCAGATGCTTCCGATCGAGAAGATCGCCGAGAAACTGGATATTCCACGCGAAGACCTGGAATTCTACGGAAAGTACAAGGCTAAGCTGCCGCTCAAGATCCTTAAGGAGAGACAGGACAAGAAAGACGGCAAGCTGGTACTCGTTACTGCTATGAACCCGACTCCGGCCGGTGAAGGAAAAACAACAGTCAGCATCGGTCTGGCACAGGCCCTCAATAAACTCGATAAGAAAGCCATGCTCGCTCTGCGTGAGCCTTCCCTCGGACCGGTATTTGGTATCAAGGGCGGCGCTGCCGGCGGCGGATATTCCCAGGTCGTTCCGATGGATGACATCAACCTTCACTTTACCGGTGACCTGCACGCAATCACATCAGCTAACAACCTTCTGGCAGCGATGATCGATAACCACCTTTATCAGGGCAACGAACTCCGTCTTGATAAGGAGCGCATCCTCTGGAAGCGTTGTCTCGATATGAACGACCGTGCCCTCCGCAGCCTGAATCTGGGCGTTGGCGGCGGTGTGAACGGCGTACCGAGAAACGAAGTTTTCTCGATCACGGCTGCTTCTGAAATCATGGCGATCCTGTGCCTTTCTTCCGATATGGAAGACCTCAAGAAGCGTCTGGCTAACATTGCCATCGCATACGACCTCGACGGCAACATCGTCCGCGCAAGTGCTTTGAAAGCAGAAGGCGCCATGAGCGTACTTCTGAAAGATGCGATCTGCCCGAACCTCGTCCAGTCTCTCGAACACACTCCGGCACTCATCCACGGCGGTCCTTTTGCCAATATCGCACATGGATGCAACAGCGTCATCGCAACCCGCATGGCCCTGAAGCTTTCCGACATCGTTGTTACGGAAGCCGGATTCGGTGCTGACCTTGGTGCCGAGAAGTTCCTGGATATCAAGTGCCGCACAGCAGGCATCTGGCCGAACGCTGTCGTAATCGTGGCTACCGTACGTTCTCTGAAGTACAACGCCGGCATTCCGAAGGAAGAACTCAACACACCGAATGCAGAGGCCGTTGCGAAGGGATTCCCGAACCTGGCCAAGCACATCGAAAATATCCTGAGCTATGGCATTCCTTGCGTTGTTGCCAGCAACCAGTTCCTGACCGATACACCTGAGGAACTGGATACGCTGCGCCGTCTCTGCGAAGAAAAAGGCGCGAAGTTTGCTCCGGCACAGATCTTTGCCAAGGGCGGCGAAGGCGGAATCGAGCTGGCAAATGCCGTTCTCGAAGCCATCGACACACCAAGCGAAGGTCCGCACTACATGTACGAGCTGGATATGCCGGTTGAAAAGAAGATCGAAGCAATCGCAAAGAACATCTATGGTGCTGCGGAAGTAGAGATCCTGCCGGAAGCCATGAAGAAGATCGAAGACTTCACCAAGGCTGGTTTTGGAAACTGCCCGGTCTGCATCGCAAAGACACAGTACTCTCTGTCCGATAACCTCAAGGTCCTCGGCCGTCCGGAAGGCTTTACGCTGACCGTCCGTGATATCTGGCTTTCTGCCGGTGCCGGATTCCTTGTTGCGCTCACAGGCGCGATTGTTACAATGCCGGGTCTTCCGAAACATCCGGCCGCGATGGATATCGACATCGATGCAAACGGCGTGATCGAAGGGTTGTTCTGATACTTTATGAAGAATCCGAAGAGTAACTATATTATTGATGCAGTACGCATCCGCAGAAAGCGCCGCCTTATGCGAGGCATCATTGCGGGTGTGTCCTTGCTCATTGTCGGCTTTGTCGTTTTTTTCGTGTACATCCTGAATCTGAAGGAAGATATCGACGAAAGCTTCTCAGATGAGTCGATCGTCTCCCCTTCTGCCTATTCTTTTGCCTCCACGGAGACAGAAGACACTTCCGAAGCAGATCTAAATGCGTCTTCTGAAAAAGAATCTGCCTCGGGCAGTTCTTCGTCATCTGAGGAATCGACCGGTGAAGATCCGACTACTTCGGCACAGGACACGTCTTCTCAGGATACGGAAACAACACCTCCGGATGACACGGAGACCGTTCCGCCTTCCGGCGATGCGACCACGGAAGATACGCAGGAGACCAGAGAACCCGGAGATATTGACGAAACCAATGACACGGATGAAACGGCTCCGGAAACAACACCGAATCTCCAGCCGGATGAGACCATGCATCATGAGCCAGTTGCTTTTCCGCAGAAATATCCGCTTCAGAAAGTCACACATGCGGAGCGGGACCAGTCTTTCGCCTCACTGAAGCAATCCGTGAAAAAATATATCGAAGAGCACACGAATGCGCGCATCGGTTTCTATTTTAAAAACCTGAGCACAAGCGAAGCTTTCGGATTCAACGATGTCCAGCCCTTTGTGGTCGGTTCGTGCATCCATATCCCCATGGTCAAGATGCTGTGCGACGAGGCAAGAAGCGGCCGTATGACCATGGACCGTCTGATGACGTATACCCCTGGAGATGATGATTCGAAGGTCGATTCCAAGGTGTCCGCGCTTCCTTCCGGGAAAAAGATCTATACCTACCAGCTTGTGGATTATGCCCTGAAGTATGGTGATGGTGTTGCTATGAACATGCTGATCGAATCCATGGGCGGACTCGACGATGTGCTTTCCCAGCTGAAGAAACTCTCACGCGGAATCGACTTTACCGCGACCCACAACTATACTGACTATACTGGTAAAAAGCAGGCCGGTGCTTACCGTTCTTGCGCTTACGATCTGGCAAACTACATCGAGGATCTGTATTGGGATTACCTCTCCTACCCGGAATACTATCAGGTTATGATCGACTCACTCTATGGCTGTGACTCCAACTGGGGCGTGGGCAAGAGATTCCCGTCGGATACCATTATCATGCACCGTACCGGAAGCAATACAGAGCTCCACAGCGAAGCGGATGTTGCCATCATCCTTTCTACGGAACCGGTCATCATCAGCGTGACAGTAGAAGCCGAAACGCCTGAAGAAGCGAAGCTGATCCAAGGTGACCTCGGTGCACTCGTATACAAATTTTTAAGCTACTGTCACACATAGTGTTTTTTATGATATAATTCTTTTCGTATTTTCGTCCCGGGTGGTCTACAGTTGGCGGTGGGTCTTGTGCGATGCGAGCCTGTGAACCCTGTCAGGTCCGGAAGGAAGCAGCAGTAAGCGGTCACTTGCATGTGCCGCAAGGGTGCTTGCCCCAACTGTAGTCCAGCCGGGACGATTTTTTTATAACGCGCGCGATTATATAAGGAGGAACGCCATGGAACACGTCGCACTGTACAGACTATTCCGACCCATGAATTTTGACGAGATCGTCGAACAGGAACATGCGGTGGCTGCGCTCCGTCAATCCGTGATCTCCGGGAAGATCGGTCATGCCTATCTCTTCTGCGGAACCCGTGGTACCGGTAAAACCTCGATTGCAAAAGTATTCTCCCGCGCGATCAACTGTCTTCATCCGATCAACGGAAATCCCTGCAACGAGTGCGAGATCTGTAAGGGCGTAATCGATGGTTCTCTCCTCGATGTAATCGAGATGGACGCCGCGAGTAACAACAGCGTCGACAACATCCGCCGCATCTGCGACGAGGTCATGTTCATGCCGGCCAAAGCGAAGTACAAGGTGTACATCATCGACGAGGTCCACATGCTCTCCACCGGCGCTTTTAACGCATTATTGAAGACACTGGAGGAACCACCGGCCCATGCCGTATTCCTTCTGGCCACAACCGAGCCGCACCGTATTCCGGCAACTATTCTTTCCCGTTGCCAGCGCTACGATTTCCGTCGTATCAGCAACGAGAGCATTGTAAAAAGACTCGAGCATATTGCTTCGAAACAGAATATCTCGATTGAGAAGGATGCACTTTCGGCGATCGCCACTATTGGTGACGGTGCCCTCCGTGACTCCGTTTCTCTACTCGATCAGGTCAGCACCACATCTCTGGGCAAGACCATCACCCGTGACGACATCCTGAAGATCACCGGCGTGGTCGATGAGACCTTCCTCAACAAGTTCGCCGCGGCACTTCTTGAAGGCCGTGCCGCAGACGTTCTGCCTCTCTGCCGTGAGCTCATGATGGACGGCCGTGACCTGATCCGCTTCACTCTGGATCTGGCGCAGTATTTCCGGAACATCCTGGTCACCAAGGTTTCCACTACGCCTTCCACCCTTATTGATTCTACAACGGCAGCGATCTCAGCAATGACCGAACTTGGCCGCCGCACCGATTCGACATCCCTTCTTTTCTTCATCATGAAGCTGTCGGATCTGACCGGCGAATTAAAGTGGTCGCCGTCCGTTCGCACTTCTTTTGAGATCACCATGCTCCGCCTTGCATCCCGCGGAAACAAGATCGTTCCCGCCGTGATCCCGCAAGCAGCCAAGGCTCCTGCTTCTGCACCTGCAGCAGCAACTCCTGAACCGGTCGAAGAGAAAAAAGCACCGCTTGTTGAACGTGCTGAACCTGTAGAAAAACCAGTTGAGGCGAAGCAGCCTTCTATCGCTGAGAGCACTGCGTCCAAGGAGATCCCTGCGATCGCACAGATGGCTCCGCCGCCTGTTGTGGATCTGACTGCACCGCCGAAACCGACACCGGCGATTGCAAAGCCGGTTGCACCGAAGACTCCGGAACCGCCTAAGGCAGAGCCTTTGAAAGAAGAAAAGACAGAACCGGTTGCGGTTTCCGCTGCGCCGTCTCTTGACGATATATCTTTACCACCGCCGCCGCTTGCGGAAAACGTGGATATTCCCACACCGCCACCGACGAAAGACGAGATGGTTCCACCACCGGTATCGGAGGATGACTTCCTTCCCCCGCCGCCTACAGATGAGGATTTCATGCCACCTCCGCCACCGCCGCCGGCACCCGAGCCGACTGCCGCTGAGCTGGCCGCGACTGCCCCGTCTTCGCCGAATCTTCACAAAGCATTTGCTTCGACGCACAAGTCCGAAGGGCAGGTCACCAATCTTTCCAAGGCGACACGTGGTCCGGAGATCCGCGAACCGCATCTTCCAAGAACGATCGTCATGCCGGATGGTATGGAGAGCCCGGCTTCTGAAGAAGGCTCCACGCAGAAATCCAACGTCCGTCAGGTATTCCAGAGCAGCAGCTCCAATCCTTGCGCCGATTCACAGAAGGAATTCATGGATTACCTCATGGCGAACCACAGCTTTGAATACATGTTCATGACAGGATGCCGTCTCGTCTGGAAGGACAGAACGATCTGGTGCATCCTCCCTGACGCACAGGAAGGCAATATGGGCTATATCCGGGAAGACAGTATCATCGATACCAACCTTCTCAATATCTGCCAGCGTTATGAGCCATCCCTCATCCACGTGAAGTTCGTAACCGAAAAGAACTACAACCCGGATGGAGACGATGGAGATACACAGACGGCCTCACCCAGCCAGCCGGATTGGGTCAGCAAGGTCAAGTCTGCAGCAGAAAAAGGAAATGTCACTGTCACAACAGTTGAAAATATGTAATACTTAATTAGATGTCACACAAAAGGAGGACACAACATGGTTAAAGGTTTTAGAGGCGGATTCGGAATGGGCGGCGGCAACATGGGCGCCATCATGCAGCAGGCACAGAAAATGCAGCGCGATATCGAGATCGCCAAAGCCGAGATCGATGCTTTGGAAGTAGACGCGACTGCCGGTGGCGGAGTAGTTAAGATCGTTATCTCCGGTACACATGAGATCAAGTCTTTGGAGATCGATCCTTCCGCAGTAGATCCGGAAGATGTAGAAATGCTCCAGGATCTGATCATTGCAGCATACAACGAAGCGTCCCGCAAGCTGGCTGAGATTTCTTCCGAGAAAATGGCCAAGGCTACCGGCGGAGCGAAGCTGCCTTTCTAATGAACAAAGAAGGATAAGGATATGTCCAGATTTTCACCAAGTGTTTCAAAACTGATTTCTGAACTGGCAAAACTGCCGGGCATTGGGCACACTTCTGCCCAACGCCTGGCTTTCCATATCCTTTCCATGCCGGAACAGGATGTCAAGACTCTGGCCGATGCTTTGACCACAGCACGTACATCCACCAAACTCTGTTCGGTATGCCAGAACTTCACAGATTCTGACCCCTGCCCCATCTGCTCCGACCCGAAGCGCGACCGCTCCACGATCTGCGTGGTCGAGAATCCGCGCGACGTCGCCACGATGGAAAGAATGCGGGATTATACCGGACTTTATCATGTCTTGCACGGGGTCTATTCCCCACTCAATAATGTCAGTCTCGACGAGATCAAGATCCGCGAGCTGATCGCACGTCTTCGCGAGAATCCGGAAACCAAAGAAGTCATTCTGGCCACAAACCAGACACCGGAAGGAGAAGCGACGGCACTCTATATCTCCCGCCTGGTCAAGCCTGCCGGGATCAAGGTCACCCG
Organism: Clostridiales bacterium; assembly: GCA_017545245.1. GTDB lineage: Bacteria > Bacillota > Clostridia > Saccharofermentanales > Saccharofermentanaceae > Scatonaster. The sequence continues at coordinate 22,158 of JAFWPB010000046.1, forward strand.
TATCGCTTCCGGACTTCCTATGGGTTCCAATCTGGAATACGCCGACGACGTCACTCTCTCCAAGGCAATCGCTGCCCGTCACGAATTCTGATAAAAAACGGCCGCAGATGCTTTTCGCACGACGGCCGGATCATTCATTTTCAGACTATTTCTTAGCTTTTATTTTTCGTTAGGATCAAATACTGTCTCACCTGGCATAACCATGCCAAGGGATTCTCTGGCGACCTGCTCGATGTAGTCGTCCGAACCGACTTTGAGGCTCATTTCCACGGCTTCCTGGTATTCCGCACTCGCTTCGGCTGCCATGGCCTGCAGTTCTTTTGCACGGGACTCCACACGCGCACGCATCTCACGTTCCTTATTCAGGCGGACTACGACGAGCGCCAGAAGAACGACGAAGAATACGAAAATGATGACTCGCGTTATTGGAGATTTCACCCGTTTGTGCTTCATACAAATCCTCTCTTACCAAGATATCTTTTATTAGTTATCTCATAAAAAAGCACTTTTGTATGGTGTTTGGGTGCATTTGTAATGGAACTGTAAGATTATTCGACTTCTTTGCCGGCAAGCAGTTCGTACATCTCGCCCGCCTCTTCTTTGCGCACTGTTTCCTGCACTTTCAGGATCCGGAAAGAGGTCACGCCGTTACCAAAACGGATGGCTACCTCGTCCCCGACTTTGACCTCGGCGCTGGGCTTGACGATCTTACCGTTGATCTCCACACGGCCGGCCGAGCAGACCTCATTGGCCACGGTTCTTCTCTTTACTACTCGCGAAACTTTTAAAAACTTGTCGATCCTCATATTCTCTCCCGAAATCTCTTTTCCTGTTCTTCTTCAAAAGCACTTGTCCTGATGTTTCCTCGTTACAACAGCCGGATCATGAACCGGTCAAAAGGCACTTTATCGGAGAACTGGTCTTCGAAGAAAGTGGTCTGGTGAAACTGTGCGAATTCTCTTGTGTTCTTGGAAAGCCAAAGCGGAAAAGGAACATTCATCTCACGGCAAAGCTGAACCAATGCCTCGTCAAGTTCTTTTACAAAAGAAACCTTGGGATTTTCATGGTCCACGACGTGAATCGATAAGACCACATTCATCTTAAATGTTTTTCCTTCCAGGTGCATTGTCTTTCCTTTCTTTTTGGCGTAACAGCTCGTGATTTCTCTATTATACTATTTCCTTGCGTTTCGTGGTATTCTGTTCTTAAGATGGGTAAATCTAGGGAAGGAGCACAAATTGAAGCATGTATATGATCCAACTACACAGCGGGAGATAACGTCGCGTACCCTGGACAAAAGGTACCCGATCTCTTATCCCTATCCGCAGAAAGTTCCGATTCAGTTGATCCTGAAGGGGAACAGTGTGCGTATACGTGTTTTTGTGCGCTATTCATCCAAGATGTTCCGCTATTATCCCGGTACGAACATTACCTATGCCGATGTAGCGGAAGCCGGCATTAGAAGAAACTGGTCCGGCAAGTACCAGATGTCCTGGCTGGAAGATGACGGCTATGAGATGAGCCGTGCCCACGCCAGCTACCGCGTACTGACGCAGGACAACAATCCGTCGGATGAACAAATGCAGCCCGATCCTTCTTCTGCCCGTGTCACACTGGAGTTCATCCGCTACCAGACACCGCAGCATGTTAATGAATATCCGAACCAGCGTTTTGTCAAAGTGAAGCTTGCCTACTCCGAGAAAAAAGTCGGCCAGGTGACGAGTCCTTTCTGGCGATGGGGATGGGGGTTTTTGAAGTCCTTCCAGCTTGAAGCACTGACTCTGAACTGGTCAAGGACCCATCCGGGAAGAGTGACCGTCAGACAGAGTAATGACCGTCACACTTTCCAGCAGGAATGCGCACATGAGTTTGGTCATCTTCTTGGATTAGGCGATGCATATGCCGCCGATTACCGCTTCTATTTTGAGGCTCCGGGTACCACGGATTTCATGATGAACCAGAACCGGAAAGTCAACCCGCAGGAGCTTGAAATGGTGCTGACCGCGCACCAGTTCAACCGCATGCAGTACTTCCCGAAACAGTTCCATCTCAGTACTTTTTTCCGTGGAATGCGCCGTAATTTTAAGGTCAATCACCCGCCGAAGCCCCGCAAAAAATGAACACAATGTTAACTTTTCGTTTCAACTTTTTGTTTTTGTTCACTTCAAAGGTCTTTGAGGTTGTCTGATGTTTTGTTTCGTTGTAGAATAGTCACGTAAGCATCCTGAATGACTACAAGATGTGCTCTATTTCAGGAACAGATAGCAGCACATGACAAGGAGGTCTATATGAAAAAGTGTCCAGATTGTGGTATGACAATTGCGAATCAGGCGATTCGTTGTCCGAAATGTAAGTATGATTTCACAGATGGTCAGGGAAACGTACAAGGTGCTGTTTCTGCTTCATCATCTTCTGCTTCAGCATCTACTGCTAAGGGCGCCCGTGTCGGTGGTGCGATCATGCCGATGATCATCGTGACCAAAGATAACGTTGATGAACTCTATAGCGATCTGAAATCCAAGATCATTAAGAGAAAGACAGAATTTGATCATTTTATCGACTTCCTCGAGAACCGTACTTCCTGGTTGACCGCTCCGGCTGAACTCGAAGGACCTCTGGCACATGAGAAGGGTCTCCTCATCCACTCCGTTGGTGTTGCGAAGCAGCTTCTCCGTATCAAGGATACGCTTATGCCGCAGCTCGACGACGAGTCCGCGATCATCATGGCTCTCTTCCATGATGTTGGTAAAGTCGGTGTAGAAGGAAAGCCTTTGTTCCTTCTCGAAGAGAAGACAACCACTTCCACATTGGGTCTCTCCTTTGGTGGACGTTCTCTCTCCGTTGCTCCTACATACACAATCAATCCGAAGCTCGTTCACATGAGCGTCGGCGTAAGAAGCTTGCTCCTGGTTTCCCAGTACATGCTTCTGTCCGATGACGAGGCGCAGGCCATCAGTTATCAGGACGATATGCAGCTCATAGATGGTAAGGAGAATCCGTTCACGATGATCCTGCAGACCGCTAACAAGTGGCAGACCAAGATCTATGAGAATGAAGAAGTGGTGAAGCAGTATGGCTTCTCCTCTTCCGTAGCGAAAGATTGATATACTTCAGTTTCTTTTTCCTTTCTTTTTCACCCCGGTGTTTCTCCTTTCTCACCGGGGTGTTTTTTTGCCCTTTTTTCCTCTTTCTTTGTTTTGTAAAAGTCTCCCCCGCCCTCAAATGAAAATCGTTTGAAATCAGGCATTTTCAGCGCTTGTTACAGTTGTATTTCAGTGCGGTTTATGCTAATCTTTATAGTGATTTCGGTTTTCTTCCGGAAGGACAAATCGGAGTTAGTTACATCTAATCCAAGTATGCCTTTGCATACAAAAAATAAAGGATTAAAAAACGGAAGGAGTTATGCATATGACAACGAATGTTAAATTGCAGACATGGGTTGACGAGATCGCCAAGATGACTCAACCTGACGCTATCCGCTGGATCGAAGGTACTGAAGCAGAGAAGCAGGAACTGCTCGACGCAATGGTAGCAAGCGGCATGGCAACGAAACTGAACGAGGCAAAGCATCCGGGTTGCTATCTTTTCAGAAGTGATCCGTCTGACGTAGCTCGTGTAGAAGGCCGTACTTACATCGCTTCGGTAAGCGAAGATGATGCCGGCCCGACGAATAACTGGATCGATCCTGTCGAATTGAAGAAGACTCTTACCGAGCTTTCCACAGGCTGCATGCATGGCCGTACCATGTATGTTATCCCGTTCTCCATGGGTCCTGTAGGCTCCCCGATCTCCAAGATCGGTATTGAGATCACAGACAGTGCATACGTTGTTGTGAACATGATGATCATGACACGCGTTGGTACCAAGGTTCTTGAGCAGCTTGGATCCGACGGTGAGTTCATCCCTTGCATCCACTCCGTAGGTTCTCCTCTTGAGAATGGCGCAAAAGATACTACAACATGGCCTTGTGCTCCGATGGATAAGAAGTACATCGCTCACTTCCCGGAAGAGAAGCTGATCTGGTCCTATGGTTCCGGTTACGGCGGAAACGCTCTCCTCGGAAAGAAGTGCTTCGCACTGCGTATCGCTTCCGTTCTCGCTCGCGAAGAGGGCTGGCTTGCTGAGCACATGCTCATCCTCAAGCTTACTGATCCGAACGGCAACGTAAAGCACATCTGCGGCGCTTTCCCGTCTGCTTGCGGTAAGACCAACCTGGCAATGCTCGTTCCGACCATCCCGGGCTGGAAAGTACAGAC